>JBDHTW010000006.1:0-87523 GCA_039808865.1 Geminicoccaceae bacterium
CGAGGAACGGCGCGCCAGGGTCGAGGAGCCGCTCCAGGCGCTCGCGCGGCAGCAGCTTGCCCCGGGCGGCATGCTTGGCCCGCGCCGCCGCATCGCCGCCCAGCGCCGCCCGCGCCACCTGCGCCCGCAGGTCCGCGACCACGGCCTCCATCTGCGCCACGTTCGCGCGAAAGGCATCGCTGCGCGTGTTCAGGCGGCTCTGAAGGACGCTCATGGGCCGATTCTGCCTCCCCCTGCCCTGTCCTACCGATTTGCCGGCACCGCGTCCAATGCTACGTTTTTGCGTGTCCTCGCGGGCGGCGGCGTGGCACCCGCCGCGACCGGTCGGTCGTCAGCGCTGGTAGACGATGAACGAGGTCCGCGACGCCAGCGTGTCGTAGAGGGCGCGGGCGTCGGCGTTGAATTCCTGGGTATGCCAGTAGACGCTGCTCGCCCCGGCCGCGTCGGCGGCGGCGCCGACGGCCTCGATCAGCCGGCGCGCGGCGCCCTGGCCGCGCGCGTCGGGGGCCACGAACAGATCCTCGAGGTAGCAGTAAGGCCCGATGCTCCACGACGAGCGATGGAACAGGTAGGTCGCGAAACCCAGAAGCTCGGACCCGCGTGCCGCGACCAGCGCATGCGGCTGCTCCTCGGGATCGAGGAAACGCAGCCAGCTCGTCTCGGTCACCGCGGGATCGAGCTGGCGCCGGTAGAAGCGCAGATAGCCCTGCCAGAGCACGTCCCACCGGCCCCGCTCCTCGGGCCGGGGCGGGCGGACGACGAGCTCCCCGGTCATCGCCCGCGCCTCGTCGAGCGCCTCACCATCCGCCCGTCGCCAGCCAGCGCTCGACCTGCTCCAGGCGGTCGGCACCCCAGAACGGCTCGTCGTCGACGAAGACGAACGGCGAGCCGAACACGCCGCGCGCGACGGAGCGGTCGGTCTCCTCCTTCAGCCGCGCCTTGATCGCCGGGTCCTGCACCGCCGCCAGCAGCTCGGCCCGCGGCAGGCCCAGGGTCTCGCCGAGCGCGGCCGCCTGCTCGGGCGTGGAGAGGTCGCGGCCCTCGCCCCAGTGCGCATGGAAGACCGCCTGCGCGAAGCCCTTGGCCATGTCGGGATCCTGCGCGTGCAGCCACCAGTATGCCCGCGACACGGCGAGCGAGTTCATCGGCACGACCTCGGGCAGCTTGAACGGCGCATCGAGCAGACGCGCGCAGCGTGGGGCGTCGCGGAGCAGATACGGCCCCTTGAGCGGCAGCATGAGGTTGGGCCCGCCCCCGGTCAGCTTCAGCGCCGCCCCCAGCATGATCGGCCGCCAGTTGACGTCGCGGTCGTAGGCCGCGGCGATCGGCTCGATTCGCAGCGACGCGAGATAGCCGTAGGGGCTTGCAAACTCGAAGTAGAAGTCGATCGGTGCCGGCATCGTTGCTTCTCCCTGTTGCGGCGCATGCTACGCAGGTGCCGTGCCAGGCAACCCCGGTCACGACGCCGCATGCGGGTCCGGCGCTGCATTGTCAGCCCGAGAGGGCGTCGCTAACCTCCTCCGTACAGCAGGCGAATGGGACGGCATGGCGACTACGGGGCAGGCGTCGACGCCGGTCGACGCGATCGCGGTCGAGGATGTCAGCCGCATCTTCACGTCCGGCGGCGATGTCGTCCGCGCCGTCGACAACGTCACGCTGACCGTGCGCCAGAACGAGTTCTTCACCCTTCTCGGCCCGTCCGGCTGCGGCAAGACCACGCTGCTGCGCCTGATCGCCGGCTTCGAGCAGGCCAGCAGCGGCCGGATCCTGCTGGGCGGCCGCGACGTCAGCGGGCTGCCACCGTTCCGGCGGCCGGTGAACACCGTGTTCCAGAGCTATGCTCTGTTCCCGCACATGAGCGTGGCCGAGAATGTCGGCTTCGGGCTGAAGATGCAGAACCGTCCGGCGGCCGAAATCGCCGCCCGGGTCGAGGCGATGCTGCGGCTGGTCCGGATGGAGGCGCTGGCGGCGCGCGCGACCAGCCGGATCTCGGGCGGGCAGCAGCAGCGCGTGGCCCTGGCCCGGGCCCTGGCGCCGCAGCCGGAGGTGCTGCTGCTCGACGAGCCGCTGTCCGCCCTGGACCTCAAGCTGCGCAAGGCGATGCAGCTCGAGCTCAAGGCGTTGCAGCGCGACACCGGGATCACCTTCGTCTTCGTGACCCACGACCAGGAAGAAGCGCTGGCGATGTCCGACCGGATCGCGGTGATGAGCCAGGGTCGGGTGCTGCAGATCGGCACGCCGCGGGAGATCTACGATCATCCGGCCGAGCGCTTCGTCGCGGACTTCATCGGCGATGCCAACCTGCTCGAGGCGGACCTCGTCGACGCCGACGGCGCCGAGGCCCTGGTCCGCCTGCCCGGGGGCCTGGAGATCCCGGCCCGACTGCCGGCCGGCGCGCCGACGAGCGGCAGGGTCAACGTGGTGCTCCGGCCGGAGCACGCGACCTTGACGCGCGATCCGAGCGTGGCCGGGCTCGGCGCCAGCGTGGAGAGCGTCGTCTTCGTCGGGACCGACACCCGCTACCACCTCCGCCTCGACAGCGGCGAGCCCATGCTCGTGCGCAGCCAGAACCGGCACGCGGATGCCGGCGCGTTCGGCACCGGCGAGCGGCTGCGGGTGGTGATCGGCGCCCACGCCGTCCAGGTGCTGCGCGCATGACCGGTGCGGGCACGGGCGAGGCCCGTCGCCGCTGGCTGCTGCTCGCGCCGGCCCTCGCCATCCTCGCCATCGGCGCGGTCGGGCCGCTCGCGATCGTCGTCGCCTATTCCTTTTTGACCCCGGGCGACTATGCCGGGGTCAAATGGAGCTTCTCGACCGAGGCGTGGCTCAACATCTTCCTGCAGCAGGACATTTTCGACGCGACGTGGCAATGGGCGGACGCCCATCTGTCGATCTTCGTCCGCTCGCTCGGCCTGTCCGTCCTCACCACCCTGCTGACGCTGCTGCTGGGCTTCCCGACCGCCTGGTTCATCGCCACCCGGCCACCGCACCGCCGCAGCTTCTGGCTGTTCCTGGTCACGGTGCCGTTCTGGTGCAACCTGCTCGTGCGCACCTTCGCCATCATGCAGCTGATCCGCAACGAAGGGGTGGTCAACTCGCTGCTGCGCGGGCTCGGCCTGATCGAGGCGCCGATCCAGCTCCTCTACACCGATTTCGCGCTCGGCCTCGGCATGGCCTACGTGTACCTGCCGCTGATGGTGCTGCCGCTCTATGCCAGCCTCGAGAAGCTCGATTTCCGCCTGATCGAGGCCGCCTACGACCTCTACGCGACGCCCTGGCGGGTCCTGAGCCGCATCGTGCTGCCCCTCGCCCGTCCGGGCATCGTCGCGGGCTCCATTCTCGTCTTCATCCCCTCGCTCGGCGCCTATGTCGTGCCGCGCCTCCTGGGTGGCGGGACCAGGATGATGCTGGGCAACCTGATCGACCTGCAGTTCGGCCAGGGCCGCAACTGGCCGCTGGGCGCCGCCCTGTCGCTGACGCTGATGCTGATCGTGCTCGCCGCCCTCCTGGTCTACGTGCGCAACACCGGCGGCCGGGATGCCCGCCATGGCTGAGCGCGCCTTTTCGGTCCGGCGCCTGCCGGGCTTCGCGCCGATGGCCCTTGTGGTCTTCGCCGTCCTCTACGCGCCGATCGCGCTGCTTGCGGTCTACTCGTTCAACGCCGGCGACTCGGTCGCGATCTGGCAGGGCTTCTCGCTGCGCTGGTATCGGGCCGCCTGGAGCAATGCCGACGTGCAGGCGGCGACGGGCCGCTCGCTCGGCATCGCGCTGGTCGCGGCGGCGATCTCCAGCCTGCTCGCCACCATGGCGGCGATCGCCACCACCAGGACCCCGCCGTTCCGTGGCCAGAGCCTGGTCTATGCCGTGATCAACCTGCCGCTGATGGCGCCGGAAATCGTGACCGCGGTGGCGCTGCTGATCTTCTTCGCGCTGCTCAAGGTGGCGACCGGCTATGGCGGCATCGGCTACATCGTGCTGGCACACACGGCGTTCTGCATCCCGTTCGCGTTCTTGCCGATCCGCGGCCGGCTCGAGGACATGGACGGCACGCTCGAGGCGGCGGCGGCCGATCTCTATGCCACGCCGTGGCGGGCGTTCCGCTACGTGACGCTGCCGCTGCTCTGGCCCGGCATCCTCGCCGGCTTCATGCTGGCGTTCGTGACCTCGCTGGACGACGTCGTCATCACCAACATGATCGCGGGCCCGGGCCAGGAGACGCTGCCGATCTACATGCTGGCCCAGCTGCGCCGCGTCACCACGCCGGAGATCAACGCGGTCTCCACCGCCCTGCTCGGCGCCTCGATCCTGCTGGTGTCGCTGTTCTTCGTGCTCAACCGCGGCAAAGGGGACTGATCATGCGCAAGGCCACGCTCATGGCCGTGGCAGTGGCGACGCTGCTGCAGGCGGCACCGGCCGTGCATGCCGAAGGCGTGCTCAACATCTTCAACTGGGGCGACTACACCAGCCCGGAGCTGATCGCGAAGTTCGAAAAGACCTACAATGTCGACGTCACCATCACCGACTACGATTCGAACGACACCGCGCTGGCCAAGGTCAAGGCCGGCGGGCACGGCTTCGACATCGTCGTCCCGTCGGCGCACATGGTCCCGATCTGGATCGCGGACGGGCTCCTGCTCGAAAGCCGACCGGACCAGATGGAGAACTTCAAGTACGTCGACCCGCGCTGGGTCGACGTGTCGTTCGATCCCGGGCGCCACTACACCGTGCCGTGGCAGTGGGGCACCACCGGCGTCGTGGTCAACACCAAGTACTATCAGGGCGACCCGAACACCTGGGCCATCGTGTTCGATCCGCCGCCCGAGCTCGCCGGCAAGATCAACGTCATCCCCGAGATGAACGACATCTTGAGCAGTGCGATCATGTACGTGGGCGGCGAGCCCTGCACCGACGACAAGGCGGTGCTGAAGAAGGTCCGCGACCTCCTGCTCGCCGCCAAGCCCAAATGGCTGTCGATCAACTATGCCAACCCCGAGGCCTACTCCAAGGAGGACATCGCCGCCGGCGCCAACTGGAACGGCTATACGTTCCGCGCCCGGCTGCAGAATCCGAACGTGCACTTCGCGCTGCCCAAGGAAGGCTTCCCGATCTGGATGGACAACGCGGCCATCCTCAAGGACGCGAAGAACGTCGAGAACGCCAAGCTGTTCCTCAACTTCATCATGGCCCCCGAGAACGCCGCCATGCTGTCGGCGTTCGCGCGCTATGCCAACGGGATCAAGGGCAGCGAGGCCTTCATGCCGGCCGACATGCAGGGCGCGCCGGAACTGGCTCTGCCCGAGGGCAGCAAAGGCCGCTTCCTGACCACGTGTCCGCCCGAGGTCAACGAGATCATGACCCGGATCTGGACCGAGCTGCAGAAGTGACGACCAGCCGGAGAACGACGATGCGCTATCGGACTCTGCTGGCGGCAACGGCCCTGATGCTGCAGCAGAGCGTGCTCCCGGCGCACGCGACGGGCGAGCTGCATCTGTTCAACTGGGGCGACTATACCAGCCCCGAGCTGATCACGAAGTTCGCGCAGACCTACGACGTCAAGGTCACGATCACCGACTTCGATTCGAACGACACCGCGCTGGCCAAGGTCAAGGCCGGCGGGCACGGCTTCGACATCGTCGTGCCGTCGTCCAACATCCTGCCGATCTGGATCGAGGACGGGCTCCTGCTCGAGAGCCGGCCGGACCGGATGGAGAACTTCGAGCACGTCGACCCGCGCTGGGTCGACGTGCCGTTCGATCCCGGCCGGCATTACAGCGTGCCCTGGCAGTGGGGCGTCACCGGCGTCTCGGCCAACACCAAGTACTATCACGGCGACGTCGATAGCTGGGCCATCGTGTTCGATCCGCCACCCGAGCTGGTCGGCAGGATCAACGTCGTGCCCGAAATGACCGACATCCTCAGCGGCGCCATCATGTACGTGGGCGGCGAGCCCTGCACCGACGACAAGGCGGTGCTGAAGAAGGCGCGCGACGTGCTGATGGCCGCCAAGCCGAAATGGCTGGCCATGGATTACGGCACGGTCGATGCCTACGCGAAGGAGGATTACCTCGCGTTGGCGGGCTGGAACGGAGCCGCCTTCCGCTCGCGGCTGCTGAACCCGGCGATCCGGTTCGGCTTCCCCAAGGAAGGCTTCCCGATCTGGATGGACAACGCGGCCATCCTCAAGGACGCGAAGAACGTCGAGAACGCCAAGCTGTTCCTCAACTTCATCATGGCCCCCGAGAACGCCGCCATGCTGTCGAACTTCGCCCGCTATGCCAACGGGATCAGGGGCAGCGAGGCCTACATGCGGGCCGACATGCAGGGCGCACCCGAGCTGACCCTGCCCGAGGGCAATCACGGCCACTTCATCCTGGCCTGCTCGCCCGAGGTCAACGAGTATTACACCCGCATCTGGACCGAGCTGCAGAAGTGAGCGCCGATCCGTTCGTCACGCATGCCGCGTGCCGCCGGCGACGGAAGGTGCATGCCATCGTCCGGCTGCGCCGCCGGCCCGCGCACCCATGGCTCGAGCATGCCCAGCGCCAGCAACCCGCTGATATGGCCCAGTCGATGCCGGCGCATCGTCCCGTCCTCGCGCTCCTTGCCGATGCGGCGAGACCGGCGAAAGATGCCGGTCCCGCAGGCAAGCGGGGCTAGGCGGCGTTCCGCCAGGCGACGAAGTTGTCGAATACCGCTTTCACGATCCGCGTGCCGTGATTGTTCGTGCTGAACGGCGGGCTGCCGTAGGCACCGTAGGCATGGACGGCCATCGAACAGATACCACAACCGGCGCGATTGTACCATACGGGCGAGCCGCTGACGCCGCCGATCGTGTCGTTGCGATAGAAGACACGGCGGGTCTGGGTGACCGTCACCTTGCCCTTGCTCTGCCACTGGGTCAGCGGCTTGTCCCCGGGATAGCCGTTGATGATCGTCGGCAGCCCGGTGAGGGACGCCGTCTGCCAGAAGAAGCCGTACCAGCCCGTGGTGTTGCCGATCGTACAGTTCAGCTTGATCGCTCCGTAATCGTACTGGTCGTCACCGTTGACGGTCCAGCCGGCCACGCTGGCGACCCAACGGGCCGTGCACGAACCGTACGGGCTGGCCGCGCCGTTGCGGCCAGGGTAGATGCGGTAACTACTGGTCGGGTAGAACGAGCCGCCGCCGCCCGGATGGACGCAGTGGCCGGCGGTGATCACCGTGTTGGCGCCGATCAGCCAGCCGCTGCACCGACCGGCCGAGAAGGTGACCAGCACCGTGGCACGGGCCGGAAAGCCGGTCGTCGGGTTGACGCGGACGCGCGTGTCGGGCGGGAAGATCGACTCCTGCCCCAGCCCTGCGCTCACCGCCGGCAAGCGCATCAGTGCCGCAAGCTCGGGCGCCGACTCGCTCAGGCCGCGCGCGTTGGCCAGCGCGTCCATGGCTTTGCCGGCCATGGCATGGCCCGGCCACGATCGCGATACGGACGCCTTCCCCTCGGCCTGCGCCACCGCGACACCGTCGCTGGCGACGATCCGGTGCTTGCCCTGCGTCGCCGCCTCCTGCGCCATGCCGACGGCAGCGCCGAAGGTCATCCCGACGGCCAGCACGCCGAGGCTCAGAAGGCCATGGCGATACCACACCGCGTCCTTCCGGGCTGCATGACCAAAGAATGGACGAATTTTCATTGCAGACTGCCCCATGTCTCATTGGATCATGGGCCGAGCAAGATCTTATGAACATTTCTTAATTTGACATGATGCTATGGATGGAATTCGCCGTCAAGGCACGTTATCGGCGCCGCTTGCGTCGCGCGGCATCGATGCCGCCAGAGCAGGTGAGACGCGACGACCGGCCACTTCTCGTCATGCTACCAGGCCGGGTAGGACGGGCATGCAACCCCGCTTCCCGTACGCTGGACGCCATGACCACCCGCACCGCCGCGATCACCCGACCCGCTGCGCCAACCTTCGCCGAGCTGTTCACGCCCAAGCTGGTCACGGTCCTGCGCGAGGGCTACGGCTTGGCCCAGTTGCGCGCCGATGCGATCGCCGGGCTCACCGTCGCCGTGGTCGCCCTGCCATTGTCGATGGCGATCGCCATCGCCTCGAACGCCTCGCCGGCGCAGGGGCTCTACGCCTCGATCGTCGGCGGCTTCCTGGTCTCGGCCCTGGGCGGCAGCCGGTTCCAGATCGGCGGTCCGGCCGGCGCCTTCATCGTGCTGGTGGCGGCGACGGTGCAGGCGCACGGCATGGACGGGCTTTTGCTCGCGACCCTGCTCTCCGGCCTCATCCTGGCCGCGATCGGCCTGCTGCGGCTGGGGACCTACATCAAGTTCATCCCCTATCCGGTGACGGTCGGCTTCACCGCCGGCATCGCCACCATCATCTTCGCCAGCCAGCTCAAGGAGCTGTTCGGGCTGAGCCTCGCCGGTGCCGAGCCCGGCCCGCTGTTCGACAAGCTCACCGCGCTGTGGAGCGCACGCGCGACGCTGGATCCGCCGACGGTCGCCCTGTCGCTTGCCACCATCGCCGTGATCGCGGGCCTGAAGAAGGTTCGGCCGTCCTGGCCCGGCATGCTGATCGCGGTGGCCCTGGCCGCGGCCACCACGGCGCTGTTCGCCCTGCCGGTCGCCACCATCGGCTCGCGGTTCGGCGGCATCCCGGCGAGCCTGCCGCTGCCGATCTTGCCCGAACTCGGCTTGGCCAAGATCCAGGCCGTGCTGCCCAGCGCGATCGCCTTCGCGCTCCTCGGCTCGATCGAATCCCTGCTCTCGGCCGTCGTCGCCGACGGGATGACCGGACGCCGGCACCGGTCGAACTGCGAGCTGGTCGGTCAGGGTGCGGCCAATGTCGCCAGCGCCCTGTTCGGTGGCATCTGCGTCACCGGGACGATCGCGCGCACCGCGACCAACGTCCGGGCCGGCGCGCACGGCCCGATCGCCGGCATGCTGCACGCGGCGTTCCTGCTGCTGTTCGTGCTGGTCGCGGCCCCGCTCGCGGCGTTCATTCCATTGGCGGCGCTTGCCGGCGTGCTTGCCGTCGTCGCCTGGAACATGATCGAGAAAGAGGCGTTCGCCACCTTGCTGCGGGCATCGCGCGGCGATGCGGCGATCCTGCTCGTGACCTACCTCCTCACCATCTTCCGCGACCTGACCGAGGCCATCACCGTCGGCTTCGCACTGGGCTCGGTGCTGTTCATCCATCGGATGTCGCAGACGACCGCGATCGAGACCCATGCCCCCCTCGTCACCGAGGACCGGGCCGACGATGCGAACGGCCAGCGCACCCCCTACCAAGCCGGCGCCGCCGACCCGGACGTCGTCGTCTACCGCATCCGCGGCGCCTTCTTCTTCGGTGCCGCGGCCTCGATCGGCTCGGTGCTCGACCGCATCGCCGACACGCGCGGCAGCCTGATCGTCGACTTCGCAGCCGTGCCGTTCGTCGATTCGACGGCGGCGGAGACGATCAAGGGCCTGGCCCACCGCGCGCAGCGACGCGCGCTCAAGGTCATCTTGACCGGGACTTCGCACGAGATGCGCCAGGACCTGTTCGCGCACGGCATCAAGCCGCCGCTCGTCCGCTACGAGCCGTCGATCGAGCGGGCGCTCTTGAAGCTCCGGCATGCGCGCGAGAACGAGGCCGTGCCGGCCGCGACCGCATAGTACCGCCGCCGATCGGCCCTGCCGAGGACCATCTCGAGCCTGCAACGCGTCGCACGGTCGAGGAGGTGGCGGCGCGCCGGGTCGCGGCGGTGGATCAGCGCAGCTCCCCTGCGGAGAGAAACGACACACCGATGGCGCCGAGGGGACCGTAGTCGGCGTGAATCACGTCTCCGGCCGCGACATCGACCGGCCGTGTGAACGAGCCGCCCAAGACGATATGCCCCTTCTTGAGTCCGACGCCGACGGCGGCGAGCTTGTTGGCAAGCCAGGCAATGCCGGCGGCCGGATGGCCCATCACCGCCGCGGAGACACCGGATTCCTCGATGATCCCGTTCTTTGACAGCGTTGCACCAACCCAACGGAGATCGACGTCCATCGGCCGGATGGTGCGACCGCCGAGGACGATGGCACCGAAGGCGGCATTGTCCGCGATGGTATCGACGATCCCTCGCGGCACCTCCGTGCGATAATCGATGATTTCCAGCGCCGGGACGACGAACTCGGTGGCGCGCAACACGTCGTGCACCCGGGTGCCCGGGCCCTCAAGGTCGGCACCCATGACGAAGGCGAGCTCGACCTCGAGCCTGGGCTTGATGAAGCGATCGGCGCGGATCTGCGCACCATCGTTGTAGAGCGCATCGTCGAGGATGCGGCCGTAGTCCGGCTCAGTCATCTTCGAGGCCATCTGCATGGCGCGTGAGGTCAAGCCGATCTTGTGCCCGACCACGGACGCCCCTTGCGCAAGCCGCCCTTCCGCCCAGAGATCCTGGACGCGGTAGGCGTCCTCGATCTCCATGTGCGGATAGGTCTTGCTGAGCTGCACCACCGGGACGCGGATCCGCTCGGCCTCAAGCAGCGATGCGGCGGCTCTCCGGCATTCTTCTTGGCTCAGCATCGCTTCCTTCCCTCATTTGATCGGTGCACGTGGCAACACCGCGTCACCGGGCTCCATGACATAGGTGTAGTCGAGCGCATACCAGGGCGTGCCGATCTCGGGCCGCTCGGGATGTGGTTCGTCGTGCCGCACGAAATGGCCGGTCAGGGCCTGGGTGACACCGAACTGCACATCGCTGTCGATGTTCGGATCGCTCGGATCGAACACCTGGGAGATCAGCGTCTTGTAGCCTTCGCGGAAGATCAGCGCATGGAGATGCGCCGGGCGATAGGGATGCCGATCCTGCGCGCGCAGCAGCTGCCCGACCACGCCATCGGTCGGGATCGGGTAGCCGACCATCTTCACCGTCCAGAACCACAAGCGACCATCGTGGTCGGTGGTGAACTTGCCGCGCAGATTCATGTCGGCCTGATCGGGATCCTGATTCTCGTAAAGCCCGACCGGCGAGGCATGCCAGACGTCGACCTCGGCACCGGTGATCGGATTGCCGTCGCGGTCCTGGACCCGTGCGGAGACGAACAGCGGCTCGCCCGGCGTCTCGGAGCGGATGATCGTGCCGCCGTTATCGACCCGCGGCGAGTTCAGCCGCCAGAACGGGCCGAGCAGGGACTGGGACGTCTCGGTCTGGCCCCCGTCGCCGTTGTTGAGCAGGCAGACGAGCGTCGAAACGCCGAGCGAGCCCGACATCAGAACGAACTCGTTGTGCGTGTCGCTCGCGAGCTTGCCGATCTCGTTGAGGAGTGCCGTCGCGTCACGAAACTCCGCCTCGCTCAAGCGCACCTCACGGATGAAGCCATGCAGGTGCTTCACCAGCGCCACCATGATCTCCCGCAGACGCGGGTTTGCCGTCCGCTCCATGACGCGCACCACGGCATCGGTGACGTCCGCCTCGCTCCTGATGACCATCGTCGCCCCAGCCCTCCCGAACGCTACACGATTATCCTGATAATAATCGATGATTTGTCAAGCAACTTCGTGAGCACCGTCTCGGAGGAGCGCATTTACAGCGCAATTTCTAAATAAATCAGCTGATTAGAACAGAACGCTCGGCACCGCGGCACTCTCCACGGTTGCCGGTTGACACATATAATCGTTTATCCTAACTGGGTCGGTGACGCATCCAGCAGGAATGCGCAGATGGCGTTGACGAGCGAATTGAGGTCACCGGAACGCCTGGCGGTCATGTCTTTCATCGACGACGGCAAAAACACCATCGCGAGCCAGCTGATGGCGCGGCTGCGCGAGGCGATCGTGTCGGGGGCGCTTCCGGCCGGCTCGAAGATCAACCTCGACCAAGCGCGCGCACAGTTCCAGGTCAGCCTGAGCCCCTTGCGTGAGGCGTTGGCACGGCTGATTCCGAGCGGGCTGGTGCTGTTTGAGGACAACCGAGGCTACAGCGTCGCGCCGGTCTCGCTGGCGAACTTCGCCGAGATCGCCCAGCTGCGCGAGCACTTCGAATGCTACGCCTTACGCGAGGCGATACGGCGTGGCGACCTCGTTTGGGAAAGCGAGGTCATGCGGGCATTGCATCTGGTCAACCGCACCGAGCGGGATGCGGCACGGCCGGAGACGCTGGAAAAGTGGGAGGCGGCGCATCGGGCTTTTCACCTGACCCTGATCTCGGGGTGCGGGATGCCCGTTCTGCTCAACTTTTGTTCGATGCTGCTGAATCTGAACGACCGCTACCGGCGCACCTTCCTGAAGCGCACGTCCGGCGACCGCAACGTGATGCTCGAGCACAGCGAGATCGCCCAGTCTGCGGTCGCCCGTGACATGGACTATGCCTGCGCGCGTCTGCGGGAGCATCTGGCGCGCACCGCGACCAACCTGCACCGGTATCTGACGGACAACGGCATCGCTTGAGCCCACGGGCTCGGGAGGCTGCCGCGCCTGCGCGATCCAAGCGAGCCAGGAGCTGAACGCGACGCACCTGCAGCAAGGCTGGGCGATGGACCTTTCCCGCCGCGCCGTTCCACCAACAATCCAAGGGCGCGCGGGGTCCGGCTCGATGACTTGAACGGGCGCAGTACCCTCAAGACTGGCATGGCGACCTCGCGAGACGCCGCGCAGCCGCCGCATCGCCGGCAAGCGCGCAGTGCGCCCGACGAGTCTAGGCTACGCCGCCAGGCGCCTCACGCAGCCGCCGGATCTCCGCCCGCGCCAGCTCGTCGCAGCGCTCGTTGTCGGCATGCCCGGCATGGCCCTTCAGCCAGTGCCAGTCGACCGCGTGCATGCGTCGGGCGGCATCCAGCCGCTGCCACAGGTCCTGGTTCTTCACCGGCTTCTTGTCGGCGGTGCGCCAGCCGCGCTGGCGCCAGCCTGCGATCCAGGCGGTGATGCCCTGACGCAGATACTGGCTGTCGGTGAACAGCTCGACCCGGCTCGGCCGCTTGAGCGTCTCCAGCGCCACGATGGCGGCCATCAGCTCCATGCGGTTGTTGGTCGTGTGCCGCTCGCCGCCCGACAGCTCGCGGCGCTTGCCCTTCCACGCCAGGATCGCCCCCCAGCCGCCCGGACCGGGATTGCCGCTGCAGGCGCCGTCGGTGTGGATCAGGACGGGCTCGTCGTCGGCAGCGATCCCGCTCATGCGAGGCCGTAGGCCGCAGGATCGGCGACCGCGCGGTGAAAGCGCAGCTTGCGCAGGTACTCGCGCGGATCCTTGGGCTTGACCATGGCCCCCTCGATCTGGTGCAGCCAGTCGTAGAGCCGGGTCATCAGGAAGCGCAGCGCGGCCCCGCGGGCGAGCACCGGCAGGGCCGCGACCTCGGCCGGCGACAGCGACCGGCGGCGGCGGTATCCGTGCAGCAAGGCGCGCGCCTTGGTGAGGTTGAACGAGCCGTCGAGCTCGAAGCACCAGGCATTGATGCAGATCGCGACGTCGTAGGCGAGCAGATCGTTGCAGGCGAAGTAGAAGTCGATGATGCCGGTGATCCGGTCGCCGTCGAAGAAGACGTTGTCCGGGAACAGATCGGCATGGATCACGCCCTGCGGCAGATCCTTTGGCCACAGCCGGGCAAGGTCGGCGAGGTCGGCGGCAATCTCGGCGGCAAGGCCGGGCTCGACCGAGTCGGCCCGGTCGCCGCAGCCCGCGAACAGCGACCGCCAGCCGTCGAACGACAGCGCATTGACCCGGGTCATGCCGAAATCGGCCGTGGCCGCGTGCAGGGTGGCCAGCGCCTCGCCCAGCGCCCCGCAACGCTCGACCGTGATCCGGCGCGGCCAGCGGCCCTCGAGCAGGCTGACGATGGCCGCGGGCTTGCCCTGCAGCCGGCGCAGCGCTTGGCCGTCGCGGCCGTGCACCGGCAGCGGGCACGGCAGGCCGTGGCGGGCCAGATGCTCCATCAGGCCGAGAAAGAACGGCAGGTCGGCGACGTCGACACGCTTCTCGTAGATGGTCAGGATGTAGCGGCCGCGCTCGGTCGCGAGACGGAAGTTCGAGTTCTCGACCCCTTCGGTGATGCCCTCGAGCGCCACGGGCGCGCCCAGCTCGTAGTCGGCGAGAAACGCGGTGAGCGCCGGCGCCGGAACCTCGGTATAGACCGCCACCGGCTCAGGACGCCCTGCGCGCCAGCGGAATCGGCGGTGCCCGGAAGCTGACGTTCTCGTCGGCGACCCTGACCTCTTCCACCGTCACCGCGAAGCGGGCGCGGCAGGCCGCCACCACCTGCTCGACCAGCAGCTCGGGGGCGGAAGCGCCGGCCGAGAGGCCCAGCGTGCGCACGCCCTCGAACCACGGCCACGCGATCTCGGCCGCCGACCCGATCAGCTGGGCCACCTTGCTGCCACCGTCGCGGGCGACCTCGACCAGCCGCACCGAATTGGACGAGTTGGGCGCGCCCACGACCAAGAACAGGTCGGCACGCGGCGCGATCGCCGCGACGGCGCGCTGCCGGTTCGTCGTGGCGTAGCAGATGTCCTCGTTGCGCGGCCCGTGCAGCAGCGGGAATCGCCGCCGCAGCACCTCGACGATGGCTGCGGTGTCGGCCAGCGACAGCGTGGTCTGGGTCGAGTAGGCGAGCTGTGCCGGATCGGGCACCGACACCGCCTCGGCATCGGCCACGGTCTCGATCAGCAGCACCGAGCCCGGTGGCACCTGCCCCATCGTGCCGACCACCTCGGGATGCCCGGCATGGCCGATCAGCAGCACGGTGCGGCCCGCCTTCTGATGGCGCTCGACCTCGCGGTGCACCTTGGAGACCAGCGGGCAGGTGGCATCGGCGTAGAGCAGCCGCCGCCGGCGCGCCTCGCTCGGCACGCTCTTCGGCACGCCGTGGGCCGAGAACACCACCAGCCCGTCGTCCGGCACCTCGTCCAGCTCGTCGACGAACACCGCTCCCATGCCGCGCAATTCTTCGACCACGTGCCGGTTGTGCACGATCTCGTGGCGGACATAGACCGGCGGGCCGTTCTTGCGCAGCGCCTCCTTGACCATGTCGATCGCCCGCTCGACCCCGGCACAGAAGCCGCGCGGGCCGGCGAGCAGGATCGTGAGCGGCGGAAGGTCGGATTGGGCCAAGGTGGAGACTTTCGCACTGCAGGAAGCAAGACGGCGCGTGGGTAGCACAAAGGCTCGCTCCACGCGAGAGTACCAAGGCGGCGCACGGGCTCCCGGCCCGGGCCGATGTCCGCCCGCACCGGCCGGCCCGTCGTGTTCAAGGGCGTCGGATGCCACGAGTTGACGTTGCCGCGCACAACCTTTAAGAGAATCAATAGCATTCAATATTCAAGTCTCCAGATAATGGTCGGACTTCATGAGCAACAAGACAATCAACATTGCCTGCTCAATTGCCGATCACATCAGCGCAGCTTTCCAGCAGAACGCGATCGCGGCAATATACGAGATCGCGATCGCGAATGGCTCGGACGACGATCTCCACGACGTGACGGTGCGCCTCGTCACCGAGCCGGCGTTCCTGTCGCCCACGGTGTGGCGGATCGACCGGATCCCGGCGCACGGCACGCATCATGTCGCGAAGCCCGACATCGATCTCGACGCCGGGCTGCTGCGCCGGCTGGGCGAAGGTCTGCGCGCCGAGGTGACGGTGCTCGTCGCGACGGGCGAGGAGGAACTCGCCCGATGGCAATCCGCCATCCGCCTGCTGCCACCGTCCCACTGGGGCGGCACCGGCACCGCCCCCGAGCTGCTCGCGGCCTTCGTCCGTCCCAACGACCCCGCGGTCGACCTCGTCCTGCATGCGGCCGGCACCAAGCTCGCCGCAGCCGGCCGCGACAATGCGATCGACGGGTACGCGTCGGGGCGCAAGGTCCGCGTCTGGGAGATCGCCGAGGCCATCTGGGTCGCCCTCGCCACCCGCGGCATCACCTACCTGCTGCCCCCGGCGAGCTTCGAGCGCTCCGGCCAGAAGGTGCGCCAGCCGGGCGAGATCGTCGAGCGGCGGGTCGGCACCTGCCTCGACCTGACCCTGCTCTACGCCGCCTGCCTGGAGCAGGCCGGCCTGAACCCGCTGGTCGTGCTGACCGAAGGCCATGCCTTCGCCGGCCTCTGGCTCAAGGACGAGGACTTCGCCAACGGCATCGTCGACGACGCGCAGATCCTGCGCAAGCGCCGGGATCTCGAGGACATCGTGCTGATCGAGACCACGCTGCTGACGCGCGTGCCGCCGCCACCGTTCTCCGCTGCCGTGCGCCAGGGGGCCAGTCAGGTCGAGGAGGGCGCCCAGGCGGCGCTGGAGCTGGCCCTGGACGTGCGTCGGGCGCGCGCCCGCCAGATCAGACCGCTCGACCTGGGCGACGGCCCTGCCGTCGCCACGAGCGCCACGGCCGATGAGGCGGCCATGGCGCTCGAGCTCGAGACGCCCCCGCCGTTCGGCGAGGAGGTCGTCGGCAGGATCGACGCCGAACGGCCCGCCGACCGTCTGGAGAGTTGGAAGCGCAAGCTTCTCGACCTCAGCTTGCGCAACAAGCTGCTCAACTTCAAGGACACGCGCAAGGCCGTGGCGATCGAGTGCCCGGCGCCGGAACGGCTCGAGGACATGCTGGCGGAGGGGCACGGCTTCAAGCTGCTGCCACGCACCGAGGTGCTGGCCGAAGGCGATCCGCGCAGCGCCGAGCTGTTCGCGCAGCGCCACCACGACGACGGGCGCCGGCGCTACGTCCTGGACGCGCTGGCCCGCGGCGAGCTTCACACCCATGTCCCGGAAAAGGAACTCGACGCCCGCCTGACGGAGCTGTTTCGCCTCACCCGCACGGCCTTCGAGGAAGGCGGTGCCAACATTCTCCATCTGGCGCTGGGGTTCCTCACCTGGACCGACGGCGAGCGCGCGCCGGCGGCAAGAGCGCCGATCCTGCTGATCCCGGTGGCCCTCGAGCGCACCAGCGTCCGCGCCGGGTTCCGCCTCCGGCTCCACGAGGACGAGGCCCGCGTCAACCCGACCTTGCTGCAGATGCTCCGGCAGGACTTCGATCTGCGGCTCCCCGAGCTGGAAGGCGATCTGCCGACGGATGGCTCCGGCCTCCATGTCGCCAGGATCTGGCAGATCGTCCGCACCCGCATCCGCGACCTGAAGGGGTGGGAGGTCACCGGCGAGGTGGTCCTCGCGACCTTCTCGTTCACGAAGTACCTGATGTGGAAGGATCTCGTCGAGCGGATCGACCTGCTCAAGCGCCATCCGGTCGTCCGCCACCTGATCGATACCCCGAACCATTCGTATGGCGACCCGTCGACCTTTCCAGCGATGGACCGTCTCGACACGGATTATCATCCCAAGGATCTGTTCACGCCGCTCTCGGCCGATTCCTCGCAGTTGGCGGCGGTCGTCGCGGCGGCGTCCGGCAAGGATTTCGTCCTGCACGGACCACCCGGGACCGGCAAGAGCCAGACGATCGCCAACATGATCGCCCAATGCCTCGCGCAAGGCCGGACGGTCCTGTTCGTCTCGCAGAAGACGGCTGCCCTCGAGGTGGTGCAGCGCCGGCTGAAGGACATCGGGCTGGGCGAGTACTGCCTCGAGGTCCACTCCACGAAGGCGCAGAAGTCGGCGGTGCTCGGTCAGCTCAAGACCGCCTGGCACGACCGCGCGGCACCACCGGCCGACGACTGGGCGGCCGCGACCGCCGAGCTCGGCGCGTTGCGCGACGAGCTGAACGGACTGGTTTCGGCGCTGCATCGGCGGCGCGCGAACGGGATGACCGCCCATGCGGCGTTCGGTCGGCTGATCGCGCATCAAGACCGGTTCACGTCGCTGGCCCTGCGCTGGCCGAGCCACCACGAGCATGCGGCGGAGACCGTGGCCGGCTTTCGCGCCATCTGCCGCGAGCTGAAGACCGCGGCAATGGCCGCTGGCGACATCGCCGGCCACCCGCTCGCCGGCATCGATCTCGCGACCTGGACGCCGGCTTGGCGTCACGACATGGACGCGGCGCTCGCCGAACTCGTCGCCAGCCTGCCCAGGCTCGACGATGCGCTGCGAGCGTTTCTCGATCTGGCCGTCGGCATGCCGGTACCGGTCGACCACGAGGCGCTCGGCGGCCTCGTCAGCCTCGGCGCCATCCTGATCGAGCCGCGGGCCAGGATCGGCTGCATCTTCCTGTCGCCGCACGGTGGATCGCTGCGCCACGCCTTGCAGGAGCTGCGCCGGCTCCAGGACAAGGCCGGCGAGCTGCGTCGCGGCCTCAGCGGCCCGTACCAGAATGGCGTCTTCGCGCAGGAGCCGGGTCAGCTCCTCGCGGCTTGGCAAGCGGCAGCCGCGGCGAGCTTCCTCTTCCGCGGCAGCAGGCAACGGAAGGTGCGCCAGCAGCTCGAGCCGTTCGTGGCCCACGAGCTGCCGGCCGACCTGGGCAGGGACCTGGCACTTCTGGTCGAGATCGCCGACCTCATGCGCCGGGCCACCGCGCTGACACCGGTGCTCGGCACCTTCGGCAATGTCTGGGCCGGTCTCGACACGGATACCGGCTGGTTCGAGCCGTTCATGGAATGGGCGGGCCAGGCGGCCCGGGTCATCGCCGTGGTCGGGCCGAGCACCATCGGCACGGAGGCGCTGCGCGACCAGGTCGTCCGCCTGCTCACGGCCGGTGCCCCGGCATGGCAGCGCCACGGGGCCGGCTGGACCACGTTCAAGACGTTCCATGAATGCTGGCAGACGGCGACGGCCGCGCTCGACCGCCTGAGCGCCCTTGCCGGTCGGGCGGCGCCGGTCGTCCCCATGGCGGCGGACCCGGCCTGGAGCGAGGCGACGGTGACCCGCGCGCGGCGCTGGCAGGCGAACCTCTATCGCGCCCAGGCCTGGAGCCAATGGAACACGGTCGCGGCGCGTGCCCGGGCGGCCGGTCTGTCGTGCCTGGTCGAGGCCCTCACCGACGGATCGCTCGCGCCAGAGGAGGTCGAGACCGCGTTCGAGGTGGCCTACGCGCGGTGGTGGGCCGACGGCGTGGTCACCGAGGATCCGGTCCTGCGCACGTTCCTCGCCACGCGCCACGAGGATGTCATCGCGCGCTTCCGCGCCGCCGATGCCCGGGTCGGCGAGCTGTCCAAGCAGATCGTGCGCGGCCGTCTTGCCGGCACGGTACCCCGGCCCACGGCGTTCGGCAGCGACCCCGAGTGGGGCCTGCTCGCGCGCGAGCTGACGCGGAAGGTGCGCCACCTCCCGCTCCGCCAGCTGTTCGGCAAGATTCCGACCGTGCTGACCCGCCTGACGCCGTGCGTGATGATGAGCCCGTTGTCGATCGCGCAGTACCTGCCGCCCGACGCGCGCGCGTTCGACGTCGTGATCTTCGACGAGGCCTCGCAAATCCCGGTCTGGGATGCGATCGGCGCGATCGCGCGCGGGCGCCAGGTCGTCATCGCCGGCGACACCGAGCAACTGCCGCCGACGAGCATCGGCGAGCGGGGCGTGGACGAGGTCGACGACGGCAGCGACGTGGCGGACCAGGAGAGCATCCTGAGCGAATGCCAGGTCTGCAACCTGCCGTCCTGCCATCTGGCCTGGCATTATCGCAGCCGCCACGAGAGCCTGATCGCGTTCTCCAACCGCCACTACTACGAAGGCCGGCTGATCACCTTCCCCTCGCCGGTGACCGAGGACCGCGCGGTGCGCTACGTGCACGTGCCGAACGGCGTCTATGAGCGCGGCGGCGGCCGCGTGAACCACGAGGAAGCCCGAGCCGTCGTCGCCGAGATCGTTCGCCGCCTGACGGCGACGTCGTTCCTGACCGACCGGCGCTCGCTGGGCGTGGTCACGTTCAACGGCGAGCAGCAGCGGCTGATCGAGAATCTGCTCGACCAGGAACGGCGCGGCCGGCCCGAGATCGAGCGCTTCTTCGACCCGACCCGCTGGGCGGAGCCCGTGTTCGTCAAGAACCTCGAGAACGTGCAGGGCGACGAGCGGGACGTGATCATTTTCTCGGTGGCGGTCGGCCCGGACGCTGCCGGGCGGATCGCCGCCCAGTTCAGTTCGCTCAACAGGGAGGGCGGTCACCGCCGCCTCAACGTGGCCATCACCCGCGCCCGCCGCGAGCTGGTCGTCTTCGCCACCCTGCGCCCGGAGCAGATCGATCTGTCGCGCACCAACGCGCGCGGCGTCCGCGACTTCAAGCATTTCCTGGAGTACGCGGAGCGCGGCGCCAAGGCGCTGGCCGAAGCCTTCGCCGCGACCGGGCGTCCGGCGGAATCGCCGTTCGAGGAGGCGGTGAAGGCGGCCCTGGAGGCGAAAGGCTGGGAGGTCCACACGCAGATCGGCGTGTCCGGCTTCAGAATCGACCTTGGCGTGGTGCATCCCGATGCGTGCGGGCGCTATTTGGCCGGAATCGAATGCGACGGCGCCACCTACCACCGCTCGGCCACCGCGCGCGACCGCGATCGCCTGCGCGAGATGGTCCTCACCGATCTGGGCTGGCGCATCCGCCGGGTCTGGAGCACGGAGTGGTGGCAGCACGCCGCAAGCGCGCTCGACAAGCTGCACGATCGTCTGGTCGCCGACCTCGAGCAGGACCGGCGCCAGCGCCGCGAGGCCGCCGAGCCGGTGGCGGCGCCGGCCGAGCCTGTCGCCGTCCCGCCGGCGCCGTCCGCCGCCATCGCGGCCGGGCCGCCCGCACCTGCGCCATCGAACCGGTCCGCAGGGATCCAGGCCTTGCCGCCACTGCCGTTCGGCGACGCGCCGCCGCCGCCCACCGATGCGGCGCCTCTCGTGCCGGCATCCGATCCGGTCGCTGCCCGAGCCTACCGATTCGCGGACGTCACCGCCTGCGGGCACTCTCCCGATCCGGCGCGGTTCCACGATCCGCTCTATCGCCCGGTCCTGCGGGCGATGGTGGCGCACGTGCTGGCCGAAGAGGCGCCGCTCTTTGCCGACCTCCTCGTGACGCGGATCGCGCGCGCCCATGGCTTCGAGCGCAGCGGCGCGAAGATTCGCAACGCCGTGCTCAACGCCGTCGACCACCGCATCGCGCGCACCGAGGAGGACGAGCGCATCGTCCTTTGGCCGAGCGGCGGCGATCCGAGCCGGCCCGTACCCTTTCGCCCGGCCAGTCCGGACGTACGCCGGCATGGCGACGTGCCGACGATGGAGCTCGCCGGGCTGGCCCGCCAGTTCGTCGACGACGGCGCCGACATCGAGGAGGCGGTGCGGCGGATCGCGGGGCAATTCGGGCTCACCCGCCTCGAACAGGCAACCCGAGCGCGCTTCGCGGCGGCCGCAACGCAGGCCATGCGGGCCGCCGGACAAGGGGTGAGCTGACACCAGCCGGCACATGGCGACGATACGATGCTCGCCGCACCATCGTACGACGAGACGCGCATGGGCCGCGATCTTGCGGCCGGTCGACCTATACTTGCGGTCATATTCAAGAGGAGATGGGCATCATGCGATTGTTCGGCAGCTTCATCCTCGCCGGCAGCTTGGCGTTGGGAGGCATCGAGGCTCACGCCGCGGCGGACGTGCCCGGCAACGCGAACAGCCAGGCCAAGCTGCCGACCGGCAGCAAGGGCATCGACGGCGATCTGTTCGGCGTCGGCGACAGCGACTGGTATAGGGTGCAGCTCGATCGAGATTATACTTACGGCGTTCGGGTCGACACCGCGTGCTCCTACACCGAGATCAGCCTGCTCGATCGTCACGGGAACATCCTCAAGACGGCGAAAGGCGACTACGAGTACGTGGGCTTCATCAGCCATCGCACGAGTTACGGCGGGCTATACTATGTCGCGGTCAAGTCGACCGGTACCTTTCCCGACTGTCTTCAGAGTCCGGCCAGCTACTCGGGTCATTTCCACCTGCTGGCGGTACGGGAATGTGGCCAGGATGCGCACACGCGTTGCGTCCTGCCGGCGAGCGGCAGCGTGACCAGCGAGATCGTCCGCTGGGACGACAAGGACTGGTTCAAGGTCGACGTGCCGTCGCCGGACACCTACACCTTCCGCATCAGCGCCCCTTTGGACGTGGACGGCTTCATCTTCACGCCCAAGCTGTCCCTGCGCCGCGCCGACAGCTCGGTGATCGCGGACAGCGATCAGCAGGGCGCCCATACCTGCCCGCGCGCCGCGGACAACGGGCCGTGCCTGCGCGCATCGCTCAAGGCCGGCCGCTACTATGTCGCCGTCCGGTCGCCCGATGGCGGTACCGGATACCGGCTCGGCGCGCAGCCGAGCATGTGACGGCCTCGCGCCGAGCGGTCAGTTGACCGCGCGGCGCACGCCCGGCGCGTCGAGCGAGAAGGCGGGGATCGTCACGTCGAAGCGTTCCCCCTCGCCCGTGATCATCTGATAGGTACCATACATGATGCCGTTCGGCGTCGGCAGCGGGGTGCCACTGGTATACTGGAACGACTCGCCCGGCTCGAGCAGCGGCTGCTCGCCGACCACGCCTTCGCCGCGCACTTCGACCAGATGGCCGCGCCCGTCGGTGATCCGCCAGTGGCGGGTCAGCAGCTGGACCGTCTCGCTGCCGGTATTCTCGATGCGCACCCGGTAGCCGAACACCCAGCGGCCCTTCTCGGGCTCCGACTGGTCCGCCACGTAGAACGGCTCGACGGCGATGCGGATCGCGCGTGTCGTCTCGGTATACATGGCGCGAACTCTAGCGCGGATCGGCCGCCCTGGGGAGAGGGCTCAGGAAGCGGCCGTTTCCTGCGACGACGGCTCGGACTGCGCCAACACCCGCGCCATGTGGCAGATCGCGGCCTGATGGGCCGGACTGCTCAGGCGCACGAAATTGCGGCCGAGGTCGAACATCAGCCGCTCGTGGCGCGGCAACGCATCCGTGGGCTCGCCGTCGAGGCCTTCGAAGAAATAGCCGATGTCGACGCCCATGGCCTCGGCGATCTGATAGAGCCGACCGGCCGAGATCCGGTTCATGCCCGTCTCGTACTTGTGCGCCTGCTGGAACGTGACGCCGATGAGCTCGGCCATCTGCTGCTGCGTCAGGCCCAGCATCAGGCGACGTTGACGGAGCCTCGCGGCAACGTGCCGGTCCGTCGCTTGCGGCGGTTTGCGGCCGACGACCGCACCATCCCATTTTGGCGCCGACATAGTTTCCTCCACGACCCGACCAGGGACCGCTCGCCGCGCATGACATGCAGATTACTCCTGCTTGGCGCACGCGAGGCCGAGCCTTTCCCGCTGAAGGTGTACTACTGCATACTAAGCAGCGATATTCAACAGGCTGGACGCGCCAGATTCGGACAATCTGAAGTAGAAATCTGCCATCCGTTCACATCCTCGAATTCAAAAAATGCCGGCTTTCAGTCGGAGGCGGCCAGAGTCGCGGCATCGGAATGTGCCCGCGCACGGTAGGCTTTGGGTGTCACGCCGAGCCGACGCAGAAAGCTGCGACGCAGCGCGTCGGCATTGTGGAAGCCACATTCGACGGCGACGACCTTGACCGGCCGGGCCTCGTCCTGGAGCAGCCGGCGGGCCAGCTCGACCCGGGTGGCGTCGACGTAGTCGGCCGGCGTCATGCCGGTCTCCCGCCGGAAGACCCGGGCGAAGTTCCGCTCGCTCATCGCCACCTTGCGGCTCAGCTCGGCGATCGAGAGATCGTTACCCGGATGCTGGCGGATCCAGGCCGTCAGCTCGCGCATCGACGGCCGGGCCGTGGACGGGCGCATGGATGACACAACCGGATGCACTGACCTGCCGTGCCGCCCGGGGTCCACCCGCAACTGCCCGGCCACGTCGTGCGCCAAGGCGGCGCCGAAGTCGTCCTCGACCAGCGCCAGCGCCAGCTCGACCGCGGCGCCGCCGCCGGTCGAGCTGAACAGCCGCCCGTCCCGCACGAGCGGCCGATCGGGCGCGACGGCGACCACCGGAAACCGGGTGGCGAGTTCGCCGGCATGCCGGGCAGCGATGGCCACCTGCCGCCCCTTGAGCAGACCGGCCGCGCCGAGCAGGAAGGCACCGGCACGCGCCGAGCCCAGCCGGCGTGCGGTCGCGGCCGTTCGCCGGAGCCATCCGGTCAACGTGGGGGACGGCGGGTCGGGAACCTCCCGCGGGCCGACGACGAGCAACGTATCGACGGGCTCGCCGACGTCGACGATCGATCGATCGACCAGCAGCGCAAGCCCCGACGCCACCGTGAGCGGACCGGTCCCTTCCCCGATCAGGCACATCCGGTACGCCGCCCGCCCCAGCAGGCGGTTGGCCTCGTCGAAGACGTCGCTGGGTCCGGCGATATCCAGCAACGCCGCCGACGCCGGCGCGAACAGCGCGATCAGCATCCGCGGCATCCGCCTGCCGCCACGAACGGCTCAGGCACGGCTCGTGCCATGCCGGCCCGCCGAGCCGGACGTGCGCACGACGACAGGGCAGGCATCACCGTTATCGATCTGGCTGAGGACGGCCGCTTGCGACATGCTGCGCCCAGCATCGCCAAGGATCGTCAAGACCGAAGGGCCAACGCCATGTTGAACGTCGAACCAAGCGCGCCGAACGATCTCGAAGCGTTCTGGATGCCCTTCACCTCGAACCGTCATTTCAAGGCCGAGCCGCGGCTGATCACCCGCGCCGACGGCATGCATTTCACCCTGAGCGACGGTCGCCGGCTGCTCGATGCCACGGCCGGGCTGTGGTGCTGCAACGCCGGCCATGCCCGGCCGCGCATCGTGGAAGCGATCCGCCAGCAGGCGGCCGAGCTCGATTTCGCCCCCAGCTTTCAATGGGGACACCCCAAGGCCTTCGAGCTGGCGTCCCGGCTGGCGCATCTCTTCCCGGGCGACCTCGATCACGCCTTCTTCACCAATTCGGGATCGGAGTCGGTTGATACGGCGCTGAAGATCGCCCTCGCCTACCAGCGCGCCATCGGCCAGGGCACGCGGACCCGTCTGATCGGGCGCGAGCGCGGCTATCACGGGGTCGGTTTCGGCGGCATCTCGGTCGGCGGCATGGTCAAGAACCGGATGCACTTCGGCTCGCTGCTGACCGGCGTCGACCATCTGCCGCACACCTTGGATCTGCAGCGCAACCGTTTCAGCCGTGGCCAGCCCCAGCACGGCGCCGAGCTGGCGGACCGGC
Source organism: Geminicoccaceae bacterium (assembly GCA_039808865.1). GTDB lineage: Bacteria > Pseudomonadota > Alphaproteobacteria > Geminicoccales > Geminicoccaceae > Benzoatithermus. The sequence continues at coordinate 25,000 of JBDHTW010000006.1, forward strand.
TCGACGACCTGATCGCCCTGCACGACGCCTCGACGATCGCCGCGGTCATCGTCGAGCCGGTGGCAGGATCGATCGGCGTCTACCCGCCGCCGGTGGGCTATCTCGAGCGGCTGCGCGAGATCACGCAGCGGCACGGGATCCTGCTGATCTTCGACGAGGTGATCACCGCCTACGGCCGGCTCGGTACCGGCTCGGCCGCCGAGTATTTCGGCGTGCTGCCCGATCTGGTGACGACGGCAAAGGGCCTGACCTCCGGCACGGTGCCGATGGGCGCCGTGATGGCGCGCAAGCCCATCTACGACGCCATCGTGCATGGGCCGGCCGCCGGGGGCGAGACCGCGATCGAGCTGTTCCACGGCTATACCTATTCGGCGCATCCGCTCGCCTGCGCCGCGGCGCTGGCGACGTTGGAGACCTACAAGGAGGAGGCGCTGTTCGCGCGCGCGGCCGAGCTGGCCCCGTACTGGGAGCAGAAGCTGCACGAGCTGCGCGCTCGTCCGCACGTGATCGACATCCGCAATATCGGCCTCATGGGCGCCATCGAGCTCGCGTCCCGCCCGGGCCGCCCGGGGGCTCGGGCCTACGACGCCATGCTGAAGGGCTGCGACAAGGGGATCATGCTGCGGATCACCGGCGACACCCTGGCGATGTCGCCGCCGCTGATCGTCAGCCGGGCGGAAATCGACGAGATCGTCGCCATGGTCGGTCAAGTGCTGGACGAGCTCGACTAAAGGCCGCGTTCAACTGCGCGGCGGCTGCGCCGCCGCCTGCCGGTGCGACAGCCTTGCCTCGCCGCCGAGAACCCCCGGCTCGAGGCTCGCCGGATCGACCCGCTCCGCCCAGGAGACGATGGGGATGACCTCCTGACCATCCCGTTCCCGCTGCGCGCGGATCGGGTTGATGTAGTTCCAGACGATCCGGCCGGGCTTGGTGACCTCGAACAGGCGGCCGCCATCGGACTCGGTGATCAGCGTGTTGCCGTTCGGCAGCCGCACCTCGGAGGAGCGCACCTCGCTCTCGAACGGCTCCTCGGGGGTGCCGGCGTAGGTCCAGACGATCTCCTGCGTTCGCGGGTCGATCTCGATCACGCGGGTGATGCCCCCGGGCCCGACATTGCCCTGGTTGTCGAACAGCAGGATGTTGCCGTTCGCCAGCAGGTCGGGGTCGTGCTGGCGCAGCCACGGCCCACGGGTCGCCCAGACGATCTCCTCGGTCACGGGATCGAGGATCGCGATCGTGCCGATCTCGCGGAACGACAGCAGCAGCCGGCCGGCCGTCGCCGCCGGCAGCTTGCCGGCGCTCTTGCCGTCGAGCACCTCGATCGAGTTGGTGTGCAGATAGTCCCCGGCCCCCTTCTGGATGTACCATGGCACCGTGTCGAGCAGCCGGGCGTAGGGCGAGCGCAGCATCACGTCGAGCATGCGAATCTTCTTCAGCTCCTTGCCGTCCGGCGACAGGATGGTCACGAAGTCGTCGATGCGCGGCGCCCGCAGATGCGGGTACTGGGTGATGTCGTCCTGGCCGATCTCCTGCGTCAGCACGTAGATCCTGCCATCGGGCGCCACGCTCAGATCGTGGTGCACGTGGGCCAGGTACTTCCAGATGACGTTGGAATCCTTGTCGAACTTGACGAGGCCGTAGCCCCAGGGCGTGTCGCCGACCGCCACGTACAGGGCGAGGAGATCGCCGTTCGGGTAGAGATGGGTCTTCTCGATGTAGACGTGCGAATCCGGCTGCGGCGCCTTCACCGCGGCCGTCTTGTCCCAGATCTGGCTGAACGGCACGCCCCACTCGTGCACCACGCGGCCGTTCATGTCGATCAGACGCGCCTTCTGGTCGTGCCCGGACGTGTAGAGCGTGAGGCCGTTCTGCGCTTGGGCCGGGTCGTAGACCGTCACACCACGCTGCTCGGTGCGCGCCGGGCGCCAGAGATCGAACTGCAGCGGATCGCTGTACTGGGTGACCTTGCTGTAGAGCGCGGCGCCGGCGCGATAGGCGTTCTCGACCACCCGCGCCGGGCCGAGGTCGCTCATCGTCGTGACGCTGCCGGCGATGAACCCCAGCAATGCGACCGCCACGAAGCAGGTGGCGAGGTAGGCCGTTTTGCCACGATCGTCCATGGAGCCATGCACCGACACCTCAGCCTCCCCAGCAACCGCCAGCCGTAGCTCACAGAACTCGTAGACGAGCCAAGCGTTCCATTTCGTCCCTGGACCCGAACGTGCGGATGCATTCCGCATATTTTTGATAATTTCTATCTATGTTATATTGATTATTGTTCTATCCTGCTCGCAATAGGTCGGACTAGCCGAGCGTCGGGCGCTCCGACACGGTGAGAATCGCCCGCACCAGGCGGCCTGTCACAGCATGGCCGCAATGTCGGCGACAGTGCGCCCCGGGGCCGCGCACGGAAGGTGTCTCCCAACGGCGAGCGTGCTAAAGGCTATGCTGGCGATGTGGCGGAACCGGAACCGGCGTCGATGCGCAAGTTAGCCCTGACCTTGGCCCTGGTGTCGAAGGCGATGCTGGGCGTGGCGCTGACCGCGGCAGCCGCCGACGTGCCGCCGGCGCCACCGCCGAGCATCGTCTTCATCCTCAGCGACGACGAGGACGTCGGGTCGCACTGGGTGATGGCAAAGACCAAGGCGCTGATCGAGGATCAGGGCGCCAGCCTTGCCAACTACTTCGTGAGCTACTCGTTCTGCTGCCCCTCGCGCGCGACGATCCTGCGTGGCCAGTACCCGCACAACCATCGGATCGAAGGCAACGAATGGCCCACCGGCGGGTACCAGAAATTCCATGCCCTCGGCCTGGACAACTCGACGATCGCCACGTGGCTGCATGCGGCCGGCTACCGGACGGCATTCCTCGGCAAGCTCATGAACGGCTACGAGCCGGAGCAGGCAGGTCCCGCACCCGGGTGGGACGACTGGTATGCGGTCGGCAACAAGTACCGCAACTTCGACTATACCTTGAACGAGAACGGGACGGTGGTGGCCCATGGTCATCGGCCGGAGGATCATCTCACCGACGTGCTCGCGGCCAAGGCGGCGGACATCATCCAGCGCACCGATCCTGCCCGGCCGCTGCTGCTCTATATCGCCCCGATCGACCCGCACAGCCCGGCCACGCCGGTGCCCCGCTATGCCGATCTCTACGCCGACGCGCCTCTGCCACGGCCGCCGTCGTTCGACGAGCCGGACGTCGGCGACAAGGCGTCCTATGTGGGTCGGATGCCGCGGCTGGCCGACTGGCAGAAGGAAGCTCTCACCCGGCACAACCGCGAACGGCTGCGCGCGCTGCGTGCCGTGGACGATCTCGTGGCGACGGTGGTGGGCGCGCTCGATGCCAGCGGCAGGTTGGCCAACAGTTACGTCTTCTACAGCTCGGACAACGGGTTCCACATGGGCCAGCACCGCCTGTTCGTCGGCAAGACCACGGCCTACGAGGAGGACATCCGGGTGCCGATGGTGGTGCGCGGACCCGGCATCGCCGCCGGCACCCGGCTCATGTCCATGGTGTTGAACAACGATCTGGCACCGACCTTCGCCGCCATCGCCGGGATCGAGCCGCCGAGCTTCGTCGATGGCCGGTCGTTCCTGCCCTTGCTGAGCAAGCCGCAGTCCCCCTGGCGGCGCAGCTTCCTGATCGAGCGGCGGGAGATGGAAACGCACGAGATCAGCGGCAACGCGATCTTCGATGCGATCCGCACGACCGCCCACACCTACATCGAGTACGGCACCGGCGAGCGTGAGCTCTACGATCTGCGCGCCGACCCGTACCAGCTGGACAATCTGCTGCCCGATGCCGACCCGGCTTTGGTCGCGGCGCTGACCGAGCGCTTGGCCGAGCTCAAGAACTGCGCCGCCTTCAACTGCCGCACGCTCGAGGATCTGCCCGTGGAGCCGGAAGTGCTGCCCGTGGCCGAATCCGCGTCACGCAGCAAAGGTTGAATCCCCGTATCGCCACAACACCGATGGCCGACCGCATGAAGCCGATCGTCACCCTCACCGTGAATCCTGCCATCGATGCCTCCTGCGTCACCGACGAGGTGGTCCCGATGCGCAAGGTGCGTACCCGGGACGAGCGCTACGATCCGGGTGGCGGTGGTCTCAACGTGGCCCGGGCCATTCGCGAGCTTGGCGGCGAAGCGGTCGCGTTCTACGTCGCCGGCGGCATCACCGGTCAGGCGCTGGAGGACCTGATCGAGCATAGCGGCATCGCCGCGGTGCGGGTGCCGATCGGCGGCCTGACCCGGGTGAGCCACACCGTCTACGAGACCAGCACCGGCCACGAGTACCGCTTCACGCCCGAAGGGCCGGAGATCACCGAAACCGAGTGGCACAATTGCCTCGAGGTGCTGTCGATCGTGGACGGCGACTGGTTCGTCGCCAGCGGCAGCCTGGCCCGCGGCCTGCCGGCCGACTTCTACGCGCGTGTCGCGCGCCTGGTGAAGGCACGCGGCGGCAGGGTGGTTCTCGACAGCTCGGGTGCGGCGCTCCACCACGCGCTGAAGGAGGGCGTCTACCTGGTCAAGCCGAGCCGGCGGGAGCTCGAGCATCTGCTCGGGCGCAAGGCGACGACACCGGCGGACGAGGAGGCCCTGGCCCGCGAGGTCGTCGACAGCGGACGGGCCGAGATCGTGGCCCTGACGCTCGGCGCCGAAGGCGCCGTGCTCGCGACGCGGGACCTGACCCTGCGTCTGGCCAGCCCGCCGATCGAGGCCAGGAGTGCCGTGGGTGCAGGTGACAGCTTCATCGGCGGCATGGTCTGGGCGCTGGCGTCCGGCCATCCGCTGGGCGAGGCGTTCGCCTACGGCGTGGCGGCGGGTGCCGCCGCCGCGATGACGCCCGGTACGGAGCTGTGTCGCCGCACCGACATTCTACCGCTGTTCGAACGCCTTCGCGGTCAGCTGCCGAGCGTGGCCGCCACGTCGCCGTAGCCGGCGCCTATGTTCTGTGCCATCCCTTGCCGCAACCGGGGATAAATAGTCCGGCCCGCAGAAATAGGCTTGGACGATAGCCCGGACGTCGGATCGCGAGGGAGGCGCGCATGCAGGCGGTCAAGCAACACGGCCCGTGGCTTGCTTTGGGTACGGTGGGGGCGATCGCGCTCGCCATCGTCTCGATCGAGCGCGGCGAGGACGTCAACGCGCTGTGGATCGTCGTCGCCGCGGTCGCGACCTACCTGATCGCCTACCGTTACTACAGCCTCTACATTGCCCGGAACGTCATGCGCCTCGACCCGGCGCGGCCGACGCCGGCCGTGCGCATGAACGACGGGCTCGACTACGTCCCGACCGATCGCTACGTGCTGTTCGGCCATCATTTCGCGGCGATCGCCGGGGCCGGCCCGCTCGTCGGCCCGGTGCTGGCGGCGCAGATGGGCTATCTGCCGGGCACGCTGTGGATCCTGGCCGGCGTCGTGCTGGCGGGGGCCGTGCAGGACTTCATGGTCCTGTTCATCTCGATGCGCCGCAACGGCCGCTCGCTCGGCGAGCTGATCCGGGCCGAACTCGGCGCCATCCCCGGCGTGATCGCGCTGTTCGGCGCCTTCCTGATCATGATCATCATCCTGGCGGTGCTGGCGCTGATCGTGGTCAAGGCGCTGACCAACAGCCCGTGGGGCACCTTCACCGTCGCGGCGACCATCCCGATCGCGCTCTTCATGGGCGTCTACAGCCGCTACATCCGACCGGGCCGGGTCGGCGAGACCTCGATCATCGGCTTCGTCGGCCTGATGCTGGCCATCGTCTACGGCCAGAGCGTCGCCGAATCGCCGGCGATCGCGCCGTGGTTCACCTTCACCGGCACGGAGCTGTGCTGGATCCTGATCGGCTACGGCGCGGTCGCCTCGGTGCTGCCGGTCTGGCTGCTGCTGGCGCCGCGCGACTACCTGTCGACCTTCTTGAAGATCGGCACCATCGTCGGTCTGGCCATCGGCATCGTCGTCATGCAGCCGACGCTGGAGATGCCGGCCCTGACCAAGTTCGTCGACGGCACCGGCCCGGTCTGGTCGGGCACGCTGTTTCCGTTCCTGTTCATCACCATCGCCTGCGGTGCGGTCTCCGGCTTCCACGCCCTGATCTCCTCGGGCACCACCCCCAAGCTGATCGCCAGCGAGACCGATGCCCGCTTCATCGGCTACGGCGCCATGCTGATGGAATCGTTCGTCGCGATCATGGCGCTGGTGGCGGCCTCGATCATCGACCCCGGCATCTACTTCACGATGAACAGCCCGGGCGCGGTGATCGGCACGACGCCCGAGAGCGCCGCCGCCGCGGTCACCGCCATGGGCTTTCCGGCCACGCCCGAGCTGATCACGGCCACCGCCCAGGATGTCGGCGAGACCACGATCATCTCGCGTGCGGGCGGCGCGCCGACGCTGGCCGTGGGCATGGCGCACATCTTCTCCCATGTGTTCGGCGGCAAGGCGATGATGGCCTTCTGGTACCATTTCGCCATCCTGTTCGAGGCCCTGTTCATCCTGACCGCGGTCGATGCCGGCACCCGGGCCGGGCGATTCATGCTGCAGGATCTGATCGGCATGTTCGTGCCGCTGTTCCGCCGGACCTCCTCGCTGGTACCCAACGTCACCGCCACCGGCCTGTGCGTCGCGGCCTGGGGCTTCCTGCTCTACCAGGGGGTCACCGATCCGCTCGGCGGCGTGAACACGCTCTGGCCGTTGTTCGGCATCTCCAACCAGATGCTGGCGGCCGCGGCGCTGATGCTGGCGACGGTCGTGATCTTCAAGATGAAGCGGCAGCGCTACGCCTGGGTGACCCTCGTGCCCACGGGCTGGCTGCTCGCCTGCACGATGACGGCGGGACTGCTCAAGCTGTTCTCGAGCGACCCCAAGGTCGGCTTCCTCGCGCACGCCAACGTCTTCGCCACCGCGGCGGCGCAAGGCCAGGTGCTGGCGCCGGCCAAGGACATGGCGCAGATGCAGCAGATCATCTTCAACGACCGCTTCGACGCCGCCTTGTGCGGCATGTTCGTTCTGGTCGTGGCCTCGCTGGTGGTGTTCGGCATCCGCTCCTGCATCGTCGCCTACCGCGAGCGCGGCTGGACCGCGGTCGAGCTGCCGGCCAACGTCGTTCCCGCCGAGTGAGGTTGGACCATGCTGCTCATGCCCGGCAAGCTGCTGCGCACCCAATTGTCGGCGTGGGGCTTTCGCCTGCGCGACGGGGCGCGGCTGATGGTCGGCATACCGAGCTACGAGGCCTATCTCGAGCACGTCCGCCTCGCCCATCCCGACGACGAGCCGATGAGCTACGAGGCGTTCTTCCGCGACCGGCAGGCCGCCCGCTACGGTGCCGGCGGCAAAGGCGGCTTCCGCTGCTGCTGAGGGAAGGTGGCGGCCGGCTGGCTCAGAAGTGGCGCCAGCCGACGCGCTCGAGAACGACCGGCCGGCCGTCGCCATCGACGAGATCGAGGCCGGCGCCGCCGTGGATGCTGCCGATGCGGGTCAGGCCATGGTCCAGCCGGGCCGCCAGCGCCTCGATCGCCGGGCGGTGGCCGGCCGGTGCGGTGAACAGCAGCTCGTAGTCGTCGCCGCCGGTCAGCGCCGCCTCGTGGGCCCCTGGTATGCCGCGGCCGACGGGCGACAGCGGCAGCAGCGAGACGTCGATCCGCGCCCCGACACCCGAGGTCGCGAGGATGTGGCCGAGATCGGCGACGAGGCCGTCGGAGACGTCGATCGCGGCGCTGGCGACGCCTCGCAACCCCTTGCCCAGCGCCAGACGCGGCCGTGGCGTCCGGTAGCGGTCGATCAGCATCAGCGCCTCGTCCTCGTCGACGGCCAGCCCGCGCAGGACCCTGAGGCCCATGGCGGCATCGCCGAGCGTGCCCGAGACCCAGACCTCGTCACCGACACGGGCGCCCGAGCGGAGAAGCGCCTGGCCACGCGGGACGAGACCCAGAATGGTGAGCGTGAGCGTCAGCGGGCCCGGCGTGGAGACCGTGTCGCCGCCGAGCAGGTGACAGCCGAATCGCTGCTGGTCGGCCTCGAGCCCGGCCGTGAAGCGGCGTAGCCAGTAGTCGTCGATGTCGGGCGAGCGGGCGAGCACGGTGAGATAGCCGAGGGGTTCGGCCCCCATGGCGGCGAGATCGGACAGATTGACCCGCAGCAGCTTGCCGGCGATCAGCTCGGCCGGGTCGTCGGCGAGGAAGTGGACGTCGGCGACGATCGCATCCTTGGCGACGACGAGCTGGGCTCCCGGCGGCACGTCGACCAGGGCGGCGTCGTCCGTCAGCGCGAGCGCTCCCGGATAGCCGCGGGCGAGCGGCTTCAACAGCCGGTCGATCAGCTCGAACTCGCCGAGCATGGTCACACGCCGCGTTCCACCGGCCGCAGCCGGGGCGCCAGGCGGTCGAGCACGGCGTTGACGAAGGCGGGCTCGCTGGCATCGAAGAAGAGGTGCGCCAGCTCGACATACTCGTTGATCACGACCTTGATCGGCACATCGGTCCGCTCGGCCAGCTCGAACGCGCCCGCCCGCAGGCAGGCCCGGAGCAAGAAGCCGCAACGAGCGAGCGTCCAGCCCTCGGCCAGGCAATCCTCGACCTCGGGATCGAGCCGGACATGCGCGCCCCATGCTCCCTTGACCAGGATCTGGAACCACTCCCGATCGACGTCGGGCGACGGCTGATCACTGTCCATCGTCTCGAACAACCCGCCGAGGCGATGCTCGATGAACTCGCGACAGACCGTGTCCGGCCGCTCGCCCAAGAGATCGACCTGATAGAGCGCCTGCACGGCCGCGAAGCGCGCGGCTCGACGGCGGTTGAGGATCGGACGCAGCGGAGGGCGGCTCATGGGGTCGTTCCGGCCAACCGACGCTGCCACTGCACCAGCGTCAGAGCCGCGAGCGCCGCCCCGCCACCCTTGTCCTGCCGGGACGGATCGGCGCGCTCCAGCGCCTGGACCTCGTTCTCGACGGTCAGGATGCCATTGCCGATGGCGACGCGTTCGCGCACGCCGAGATCCATGATGCCGCGGCAGCTCTCGCCGGCGACGAGGTCGTAATGCGACGTCTCACCCCGGATGACGCAGCCGATCGCCACGAAGCCGTCGTACCGCCCGGTCGCATGCGCCAGCGCGATGGCGGGCGGAATCTCCAGCGCGCCCGGGACGGTGAGCCGGGTCACCTCGACCCCGGCCGCCGTCAGCACCGCGTGCGCGCCGTTCAGCAGAAGGTCGTTGATGTGCGCGTAGAAACGTGCCTCGACCACGAGAATTCGCGCGCCCGTCAAGCGGGGCATCTCGAGCTCGGCCCCGACTCCGGCCATCCGATGTTCTCCTCAGCCTGCAAAGGAACGCCACAGAGGTAAGCCGTCCCCGCCGCCGCTCAAGCCTGCCGCGCGACGGCGAGCTGCCGCGCGACATAGCGGGCCAGCATGTCGACCTCGAGATTGACTGGATCGCCCACGCGCCGCTCCGCAAGCGTCGTGTGCATCCAGGTGTGCGGGATGATCGTGACCGCGAACCGGTCCTCGCCCACCGCGTTGACGGTCAACGAGATGCCGTCGACCGCGATCGAGCCCTTGACCGCGAGCAGTGGGGCGAGCGCCGCCGGCACCTTGACCGCCAGCCGCCAGCAGTCGCCGTCCGCGGCCAGCTCGGCGATTTCACCGACCGCATCGACGTGGCCGAACACGAGATGGCCGCCCAGCTCGTCGCCGAGGCGCAAGGATCGCTCCAGGTTCAGCCGGCGCCCGACCTCCCAGCCGCCCAGGCTGGTCCGCGCCAGGGTCTCGCCCGAGGCCTGCACGGTATGGATCCGCCCGGACTTGGCGACGAGGGTGAGGCAGATGCCGGCATGCGCCACCGAGGCGCCCAGATCGAGCTCGGGCAGCGGCAGATCGCTGGCGACGTCCAGCTCGCGGCCGCCCGTGATCTCGCGGATGGCGGCCACCGTGCCGATGTGGGTGATGATGCCCGTGAACATGCGACCTCACTCAGCGCCGGGCAGCGGCTCCAGCACGTCCAACCGATCCGGCCCAAGCTGACGCGTCTCGATCCGCCGCCACTGCCGCGCGTCGACCAGGCGCTCGACGGCCAGCGACCGGATCGCCGGCAGGCCGTCGGCACCGATCAGCAACGGAGCCTGGAACTGATAGAGCCGGTCGACCCGACCATGCCGCAGGAACGCCGTGGCCAGCGTGGCCCCGCCCTCGACCAGCAGTCGTGTGATACCCCGCCCGGCCAGCGTCGCCAAGACCTGCTGCAGCTCGCCCGCGGGATCGGACGGGCGCAGCGGCAGCACGACCACCCCGGCCCGCTCCAAGGCGGCCACCCGCCGGTCGTCCGAGGCCGCCGTGAACAGCCAGACCGGCAGATCGCGGGCCGAGGTGGCGAGCCGGCTGCACGGATCGAGCCGCAGCCGGCGATCGAGCACGACGCGGACCGGCGACCGGTCCACCAGGCCGGGCAGGCGGCAGGTCAGCATCGGGTCGTCGGCCAAGGCCGTGCCGCTGCCGACCAGGATGGCATCGTAGCGCAGGCGCAGGCGATGCCCTTCGGCGCGGGCGGCCGGGCCGGTGATCCACTGGCTGTCGCCGGCGACGGTGGCGATCCGCCCGTCGGCGCTGGTCGCGAGCTTGAGCGCCACCAGCGGCCGCTCTTGGCACATGCGCAGGAAGAAGCCGGCATTCAGGCCACGGGCCTCGGACTCGGCACAGCCGACCTCGACGATCATGCCGGCGGCGCGCAGCCGATCGATGCCGGCGCCGTTGACGCGCGGGTCGGGATCGACCGCGGCGATCACCGTGCGCGCGACCCCCGCCGCGAGCAGCGCGTCGACGCAGGGCGGCGTGCGCCCGTGATGGTTGCAGGGCTCGAGCGTGACGTAGGCCGTGCTGCCGCGCGCGGCAGCACCCGCACGCAGGAGGGCCTCGCTTTCCGCGTGCGGCCGCCCGCCGGGCTGGGTCCAGCCGCGGCCGAGCACGCGACCGTCCTTGACCAGCACGCAGCCCACGGCCGGGTTGGGCCAGACATTGCCGAGCCCGCGCGCCGCCAGGGCCAGCGCCATGGCCATGAACCGCCGGTCCGCCGCTTGGCTCACAACCGTTCCGTCACGGCAGCGATGCTAGGCCTCATGGTCTTCCGGCAGATGACGAATGAACTCCTCGAAATCGCGCAGCGTCGCGAAATCCCGGTAGACCGACGCGAAGCGGACGTAGGCCACCTCGTCGAGCCTGGCCAGGCTCTCCATCGCCAGCTCGCCGATCCGCGTGCTCGGCACCTCGGTCTCGCCGCTGGTCTCGATGCGCCGCACGATCGCGCTGATGATCCGCTCGATCTGCTCCTCGCCGATCCCGCGCTTGCGCGTCGCGATGCGGATCGACCGGGCCAGCTTGTCGCGGTCGAAGGCCACCCGCCGGCCATCCTTCTTGACCACCAGCAGCTCGCGCAGCTGGACGCGCTCGAAGGTGGTGAAGCGCGCGCTGCACAAGGGACACTGACGCCGGCGCCGGATCGCCGAGGCGTCGTCGACGGGCCGCGAATCCTTCACCTGGGTGTCTTCCGACCCGCAAAATGGGCAGCGCATCAAGGACTCCGGCGACCGTCAGGCTTGGGCGGGAGGCGCAACTATAGCAGCCGCCGCGACGGACGACACCGCCGGCTCAGCCCAGCTTGTCCACGCGCCGCTGATGGCGGCCACCCTCGAAGCCGGTGTCGAGAAAGGCCGCGAGGCAGTCGATGGCGACCTCCGGGCCCATGATCCGTGCGCCCAGGACCAGCACGTTGGCATCGTTGTGCTGGCGCGCCAACCGGGCGGTGGTGACGTCGTGGCACAAGGCCGCGCGGATGTGGCGATGCCGGTTCGCCGCGATGCTGATACCGATCCCGGTGCCGCAGATCAGCACTCCACTGCCGGCCCGGCCCTCGCCGAGCGTGGCCGCGAGCGCTGCCGCCATGTCCGGGTAGTCGACCGAGGCGCCGTCATGGGTGCCGAGATCCACGACCTCCACCCCCCGCGTCGCCAACGCCGCCTTGAGGGCATTCTTCAGCTCGTAGCCGGCGTGGTCGGCGGCAAGGGCCAGGATGGGCTCGGGCATGACGGGCTCGTTCGTGCAGCTGATCGGATGGCGATCCTAGAGCAGTTGCCGTAGCAGGTGAACGGTCTCGATGGCCTGCATCAACAGGCCGCTTGCCAGAAAGGACGCGGCGCCGTAGCGGTGTAGTGGCAGAATACCGGCCAAAGTTGGCCATCCAGGGAGGTTCAGCGATGCCCAAGGTCACCATGTCCACGCCGGTCGCGATGAATGCCGATCAGCTCTGGCAGGCGGTGGGCTCCTTCGCCGCGATCGGCCAGTGGCATCCGATGATGGAGAAGGTGGAATCCCAAGGTGAGAACAAGGGCTCGCTCCGGACGCTGCAGCTCATCGGCGGCGCCAAGCTGGTCGAGCGGCTCGAGGAGATCAGCCCGACCGAGCGGCTCTACCGCTACTCGATCGTCGAGAGCCCGCTGCCGATCAGCGACTATTTCTCGGAGATCCGGGTCAAGGACAACGGTGACGGGACCAGCACGGTCGAGTGGTCGAGCGATTTCAACGTCAAGACCGGCAACGAGACCGACGTGGTCAAGACCGTGCAGGAAGTCTACCAGGCCGGGCTCGACAACATCACGAAGCTTTATGGCTTCAAGCGCTAGCGCACACCATCGGCGGATCGGCCACGGGCGGGCGTCCACCACCCGTGGCCCCTGGCCACACGGTGAGAGGATATTGCCGCCCGGGCATCGTCGCCGCTAGGTTCCGGCCATGAACGAGCCGCATCGCCCGCGCATCGCCATCCGCTACTGCCGGCAGTGCAACTGGCTGCTCCGGGCCGCCTGGATGGCGCAGGAGCTGCTGGCGACCTTCGCCGAGGATCTCGGCGAGGTCGCCCTCGTCCCGGCCACCGGCGGCGCGTTCGAGATCGACTGCGATGGCGAGCTGCTCTGGGAGCGCAAGCGCGACGGCGGCTTTCCCGACGCCAAGACGCTCAAGCAGCGGGTCCGCGATCGGCTGGACCCGGAACGCGACCTGGGGCACGTCGACCGCTAGCCGCATACATAGTTGAAACATGCGTCGGGCATGGCGCGACATCGCAGCGAAACCCTGATCCGTCATCCTCCTTCACGCGCGAGGCCGCTCCCGACCTCGCCCAGGTGAAGGAACCACCTCCCATGTCCGCCTCGATCCTGGCCGCCGGCGGCTCGCGCCGCGCGGCATCCGGCCTGTGCCGGCTCTTTGGCCGCCTCGGCGCCGCGCTTGCGCGCGAGTTGCGCCTGCAGCGCGACATCCGCTTCCTGATGGAGCAGGACGATCGCATGCTGCACGATCTCGGCCTGACCCGCAGCGACGTCGAACGCGTCGTGCGCGGCTGGTTGCCGTGAGCGGGCCGCCGGCCATCGCTGCACCGGACCGGCGCCCGCCTGCGTGAGCGCTCTCGCCAGCGCTCACCGGGCGGGCGCTCGCCGGGGCGCGGTCAGACGCGCACGGCCGCCCGGGACGGCAGCATCCGTCGCAGCACCCCGTCCTTGCGCACGAACTCGTGCTGCAGCGCCCCCGCCACGTGCAGGATCACGGTGGCGTAGAGCAGCCATTGCAAGGTCAGGTGCGCGAGCTTGAACCATTCGCCCAGGGGCTTGTCGACCGGAACGTACTGGGACAGCTCCCACATCATCAAGAACGGCACCGGGTAGCCGCTCAGCGTGGTGTAGAGAAAGCCGGTCAGCGGCATCAGGAACAGCAGCACGTAGAGCAGCACGTGCGTGGCGCGCGCGGCGGTCGCCTGCCAAGCCGGCAGATCGGCGGGCAGCAAGGGCACCGGATGCCGCAGCCGCCAGACGAGACGCCCGCAAGCCAGGATCAGCACGATCAGGCCCACGTTCTTGTGCAGCGCATAGAGGAAGTCCTGGGTGGGTCCGGGACCGACCGCGTTCATCGCCCAGCCCGCCGGCACCTGCACGAGGATGAGCGCGGCGATGATCCAGTGCAGTGCGATCTGCAGGCTTCCCCAGCGCTCCGGCGTGTTCCGCAGCATGCCCCTCTCCCATCCGCTCGGCGTCCATGCCGACATCATGCTGGTGATAGTCCGCCGGCCCGTCGTATCAAGGCGTGCCCGGCAACGTGCTTGGCCAGCCCGCCCGCGTTTGCTACATCCGGCCGCCGCAGATCCGTGGCTCGGGACGATGGACGATGGCGACCGCACTGGTGAAGGATCCGTTGGAGCGTCAGATGCTGGCGCTGGGCGAGGCCGCCCGGGCGGCGGCGCAGGTCCTGGCGCAGGCACCGCGAGCGACGAAGGATCGGGCCCTGCTCGCCGCTGCCGCAGCGCTGCGCGCGCGCGCCGGCGCCATACTCGACGCGAACACCCGCGACATGGCCGCGGCCCGGGCCAAGGGCCTCACCGGCGCCATGCTCGACCGGCTGGAGCTCAACCCGCAGCGGATCGAGGCCATGGCGGTGGGCCTGGAGACGATCGCCGGCCTCGACGACCCGATCGGCGCCGAGCTCGCCCGCTGGCAGCGGCCGAACGGGCTGGACATCGCCCGGGTCCGGGTGCCGCTGGGCGTGGTCGGCATCATCTACGAGAGCCGTCCCAACGTCACCGCCGACGCGGGCGCCTTGTGCCTCAAGGCCGGCAATGCCGCCATACTGCGCGGCGGCTCGGAAAGCTTCCATTCCTCGCAGGCGATCGTGACCGCCCTGACCGAGGGCCTGCTCGCCGCCGGCCTGCCCGAAGCCGCGATCCAGCTCGTGCCGACCGCCGATCGGGCCGCCGTCGGCATGCTGCTGCGGATGAGCGCGCACGTCGACGTCATCGTGCCGCGCGGCGGCCGCTCGCTGATCGAACGGGTGCTGGCCGAGAGCAAGGTCCCGGTCCTGGCGCACCTCGAGGGCAACTGCCACACCTACCTGCATCGCACCGCCGATCCGGCGATGGCCATCGAGCTTGCCGTCAACGCGAAGCTGCGCCGGACCGGCGTCTGCGGCGCCACCGAGACCCTGCTCGTCGACCGCGAGGCGGCCGAGCGGCTGCTGCCGCCGGTGCTGGACGCGCTGATCGCGGCGGGCTGCGCCGTCCGCGGCGACGAGACCGTCCGGAGCCTGGAGCCGCGGGCGGCGCCCGCCACCGAGCGGGACTGGTACACCGAGTATCTCGACGCGATCCTGGCGGTGAAGGTGGTGGCGGGGCTGGAGGAGGCGATCGCCCACGTCAACCGCTACGGCTCGCACCATACCGACTGCATCGTCGCCGCCGATGCCGCGGCCGCCGAGCGCTTCCTGCGCGAGGTGGACAGCGCGATCGTGATCCACAATGCCAGCACCCAGTTCGCCGACGGCGGCGAGTTCGGGATGGGTGCCGAGATCGGCATCGCCACCGGCCGGCTGCACGCGCGCGGGCCGGTGGGTGTCGAGCAGCTCACCAGCTACAAGTACGTGGTCCGCGGCAGCGGCCAGGTGCGCCCCGGCTGAGACGGGGCGCAGCGGCGGCTCAGGGCGTGACCTTGCCGACGAAGCAGCCGTAGGAGCCGCCGGCGCCCGAGATCGTGACCTTGCCGGCGACCTTGGCCGCGAAGGTCTTGTTGACCACGTAGGTCTCGGTGCCGCCGGCATAGAAACGGTCGATGCGGCGATGGAAGCCCGGGAAGTCGAGCGCCATCACGACGTCGAACTTGCGCGTCGGGGCGACGGCGAAAAGAAACTTCCCCTTGCCGTTGAGCGTGATCGCGTACTTGAGCTTGAAGAACGGCAGCAGGCAGCCGCTGAAGCCGACCGCAGCCGGCTGCGCACCGGCCTGGGCCTCGGTGCTGGTGCCGTTGGCGAGCTCGTCGAAGCGCTCCGGCCCGAGCTCCTTGGGCGGCAGCTTGACCACCGACTTCAGCTCCTCGCCCTGCAGCACCTGCGACTCGGCCGCGGCGGCCGGCGCCCAGGCGGCGGGCGCCGTCATCGCCAGGCCTAAGGTGGCCAGCGCGGCGAGAGCCGTGCTGCGGACGCTGCGCGATGTGGTCACGGGCGCGAAGATCGAGCTCAGCATGATGGGTGTCCTTTGGGCGTTTCCTCGACCGCCATCGGCGGTGGCGATGCGCGAACATCCTGCCGCCGCGTTTCGCCGCAATGTCGAGCGGCCGGACTTGCGTTGCGATTGTGCCGAGTCGATGCTCGACCGCATC
The DNA here is from genome assembly GCA_039808865.1 of Geminicoccaceae bacterium. Lineage (GTDB taxonomy): Bacteria > Pseudomonadota > Alphaproteobacteria > Geminicoccales > Geminicoccaceae > Benzoatithermus. The sequence goes on from JBDHTW010000006.1 coordinate 41,168, forward strand.
GGGCGGCGCAACCGAAGGCGCCGTCATGGTCCCCGGCCCGGAGAGCGCATGACCGCATTGTGCGAGCCCAAGATGTTGCGCCGCCCGGTCGCCCGACTGGCCGCGAAGGTGGCGATGCCCGAGCCGGAGGCGCCGTCGCGGCCGCTGCGCGTGGGCCTGCTCGGCGGCTCGTTCAACCCGGCCCACGCCGGCCATCGCTACATCAGCCTGGAGGCGCTGCGGCGGCTGGGCCTCGATCAGGTCTGGTGGCTGGTCTCGCCGCAGAATCCGCTCAAGGCCGCAGCCGGAATGGCCCCGCTGGCCGAGCGCGTCGCATGCGCCACCGCCGTCGCGGCCCATCCGCGCATCCGGGCACTGCCGCTCGAGACGCGCCTCGGCACCCGCTTCACCGCCGATACCCTGCGGCGGCTCACCACGTGGCGCGGCTACCGGTTCGTCTGGCTGATGGGCGCGGACAACCTCGCCCAGCTGCCCCGCTGGCGGCACTGGCGGCAGATCATGGCCGCCTGCCCGGTTGCGGTCTTCGAGCGCCATCCCTATTCTTATGCAGCGCTGGCGGGGCCAGCGGCAGGCGGGTTCCGCGCGGCGAGATTGCCGGAGCCGCGGGTTTCGGAGCTGGCGAACGGTCCGACGCCGGCCTGGGTGTTCGTCCGACTGCGACCGCACCCGGCCTCGGCGACGGCGATCCGGGCGCGCTCCGGTGCTTGCGGCGGCTGAGCCCGTCCAGGGGAGATGGAACTATTAGCGACCTCGAATCGACCGCCGTCGCGCCAGAGCCGGCCAATCCGCCCAGCGTGCTGCTGCAGCTCGTTCTATCCTCGCTCGACGACGACAAGGCGCTCGATCCGACGGTGATCGACCTTGCCGGCAAGACGACGCTGGCCGAGTTCATGGTCGTGGCGACCGGCACGTCGCAGCGGCACATCGCCTCGATGGCCGAAAAGCTGATCGAGCGGCTGAAGGCGGCCGGCCACACCTACGTCCAGGCCGAAGGTCTCGACGATCCGGCCAGCACCTGGATCCTGATCGACACCGGGGACATCCTGGTGCACCTGTTCCGGGCCGAGACCCGCGCCTTCTACGACATCGAGAAGCTCTGGTCGGTGGCGCCGACGCGCCGGGCCGCCGCTTCCGGCTGAGCCGTCGTGGAGCTGCTGGTCGTCGCCGTCGGCCGCAGCCGCGACGCGCCGATCGACACCCTGTTCGCCGACTACGTCCGTCGCTGCGCTTGGCCGATCCGCCTGGTCGAGGTCCAGCCGCGCAGCAGCGTGGCTCCCGGACGCCGCAAGGAGGTCGAGGCCGGGCTGTTGCGCGAGGCGATCCCGCCCGGTGCCGCCGTCGTGGCCCTCGACGAGCATGGCCAGGACCGCTCCAGCGCCGACTTCGCCCACCTGCTCGGCCGCTGGCGCGACGATGGCCGGCGCACCACCGCGTTCCTCGTCGGTGGTCCGGATGGCCTCGCACCGGGCATCCGCGCCGCCGCCGATGCCCAGATCGCGTTCGGCCGCCTGACCTGGCCGCACCGGTTGGTACGGGTCATGCTGGCCGAACAGCTCTACCGGGCGACGACGATCCTGGCCGGCCACCCCTACCATCGGGAGTGACCGGCCGCAGCTCGTCGCCGCGGCGAGCGGCGGTTCGGACCAGCGCCCGGAATGCCAGCGCTACGGCGTGACCTGGAACACGAAGCAGCCGTAGGAGCTGCCCACGCCCGAGATCGCGACCTTGCCGTTGACCCGGGCCGAGAAGTTCTTGCTCACGTTGATCGCCTCGGTACCACCTAGTCCCTTGTTGTTGACCTTCCTGAACAGGCCCGGGAAGTTGAGCGTCATCACGACGTTGAAGCCCTTGGTCTTCGGTACCGTGACGAAGCGGAACACGCCCTTGCCGGTCAGGGATATCCCGTAGCTGACCTTGTAGAACGGCAGGATGCAGCCGCTCTTGACGACCGCCTGCGGCGTGACACCGGTCGCCGCCTCGCTGCCGACGCTGTTCTCCAATTCGCTGCCCATCTCGGGCACGGGTGCCGACGGCCCGGCGGCCTGTGCCTCCAGGCCCTGGTCGGCCAGGGCTGCGGTCGACGACAGCGGCACCGCGAACGCCGAGGCCGCCATGCACAGGGCAGCAATCAGCGTTTTCCGCCGCCAATTGCCCGCAGACGGCGAGGTTGCAGTTGAAGGCGTTGTATGCACGACTTGGCTCCCATTACTTGAATGATTTGCTGGGACCGCATCGTCCGGAGCAGCGACGGAGGCTCGTCCCGCGTCTCGCCGCAAATGGACTGCCGTCGTCATTATCGGATAGCTTGCAATCAAGCCGAACAGATATCTGATGCCAAACAGATGGCATGCAGACGCCGAGCCGTGTATCGCCTCCAGACGAAGACCGCCGATGTTCTGGTTGCCGCAATATTGGCCGTCGCCGCGACGACCGTCAACCAATACCAATCATCCTTTCACGAGAACCATCATAATCTTTAGTTGTAACTGTGGTCTCTGCTGCATTTCGAGCCCGACGGCTCGCCGGCGCGCACCGGGCTCGCACTCGCCTGCCCCGGGATTGTTCGGCTAAGGTCGCCCGCAGACGGCGCATACCCGCAGGAGTGCCCCATGCGTGATTTCGAGCTTCCCGGGCGGTCGACCGCCTACGGCCAGCAGGGTATGGCGGCGACCTCCCATCCGCTGGCGACCCTCGCCGCCGTCGACGTGCTCAGGTCGGGCGGCAACGCCGTCGATGCCGCCGTCGCGGCCGCAGCCGTGCAGGCCGTGGTCGAGCCGGCGATGACCGGAATCGGCGGCGACTGCTTCGTCCTGTTCGCGCCGGCCTCCGGTGGGGTCGTGGCGCTCAACGGCTCGGGCCGGGCACCGGCCGCGCTGTCGGTCGAACATCTGGCCCGTGCGGGCCTGACGACGATCGGCGGCGACAGCCCGCACGCGGTGACCGTCCCCGGTGCTTTGGCGGCCTGGGCGGCCCTGCTGGAGGCGCACGGGACGAAGGGGCTGGACGAGCTGCTGCTGCCTGCGATCCGGTACGCCGAGGATGGCTTCGTGGTGACCCCGCGCGTGGCCTTCGACTGGGCGCGTGCCCGGCCGGTGCTCGAGCGGAGCGACGCCGGCAGGAACTTCTACCTGCCCGGCGACCGCGTGCCGGAAGAAGGCCGCCTGCTCCGCTTTCCGGCCTTGGGACGGACGCTGCGCCGCGTGGCCGAGGGCGGCGCCCGCGTCTTCTACGAGGGCGAGCTGGCGCGGCACATGGTGGCCGCGCTCAAGAGCTTCGGCGGCGTGCACGACGAGGCCGATTTCGCGGCGGCGGCCGCCGAGTTCGTGACGCCGATCCACACGCTCTACCGCGATACCGTCGTCTACGAGTGCCCGCCGAACGGGCAGGGCATCGTCGCTCTGCTGCTGCTCAACATCCTCGAGCGGTTCGATCTGCGTCGCCTCGGCCAGGACACGGCCGCTCGGCTGCACGTCCTGGCCGAGGCGACCCGCCTGGCCTTTCGCGACCGCGACGCGACGCTGGCCGATCCCGCGCAGGCGGAGGTCCCGACGACGCGGCTGCTCGACAAGGCCTACGCCAAGCGTCTGGCGGAGACGATCGATCCCGACCGCAGGACCACGGCGTTGCCGCCGCCGCTGCTCGAGCCGCATCCCGACACGATCTATCTGACCGTGGTCGACCGCGACCTGAACGCGGTGTCGCTGATCAACTCGATCTACGACGGCTTCGGCTCGGGCCTGGTCTGCCCCGAGACCGGCGTGCTGTTCCACAGCCGCGGCCGGTCGTTCCGGCTCGATCCGGCGCATCCGAACGTCGTGGCACCGGGCAAGCGCCCGATGCACACGATCATCCCCGGCCTGGCGTTCCGCGACGGCGCGGCGTGGTGCAGCTTCGGCGTGATGGGCGGCGATTACCAGCCGGTCGGCCAGGCGCATCTCCTCACCCGCCTGATCGACGACGGCCTCGACCCGCAGGCGGCGCTCGATGCGCCACGGATCATGGCCTATCCGTCCGACCTCCAGGCCGAGGCCGGCATCGGCCGGACGGCGCGTCTGGGCCTGCTGCAGCGGGGCCACCGCGTGGTCGACACGGCCTCGCCCCTGGGCGGGGGGCAGGCGATCGTGATCGACCGCCGGCGGGGCGTGCTGATCGGCGGCTCCGATCCGCGCAAGGACGGCCTCGCCCTGGGTTACTGATCGGCCGACGCTTAGCATTTGACGTTCTGGTCAGGCGGCCTATCAAACTCGGGACACGGGGCGGGCCGTGGTACCGGCCTGATGCGAGCGGCACAACAGCAGCGGGACAAGGATGCGCCTCGCCCTGATCGTTCTCCTGCCGTTTCTCGGCGCCATGCTGCCGCCACTGATGATCCGCGCCGGGCGCAATGCCTGCGCGCTGGTCACGGCGGCGGTCACCGCAGCCTCGCTGGCCCTGCTGCTGATCCACGCTCCCGCGGTGTTCCGCGGCGAGCCGGTCGTGGAGCACATGGCCTGGGTACCGCGGCTCGGCCTCGGCCTCGACCTGTTCATCGACGGCTACGGCCTGTTCTTCGCGTTCCTGATCCTGGCCATCGGCCTGCTGATCATCACCTACGCGCGCTGGTACCTCGACCGCGACGACCCGATGGGCCGGTTCTACAGCTATCTCCTGCTGTTCCAGGGCGCGATGCTCGGCATCGTGCTCGCGGACAACGTGCTGGTCCTGATCGTGTTCTGGGAGCTGACCAGCCTGACCTCGTTCCTGCTGATCGGCTACTGGCGCCATCTGCCCGAGGGCCGGCAGGGCGCGCGCATGGCGCTGATCGTCACCGGCAGCGGCGGCCTCGCCCTGATCGGCGGCATGCTGCTGCTCGGCCACGCCGCGGGCTCCTACGAGCTCAGCGTGATCCTGACCCGCGGCCAGGAGATCCAGGCCTCGGCGCTCTACCTGCCGATCCTCCTGCTCGTGCTCGGCGCCGCGTTCACCAAGTCGGCCCAGTTCCCGTTCCATTTCTGGCTGCCGCACGCGATGGCCGCGCCGACCCCGGTCTCGGCCTACCTGCACTCGGCGACGATGGTGAAGGCCGGCATCTTCCTGCTCGGCCGGCTGTGGCCGGTTCTGTCCGGGACCGAGCCCTGGTTCCTGATCGTGACCGGCGCCGGGCTGGCGACGATGGTGATCGCCGCCTGGATCGCGCTGTTCAAGGACGATCTCAAGGCGCTGCTCGCGTTCTCGACCGTGAGCCATCTCGGGCTGATCACGATGCTGTTCGGCATGGGCACGCCGATCGCCGCGGTCGCCGCCGTGTTCCACATCCTCAACCACGCCACCTTCAAGGCCTCCTTGTTCCTCTGCGCCGGCATCGTCGACCACGAAGCCGGCACGCGCGACGCGCGACGGCTCGGCGGCCTGCTCTGGCTGATGCCGATCACCGGGACCCTGGCGATGATCGCCGCCGCCTCGATGGCGGGCCTGCCGCTGCTCAACGGCTTCCTGTCCAAGGAGATGATGCTCGAGGCCGCGGCCAACACCCAGTATCTGGGCCAGTCCTGGCTGGTGCCGGCGCTGGCCACGCTGGGCGCGCTGTTCTCGGTCGGCTACGCCTTCCGCTTCGTCGTCGACGTGTTCCTCGGCCGCGTGCGCCGGGACTATCCCCGCCATCCGCACGATCCGCCGCCCGGCATGTGGCTGCCGGTCGTGGTGCTGGTGGTGCCGGTGGTGGTGATCGGCGTGGCCCCTGCCCTGGTCGTGCCGGTCGTCGATCTCGCCGCCGGTGCCGTGACCGGCGGCCGGCTGCCCGAGTACCATCTGGCCTTGTGGCACGGCCTGACCCCGGCCCTGTTCATGACCGCGGTGGCGCTGGCCGGCGGCATCCTGCTGCTGGCCGCCCAGCAGCCGGTGCGCGCGTGGCGGCTGCGCCTGCCGCGGCCCGAGGCCAAGGACATGTTCGAGCACGCCGTCGCCGCGCTGGTGCGCGGGGCGCGCGGCGTCACCGACGCCGTGCACGACGGCTCGCTCCGCCGCGGCCTGTTCCTCGCGATCCTGGTCATGCTGCTGGTCGGCGGCACCGCCTATCTCGGCGGCAGCCATGCCGCCGGCGACCGGCCGCTCCTGGCCGTCAACGTGCCGGCCGTCGTCTTGTGGCTGCTCGTGCTGGCGGCCAGCGTGGCGGTCTTGCACTGGCATCGCCACCGGCTGCTGGCGCTGGTGCTGACCGGGATCGTCGGCCTCGCGGTCTCGCTGACCTTCGTCTTCTTCTCCGCTCCCGATCTGGCGCTGACGCAGCTCTCGGTCGAGGTGGTGACGACGATCTTGATGCTCCTGGCGCTGAACTACCTGCCGCAGAAGTCGCCGCCGGAGCCGTCGCGCCTGCGCCACTGGCGCGACCTCGGCCTCGCCGCGGCCAGCGGTGTCGGCGTCGCCGCCGTCCTCTACGCGGTGCTGACGCGCGACCTCGCCCAGACCATCGCCGAATACCACGTCACCCAGGCGAAGCCCGGGGGTGGCGGCACCAACGTCGTCAACGTCATCCTGGTCGACTTCCGCGGCTACGACACGTTCGGCGAGATCATCGTCCTCGGCATCGCCGCGCTGGCGATCTTCGCGCTGCTCGACAGCGCGCTGGGCGGGACCTCCGGCCGGCGGCTGGAAGCCCTGCCGCACCGGCGCGAGGCCGGCGACCGCCACCCGCTGATGCTGGTGGTGGCGACGCGCGTGCTCCTGCCCCTGGCCCTGACGGTCGGGCTGTTCATCATGCTGCGCGGCCACAACATGCCGGGCGGCGGCTTCATCGCCGGGCTGGTGGTCGGCATCGCCCTGATCATGCAGTACATGGCCAGCGGCTTCGCCTGGGCCGAGCGGCAGCTGCGCTTCGACTACCACGCGCTGATCGGCTGGGGCGTGCTGGTGGCCGGCCTCACCGGCATCGCCGCCTGGTTCGGCGACGTGCCGTTCCTCACCAGCAACTACGGCTATTTCCACATTCCGTTGGTGGGCGAGGTCGAGCTGGCGACGGCGATGGCGTTCGATCTCGGCGTGTTCCTCACCGTCGTCGGCGTCGTGATGCTGACCCTGGCCAACCTGTCGCGCGTCGGCCGCAAGGCGGAGCCGGCGCCGGGTCCGGAGACGGCCATGGACATCGCCCTGCCCCCGCCCGCGATCGAGGAGGCGTGAGATGGAGGTCCTGCTGGCCAGCGGCGTGGGCGTCCTGACCGCGGTCGGGGTCTATCTCGCGCTGCGTGCGCAGACCTTTCCCGTCGTGCTCGGGCTGACCTTCCTCTCCTACGCGGTCAACCTGTTCCTGTTCGCCATGGGGCGCCTCGTGGTCGGCCTGCCGCCGATCGTCAGCAAGACGGCCCCGGGCTACACCGATCCTCTGCCGCAGGCCCTGGTCCTGACCGCGATCGTGATCTCGTTCGGGATGACGGCGCTGCTCGTGATCCTGGCCCTGCGCGGCTATCTCGAGACCGGCCGCGACCATGTCGACGGGCTCGGCGGGCCGGAGGCGAAACGATGAACCACTGGCTGATCGCGCCGGTGATCCTGCCGGCGGTGATGGCGGCGTTCCTCGTCACCGCCGTCCGCCACGACATCGTGCTGCAGCGCATCTTCTCGATCGCGGCGGCGACCGCGCTGCTGGCGATCGCGGTCGGCCTCTACGGGCTCGCCGCCGACGGCGTGCCGCGGCCCTATGCGCTGGGCAACTGGCCGGCGCCGTTCGGGATCATCCTCGTCCTCGACCGGCTGTCGGCGCTGATGCTGCTCTTGACCGCGATCCTCGCCGTCGTGGTCGCGATCTACGCCGCGAACGGCTGGGACCGGCGCGGCCGCCACTTCCATGCGCTGTTCCAGTTCCAGCTCATGGGGGTCGACGGCGCCTTCCTGACCGGCGACGTGTTCAACCTGTTCGTCTTTTTCGAGGTGCTGCTGATCGCCTCCTACGGCCTGATGCTGCACGGGGCGGGCCCGCGGCGGATCACCGAGGGCCTGAAGTACGTCGCGATCAACCTTGCCGGCTCGACCCTGTTCCTGATCGCCGTGGGCCTGCTCTACGCGGTCACCGGCACGCTGAACATGGCCGATCTGGCGCTGAAGGTGGCGCTGGTGCCCGAGGGCGATCTGGCGCTGCTGCGCATCGGGGCGGCCCTCCTGCTGGTCGTGTTCGCGATCAAGGGGGCGCTGGTCCCGCTGCATCTGTGGCTGCCGGGCACCTACAGCGCCGCCTCGCCGCCGGTGGCCGCGCTGTTCGCGATCATGACCAAGGTCGGCGTCTACGCGATCTTGCGCGTCTACCTGCTGATCTTCGGCGGCACGGCCGGGGCCGCCGCCTGGATCGCCCTGCCCTACGTCCTGCCCGCGGCGACGCTCACGCTGCTCTTGGGCATGCTCGGCGTGCTCGCCAGCCGCACGATCACGTCCCTCGCCACCTATGCCCTCCTGGGCTCGGTCGGCACCCTGCTCGTCGCCGTCGGCCTGTTCACCGAGGCCGGGACGGCCGCCGCGCTCTACTACATGGCGCACAGCACGCTCGCCGGCGCGGCGCTGTTCCTGCTCGGCGATCTCGTCGCCCGCCGCCGCGGCGGCGCCGGCGACCGGCTGGTGGCGGCCCCGCGTTTCGCCGATCTCGATCTGCTCGCCGGCCTGTTCTTCCTCGCGGCCATCGCCACCGTCGGCCTGCCGCCGCTGTCGGGCTTCGTCGGCAAGCTGCTGATCCTGCAGGAGCTGCTGGCCACGCCGGCCTGGCCCTGGCTGTGGGCGGCGGTGCTGGTCGGCAGCCTGCTCGCCATCGTCGGCTTCGCCCGTGCGGGCACGACGCTGTTCTGGAAGTGCGAGGCCGAGCCCGGCGCGCCCGAGCCGCAGCGCCCGCTGCACGACGCGGCCGCCATGACCGCGACCGCGGCCCTGGTGGCGGCGCCGGTCCTGCTGGCCTTGTTCGCCGGCCCGGCCATGACCGCCATGGACGCCACCGCCCGCCAGCTGTTCAAGCCCGCCCTCTACATCGAGGCCGTGCTCGGCAGCGGCTCGCAGCTCGCGGCCCGGTAGGGAGCAGCCGATGCGTGCGCTCGTGCCCCACCCGCTCCTCTCCGTGACCCTGCTCCTGGTCTGGGTCGCCCTGGCCAACGAGGTCAGCGCCGGGTCGATCGCGCTGGGCCTCGTGCTCGGCCTCGTCGTCCCCGTCGCCACCGGCCCGTTCTGGCCCGACCGGCCACGGGTCGGCCGGCCGCTCAAGATCGTCGAGTACACGCTCGTCGTCCTCTACGACATCGTCGTGGCCAACCTGCAGGTGGCACGGCTGATCCTCATGGTCCCGAGCGACCGGCTGCGTTCGCGCTACGTGACGATCCCGCTCGAGCTGACGTCGCCCGAGGCCATCACCGTGCTCGCCGGCACGATCACGATGACCCCGGGCACGCTCAGCGCCGAGCTCGCGGCCGACGGCCGCGCCCTGCTGGTCCACGGCCTCGACGTGCCCGACCCCGAGGCCCTCGTCGCCGAGATCAAGTCGCGCTACGAGGCGAGGCTTTTGGAGATCTTCCGATGATCGGACTGGCGGTGACGATCGGCGGCCTGGCCGTCGGCATGGCGATGCTGCTCAACCTCTACCGGATGGCCGTGGGCCCCGACATCGTCGACCGGGTGCTGGCGTTCGACACCCTCTCGGTCAACGCCGTGGCGCTGATCGTGCTCATCGGCGTCGGCCTCGGCTCGCAGCTCTACTTCGAGGCAGCGCTCCTGATCGCGATGCTGGGCTTCGTCTCGACCGTCGCCTTGTGCAAGTACATCCTGCGCGGCAACGTGATCGAGTAGGCCCGATGCTCGACCTCCTGCTCCAGCTCGCCGTCGCGCTGCTGATCCTCGTCGGCAGCTTCTTCCTCGTCGTCGGCTCGTTCGGCCTCGCCAAGCTGCCGAGCCTGATCCAGCGCCTGCACGCGCCCACCAAGTCGGCGACGCTGGGCGTCGGCTGCCTGCTGCTGGCCTCGATGCTGCACGGCTGGGCCGTGCTCGGGACGTTGTCGTTCCACGAGCTGCTGGTCACGCTGTTCCTGTTCCTGACCGCGCCGATCACCGCGCACATGCTGGCCAAGGCGAACCTCCTGCGCCGCAAGCGCGAGGCGGACGCCCTGCCGCCGACGGGGCGGCCGGTAGGCTGGGCGACGCTGGAGGGAGCAAAGGAAAGAATACAGTAAGGATTCTGCACTATAGCCAGTTACTTACTGCCAGCACATACGCATTGTCTGGCAGCGTTTTTCTGATCTCGACACTCGTAAATAAGGCGTTACTTTAAGGCTATTTTTAATTCATAGAATGTTGCACGACCACCTGCAACTCTTATTTCGATGCGATATCTCCCTTTGAGTAGCGGCTGCAAGAAGTGAACTGGATTACGTTGATTGCCGCCAACATCCCCATAAGAATCACCTGTTGCATCATCAAATACTTCTAGCTGCATTGCTGTATTTATTCTATCGATTGTTATTTCTAGTTCACCGCCATGCTCCAAATCAAACGTATAGTATTGATAGCCTATTTTGCTTTTGATGCCATACTGTATGAATAGACCTGCCGCGTCTATGATTCCCAAATAGATAGGAGTATCAGGACCTTGACCTTTTTGAATATCCGGAGAAATATAAATCGTCTGATAAGCACCTTGTGAAGAGTCCTTTTCAATTAGAGAGAATATTCTTTCGAGAAATGGCTTAACACATTCTCGCGTTTCAGATGCTTGCGACGATTCAGGAACGAGGTCCTTTAACAGAGTCGGTATTTCACTTTTAGTACCATGAGCTTCCGCGTTAATTCCAGGTATTCTTATTCCAATTACTGCTGAAGCATTTCCATTGCCCGAATAGGTAATCTGCATACCCAAGCCACAGAGCTGCATTGTCGTATCAGCAAGCAACTTTATTTTCTGCTCAATATTCATCTCCTCCGCATATGCATATGATTGGTTGATAATCAAGATGAAAACTATCAAAATACGCGAAACCTGCATACGCACCTCCCAAACCATGGTTGCAACGCATGATAGCAGCGTAGCACTGATACTTGTCCAGCATGTTGGCCCAGCGGCATGAGCCGCTATAAGAGGCGCGAGAGGCGCGATCCGCGGGCAACCATAATGACGCAATTCTCGCGATGTCTGCCGATATCGCAGCAGCACAGCGGCCCATGCAAACATAACTGCCCAGTTATGCGCTTTCGCTAAACACTCATTTCCGCTTCGCAGCCGGGCCGACTAATCTCCTCCCAGCAAACGATGGCACAAGGTCCCAAGACAGCAGGAGGCTTCGATGGCTGACCTTATGGAACACGAGCCGTCCGGCAAACACCAGTCGAAGAAAGCGGCTGCGAGTGGCTGGATCGGCTCGGCGCTCGAGTATTACGATTTCTTCATCTATGCGACCGCGGCGTCGCTGATCTTCCCGCAGATCTTCTTCCCGTCGGACAACCCGACGGTCGCCATCGTGGCTTCGCTCGCGACCTACGGCGTCGGTTACGTCGCACGCCCGATCGGCGCGTTCGTGCTCGGGCACTGGGGCGACACGCACGGCCGCAAGCAGGTCCTGATCCTGTGCATGTTCCTCATGGGCTTCTCGACCATGGCCGTGGGGATCCTGCCGACCTACCAGCAGGTGGGCGTGCTGGCCCCGGTGCTGCTGGTCATCTTGCGCCTGATCCAGGGCTTCGCGGTGGCCGGCGAGATCTCGGGCGCCAGCTCGATGATCCTCGAGCACGCGCCGTTCGGTAGGCGTGGCTTCTTCGCCAGCTTCACGCTGCAGGGCGTGCAGGCCGGGCAGATCCTGGCCGCGGCGGTGTTCCTGCCGCTGGCGCACTACATGCCGGAGGACGCGTTCAACTCCTGGGGCTGGCGCATTCCGTTCCTGCTCAGCTTCCTCGTCATCGTCGCCGGCTACATCATCCGTCGCGAGGTCGACGAGACGCCGGCCTTCGCCGAGGAAGGCGCGCACGGCGAGGTGCCGAAGTCGCCGATCGTCGAGGCGTTCCAGAGCAGCTGGAAGGACATGCTGCGCGTCGTCTGCATGGCGCTGATGAACGTGATCCCGGTGGTCACGACCATCTTCGGCGCGGCCTACGCGGTCCAGGCGGCCTACGGGATCGGCTTCCACAAGGACGTCTACCTGTGGATCCCGGTGCTCGGCAACATCGTGGCCGTGCTGGTGATCCCCTATGTCGGCAACCTGTCCGACAAGATCGGCCGCCGCGTGCCGCTGATCGTGGGTGCCCTCGGCTCGGGCCTGCTGTCCTTCGTCTACCTCTACGCGATCAGCATCGGCAGCGTGCCGCTGGCCATCCTGTCCTCGCTGCTGATGTGGGGCGTCGTCTACCAGGGCTACAACGCGGTCTTCCCGAGCTTCTACCCCGAGCTGTTCCCGACCCGGAACCGGGTGTCCGCCATGGCGATCTCGCAGAATGTCGGCACGACGATCACGGCGCTTCTGCCGGCCCTGTTCGCCACCGTCGCCCCTCCGGGTGCCGCGAACATCCCGCTGACCATCGGCGCGCTGACCCTGGCCATCACGGCGGTCGCCGCCGTGGCCGCCTGGAGCGCCCGTGAGACCTACCGCATCCACATGAACGATCTCGGCCGGCCCGATGCGGTGCCGGTGAGCAAGCCGGACTACGACCGGATGCGGGCGCAGAGCCTGGCGCAGGCGACCGCCTGACCGGCCCGACCCGCCCCGCGGGTCAACTCGAACCGAGACGCCGCGCGCCCGTACGGAACAGGCGCGCGGCGTTCGCGTCGAAGCGCATCGCGGTCAGGAAGTCGTCGATGTCGTAGGCCGGCAGCGTGGCGCGGATCGCCGCGAGATGGCGGCGGGCATCGTCGAGCCGCCCGGCCAGAGCCAGGGTGTAGGCGGCGATGGCCAGGATATGCGCATGCGCGTTCGGCCGCGCCGCCGCCCGCACCCCCCATTCGGCGGCCTCGGCGAACCGGCCCAGCCGGGCCAGGGCCATCGCCTTGGCCCCGAACATGCCGAACAGCAACGGATCGAACGGGCTCAGCGTGCGCGAGCGGTCGGCGGCGGCGATGGCCGCCTCGGCGTCACCCGCCTGCGACTGCATGAAACCCAGCGTGTAATGCCCAAGCGCGAAGTTCGGGCTCAGCTCGACCGCCTGGCCGAGCTCGTGCACGGCCACATCGTGCCGGCCGCGCAGCCAGAGCGCCCGCCCCATCGCCATGTGCGCCGCCGGATCGCGATCGTCGGCGAGGAGACTCTCGCCGGCGGCGGCGAAGGCGCGGTCAATCGCGGGCTGGCGCGCCGCCCAGCCCTGGAAGGCGTCCTGGAAGTGGGTGAAGGACAGGCCGGCGTGGGCGCGGGCGAAGGTCGGATCGAGCCGCACCGCGCGCTCGAAGAAGTGCCGTGCCTGCGCATTGTCGGTCCGGTTGAAGCGATAGGCATGCCACAGGCCGCGATGATGCGCGCCCCAGGCATCGAGCGAGCTCGGCGGCCGCAGCACCGCACGGTTGCGCTCGATCGTCTCGATCTCGCTGGCGACCGCGGCCACGATCCGATCGCCGATCAGCTCGAGGACCAGGAACAGATCGTCCAGCCGCTGGTCGAACGTCTCGGCCCAGACCACCTGGCGCGTCCGCATCTCGATCAGCTCGACCGCGACCGTCAGGCGGCCGGGGTGCCGTCGCACGGCGCCGGCGACGACGTAGTCGACCGCCAGCATCCGGCCGGCGTCGATCCCGCCGAGCTGACGCTCGTGCAGGGCGAACACCGAGCCCTGGGCGATGACCAAAAGGCTGCGCAGCTTGGCGAGCCGGGTGATCAGGTCGTGCGCCAGCGCGTCGGCGGCACCGCCGCGCCGGTCGTCGCCGGCAGCAGGATCCGCCAGCGGCATCACCGCGATCGAGGCGCGCCGGCACACGGCGCCGGTGGCGCCCGCCGCCGGTGCGGCCGGGGGTTGGGCCACCGTCAAAGCCGGCAGCGGCGCGCCGTGCTGCGCCTTCGCCGCGCGCCACGCCGCCCGTAGGCCGGTGGCGTCGAGCCCTTCGGCGGCGAACAGGCGGATGGTCGCGGCCAGATGCGTCTCGCCCTCGCCGATGCGGCCGCTTCGGGCCAGCGCCACGAGCAGACGCTCGTGGACGCGCCGGTCGAACGGCGCCACACCCCGCCACGCCTCCAAATGGATCAGCGCCTCGTCACCGTCGACATGGTCCGCCAAGCGCTGCAGGGCGGCGATGTGACCGTCGCGAAAGCGTCGCCGCTGCGCCGTCAGCCAGGCCGTGAAGGCCGGGCTGCGGTCGATCTCCAGCCCAGCCAGGAAGTCGCCGGCCAACGACGCCACCAGCGTCCGCAGCGCGTCGATCGGCAGCGTGGCGAGATCGTCCGCGGCGCGGGCGGCGCCGATCGCGTCGACGGTGCCGCCCGCGAGATCCAGGCCGACCGAGTCGCCGAGACGGCGGACCCGGCTCCGCTCCGGCGTGTCGAGGAGGCGCCGGATCTTGCTGAGACACCAGCGCAGCTCGCCACGCGGATCGTTGGGAACCTCCCAGAGCAGCTCGCACAGATGCGCGCGCGGCACCGGCCCGGGGGCCAGAGCGAGGTAGGCGAGGAGACCGCGCACCTTGCGCGACGCCGGCAGAGGCACCTGCCGACCGTCGCGGCGGACCAGCATCGGCCCGAGCAGCCGCAGCTCGAGGCCGACAGCATCCCCGGCGCCAGGCTGGCCAGTCGATTCCACCACCATTTCCACGCCCGCTACCACGCTCGCGTCCACGCCAGGTGGCTAGCTTGTCGTCGACGGATCGCGACCACCGTGATCCCGGTCACGGATTCGAGTGGAGATCGAGCATGGATAACCCCCTGGCGCCCGGCCGTCAAAACCCGCCGGCCCCGGATCTCGCCGCGATCAAGACCCGCCAGCAGGCCGCTTGGTCATCCGGCGACTATGCCGTCGTCGGCACCACCTTGCAGATCGTCGGCGAGCAGCTGTGCGAGGCGCTGGACCTGCGTGCCGGGCAGAAGGTGCTGGACGTCGCCGCCGGCAACGGCAACGTCGCGCTCGCCGCCGCCCGGCGCTGGTGCGACGTCACGGCCACCGACTACGTCCCGACGCTTCTGGATCGCGCCCGCGAGCGCGCCGCCGCCGACCGGCTCGACCTCACCTGCCAGGTCGCGGACGCCGAGGCGTTGCCGTTCGCCGATGGCAGCTACGACGTCGTGGTCTCGACGTTCGGCGTCATGTTCACGCCGGACCAGGATCGCGCCGCGGCCGAGCTGGCCCGCGTCTGCCGGCCGGGCGGCAAGATCGGTCTCGCCAACTGGACACCCGCCGGCTTCATCGGCCAGCTGTTCAAGACCATCGGCCGGCACGTGCCACCACCCGCCGGAGCGCGCTCGCCCGCTTTGTGGGGCTCGCCGGACCATCTGGAGCGGATGTTCGCCGGGCATGGCGAGGTGCAGGCGACACCCCGCCAGTTCGTCTTCCGCTATCGCTCGCCCGAGCACTGGCTGGAGGTCTTCAAGACCTACTATGGGCCCGTGCTGAAGGCATTCGCGGCCCTGGCGCCCGCGGCGCAGGCGGAGCTGGAAGCGGACCTGCGGCACCTGCTCGGGCAGTTCGACCGCTCCGGCGATGCGACGCTGGTCCTGCCCGGCGAGTATCTGGAGGTCGTCGTCACGCGGCACTGAAGTCCGGGCGGGCAGGGTGCCGGCCCGCTGCCCGTCCTCCGCTCACACCGTCAGGGCCATGGGGCCGTGATCGAAGAGCGCCGGCTGGTTCGGCATCTCCTCGGTCACGACCTCGAACCGCGCCAGCCGCGACGACCCGAAGCTCGTCGACAGCGCCACGTCGGTCGCGTCCCGGCCGACGGCCATCAGGATGCGCCCGACGCGCGGCCGGTTGTGGCGGGCATCGAACGTGTACCAGCGCCCGCTGAGATAGGCCTCGAACCAGGCGCTGAAATCCATCGGGTCCGGCACCGGCGGCACGTTGATGTCGCCGAGATAGCCGGTGCAGTAGCGGGCCGGGATGTTCATGCAGCGGCACAGCGTGATGGCCAGATGGGCGAAGTCGCGGCAGACGCCGGTCCGATCGACGAAGCCGCCATGCGCCGTGCGCAAGGAATCGGCGTTCTGGTAGTTGAAGGCGATGTGGTTGTGGACGAAGTCGCAGATGGCCTGCACACGCGCCCAGCCCAGCGGCGTGTTGGCGAACTGGGACCAGGCGAAATCGCTCAGCCGGTCGGTGTCGCAGTAGCGGCTGCCCAGCAGAAAAACGAGCACGTCGTCCGGCAGATTTTGGATGTCGTGCTGCACGGCATTGTAGTCGACGACGTCGGGCAGGCCACTGTCGTAGATTTCGAACTCGGTCGAGATCGTCGTCAGCCCGGGTGGGGCGACGATCCGGGTACAGGCATTGCCGAACCCGTCGACATATTCCCAGGCCTGCATGGGCCGATCGAAATTCAGCACCTGATCCGTCAATAGATCGACGCGGCGCGATGGGTGGATATTGAGCGCCAGCAGCATCGGCGTAGGCTGCGCGCACTCGTAGCCTAGAGTGAATCCGGCACGTATTTTCACGGTCTTCCCGTCTCTTGACGATTTTCGGGTCGTAGTCCTGGGACTTACCTCAGAACGGCGGCAACCGAGGACGGTTCCACGATCTGATCGCGGGGCGAGCCTTCGTCTTCGCCGCCGGTCGTGGTCACGTTCACCTGGACGTTGATGTCGAGATGATCGGAAGCGAGACCATGGTAGCTGCCGGTCAAAGGCATGGCTTGGCTGGGATCGCGCGCGACCGCCACCCGGATCAGGTCGCGGTTGCCGACGATGCCATTGGTCGGGTCGAACTCGACCCAGCCGGCCCCGGGCAGGTAGACCTGACACCAGGCGTGGGTCGCGCCCCCGCCCAGATTGCTCGAGCCGTCGCGGCTGGCGACATAGATGTAGCCGCTGACGAAGCGCGCGGCGAAGCCCAGCGAGCGAACGGCCTCCATCATCAGGAGCGCGAAGTCGCGGCAGGTGCCGCGCCGCAGCCGCAGGGTGAGGACCGGCGGCTGCGTTCCAGGCTCGGTCCGGCGCCGGTAGACGAAGCTCTCGTGGATCGCGTAGCACAGCGTCATCAGCAGCGTGCCGGTGTCGGTCCGCCCGCGCGCGCTGACGAACTGGCGCGCCCAGCGGCCGACCTCGTCCGCATCGTCGGGATAATGGCGGCGGATCGTGCCGGCGAGATCGGCCGCCTCGTCGGGATCATAGGCGAAAGGGTAGTGCAGCGCCTCGTCGTCGATCTGGAAGTCGGGTGCTGCGAGCGGCGTGTGGTCGAGCCGGATCCGCGTCTCGAAGCGAAGCTCGGCCGCCGGCCGGTCGAAGGTGAGCCGAGTGACGCAGTTGCCGAACACATCGTGCAGCCAGCGCACTTGGCTCGGCGTCGGACTGACCTCGAGCCGTGAACTCAGCAGACGCTGGTCGTAGCTGTCCCGCGGCCGGTACATCAGCCGGTGCTCACCGAAGCGAACCGGCTGTGCATACCGGTAGAGCGTGATATGGCGTACGGAGAATAAGGTCATCGCTTCTTTACGCCCCCGGAGCGGTCAAAACCACCGGACCGGCGGCGAACATGACGCAGCACGCGCGAGACGGCATTCGGACACGGGTTGGTTTCGCTCGGCTGCCGTCACGCCGGCGGGTTCATGCGGCAGCGACGGTCATAGTGTGGTCACCGGCGCGCGCGGTCAACCTTCCGTGATGGCTGCTCCCCGGCCTCGGCCGCCTCGTCCCCGCCCTGATCGGCGAGGTTCGGGAATTCCCCGAGATTGGCCTGCAGCGTCGCCTCTTCGATTGGCTCGTCCGGGTCGCCACTGTAGGGCAGATCGGCCCTGTTACGGGCAATTTCCTCGGCCACGAGCTCGGACGCGATCCGCCAATGGTCCTCGGCCCGGCCGTGCGGCCCACCCTCGGACTGCCACAGCTCGTAGGCCTTGCGGCGCACACGCTCCTCGAACGGCTCGTCGGCCGGCAGATCCTCGGCGGCGTGGCGCACCTCTTCCTCGAGATCGGTGAGACCGTCCACGGTCTCGTCGTCGAAATCACGGCGAGCGGCATCCGCCACCAGCCAATCTTGCGCCGTGCTGTCCTCCGGCTGCGTGGCGCCCTGCTCGTCGTAGCTGTCGACGTCGCGACCGAACACCGCCATCGACGGATCCTGCTCGGGTGCCCGCCGCCGTGCACGCGCCAAGGCGGCCCGCTCTTCGTCGGCCGTGCTCGTCGTGCCCTTGCGCGCCACCATTTCCCCCTCCCGTCCAAGGACGTTGGTGCGCCGGCCGATGCCTGGCCGCGCCCGTCTAGAACATCGACCTGCGCCGATTGTTCCGCCTCGGGCGACCGGCTGGCGCCAGGACCGGCTCAGGCAGCCAAGCCGCGTGCAGGGACCGAATCGTGCGCGTCCTCCGGCCGTGTCGCGTCGTCGAACACCAGTTCCGCGATCGTGCCACGGCCGTTCCAACCGGGGCGCAGGCTGAAGGTCCCGTTGAGCTGGCGCGCAAAGGCACGGATGATGCCGAGGCCGAGGCTGTTGCCCGCCGCGCCGTCCGCATCGGCTGGCAGCCCACGACCGTCGTCCGTGACCGAAAGGCGAACCGTGGCAGCCTCGGCACGCTTGAGCGCGAGCACGATCGTGCCGGTGCCGTCGGCGCCGAAGCCATGCTCGAGCGCGTTGCTGACGAGCTCGTGCGCCACCATGATCAAGGGCACGGCCTTGTCCGGTCGCCAGACCATGGTCGGATCGACGTCGGTCCGGCAGGCCACGCCCACCGGGCGCTGCGCGCTGATCAGCCGCTGTGTCATCGACGCGAGCACCTCATCCAGCTCGACCACCTCGCCGCCGTTGCGATAGAGGCTGCGATGCACGTCCGCGAACAGGTTGATCCGGGCGCGGGCATTCCGGAATGCCGCCTTGGCCACCGGGTCGGTGATCCGCCGGGCATGCAGGCCGATGAGGCCGGTGATCTGCTGCAGATTGTTGCCGACCCGGTGGCGCACCTCGCTCAGCAGCAGCTCGCGCTCCTGCAACAGGGCGGCCTTTTCCTCCAGGGCCGCCGCGAGGCCGACGCGGGCTTTGTGCTCGCGTTGGGCGACGGCGTGCAGCGTCGCCACGATCCAGACCATGAAGCCGCCGAGCACGACATAGAACGCCAGGGCGATGGCATCCGTCGGCGCCGATCCCGCCTGGCCGGGGTTCCCGGGCATGAAGATGGCCCAGGCCCCGAAGCCACCGACGACCATCGTCAGCAGTCCCGGGCCGAACCCGCCGATGAACGTGCTGAGGACGATGGCCGGAAAGATGGTCAGGAAGGGATAACCTAGCAGCACGTCGGCGAACGCCAGCCTGCCACCGATCGCCACCAGCACGATCGCGACGGCAGCAGCATAGGCGGTAGCGCCTTTGCGGCGCAGGGCCAGGACGTCGATCACGGCTGCCGGAAGGCGTGCTCGATCGCCTTGGCCAGTTCGGACACGTTGACGGGCTTCGCCAGGACCTGGGCGCCGGGAACCGCAGCCTCGATGCGCGCCATCGTCGCCTGGTCGCCATAGGCGGTGACGAAGATGATGCTGGCGCTCGATCCTGCGGCGATGGCCGCGGCGGTGACGATGCCTTCGTCACCTTTGCGCCCCAGGCGCACATCCATGAGGATGACCTCGGGACCGGCATCGTGCGCCAACCGCAGGGCCTCGCGTGGATTGGCGGCTATGCCGGCCACGACATGCCCCATATCCTCGACCATCGCCTCCAGGGTCAGCGCCACGAGGGCCTCGTCCTCGACGATCAGCACCCGTCGTTCGACCGCGGCGACGGGCTGCTGGCCACCGATCGGGTCCCAGGCACCGGGCCACGCCTGGACATGCTCCCGTGGCGGAGCCGTCCAGTCGGCACCTGCAATGGCGCTACCTGCCATGGTCTGCCGGCTCCGTCATGCTGCGCTTGGCATCCCACCCCCCGCTCCGGCTTTTCGCACGAAGGCAGGCACCTTGTCACGATCACAGCCGCAAGCCACTCAGTCGTCGTCCTTGTCGTGATCCTTGAGCTGATCGTAGATGAAGCCGCCGGCACCGCCGACCACGGCGCCCGTCGCGGCATTGCCCAGGATGCTGCCGGCGCCGAGCGCCCCTAGTCCGGCACCGCCTGCCGCGCCGATCGCCGCTCCCTTGCCGGTGTTGCCACAGCCCGTCGCCGCCCCGGCGGTGGCCAGCAGCACGAGCGCCAGTCCGGCCCGGTTGATCCACATCGCACTGTCCTTTGCAGATTGATCCCTGCGCAGGACAACGTTCCGGACGGGCGAAGGCTCCGGCATGCCCCGGCGGCCGGATTCAGGCGTCGGGGTGCGGCCCGGGCATCCGCCGTTCACCACGAGCATCGCCTGCCGCTGCGCGCCGCCAGGGCCAGAGCCCTTCGATCTCGGTCTCGAGCGAGAAGCTCAGGAAGGTGCGGATCGCGACGATGGCGGCGAGCAGTCCCACGCTCTCGAACGTCAACGGGGCCGTGATCGTGGTGATGATGTCGGCACCGACCAGCAGCTCGAGGCCGAGGAGAATGCCGCGGCCGAGGTTCGAGCGCAGCTCGCCATAGGCGGTGGCCCAGGGCTGCCGCCGCATGCCCTGGGCGGCGAAGACGACCAGAGAGGCCACGACGCCGAGGAGGATCACGCCGACCCCGACGAGCTCGATCACCCGAGCAGCCAGCTCGGCCCATCCATACGCGCCTTGAAGCGCTTCCATGGCGATCATCCGCGCTGCGCCGTTAGCCTCGGCAACAGCCTGCGACGGATGCCGGCATGTCGTCGCCGGCGGCCGACCGCGATGTTCGGAGCCCGCCTGCCGCGGCGACGACCGCGGCAGGCCGGACCCGGATCGGCCTCAGACGAGCACCATGCCCTCTTCCGAGATCGCCTCGTGCGCGCCGTCATCCTCGGGGCTGAGCTTGATCTCGTTGTGGGCGGCACCGCCCGGGATCATCGGGTAGACGTTCTCGGTGCGCTCGACCACGATGTCGGCGATCACCGGCTTGTCCGAACGCAGCATGGCCTCGATCACGCCATCGAGCTCGTCGATGCTCGTGGCCCGCAGGCCGACGCCGCCGAACGCCTCGGCCAGCTTCACGAAGTCCGGCAGGCTGTCCATGTAGCTCTCGGCGTGCCGGGAGCCATGGAAGAAGTCCTGCCACTGCCGGACCATGCCCATGTAGCTGTTGTTCAGGATGAAGTTCTTGACCGGCAGCCGGTACTGCATGGCCGTCGACATCTCCTGCATGTTCATGACCCAGGAGGCGTCGCCGGAGATGCAGACCACCGTGGCATCCGGATGGGCGACCTGCACGCCGATCGCGGCCGGAAAGCCGTAGCCCATCGTGCCGAGGCCGCCCGAGGTCATCCAGCGCAGCGGTTTGTCGAACGGGAAGTGCTGCGCCGCCCACATCTGGTGCTGGCCGACATCGGTGGTGATGTAGGTGTCCAGATGCTTGGTCGCCTCGTACAGGCGCCGCACCGCGGTCTGCGGCTTGATGATCCGGCCGTTCTGGCGGAAGCGGAAGGAATCCTTCTTCTGCCAGTCGCGGATCTGCGCCCACCACGGCTCGATCGTCGCCCGGCTGACGCTGTTCGAGCGTCGCCGCCAGGCTGCGGTCAACGCATCGATGCATTTTTGCGCATCGCCGACGATCGCCACGTCGACGCCCACGTTCTTGTTGATCGAGGACGGATCGATGTCGATGTGGATCTTCTTGCTGCGCGGCGAGAAGCCGTCCACGCGGCCGGTGACGCGATCGTCGAACCGGGCGCCGATGCAGACCATCACGTCGCAGTCGTACATGGCGAGATTCGCCTCGTACGTGCCGTGCATGCCGAGCATGCCGATGAACTGCGGGTCGGAGGCCGGGAAGGCGCCGAGGCCCATCAGCGTCAGCGTGATCGGGTAGCCGGTGGCGCGAACCAGCTCGGTCAGCCGGGCGCAGGCCTCGGCCCCGGCGTTCACCACGCCGCCGCCGACATAGAAGATCGGCCGCTCGGCATGGGCCAGCAGCTCGGCCGCCTCCTCGATCCGGTTGGCGTCGGGCTCGGTGCGCGGATGGTAGGTCCGGTGCCGGATCTCGTCCTTGCCCTGGTAGCTGGCCTTGGCCATCTGGACGTTCTTCGGCAGGTCGACCACGACCGGGCCGGGTCGGCCGGAGCGGGCGACGTGGAACGCCTCGTGGATGACGCGGGCCAGATCGTCGGCGCTCTTCACCAGATAGTTGTGCTTGGTGCACGGGCGGGTGATGCCCACCGTGTCGGCTTCCTGGAACGCATCGTTGCCGATCATGTGCGTCGGCACCTGGCCGGTCAGGCAGACGATCGGCACCGAATCCATCAAGGCGTCGGTGAGGCCGGTCACGGCATTGGTCGCACCGGGACCGGACGTGACCAGGACCACGCCGACCTTGCCGGTCGAGCGGGCATAGCCCTCGGCGGCGTGCACCGCCGCCTGCTCGTGCCGCACCAGCACGTGACGCAGCTTGTTCTGCTGGAAGAGCGCGTCGTAGAGCGGAAGCACCGCGCCGCCCGGGTAGCCGAAGATTACCTCGACCCCCTGCTCGACCAGCGCCTGAATGACCACCTGCGCGCCGGTCATCGTCTGCGCGTCCTGGGTGGTGGCGATCTGCGTCGTCGCAGCGGTCATGGAACAACTCCTCGGGCGCCCTAGCCCGCTCTACTGAAGGTTGACTTGTCCGGGATCAGCCCGACAGCCCCTGCCGCCGGGGTCGCGCACACTAATGCGATGCCCCCGGCAGGTCAACGACCGCGTCCGGCCAATATTGGTCGCGTGCCCGGGCCCAGGTAATTCTCCGCGATCCAAGCGGAAATAGCGCCGACGGCAAGGATCGCTGCAGCCGCGGGCCGCGATGCCGCCACCTTCCCGACCTCGCCCGGACAGATCGACGCCAATGCCTGCCTCTCTACTGCGCCGATCGTCGCCCGCTACTTCCCGGCACGTGCGGCACCAGCGTCTCGACGTCGGGCGCCGAGCGCGACGATGGCATCCGCGGCGTGGACCATCGGCTCAGCCGGTGCCCGCGATCAGCGCACCGGCCACCGCCAGCGCCGCCTCGCTCTCGCCCGTGACCTCGAGTGGCCGCAGCTCCGGCAGCTGGTGGCGGAACCATGTTCGCTGGCGCTTGGCGTACTGGCGAATCTGCGCGGCGATGGCCTCGCGCGCACGAGCGGGCGGAAGCTCGCCACGCCAGACCGCGGCGAGCTCGCGCAGGCCGTGCACCTTGGCGATCGGCAGCGCCGTCGCATCCGGCAGACGATCCAGCAACGCGCGAACCTCGTCCATGGCGCCTTCGGCCAGCATCGTCGCGAGCCGGGCCTCGATCCGCGGGTTGACGAGCGCCGGCGGCGGCACGAGGGCGAGGCCGGTCGGCGGCGATGGCAAGGGCAGCCGCTGCCGCGGCTCGGCCTGCCACTGCAGAAGCGACCGGCCCGTGGCCTCGATCACCTCCAACGCCCGCAGCAGGCGCTGGCGATCGCCAGCGCGCAGGCGGGCTGCCATGGCGGGATCGCGCTGCCGCAGGCGGGCATGGATCGCTTCGGCCGGGACGTCCGCCGCCCAGTGGCGCAGCTCCGCCCGCAGTCCTGAGGGAATGACCGGCATCGCCGGCAGGCCGTGCAGCAGCGCCTGCAGATAGAGGCCGGTGCCGCCGGTGACGAGGACCGGACGCTCGCCGGCGTCGGCCAGGGCCTGTTGCAGCAGCGCCAGCCAGCGGCCGACCGAGGGCTGCTCATCGGCGGCGAGCACCCCGTACAGGCGGTGTGGCGCCGCCGCCTCGTCGGCCGCCGACGGGCGGGCGGTGAGGATCGGCAGATCGGCGAACAGCTGCTGGCTGTCGGCGTTGACGACGACGGCATCGAGCGCGCGGGCCAGGGCCAAGGCCAGGGCCGACTTGCCGCTGGCGGTGCTGCCGCCTATGACGACCAGCGTTCCCCCTGCCCGTGTCACCTTCACGCTGGAGCGCCCATGCCGGC
This sequence comes from Geminicoccaceae bacterium, assembly GCA_039808865.1. Classification (GTDB taxonomy): domain Bacteria; phylum Pseudomonadota; class Alphaproteobacteria; order Geminicoccales; family Geminicoccaceae; genus Benzoatithermus. The sequence goes on from JBDHTW010000006.1 coordinate 65,181, forward strand.
CGTCGCCTGCCTGATCGCCGATCCCCAACGGCAGCCGCTCGATCCCGGCTTGGTCGCGCGCGCGGCGCGCGAGGCCGGCGGCGTGGAACGGTGGCTGGCGGACGAGGAAGCGGCCGAGATCGTGGTCGAAGGGCTGGAGCCGGCGGCGGCCGAAGCGCGTCTCGCCCCGCTCGTCGCCGGCGAGAGCGTCGATTTCGCCGTGCTGCCGACGGTGGACCGCCGCAAGCGGCTGCTGCTCTGCGACATGGACAGCACGATCATCACCATCGAGTGCATCGACGAGCTTGCCGACATGGCCGGGATCAAGCCGCAGATCGCCGCGGTGACCCGGCGGGCGATGAACGGCGAGCTCGATTTTCCGACTGCCCTGCGCGAGCGGGTGGCGCTGCTGCGCGGCCTGCCCGCGCGTGCGATCGACGACGTGATCCGCGAGCGGCTGCGGCTGATGCCCGGTGCGCGGACGCTGGTGCGCACGATGCGCGCCGACGGCGCCGTGGCGGCCCTGGTCTCCGGCGGCTTCACCGCCTTCACCCGCCACGTGCGCGGCCTGTGCGGCTTCGACGTCGACGAGGCCAACGAGCTGGAGGTCGAGGCGCTGATGCTCACCGGCCGCCTCGTCGGCGAGCTGCGCGGCGCGGATGCGAAGCTGCAAGCCCTGCAGCGCCTGACCGCGAGCCTGGAGCTGGCCCCGACCCTGACCATGGCCGTCGGCGACGGCGCCAACGACCTACCCATGCTGCACGCGGCCGGGCTGGGCGTGGCCTTCCGCGCCCATGCCCGGGTCCGCGCCGCCGCGTCGGTGCGGATCGACCACGGCGACCTCACCGCGCTCCTCTTCCTGCAGGGCTACCGGCGCGAGGAGTTCGCGCCGGACTGAGCCGGGCTACTCCTTGAACCGCAGCGCGACGAAGCGCAGATCGCCCTGCCGGTCGACCAGGAGCAGGATCGACTTCTTGCCGTCGGTCTTGGCCTGATCGACCTTGGCGGTGATCTCGGGCGGCGAGCCCACCTCCTCCTGGCCGACCTCGACGATCAGGTCGCCGGGCTTCAGGCTCTCCTCCGCAGCCGGGGAGCCGTCCTTGACCGCGGTGATCACCACGCCCTTGGCGTCGTCGCCGAGGCTGAACTGCGTCTTCAGCTCGGGCGTCACGCTGGCGATCGTGATCCCTAAGAGATCGACGGTGGCATCGGCCGTGGCCGACGGCGGTGGCGGCGCGGTGCCCATCTCGGCCACCTGGTCGTCTTCGGGCAGCTCGCCCAGCACGACCTTGAGCTCCATCTCATCGCCCTTGCGCCACAGCTTGACCGTGGTGTCCTTGCCGATCGGCGTCTCCGCCACGAGGCGCGGCAGCGAGCGCATCCGGTCGATGTTCTTGCCGTCGAACTGCAGGATGACGTCACCGGCCTGAATCTGCGAGTTCGCGGCCGGCCCGCCCGGCGTGACGCTGGCCACCAGGGCGCCGCGCGTCTCCGGCAGGCCGAGGCTCTCCGCGATCTCGTCGGTGACCGTCTGGATGCGCACGCCGAGCCAGCCGCGCGCCACCTTGCCGTTCTTCATCAGGCTGTCGATGACCGGCTTGGCCAAGTTCGAGGGGATGGCGAAGCCGATGCCGACATTGCCGCCCGAGGGCGAGAAGATCGCGGTGTTGACGCCGAACACCTGCCCGTCGATCGTGAAGCTCGGACCGCCGGAGTTGCCGCGGTTGATGGCGGCGTCGACCTGGAAGAAGTCGTCGTAGGGTCCGGCGCGGATGTCACGGCCGCGCGCCGAGATGATCCCGGCGGTGACCGTGGAGCCGAGGCCGAACGGGTTGCCGATCGCGATCATCCAGTCGCCGACCCGCACCTTGTCGCTGTCGGCCCAGCTGACGAACGGGAATGGCTCGGAACGCTCGATCTTGAGCAGCGCCAGATCGGTCTTGGTGTCGGTGCCGATCAGCTTGGCGGGGTACTCCTGATCGTCGCTGAAGATCACGGTGATCTCGTCCGCGTCGGCGATCACGTGGTTGTTCGTGACGACGAATCCGGCCGGATCGATGACGAAGCCCGAGCCCAAGGAGAAGCTGCGCCGGGGCTGCTGCTCCTGCTGCTGCCGGTCGCGGTCGAAGAACTCCTTGAAGAACTCCTCGAACGGCGAGCCCGGCGGAAACTGCGGCATCTGCGGCGATTCCGCGGGCGGCGTCTGCTGCGCCGCCACGTCCTTGCGCGTCGAGATGTTGACGACGGCCGGAGCGATCTTGGCGACCAGATCGCCGAATCCCTCGACCGGCGCCTTCTGCTGGGCGAACGCGGGCACGCCATGGCCGAGCGGCAGCATTGCCAGCACCAGAACTACCGCCAGCCATCGCATCGCCAAGGCCCCGGCCCGTACACGGCCGACGCGGTCGGGCCGATGAGCACTGCGCATCGTGGATCTCCTCAACTGTCCCGGCCTGCCGTAAGCGACAGCGGCCCCCGCGTTGGAGCGCCGCACGCTCCCGCTGTTCTTGTTGTCGCGACCGAGCACCACCCAGCTACCCGTTCGATCATCGTCGACCACCATCGCCGAAGCAAGCGCCGATGCCGGGCCCGACCCACCCCCGGCTCATCGCCGGATCAGCCAGACCAGGGTCACGCCGACCACCGCGAACACGAGCCCGCCCATGCGCAACGGGCCGCTGTCGAGGATGGCCGCCCTCGCCGCCGCCTGCTTCATGGCATCGGGGAACAACGTCCACAAAACGCCCTCGACGACAAGCACGAGAGCCAGAGCCGTACCGAGATCACGCATGTCGAGGGCCGTCGGGGCCGATGGGCTAGGGCGACGTCGGGGCCGGTGCCGCTGCCGGCGCCGGTGCCCCGTGGAAGAAGCGGAAGAACTCGCTGTCGGGCGACAGCACGAAGCTCGTGCTGCCGTCGCCGAACGCCTCCCGATAGGCCTGCAGCGAGCGGTAGAAGTCGAAGAAGGCCGGGTCCTGGCGCACGGCGTCGGCGAAGATGCGAATGGCCTCGGCATCGCCCTGGCCGCGCAGGATCTGCGATTCCCGCTCGGCCTCGGCGATCAGCACGCGTCGCTCGCGATCGGCGCGGGCACGGATTCGCTGCCCGACCTCCGCACCCTGCGCCCGCAGCTCCTTGGCCTCGCGCTGCCGCTCGGTCTGCATGCGCTGGAAGATGGCCTGGCTGTTCTCGGGCGGCAGGTCGGCGCGCTTGATCCGCACGTCGACCAGCTCGACGCCGAACCCTTCCAGGGCCTTGTTCGCGTCGCCCTTGATCCGGTTCATGATCTGCGGGCGCTCGTTGGACAGGAGCGTGAACAGCGGCGCTTCGCCGAGCACGCTGCGCAGGCTCGAGAACACGATGGGCTCGAGCCGGCCACGGAACGCGAGCTCGTTGCCCACCGACTGGCGGAAGCGCAGCGCGTCGGTGATCCGGTAGCGGGCGAACGCGTCGACGACGAGGCGCTTCTGGTCACCCAGCACCAGCTCGACCGAAGGCGCGTCGAAGTCGAGCACGCGCCGGTCGAAATACTCGACCTGCTGCACGAACGGCACCTTCAGGTGCAGGCCCGGGTCCTGGACGATGCGGACCGGGTTGCCGAACTGCAGGACCAGCGCCTGCTGCGTCTGGTGCACGGTGTAGAGGGCGTTGAGCAGGAAGAACAGCACCACCACCACACCGCCGACGGCGGCGATCATCAGGCGCGAGTTCATTGCGGCGCTCCCTGCACGCCCTCGAGCTGCGAGGTCTGCGGCAGCTGCTCCTGGCGCGGCGCCCGCCCGGGCTGCAGCTCGGGCAGCGGCAGATAGGGAACGACGCCACTACCGCCCTGCTTGCTGTCGATGATGACCTTGTTCACGCCTTTGAGTACCTGCTCCATCGTCTCGAGATAAAGCCGCTGCGCGGTGACGTCGCCGGCCTTCAAGTAGGCCGCCAGGATCGACTTGAAGCGCTCGCTCTCACCGGTGGAGCGGGCGGTCGCCTCCTGCCGGTAGGCCTGGGCCTCCTGCATCAGGCGCTCGGCCTCGCCGCGGGCGCGGGGGATGATGTCGTTGGCGAAGGCCTCGGCCTCGTTCTGCGCCCGCTCGCGATCGGCCTGCGCCCGCTGCACGTCGCGGAACGAATCGATGACCTCCGCCGGCGGATCGGCCTTCTGCAGCTGCACCTCGTTGATCTGGATGCCGGTGCCGTAGTCGACCATCAGCGCCTGCAGCTGCTCGCGCGCCCGGAGCTCGATGGCGCGCCGACCCTCGGTCGTCGCCTCGACGATCGGCGTCTGGCCGACGATCTCGCGCATCACGCTCTCGGACGCGGCTTTGACCGTGTTCTCCGGATCGCGCACGTTGAAGCGGAAGGCGGCGGCGTCGCCGATGGTCCAGAGCACGACGAAATTGATGTCGATGATGTTCTCGTCACCGGTCAGCATCAGCGCCTCGTCGCCGACGTCGCGCGCCGCGCCGACCGTCCGGCCGGTGCTGCTCTGCTGCCCGGCCGACCGGAAGCCGACCTCGACACGGTTCACCCGGGTCACGGGGATCTTCTCCACGGCCTCGATCGGCGCCGGCAGGTGGTACTGCAGGCCGGGCTCGGCCGTGCGCACGAGCTTGCCGAAACGGGTGACCAGCCCCTGCTCGTCGGGCTGGATCGAGTAGATGCCGCTGGCGAGCCACAGGCCCACCACCGCCAGCACGGCAACGGCCAGGCCCTTGCGGCCGATACCGGGCGACCCACCGCCCGGGAACAGGTTCTTGACCTTCTCCTGGCTGCGCCGGAGGAGCTCCTCAAGGTCGGGCGGCTGCTGGCCGCCGGGGCGGCCGCCCCACGGACCGGGACCGCCTCCCCCTTGCCAGCCCCCACCACCTTGACTGTTCCAGGGCATTACGAACTTTCCTCGGTTATGCTGACGGGACGGGCGACACCGTCGGGGTGGACCGCCTAACTCGCTCCGCTCGGACAAGCGTGTATATCGGGCGCTGCACTTGAGGGATCAACCATGAACGAGCTTACCAGCCAGCGGGTGCTGGACGCCCTGCGCCGGATCGACCACCCGCGGCGCGGCCGGGACGTCGTCAGCCTCGGCATGATTTCCAACATTGTGATCAAGAACGGCAATGTCGGCTTCGCGATCGAGATCGACCCGGCCGAGGCGGCCCTGCGCGAGGCGCTGCGCAAGGCCTGCGAGCAGGCGGTGCGCGCCCTGCCCGGCGTGCTGTCCTGCGCCGTCGTGCTGACGGCGGAGCGGGCGCCGGGCGGCCGCCCGGCCAGTGGTCCCGCGCCGAGCCTGGGCGGACCGGCGCGGCAGGCGCCGCAACCACTGGTTCCTGGCGTCAAGGCGATCATCGCCGTGGCCTCGGGCAAGGGCGGGGTCGGCAAGTCGACCACGGCGGTCAATCTGGCGATGGGCCTGGCCGCCATCGGCCAGCGCGTCGGCCTGCTCGATGCCGACATCTACGGCCCGTCGCAGCCGCGCATGGCCGGCATCTCCGGTCGACCCGAGGCCACCGACGGCAAAAAGCTGCGGCCGATGGAGAGCTGGGGCGTCAAGGTGATGTCGATGGGCTTCCTCGTCGACGAGGACACGCCGATGATCTGGCGCGGGCCGATGGTGCAGAGCGCCCTGCAGCAGATGCTGGGCGACGTCGAATGGGGCGCGCTCGACGTGCTCGTCGTCGACATGCCGCCCGGCACCGGCGACGCCCAGCTCACCATGGCGCAGAAGGTGCCGCTGGCCGGTGCCGTGATTGTGAGCACGCCGCAGGACATCGCCCTGCTCGACGCCCGCAAGGCCATCAACATGTTCCGCAAGGTCGACGTGCCGGTGCTCGGCCTGGTCGAGAACATGTCCTACTTCTGCTGCCCCAACTGCGGCCATCGGGCCGAGATCTTCGCGCATGGCGGCGCGCGGGCCTGCGCGGCGCAGTTCGGCGTCGATTTCCTGGCCGAGATCCCGCTCGACCTCGAGATCAGAACGACCGGCGACGAGGGCCGGCCGATCGTCGTCAGCCGGCCGGGCCATCCGATGGCCGAAGCCTACCGGCAGCTCGCGGCCAGCGTACGCGACAAGCTGGCGGCATTGCAGGGTGGTGCGACCCGCAAGTTCCCCGAGATCGTCTACATCTAGGCCGGCATGCGGATCGTGGCCGCGGTCCGCCCGGCATCCGGCTGGACCGGGCGCGGCTGCCGGCCCGCCTCGAACGTACAAGTTTCGCAAGATACCGTCGGCACGCGGTTTGATCGAGATCAATGCAACATGAACCTTCGTCCATGAGGTGAGCGGCAGGGCACGCACGAGCGGAGAGACAGGATGGGGGCCGATGAGCCTGGCGCGGGCGCGCCGACGCCGGTGGCCAAACCGCACGCACTGGCGGCCGGCGACGTGCTGGCGAGCCTCGACGCCACGCCGCACGGGCTGAGCCTGCCGCGATCCCTGCAGCGCCGAGCGGTTTACGGGCGCAACGCGCTGCCCACCGCGCGCGGCCAGCATCCGCTGCTCCGCCTCCTCATGCAGTTCAACAACCCGCTGATCTACTTCCTGCTCGTGGCGGCCACGGCGGCATGGCTGCTCGGGCATGTCGTCGACGCGGCGGTCATCTTGGCCGTCGTCCTCGTCAACGCCGCGGTCGGCTTCGTTCAGGAGGGCAAGGCGGAGCAGGCGCTCGCGGCCATCCGGAAGATGGTGTCGCCGAAGGCGAGCGTGCTTCGCGAGGGCAGACGGGAGAGCGTTCCGGTCGACGAGCTGACGCTTGGCGACATCGTCCTGCTCGAGGCCGGCGACCGGGTGCCGGCGGACCTGCGGCTGGTCCGGACCAAGGGACTGCTCGTCGACGAGGCGCTGCTGACCGGCGAGTCGGTCGTGGCCGAGAAGGACACGGCGATCGTCGCGGCCGGGGCGCCGCTCGGCGACCGGCGCTGCATGGCCTATTCCGGCACCCTCGTCGCCGCAGGACAGGCGAGCGGCGTCGTCGTGGCGATCGGCGCCGACACCGAGATCGGCCGGATCAGCACGCTGCTCGCGAGCGTGGAGCAGCTGACGACCCCGCTTCTGCGCCAGATCGGGGCGTTCAGCCGGAAGTTCGCCTGGGCGGCGTTCGTCGGGGCGGCGCTGCTGTTCGTGTTCGCGGTGCTGTTTCGCGACTATGCGTGGCCCGATGCCCTGATCGCGGTCGTAGCACTCGCGGTGGGTGTGATCCCGGAAGGCCTGCCGGCGGTGATCACGATCACGCTGGCCATCGGCGTGCAGCGCATGGCGGCGTGCAAGGCCATCGTGCGGCGGTTGCCCGCGGTCGAGACGCTGGGTGCGACGTCCGTGATCTGCTCGGACAAGACCGGCACGCTGACGCGCAACGAGATGACCGCGCGCCGCGTGGCCGCTGCGCAGGACGTGGTCATCGTCACCGGCTCGGGCTATGCGCCCGCGGGCCAGCTCGCCGTGGAGGGGAAGGACGACGACGCGGCCGGGATCGCCGCGATCATGCCGCTCCTCCGCTGCGGGCTGCTCTGCAACGACGCCCACCTGCGCCAGCAGGCCGACGGATGGGGGGTCGAGGGCGACCCCATGGAGGGGGCCCTCGTGGCCCTGGCCATGAAGGCCGGGATCGCCCCCGAGCACGAGCGCGCCGAATGGCGCCGGCTCGACGAGGTGCCCTTCGATGCGGCGCATCGCTTCATGGCCACGCTCTGCGAGGGTCCGGCCGGCGAGCGGATGATCTTTCTCAAAGGCGCGCCCGAGCGGCTGCTCGCCATGGCCGTCGCCGAAACCGGTCCCAGGGGGGCGCGGCCGCTCGATCGTTCCTGCTGGGACGATCGGATCGCGGCGGCGGCGGAAGCCGGCGAGCGCGTGCTGGGCTTCGCGGTCCGCGCCGCGGCCCCCGGCCAGGCCCAGGTCGGGTTCGACGATCTCGGCGACGGGGTGCATTTCCTCGGCATCGTCGGCTTCATCGATCCACCGCGCGAGGAGGCGATGGCGGCGGTGGCCGAATGCCGTTCGGCCGGCATCGCGGTCAAGATGATCACCGGCGACCATGCCGCCACCGCCGGTGCCATCGCGCGCCAGCTCGGGCTGGCCGAGAGCCCGCGGGTCGTCACCGGCGCCGACCTGGAGGACGTCGCCGACCATGCGCTGCCCGACCTCGTTCGGCATACCGAGGTGTTCGCGCGTGCGAGCCCGGAGCACAAGCTGCGCATCGTGCGGGCGCTGCAGGCGGACGGGGCGATCGTGGCGATGACCGGCGACGGCGCGAACGACGCGCCGTCGCTGAAGCAGGCCGACATCGGCATCGCCATGGGCAACAAGGGCACGGAGGCCGCGAAGGAAGCGGCGCAGATGATCCTGCTCGACGACAACTTCGCGACCATCGTCAAGGCGGTCCACGAGGGGCGGACCGTCTACGACAATATCCGCAAGGTGGTCGCGTGGACGCTGCCGACCAACGGCGGCGAGGCGCTGACCGTCGTCATGGCGCTGCTGCTCGGCTTCATCCTGCCGATGACGGCGGTGCAGATCCTCTGGGTCAATCTGGTCACCGCCGTCACGCTCGGCCTCGTGCTGGCGTTCGAGCCGAGCGAGCCCGAGACGATGCGCCGTCCGCCCCGGGCGGCGCACGCGCCGCTGCTGACGCCGTTCCTGCTCTGGCGGGTGGTCCTGGTGTCCGTGCTGTTCATGGCCGCGGCGCTCGGCGTCTTCTTCCTGGCGCTCGGAGGCGGACGCGACCTCGAGACGGCGCGCACCATGGTCGTCAACACCCTGGTCGTCCTCGAGATCTTCTACCTGTTCAACGTCCGCTACCTGAACATGACCTCGTTCACGCTGCGCGGGGCAGCGGGCACGCCCGCCGTGCTGATGGCGGTGGCCGCCGTGGTCGCGGCGCAGCTGACCTTCACCTACGCCCCGTTCATGCACGCCCTGTTCGACAGCCGGCCGGTCGCCCTGCTGGACGGCGTGCTGATCGTCCTGCTCGGGCTCGGGCTGATGCTGCTGCTCGAAGGGGAGAAGGCGTGGATGCGCCGGCTCGGCACGTTTGCCGAGCTGCGGCCGTTCGCGTCAGCCGGGAGCAGCCGGGCCTGAGCGAAACCGGCCCGGATGCTCCTGCCCCGCCGAAGCTACTTGGCCTCGGCGGCTTCGACGCGGGCGCGAGCGATCTCGACCGCGACCGTCAACCGATCCCGCTCGAGATCGGTCTTGGCCGCGCCGAGATCCTCCTCGACGTCGCGCAGCTCCTGGCGGGCACCGTCGAGGGCGATGTCCTCGAGCGGCTCCGCCCGTTCGGCCAGCACGGTGCAGCCGCGCTCGTTGATCTCGGCGAACCCGCCGGCCACGAACAGCCGGCGGTCGACCCGGTCGCCCTGGTAGACGGCGATGGTGCCGGGCCGGAGCAGCGACATCAGCGGTGCATGGTTGGGCAGCACGCCGAAATCGCCTTCCGCACCGGGAATCACGACCATGTCGGCATCGATGCTGGCGAGCAGGCGCTCCGGCGACACCAGCTCGAACGCCACCTTAGTGTCGGCCATCGACCGTCTCCTAGTCGCCGGCCAGCTTCTTGGCCTTCTCGATCGCTTCGTCGATGCCGCCCACCATGTAGAAGGCAGCCTCGGGGAGATGGTCGTAGTCGCCCGCCACGATCCCCTTGAAGCCCTTGATGGTGTCCTCGACCGCGACGAGCTTGCCCGGCGAGCCGGTGAACACCTCGGCGACGTGGAAGGGCTGGCTCAGGAAGCGCTGGATCTTGCGCGCCCGGGCGACGACCAGCTTGTCCTCCTCCGAGAGCTCGTCCATGCCCAGGATCGCGATGATGTCCTGGAGCGCCTTGTAGCGCTGCAGCGTCTCCTGCACCGAGCGCGCGACCTGGTAGTGCTCCTGGCCGACCACGCCCGGATCGAGGATGCGCGAGGTCGAATCGAGCGGGTCCACGGCCGGGTAGATCCCGAGCTCGGCGATCTGCCGCGACAGCACGGTCGTCGCATCGAGGTGGGCGAAGGTCGTGGCCGGCGCCGGGTCGGTCAGGTCGTCGGCGGGCACGTACACGGCCTGCACCGAGGTGATCGAGCCCTTCTTGGTCGAGGTGATCCGCTCCTGCAGCGCACCCATGTCGGTGGCCAGCGTGGGCTGGTAGCCCACCGCCGAGGGGATGCGGCCCAACAGCGCCGACACCTCTGCACCCGCCTGGGTGAAGCGGAAGATGTTGTCGACGAAGAACAGCACGTCCTGGCCTTCCTGGTCGCGGAAATATTCCGCGACGGTCAGGCCGGTCAGCGCGACGCGCGAGCGGGCGCCCGGCGGCTCGTTCATCTGGCCGTAGACCAGCGACACCTTCGACTTCAGCGGCTCCTCGAGGTCGATGACCCCCGACTCGATCATCTCGTGGTAGAGGTCGTTGCCCTCACGGGTCCGCTCGCCGACACCGGCGAACACCGACACGCCGCCGTGCGCCTTGGCGATGTTGTTGATCAGCTCCATGATCAGCACGGTCTTGCCGACGCCGGCACCGCCGAACAGGCCGATCTTGCCGCCCTTCAGGTACGGCGTGAGCAGATCGACGACCTTGATGCCGGTGACCAGCACCTCGGCCGCGGTCGACTGGTCGACGAACTCGGGCGCCGGCGCGTGGATCGGGGCGGTGACCGAGGCGTCGACATTGCCACGCTCGTCCACCGGCTCGCCGATCACGTTCAGGATCCGGCCCAGCGTCGCCTTGCCGACCGGGATCGAGATCGGCCCGCCGGTGTCGAGCACCTCGCGGCCACGGGTGAGGCCGTCGGTCGAATCCATCGACACGGTGCGGACGGTGAACTCGCCCAGCTGCTGGGCCACCTCCAGCACCAGGCGCCGGCCACCGATCTCGGTGGTCAGCGCGTTCAAGATCGGCGGCAGCGACTTCTCGTCCTCGAACTGCACGTCGACGACCGAGCCCAGAACCTGGGTTACCCGACCGACAGCGACGTTGTCCTTGCTCGCAACCTCGTCCATGTTCTCGCTCCCAAGCACGCTCGCTGCCTACCTAAACCGCCTCTGCACCGGAGATGATTTCCATCAGCTCCTTGGTGATCTGCGCCTGCCGCTGCCGGTTGTAGCTTAGCGTGAGCTTATTGATCATCTCACCCGCATTGCGCGTGGCCGAATCCATGGCCGCCATGCGCGCGCCCTGCTCGCTGGCCGCGTTCTCGAGCAGCGCCCCGAAGATCTGCACCGCCAGATTGCGCGGCAACAGCTCGCTCAGGATGCGCTCCTCGTCCGGCTCGAACTCGTAGATGGCGCCGCCCTCGGCCGACACCGCGCCACCTCCCGCCACCGCCGCGGCCTCGACCGGGACGAGCTGCTGGTAGGTGAGGATCTGCGTCACGGCCGACTTGAACCGGTTGTAGATCAAGGTGCAGACGTCGAACTCGCCGGCGGCGTAGAGTTCCAGCACCTTGTCGGCGACGCGCTGCGCGTCGGCGTACTCGATCCGCCGCTTGCTGACGATGCCGTCGAAGAACTCGACGATGCGGTCGCGCTGGTCGCGCCGCAGCATGTCGCGCGCCTTCTTGCCGACGACGATCAGCTTGACCTGCTTGCCCTGGCTCAGCAGCTCCTGGATCCGCCGGCGGGCGCCGCGCACGATCGAGCTGTTGAAGCCGCCGCACAGGCCGCGGTCGGCCGTGGCCACGATCAGCAGGTGCACCTCGTCCTTGCCGGTTCCGGCAAGCAGCGGCGGCGCATCGGGCAGGCCGGCGACGCCGGCGGCGAGGTTCTGCAGCATCGCCGTCATGCGCTCGGCGAACGGGCGCGAGGCCTCGGCCTGCTCCTGGGCGCGACGCAGCTTCGAGGCCGCCACCAGCTTCATCGCGCTGGTGATCTTGCGGGTCTGGCGCACGGAGTTCATCCGTGCGCGCATGTCCTTGAGACTGGGCATCGGGCGTGCCCTTAGGAGAAGCGCTCGAGGAACTTGTCGAGCAGGCTCTTGAGCTGCTTCTCGGTATCGGCGTCGAGCTGGCCCGAGTTCTGGATCGAATCGACGATGCCCTTGCCGGGGCCGCGCAGCTCGGCGAGCAGGCCCTGCTCGAAGCGGCCGACGTCGCTGACCTTCAGCGTGTCCAGGTACCCGTTCACGCCGGCGTAGATCACCGCCACTTCCTCGCCCATCGGCATCGGCTGGTACTGCGGCTGCTTCAGCAGCTCGGTCAGGCGCGAGCCGCGGTTGAGCAGACGCTGCGTCGCGGCGTCGAGGTCGGAGGCGAACTGCGCGAACGCCGCCATCTCGCGGTACTGCGCCAGCTCCAGCTTGATCGAGCCCGCGACCTTCTTCATGGCCTTGGTCTGCGCCGAGGAGCCGACGCGGCTGACCGACAGGCCGACGTTCACCGCCGGGCGGATGCCCTGGTAGAACAAGGTGGTCTCGAGGAAGATCTGGCCGTCGGTGATCGAGATGACGTTGGTCGGGATGTAGGCCGACACGTCGTTGGCCTGGGTCTCGACCACCGGCAGCGCCGTCAGCGAGCCGCCGCCGTTCTCCTTGTTCATCTTCGCCGCGCGCTCGAGCAGGCGGCTGTGCAGGTAGAACACGTCGCCCGGGTACGCCTCGCGGCCCGGCGGGCGGCGCAGCAGCAGGGACATCTGGCGATAGGCCACGGCCTGCTTGGACAGGTCGTCGTAGACGATCACGGCATGCATGCCGTTGTCGCGGAAGTACTCGCCCATCGAGCAGGCGGTGTACGGGGCCAGATACTGCATCGGCGCCGGATCGGACGCCGTGGCCGCGACCACGATCGTGTAGTCGAGCGCGCCATGGTCCTGCAGCGTCTTGACCAGCCGCGCGACCGAGGAGCGCTTCTGGCCGACGGCGACGTAGATGCAGTAGAGCTTCTTGCTCTCGTCGTCGCCGGCGAGCTCGTTGATGCGCTTCTGGTTGATGAAGCAGTCGACCGCGATCGCCGACTTGCCGGTCTGGCGGTCGCCGATGATCAGCTCGCGCTGGCCGCGGCCGACCGGGATCAGCGCGTCGATGGCCTTCAGCCCGGTCATCATCGGCTCGTTCACCGACTGCCGCGGGATGATGCCCGGCGCCTTCACGTCGACCAGGCGACGATCGGTCGTGGCGATCGGACCCTTGCCGTCGATCGGGTTGCCCAGCCCGTCCACCACGCGCCCGAGCATCGCCCGGCCGACCGGCACGTCGACGATGCTCTTGGTGCGCTTGACCGTGGAGCCTTCGCTGATCGCCCGGTCGTCACCGAAGATGACGACACCGACATTGTCGGTCTCGAGGTTCAGCGCGAGACCACGGGTGCCATCCTCGAACGTGACCATCTCGCCCGCCTCGACCTCGTCGAGGCCGTAGACGCGGGCGATACCGTCACCGACCGAAAGCACGCGGCCGACCTCGGCCATCTCGGCCTCGGCCCCAAAGTTCGCGATCTGGTCCTTGAGGACGGCAGAGATCTCGGCCGCTCGGATATCCATTAGCGAAGCCCCCTCATAGACAACTCGAGACTGTTCAGCTTGGTCCTGAGCGACGCGTCGATCATGCGCGAGCCGATGCGCACGACCAGACCGCCCAGGAGCGACGGATCGACGGCGGCGGTCAGCTGCACCGGACGGCCGGCATAGCCGGCGACGGCGTCACGCACCGCGGCGAGCTGCGCCTCGTCGAGGGCCACGGCCGAGGTGACCTCGGCCGTCTCCTCGCCACGATGCGCCGCGAGCTGGCGTCGAAACTCGGCGATGATCGCGCTCAGCGCGCCCAGCCGGCGCTGCTTGGCGAGGACGCCGAGAAAATTCTGCACGAGCCGGCCCAGGCCGAACTTGCCGGCCAGGGCTTCCATGGCCTTGGCTTGCCCTTCCCGGCTCGCGACCGGGCTGGAGATCATCCGGGCGAGATCCGGGCTCACCGCGATGGCGTCACCGAGCCGCCCGAGATCGCTCTCGACCTGATCGAGAGCCTTTTCTTGCGAAGCAAGCTCGAACAGGGCGGTGGCGTAGCGGCCGGCCGGCCCGGATGCCATGGTGTTCGCTGGCAAACTGCGCTTCCCCGACTTGCTGGGATGATCAGGCCGTTCTTGGGCGCCACTGGGTGACCGCGTGTTCATCCCCCGAGAGGCGTGGTCGGATTAACACAGCCCCCTGGAGCGAACAAGCGGACCCGCCGAAGCCCCGTCTAAGACGGTTTGCCGCAGCGAAGGCGCCAATTCACATTCGTGCGTCGGCGAACTCGAAGCAAGCAAAACCATGCCGTTCGGCCGCCCAGGTGCAAATGCCGGACCCTGCTGGTAGACAGCCTCGACCGCGGCACCGGCCTGCGGCCACGCAACTGGACAGGAAAAGAGCCGATGGCCGCAGCGCCGCCCGAGCCCGTGCAGCGCTTCGTCGAGCTGATGGACGATCCGGCCGTGCGATCGTGGCTGCAGGGCGAGATCGCCGCCCGCCAAGCGGACGCTCCGGCGGCTCCCGCCACGATCGCGAGCCAGACGTCGCTGCAGGACCGCCTCGCGCTCGGCGTGAGCGAGCTGCGCCAGGGGGCGGCCGACCTGCTCACCGCCGCCGGCGGCCTGCCCGACCAGATGGCGCTGCTGCTGGCCCGTCTGCGCACCGAGCTGCACGATAGCGGCCTGATCTGGGCGGTGGCGCTGGTGTTCGCCTTCGCCGCATGCGGCTTCCTGTGCGAGTACGGTTATCTGCGTCTCACCCGGCAGGCGCGCCGGCGCATCCTGGCCAGCGAGCCGCCCACGGCGGACGGCCGGCTCGCCGCGCTCGGCCTGCGGCTCCTGCTCGCGGGCTGCGGGATCGCGGCGTTCGCCGCCGGCAGCATCGGCGCCTTCGCCGTCTTCGACTGGCCGCCGATCCTGAAGCTGATCGTGCTCACCGTGCTCGCGATGATCGTGCTGACCCGGGCCGCCTGGATCATCGCCAAGGTCGCGATCGCACCGGCCAATCCCGAGCGGCGGCTCCTGCCGCTCGGCGACGCGGCCGCGGCCTTCGGCCATGCGTGGTTCCGCGTGCTGACGGCCGTGGCGATCGGCGGCTGGCTGCTGGTGCAGCTGCTGCAGTCGCTGGGCGCGGCACCCGCCAGCGCGGACGTCGTGGCGGCGGGGCTCGGCTTCCTGGTGCTGGCGCTGGCGCTGGTCGCGGCATGGCGTGCCGTGCCGCACATCCGTCGCTACCGCGCGACGGCCGAGCAGGCTGCCGAGGCCGAGCTGACCTGGGGAGCCGACGATTTCCTGCCGATCATGCTCTCGATCGTGCTGCCGGCGGTCTGGCTGCTGTGGAGCGTGGGCGCCCGCGCCGTCGCCAGCACGCTGCTGCTGCTGCTGGCGACGGTGACGGCGATCTGGACCATCCGGCAGATCATCGAGCACGTGGCCCATCCGGGCGCCGCCCCCGGCACGCCGCATCCCGCCCCCATCGCCGCGCGCATGCTGCGCAACCTCGTCCTGGTCGTGGCCGGGATCGTGCTGCTGCGCATCTGGGGCATCGACATGACCAGCCTCGCCGCCGACGAGACGCCGGGCGCGCGCCTGCTGCGCGGCGCGGTCGATGCCATCTTGATCGTGCTCGTGGCCGATCTCGGCCTGCACGCGCTGCGGCTGACGCTCGAGCGGCGGCTCGACGCGGCCGACGACGGCGCGGATCCGGACCAGGCGAGTCGCCGGGCGCGGCTGCGCACGCTGCTGCCGATCGTGCGCAACGTGGCCATGATCGGGATCGCGGTGATGGCGGTGCTCACCGTCCTGGGCTCGCTCGGGGTCGAGATCGGCCCGCTGATGGCCGGCGCCGGCGTCGTCGGCGTCGCCATCGGCTTCGGCGCGCAGACACTGGTCAAGGACATCATCTCGGGCTTCTTCTTCCTGCTCGACGATGCGTTCCGCGTCGGCGAGTACATCGAGAGCGGCAGCTACAAAGGTGTGGTCGAATCGTTCTCGCTGCGCTCGGTCAAGCTGCGCCACCATCGTGGCCCGCTCTACACGGTGCCGTTCGGCTCGCTCGGCGCCATCGTCAACCACAGCCGCGACTGGGTGATCGATCGGCTCTACGTCAACGTCACCTACGACACCGACCTCGATCTGGTGAAGCGGCTGATCAAGGGCATCGGCCGCCAGCTCGCCGCCGATCCGGCGTTCGCGCCCGACATCCTGGAGACGCTGAAGCTGCAGGGGGTCGACGAGATGGGCGATTTCGCGATCAAGCTGCGGCTGAAGATGCGCACCCGGCCGGGCCGCCAGTTCGTCGTCCGCCGGCGGGCCTACGCGATGATCAAGACCGCGTTCAAGGACAACGGCGTCAGCTTCGGCGTGCCGACCGTGCAGGTCCGCGACATCGAGCAGGCGCAGGCAGCGGCCGCGTCGATGCTGGCCGGACCGGCGCGATCCACCGGCTGATCCCCGCCGTCAACGGCACGCACCGGTCCGCAGGAAGTCCCACTCGTCGCACGCCCGGCCGTCGGGAAACCGGCACAGGCCGCGCCAGCCGCCCGGCTCCTGGATCAGATGCGACGTGCCCCCCTGCTGCACGCAGTGGACGGCGGCGGGATTGGCCAATCCCTGGCGCTGCACGGTCAGGGTGAAGTTCAGGTCGGACGCGATCGGGCCGCGTGCGCCGTCGAGCATCCGCACCCGGTCGTCGTCGACCTTCAGGAAATACTGCTGCTGCCCGGGCCGGTCCGGGTCGAGCTCGTAGACCGTGGCGTTCTCGTCCTGCGGCGTGCCGCGCAGCGTGGTCCAGGCGCCGGTGCGCTCGAACGGCCCGCCACGCTCGAGGTAGGTCGTGCGCAGGTGGTAGGTGCCCTCGGCGCTGGCCGGGTCCCGTCGGACCAGCGTGAGCTCGGTCTCGATCCCCGGGCAGTCGGCGCAGGGGACGGTGCCGACGAACGGACCGAGCACGAGCGGATCGCCGGCCGCTGCCGGCCCGCCCGCCAGCGCCAGCGCGCAGGTTGCGAGGACGACGATCGGGCGCGGGAAGCGGGTCATGGGCCCTCGAGCTGGAACGGGAAGTACTGGCTGGCGATGGCATCGAACGTGCCGTCGCCGCGCAGCCCGCGCAAGGCGTCGTCCAGCGCCGTGCGCAACCGGTCGTCGCCCTTGCCGACGCCGATCGCCACGCCCTCACCGAACCATTGCGGATCGTCGAGCGCGGGGCCGACGAAGTCGAAATCGGCGCCGAGGTCGGTCCCGAGGAACTGCACGCGTGCGGCCACGGTGTCGGTGAGGACGGTGTCGAGCCGATCCAGGGCCAGATCCAGGTAGAGCTCGCCGCGGTCGCCGTAACGGCGCACCGTCGCGGCCGGAAAGTTGGCGCCGACATAGCGGTCCTGCACCGAGCCGCGCTCGACCCCGACGACGGCGCCGCGCAGGCCGGTGGCCGAAGGGTCCAGCGGCTTGCCGCGCCTTGCGACGAAGCGGCTGGGGGGCCGGAGGTAGGGCTCGGTGAAGTCCATCTCGCGGCGACGCGCCTCGGTGACGGCGAGACCGGGCGCGAGGTCGACCGCGCGGGCCTGCACGTACGGCGCCAGCTCCTGCACGTCGATCGCGCTCAGCGCACAGCGAACCTGCAGCCGGGCACAAAGCGCGCGGACGAGATCGGCCTCGAAGCCCGTGATCTGCGCCGTGTCGTCGACGTAGGCGAACGGCGGATCCTCGGTGGCCAACCCGGCGCGCAGCTCGTCGCGGTCCAGCGGCGCAGCCTGCGCGCCGGCGATCGGCACCAGAAGGCAGAGCAGAGCGAGACGCAGCACGGCTAGCTACCCCAGCGGTGGGCGGGGCCGAGGCGGCGGAGCTGCGCCGCGAGCTGGGCGAGGCCGGAGGCCGGCTCGACCTCCCGCGCGAGGATGCGGTGCACCGTCGCCGCGAAGGCTTGGCTCACCGCGTCATAGGTGCCGCGCCCGGTGTCGGCAGGGCGCAGGACGGCGGTGGCGAACGAGGCGAGCAGCGCCGGATAATAGGGTCGCGCCGCGACCAGCTCGGGATCGGCGTAGAGGTCCTGCAGGCTCGGATCGAAATTGCCCGCGAGCGCACGCTGGCGCTGCGCCTGGGCCGAGGTCAGCCAGCGCACCAGGTCGAGCGCCAGATCCTGCTGCTTGGAATTGCGTGCGACGGCGAGGCCGAAGCCGCCGAGCACGGCCGTCCGGCGACCGTCCGGTGCCGCACCGGCGGGCAGCTCGGCCATGCCGACATTGCCGCCCACCCCACCTTCGGCCGACCGCAGCGCGGGCAGCAGGTTCGACCATGCGCGCAGGAAGGCGGCATTGCCTTTGGTGAAGGCAGCGAGGCTTTCCCCGCTGCCCATGTCGAGGACCTGCCCGGGCGAGATCGTGTCGACCCAGGAGGCAGCCTGGGCCAGCGCCGCCTCGCTGCGCGGATCGTCGACGACCACGCTGCCGTCCGGTCCGAGAATCCCGGGCGCACCGCGGCTGGCGATCCATTCCAGCGCGTTGGCGGTGAGGCCCTCGCCGGCACGGCCTTGCCAGACGAAGCCCCAGAGCTCGTTGCGCCCGGCGGCGCGCTCGCCGTCCTGCACCGCGCGCGCGGCGACCGCGAGCTCGTCCCAGGTCGCCGGTATGCCGACGCCGTAGCGGGCCAGCAGATCGGCGCGATAGAACAGCCTGCCGAGGCTCAGCGTCCAGGGCACGGCCACGAGGTGGCCGGCGGCGCTGAAGCTGTCGAGCCCGACCGGGACGAACTGGCTGCGCTGGTCGACCAGGGCCGGGGTCAGATCGACCAGATAGGGCGCGAGCAGGCCGGACCAGACGATGTCCAGCTCGAGCACGTCGAGGTCGGTGACGCCGGCCTGCAGCACGTCGCCCACAAGGTCGCGCGACCGGGTGGTCGAATCCGGATAGGCCAGCACGCGCACCTCCTGGCCGCGTGCCTTGGCCCAGGCCTCGCTGCCCGCACGGCACGACTCCAGCGATGCGGGCGCCAGCCCGCACACGATCGTCACCGGGGCGGCCCGCGCCGGCCCGACCCAACAGAGCAGGGCGGCCAACAGGCCGATCGTGCCACGCAAGCGCATCATGCCATCCCGATCGTCGCGGGCGCCGGCCCGCCGGGGAGGCGGAAGATAGGGGCTTTGCGCGCCAAAGAGTAGCCTGCCGGGGCGACGGGCGGCGTCGCCTGGGCTAATGGGGCGGCACTCGGAGCGACGAGGGACCTGGCCGCATGCCCCCATTCCGCCTGGCACTGTCGGTGGCCGCCGCGATCTGGCTGAGCCTCTACCCGCCCGCGCAGGCGCAGGAGGACTTCAGCATCACCCGGCTGGCGCGCTCGATCCAAAGCCAAGAGCAGCTGAATGCCGACCTGGGCGCCGGCGTGCCGCGCATGCGGCAGGAGCGCGCCAAGGAAGCCGAGCGGCTGGATGCCGAGGAAGCCGATGCGGACGGCCGCAGCCTGACGATCACGGCCCTGCGGCAGGCGCGGCTGGAGGCCGACACCCGACGGGCGCAGCTCGCGGCCATGGACAGCCGGATCGGCTTCTTCGCCAACGAGCTGGCCAAGCTCGACCGCCGGATCGCCGAGCTGACGCCGAAAGTGCCCTCGGCGCCGGCCACGCTCGAGGAATATGCCGCCGGCGTCCAGCTCGGGCTGCTGCAGCAGCTTCGCGCCACGACCCAGCGGACCCTGGATCTGCTGCACGAGGGAAGCGACCAGATCACCGCCCGCCTCGCCCTGCTCAACAATCGCGTCGCGCTGCTCGAGGCACGGATCCGCCTGCAGGCCCTCGACGAGAGCGCCGAGCTCGCCGCCGACCCGCGCGCCGTGGCCTTGCGCGACTTCGTCGAGCGCATGGACCGCGAGAGCGTGCGGCTGGCCAACGCCGCGGGGGAGATCGAGCCGACCTCGCCCGGCGAGCAGATGCGCAAGCGCGTGCTCGAGCTGCGCGCCTACGAGGCGTTCCTGCGCGGCAGCCTGCGCGCCGCCGACATCGAGCTGCTCGGGATCGAGAAGCAGCTCACCTACCTGAGCCGGATCGCGGCCGAGAGCGCCTCGCTGCCGGCACGGCTGGCCACCGAGGCGCTCGACCTGCTCGATCGCCAGCGCGAGCGCTTGGCGCAGCGCACGGCAGCGCTGGCCGACCTTCGCCGGCGTCTCGACGACCAGCGCACCCTGCTGCCGCCGGCCACGCCGTCCACCGCCGCCCAGCTGGCGATGATGCGCGGCATGATCGACGATGTCGGCGGCATCGTCGCCGGTCAGGAGGAAGCGGCCAAGCGCCTGGGCGAGGATCTCGAACGCACCGCCAAGCAGCTCCAGGCGCGCGAGACCGTGGCCGAAGGCGAGGCCTTGCTGGCGCGGGATTCCCTGCCCGGCAACGCCGCGGCCTGGCAGCGCGTGGCGCGCAATGCGGCCCGGGTGCCGGCGCAGCTGCTGCAGGCGTTCCTCGACGCGGCCAAGGAGGTGCAGGACCGGGTGATGGTGGCGTCGCCGCAGCAGCTCGGCACCGCGGTGGGCGGCATGCTGCTGCTGCTGGCCGCGGCGCTGCTGCTGCGGTGGTGGCTGCACACCCGGATCGTGGCCGCGCAGGCCGCGACCGCGCTGGCGACGCCGGCCGCCGCCGTGCACGACAGCATCCTCACCCTGCTGCCGGCCGCGGTCTTCTGGCTGCTGGTCTCGGTGCTGGAGATCGGCCGCGAGGCCGCCCTGCTGATCGGCGGCGTGCTCGCGATCTGGCCGGTGGTGGCCTTCGTGCTGCGCCTCGCCCGGCAGCTGCTGCTGCGCCGGGCCGAGGACGGGCTCGACGTCCGCCTGCGGTTCTACCGCAGCCTGCGCTGGACGATGATCGTCGGCGGCATTCTCGCCGGCCTCGTCATCCTGACCAGCACGTTGCCGCTGACGCCGGCGCTGGCCGATCTCGTGCATCGCTCGGCGATGATCTGCGTCCTCTTGATCGCCCTGCCGGCGCTGCAGCTGCGGACCCTGATCCTCACCCTGGCCGGCGGCCGGTGGCAGCCCAGCCTCATGGCGCGCCTGGGCGCCCGGCTGAGCCTGCTGGTGCCTCTGGTGCTGGCCGGCGCCGCCGCGGTCGGGCTCGCCGGCTATCTCAACCTGGCCTGGTCGGTGATCTCGCACTTTCTGTGGTTCGCGGTCTTCGGCGCGGCCCTGCTGTTCGCGCTCGCCATCGCCGGCGACATCCGGCGCGTGCTGCTGCGCCGGATCAGCGAGCGGACGCCGGACGACGCGCATTTCTGGACCATCAACTTCGTCGATCCCGCCTTCCGCCTGACGCAGCTCCTGCTGGTCCTCGCCGTCGGCTGGGGCCTCTTGACGGTGTACGGCTGGACCACCGACACGCCGGTGATCCGGGCCGCGCTCGCCGTCGGCCGCACCCCGATCCTGTGGCTCGGCGATTCCATGCTGACCGTCCAGAACGTGGTGCTGGCGGTGATCATGGTGGCCCTGGTGTTCTGGATCGGCGGCTGGACGCAGCAGATCAGCTACAATCTGGCGCTGACCCGGGTGCGCGATCTCGGCATCCGGCAGAGCCTGTCGACGTTCGTGCAGTACGTCGTGATCGTGCTGGGCCTGCTGCTGACGCTGAAGGTCATCGGCCTCGACCTCACGGCGCTCACGGTGTTCGCCGCCAGCGTCGGCGTCGGCATCGGCTTCGGCATGCAGAACGTGGTCAGCAACTTCATCAGCGGCATCCTGCTGCTGGCCGAGCGGCCGCTGCGGGTCATGGACATCGTGACCATCGGCGCCGACACCGGCGAGGTCACCCGCATCGGCATCCGCTCGCTGACGGTGCGCATGTTCGACCGCAAGGAGCTGGTGATCCCGAACTCGGCGGTGATCGGCAGCACCTTCACCAACTGGACCCGCACCGACGACGTGCTGCGCGAGGTCTTGACGTTCAAGATCAGCTTCCGCGACGATCCCGGCAGGGCGGCCGCGCGCATCCAGGAGCTGACGCAGGCGACGGAAGGCGTGCTGCCGACGCCGCCGGCCAAGGCCACGGTCTGGGAGTTCGCCGACACCGGCGTGGTGATCCGCCTGCAGTACTACGTGCAGTTGCGCGGCCCGGTCGGAGGCCTCGACACCCGCGCCGACATCCTGCGCGGCGTGCGCGACCTGTTCGCACGGGAAGGCTTCTCGATCTCGACCCCGTCCGGCGACGTGGCGCTGGGCTTCCAGCACCGCGAGCCGCCTACGGCCCTGCCCGCCCCCACCTAGGCCGGGCCGGCCGCCGTGGCGCGCAGCTCGAGGCAGCGGGCGATGCCGGCCAGGTCGCGATGGACCGTGCCGGCAAAGCCGGCCGCGGCCGCCAGGGCCGCGACCGCCCCTTGCTGGTCGTGGCCGAGCTCGAGCAGCGCCCGTCCGTCGCGTGCCAGCAGCCGAGGCAGCTCGGCCAGGATCGCCCGGTAGGCGGCGAGGCCGTCCGTCCCGCCGTCCAGGGCCTCGCG
>JBDHTW010000007.1:0-85129 GCA_039808865.1 Geminicoccaceae bacterium
TGCTGCCTGGTGTGCAGCGCCTGGCGGGCGAGCCCGCGGAACGCCGCGGCCGAGCCGGCCACGGCGCAGCCCGGCACGCCCGGGCTCGTGGTCTCGGCCGCGGCCGTGTCGGCCGGGCCGGCATGGTAGCAGGTGGCCGTGATGCCTTCTTGGGCGTTGAGCAGGAAGGTCGCCTGGGTGAGGGTCAGGCCCTCGTTGGCGACGGTGGCGAGGTCGAGGCGCTGCTTCGCCTCGGCGTTGAAGATGTTGCACTGGGTGAAGTAGCGGTAGGGCTTGTAGGGGTCGGTCAGCGGCTTGGGCGCGGCGCTGGCGTTGAGCACGGTGACGCTGCTGGCCACGCCGCAGAAGGCCTGGGTGACCTGGGTCGTGAAGCTCGCGGCGATGGCGGGGTAGCTGGCGCAGCTGCCGCAGCCGGCGAGCAGGCGCTGGCCCCTGGCGGAGAGGAGGCTGACGAGCCGGGAGGGCAGGGGGCCGGCGGCCTCGGCCTCCTCGTGCAGCGCGGTCACGCACTGCGTGCCGGTGTCGACCTCCTCGGCGGCGCCCGGCGCCGTCCAGGCGACGATGCCGAGCAACCCGGCTGCTACCGCCCGGCCGGCCGATCCCCGCACGTCCCGCATCCCGCCGCCTCCACCGTCCCGAGGGCGCCGAGGATAGAGCGGTCGTCCGCCCGGCGCCAGCGGTCGCTCGCCGCCGATCCCGGCCGCGGATCTCGGCCGGAGCGGCGGCTACGGCGTCACGGCGAGCGGGGTCGCCATGCCGGCGGCGTAGTGGCCCGGGAGGTTGCAGATCAGAAGATAGGTGCCCGCGGGCAGCTCGAGGTCGAGCGCGGCCGAGGCGTTGGGCGGCAGCTCCTTGGTCTCGCCCAGCACGTGCACCTGGTCCTCGACGACGCGGCCCGTGGCGTAGTCGTAGGGGAGGGGTGCCGCGCCCTCGTCGACGGCCACGACCAGCATCTCGTGCAGCATGCTCTTCGACCAGTTGGTGACGTCGAAGCGCACCGGGCCGGCGGCGATGCTGGCATGGTCGGTGCGGATCGACATCATGCCGGGCGGCATGGCGCCGTGGCCCATCATGCCCGGCCCCATCCAGCCGCCGAGCTCGCCGTCCCGGCCCCAGCCGTCGGGCATCGTCTGGCCGCCGCGCATGCCGCGGCCGGCCATGCCCATGCCGATGGCGGCGGACATGTCGATGAGCGCCACCTTGATGGTCGCGGGCTCGGCCGCCCGGCCGGGTCCTGGGCACACCAAGGCGGCGAGGGCGATGGCGGCCATGCTGATCGTCTTCACGACGCTGCTCCCCGGAATACGGTTCCGCAGCATGACGATGCCCCGGAGCGCCGCCGCTCGCCTTGCGGCAGATCAATCCGGGGCAGGAAAGGAAGAGCGCCAGGAGATCGGGAGGAGGGAGAATCCCGCGCCGGCTCAGAAGCCGGCCGGCGCCTCGATGCCGACCCGGCCGAGCTGGCGGCGGACCTCGGCCTTCAGCCGCTCCAGGCCCTCGGGCGAACTCGCCTCGGCGCGGACGACGAGCACGGCCTGGGTGTTGGACGCGCGGGCGAGCCACCAGCCGTCGGCGGTCCGGACCCGCACGCCGTCGATGGCGTCGACCTCGGCCGCCTCGGCGGCGAGGTTGGCCTTGACCTCGGCGATGGCGCCGAACTTGCGCTCCTCGGGGCAGTCGAAGCGGACCTCGGGCGTGTTCCAGGCGACCGGCATCGCGTCCTTGAGGCCGGTCATCGTGGTCGGCTGCCGGGCCAGGATGTCGAGCAGGCGCACCGCCACGTAGAGCGCGTCGTCGTGGCCGTAGAAGCCGTCCTTGTAGAAGATGTGGCCCGACATCTCGCCGGCGAGCGGCGAGCCGACCTCGCTCATCTTGGCCTTGACCAGGCTGTGGCCGGTCTTCCACATCAGCGGCTTGCCGCCGAGCCGGGCGACCTCGTCGAAGAAGCCCTGGCTGGTCTTGACGTCGGCGATGATGGTGGCGCCGGGGTGGCGGGTGAGCACGTCGGCGGCCAGGATCTGCAGGATCTGGTCACCGTAGACGATGCGGCCCTCGCCGTCGACGACGCCGATCCGGTCGCCGTCGCCGTCGAAGCCGATGCCGAGCTCGTAGCCGCCCGTGGTCACCTCGTGGATCAGGGCCTCGAGATTGTGCGGCTCGGTCGGGTCCGGGTGATGGTTGGGGAAGTTGCCGTCGACCTCGCCGAACAGGCACTTGTGCCTGCCGGGCAGGCGGGCGGCCAGCGCCTCCATGGCCGGGCCGGCGGCGCCGTTGCCGGCGTCCCAGACCACCGACAGCGGCCGGGTGCCGTGATAGTCGGCCATCAGCCGGGTGATGTAGGCCTCGAACACGTCGACCGGCGTCGGCCGCCCGGGGCCGTAGGCGTAGTCGCCCGCCGCGGCGATCAGGCCCAGCTCCTTGATCTGCTCGCCGTAGAACGGCTTGGTGCCC
This sequence comes from Geminicoccaceae bacterium, assembly GCA_039808865.1. Taxonomy (GTDB): domain Bacteria; phylum Pseudomonadota; class Alphaproteobacteria; order Geminicoccales; family Geminicoccaceae; genus Benzoatithermus. The sequence goes on from JBDHTW010000007.1 coordinate 2,452, forward strand.
AGCATCAGCTTGAAGCCGTTATAGTCCGGCGGGTTGTGCGAGCCGGTGATCTGGATGCCGCCATCGGCGCCGAGGAAATGCACCGCGAAGTACATCATCGGCGTCGGGCCGAGGCCGATGGTCAGGACCTCGAGCCCGGCCGCCTGCAGCCCGGCGCTGGTGGCGGCGGCAAGTTCCGGCGAGCTCAGCCGGCCATCGTAGCCGAGACAGACCTTCCGCCCGCCCGCCGCCACCATCATCGTGCCGAAGGCATGACCGATCGCCCGCGCATCGGCCTCGTGCAGCGTGCTGCCGACGATGCCGCGGATGTCGTACTCGCGCAGCAGGGTGGGATCGAAGGTGTGGGCCGGACCGGGCATGGGCGTTCTCGTTGCTGGGAGGCGTTGCGGGACGTCGAGGTGATGGGCGTGGGATCACGCCATCACGGCGGGACGACCGATGCTGGTATAGCTGAAACCGGCCTGGGCCACCTGGGCGGGGTCGAAGATGTTGCGCAAGTCGATGATCACCGGCTGGCGCATGGCCTTGCGGGCGCGGTCGAAGTCGAGCCCGCGGAACTCGTTCCACTCGGTGAGGATGACCGTGGCATCCGCGCCCTCCAGGGCGTGGTAGGTGTCCTGGCACCAGTCGACGTCGGGCATCAGCTTGCCGGCCTCGCGCATGCCCTCCGGGTCGAAGGCGCGGATCGTGGCCCCCTCGCCCTGCAGGGCCGGCACGATCACGAGCGAGGGGCTCTCGCGCATGTCGTCGGTGCCGGGCTTGAAGGTCACGCCCAGGATCGTGATGGTCTTGCCGGCCACCGAGCCGCCGCAGGCCTCGGTGATCTTCTTGACCATGCGCCGCTTGCGGCCCTCGTTGACGTTGACCACCGCCTCGACGATGCGCAGGTCGCTGTTGTGCTGCTCGCCGGTGCGCAGCAGCGCCAGCGTGTCCTTGGGGAAGCACGAGCCGCCGTAGCCCGGACCGGCATGCAGGAACTTGCGGCCGATGCGGCCGTCCAGGCCCATGCCCTTGGCCACCTGCTGCACGTCGGCCCCGACCCGCTCGCACAGATCGGCCACCTCGTTGATGAAGGTGATCTTGGTGGCGAGGAAGGCGTTGGTCGCGTACTTGGTGAGCTCGGCCGTCTCCAGCGTCGTGAACAGGATCGGAGTCTCGATCAGGTTCAGCGGCCGGTAGCAGCGGGCCAGCACCTCCTTGGCGTGCGCGGTCTCGACGCCGCAGAGGACGCGGTCGGGACGCAGGAAGTCCTCGATCGCCGAGCCCTCGCGCAGAAACTCGGGGTTGGAGGCGACGTCGATCGCCAGATCGGGCCGCTGCGTGGCGAAGATCTTCTGCAGCTTGCGGCCGGTGCCGACCGGCACCGTCGACTTGGTGACGACCAGGGTCGGGTGCTTCAAGGTCGCCGCGATCTCCTCGGCGGCGGCGAAGACGTAGGACAAATCGGCATGGCCGTCGCCGCGCCGCGACGGCGTGCCGACGCCGATGAACACGGCCTCGGCGCCGTCGATCGCCTCGGCCAGGTTGGTCGTGAACGACAGCCGGCCGGCTGCGCGGTGCCGCTCGACCAGCACGTCGAGGCCGGGTTCGTAGATCGGGATCCGGCCCTCCTCGAGCATCTGGATCTTGGAGGCATCCTTGTCGACGCCCACGACCTCGAGGCCGAATTCCGCAAAACAGGCTCCCGACACCAAGCCGACATAGCCGGTGCCGATCATCGCAATCTTCATCCGCAGGTCCTTCTCGTGCGCGTAGAACTCAAACGTAGCGCGCCAGCATCTCCGAAAAGCCGGGTTGCAGGTCCTCGCGCGCCGCTGCCATGGCGACGATCGCCTCGAGATAGCCGAGCTTGTCGCCGCAGTCGAAACGCTGGCCCTCGAAGCGGTAGCCATGGAACGGCTGCCGGCCGATCAGCTTGGCCATGGCGTCGGTGAGCTGGATCTCGCCGCCCGCGCCCGGCGCCTGCGCGTCGAGGATCGCGAACACTTCCGGCATCAGGAGGTAGCGGCCGATCACGGCCAGCCGCGACGGCGCCACGTCGGGTGCCGGCTTCTCGACCATGCCGCGCACCTCGGTCAGCCGGCCGCGGCTGGCACCGGGATCGATCACGCCATAGCGGGACGTGTGCTCCTGCGGCACCTCCATCACCGCCAGCAGGTTGCCGCCGGTCTCGCGCTGGGCCTCGACCATCTGCGCGAGGCACGAAGGCTCGGCCTTGATCAGGTCGTCGACCAGGATCACCGCGAAAGGCTCGTCGCCGACGATGTGGCGGGCGCACCAGACGGCGTGGCCCAGGCCCTTGGGCTGCTGCTGCCGGGTGTAGACCACCTCGCCGGCACGTGGCACCGAGCGCTCCAGCGCAGCGAGTTCCTTGGCCTTGGCTTTCTGCTGCAGGGTCTCGAACAGCTCGAACGCCCGGTCGAAATGATCCTCGAGGATCGTCTTGCCGCGGCCGGTGACGAAAATGAACTCCTCGGCACCGGCGGCAGCAGCTTCTTCGAGCGCATATTGGATGATCGGCCGGTCGACGACCGGCAGCATCTCCTTGGGCAGGACCTTCGTGGCGGGCAGCATGCGCGTGCCGAGTCCGGCCACGGGGAACACGACCTTGCGCAACTTTCGCATCTCTTCCTACCCACTGCTCGGCGGCGCGACCGTTCACGCGACCCGGCATATCTAGCTGTGGCCAAAGCGACACTTCAACCGCGACAGTCGGGTTTCATGCCAAACCATCAGTTGGCGTGTCCTAGCAGCAAGTCGCGTGCCTGGTTGAGCTGGGCCGCGAGATAGGCGCTGCCACCGTGATCCGGATGCAACTTGGCCATCAGCGCACGATGCGCCGCCTTGATCTGCGCCGGCGTGGCGCCGGGCAATAAGCCGAGAATCGCGAGGGCGGTGCGCTCGTCCATGGTGGCCGACGTCGCACCGGGCGTCTCGCGCTGCTCGCGCCAGTCCGGCTGGCGACGATCGAGGTAGGCTTCGAGCAGTGGCACGGAGGGCGGGTCGTCGCGGCGCGCTTCCTCAAGCAGCAGCACGAGCGCGCGCAGGCCGAGCGTCCCGAGCTCGCGTCCGGCATGCGGGCCTCGCCGGACGAGGCCCTCGACCTCACCCGTCGCATGGTCGAGACGCATCGACAGCAGCTCGGTCTCGACCGTCGAGGCCGTGCCCGCGGCCTGGTCGGCGGGGGTGGAGCGTGGGCTGCGGCGCAGCGCGCGCAGGGCCATCATGGTCGCGGAGATGGTCACGATGGCCAGGCCGAGCCGGCCGGTAAGCAGCAGGCCCGTGCTGGCGAGCGCGCTGAACACGGCGGCGAACGTGGTCAATGCCTGGGCGATCTGCCGGGCCGGCAGCGTGACGAACCATTGCGCTGCCAGATAGAGCAGCCCGAGGACGGTGAAGCCGAGTGCCGCATAGACCAGCATGATCTCAGCCCAGCTGGTGCTCCAGAAGCTTCATGTTGCCCCCGGAGCGCTGGGCCAGGGCGGCGACGGCGGCTTTGCCGCCGGCGGCGTAGGCGGCGACCCCACCAAGCAGGGCGCGCAGTTCGGCCGCCGAGCCGGCGGCGAAGGGCAGATACGCGCCGCGGGTGAGCCGTGCCACCTGCCGGAACGCCTGCTCCGCTTGCGGGTCCCGGCCCTCGTGGAACATGAACGCCCGCACCCCGACAAGGCCGAGCTGGCCGGCCAGATGGCCGAGCTCGTCGACGTCCTCCTCCACGCAGTCGCCGACGAAGGCCAGCGCCTGCACCGGCCGACGCCGTGCCTCCTGCAGCGCATGGCGCAGCACCCGGGCGATCTGCGTCTTGCCGGCAAGGCAGCGCACCGCGCCCATCAGGCGCACCAGCTCCTGGCCGTTGCGCACCCATGCCGTGGCCTTGCACTCGCCGAAGCCGCGGTAGAAGACGAGCTGGACCTCGAGGCCGCCGACGCGGCCGGCCTCGATGAACATCTCGCTCTGCACGTGGCTGGCCAGGTCCCAGGTCGGCTGGCGCGAGGCCGTGGCGTCGAGCGCGAAGATCAGCCGCCCGGGCATGGCCATACGGCCGGTGCTGGGCAGGCCGCGCAGCTTCTCGACGAAAGCCGCGACCTCGTCGCTAGGTCGCGAGGCGATGTCTTTGCCGGTCATGATGCTAATGTTGTGCGCGTTCCCGCCGAATCGAGCCCGAACCTGCGCTCAGGCCTCGGCCGTCGCCGGCATCCCGTCGGTGGCACGCTTGCGCTTGCGTCGCCGCTTGCCGTCCGTCGCGTCATCGGACCCATGGAAATCGCCGACACCCATGCTCAGCGCGTAGCAGGCGAGGCGGACATACTTCGGGATCTTGACCTTCTCGCCGTCGCGCTCGCCCTTCTCGTAATATTGGACGATGCGGTTCTTCAGCCCAAGAGCGTCCGCCGCCCGCTTCTGCGACAGGCCCAGCGCCTTGCGCCAAGCTTTGAACTGGGTGGGTGTCATGCGTGCAGCGCCAGCGTTTGCCGCGGATCCTTCAAGCGCCGGTCATGTTGCCACCGGTCGCCGCAGAACGCTACCGGAGCCCGATGACAGTTCGATGCGTGCTCCACGGTGACGTGGGGAGCAAGCGGACGGCCGTCCTGCCGGCCGCTCGCGGGGCAGTTCGCCCTTGTCGACCTTGACGGCGGCGTGCTGGATGGCGGTGCTGCTAGCTCACGAATGAGATCATGCTCGAGACGGCGCTGCTGGCGTTCACGACGTTTTTTGCGACCATCGGGCCGCTCGACACGGCCGCCCTGCTGCCTGCGTTGACCCCGCACAACACGGCCCGCGAGCGCCGGGCCATGGCGGGCAAGGGCTCGCTGATCGGTCTTGGCATCCTGCTGTTCTTCGCACTGTTCGGCGAAGGCGTGCTGCGCGCGTTCGGCATCACCCTCCCCGCCCTGCGCACGGCTGGCGGGGTGCTGCTGCTGCTGATCGCCATCGACATGGTGTTCGCCCGTCCGTCCGGTGGCACGACGACCACCGCCGCCGAGCGGGCCGAGGCCGCCTCGAAGCATGACGTGTCGGTGTTTCCGCTGGCGACGCCGCTGATCGCCGGGCCCGGCGCCATCGGCGCCGCCATTCTCCTCGTCGCCGAGGCGCGAGGCGATCTCGGCAGGATCATGGTCGTGGTCGCGATGCTGGTGGCCGTGATCCTCCTCACCTACCTGCTGCTCCTGACCGCGACGCAGGTGCAGAAGCTGCTGGGGGTGACCGGCCTGCAGGTGGTCACCCGGATCATGGGGGTGCTGCTGGCGGCGCTGGCCGTGCAGTTCCTGTTCGACGGCATCGCCGCCAGCGGGCTGCTGGCCGGGGCGCGCGGCTCGGCCGCTCAGTAGGTGGCTCTGCCGCCGCTCAGGTCGAAGACCGCGCCCGTGGTGAAGGAGTTCTCGGCCGAGACCAGCCAAGCCACCATCGATGCCACCTCCGTCACCTCGACGAAGCGGCCGCGGGGGACCTTCGCGAGCATGTAGTCGATGTGTTGCTGGCTCATCTGCTCGAAGATGCGCGTGCGGGCGGCGGCCGGGGTGATGCAGTTGACCGCGATGTCGTAGCCGGCCACCTCCTTGGCCAAGGATTTGGTCAGGGCGATCACCCCGGCTTTGGCGGCGCTGTAGGCGCCCGCATTCGGGTTGCCTTCCTTGCCGGCCACCGAGGCGGTCGAGCAGACCCGGCCGTAGTTCTGCGCGATCATCAGCGGCATCACCGCGCGCAGGCAGTAGAATACGCCGGTCAGATCGATATCGAGCACGCGTTGCCAGTCCGCGACCGGATACTCCCACAGCGGCATGGTCGGCCCGGCGATGCCGGCGTTGCAGACGAGAATGTCGATCCCGCCCAGGTGCCCGACGGTATCGGCCACCGCGGCCTCGACGCTTGCGAGATCCGTGACGTCGGCCGGTGTCGCGACGGCCCGACCCAGGCCGCCCAGCTCGCGCTCGGCTTCGGCGAGCAGGTCGCGATCGCGATCCCAGAGCGCCACCGACGCGCCGGAGCGCAGCAGGCGCTCGCTGATCGCGTGGCCGATTCCCTGCGCGGCGCCGGTGACGACGGCTCGTCGACCGGCCAGATCAATCCGATTCACGCATCTGCCTCCCACGGTTTCGCCTCGACGGCCGACGCTGCCGCATGCATGCCGCCGGCCCGGCGGGCGAATGCTAGAGCCGGCCAAGGCCGAGCCGCAACGGGCGATGCAGCCGAGGAGCGCGTCGAGGATGACGGACTCCGTATTTAATTAACTTGAAGTTGAAACTGTGCTGCCTCAGCAAGCCAATTATATCGATTTAAGGTTGAATCAGCGTGATGCGGACGCGTCGTACGGACTTGTGCGGCGTCGCATTTTCGCCCACAACGATTGGTCAGGATTGGCGGCTGCACGATAGATTGAATGCCATAGGACGGCCAAATTCCGCGGTGGCGTCGCGGCTGTGCCGTATGGTAAGGTAGACAGGGAGTGCCTGTGATAGGCGATCTGTCCAAGCCCGGTGCGTTGGCATCATGGGCGCCAATAAATGCTCCGATTGAGACTTCGCTTGGCGAGTCGCGGGGAAGTAGCAATGCCGGAACCACCACATATCGATTTTCGATCGTCTGGATTTTGCTGATTGGCCCGGCAAGCATCGGCTTGCTGGCGATCCTGGTCGCGATATCGCTCGGCGCTGGCCAGCTGGATCTCGGCTCGGCCTTGGCCAATCACATCCTTTTGGCCGTCGCGCTGGCCATGCTCGGCAGTAGCGCCGCACTCGCCTTCTGGCTGCACTGCGTGATCGCACAACCACTGCGCGATCTCGTGCATGGCGGCGGCACGCGCAGGGTCGCTTTGGCGACCATGCCAGCCGGGCCGGCGGTGCCCAGGGAGATCGCGCTCATCGCTGCCTCACTGGAGCGCTCGACTGTCCCGCCGCCGCCCGAGCGTGACCGGCTTACCGGTCTGCTCACCGCCGGCAGCCTGCGCGAGGCGACCTCGGCTTTGTTCGACCAGGCCGCCGCGGCCGGCCACCGCATCGTGCTGGTCGTCCTCGATCTCGAGCGGCTGCGGGACATCAACGCCGTGCACGGCTACGGGTTCGGTGACGAGGTGCTGCGGCAGACGGCGCGACGGCTGAACACGCTGGGTATCGTGCCGTTGGCGGTTGCGCGCATCGGCGGCGATCGGTTCGCGGTGCTGTTGCCCTCGCCGGCGAGCGCCGACGGGCTGCGGGCTTGGGTGGTCAGCGTCGTCAAGGCCTTCGAGCGCCCGTTCAGGATCGCCGGCTGCGATCTTCATCTGAACGTTCATGCCGGTGCGGCGCAGTTTCCGGAGCATGGGACAGGACTCGACACCTTGTTGCGGGCGGCGGAGCAGGCGCTGGAGATCGCCTGCCGCGGCCAGGGGCGGCGCTGGATCGCCTACGACGTCCATCTCAACCGTGCCGCAGCGGCGCAGCGCCTGATGGAGAAGGAACTGCGCCAAGCGATCGAGGCGCAGGCCCTGGTTCTGCACTACCAGCCGCAGATCGACTGTCTGTCCGGCCGCGTCACCGGCGTCGAGGCCCTGCTGCGTTGGCCGCACCCGGAAAAGGGCCTGATCCCGCCGCAGAGCTTCATCCCGCTCGCCGAGGCGAGCGGCCTGATCCGGCCGCTCGGCGCCTGGGTGCTGGCCGAGGCTTGCCGCGCTGCACGGCGCTGGCGCGACCGGCAGCTCGACCTCACGGTGTCGGTCAACGTCTCGGCGGCGCAGTTGCGCCATCAGGACCTGCCGGCGTTCGTCGCGCAGGTGCTGCAGGTCGCGGGCCTGCCGCCGGGAGCGCTCGAGCTCGAACTCACCGAGAGCATGTTCGTCGATCCGACCCAGCTCGCCATGCACCGCTCCATCCAGGGTGTGGCGGCCATGGGCGTGCGGCTGGCAATCGACGATTTCGGCACCGGCTACTCGTCGCTCGGCTATCTGAAGCGGCTGCCGGTGCACAAGATCAAGATCGACAAGTCGTTCGTGCGCGACCTCGATCATGATGCCGCGGACGCGGCCATCGTGCGCTCGATCATCGGTTTGGCGCGGACCTTCGGCAAGCGCGTGCTGGCCGAAGGGGTCGAGGAGGGCACGCAGTACAAGTTCCTGCTCGACGAAGGCTGCCACGAGGCACAGGGATATTTCTTCGCCCGCCCCATGCCCGAGGACGCCTGCACGGCCTTCCTTCTGCAGCATGCCACGCCGATGGCAGACAAACCTGCATCGGAACGGCTTCTCGTCGGCTGACCGACGGACGGACGATGTCGGGGGAGAAATTGGTGGAGCCGAAGGGGATCGAACCCTCGACCTCTAGAGTGCGATTCTAGCGCTCTCCCAGCTGAGCTACGGCCCCACAGCTGCGGCGCTGTGTATGCTGAGGCTGTCCCTCCATGTCAAGCGTTGTGCCGCTACTGGCGGACATGGGTAGCGCCGCTATAGTGCGGCCCGTTCGCGGCCGCGGTGCGTGGTCGGGGCGATGAGGCAACCATACGGCTGGGGTCGATGTTCGCGATTCTCAATCTCTTCAACACGGTGATCTCGATCTACATCTGGCTCCTGGTCGCCTCGGTCATCCTGAGCTGGCTCATCGCGTTCAACGTGATCAGCACCGGCAACCCGATCGTCTACCAGATCCGCGACTTCCTCTACCGCATCACCGAGCCGCTGCTGCGGCCGATCCGCAACCTGTTGCCCAACCTGGGCGGCATCGACATCTCGCCGATGGTTCTGATCCTCGCCCTCTACTTCATCCGCGATCTGGCCTTCGAGCTCCTGCTGCGGTGAATCGGCTGCCAGCGCCGGTGGTGCTGCGCCGGGACGGGATCGAGCTCGCCATCAAGGTCACGCCGCGCGCCAGCCGGCTGGCCGTCGACGGCATCATCACCGATGCGGCCGGCGCCGTCTGGCTCGTGGTCAAGGTCACCGCGCCACCCGCCGATGGCCGTGCCAACGCCCAGGTGCTCGGGCTCGTGGCCGACAGGCTGGACGTGCCCGCCTCCGCCTGCCGCCTCGTTGCCGGTGCCGGCAGCCGCTGGAAGAGGGTGCGCGTCGAGGGCGATCCCGAGCGGCTCCAGCGGACGGCCGCGACCCTTGCCGGCGCCTCCCCCGGCGGCTAGGCTTCCGGCTAGCCGGCGATAAGCCCGATCGTTCGAATCGGGCGGCCGAGGCGAACAGGGAGATCCAAATGAAGCGTCTGCTCGGCGCGCTGCTCGGCGCGGCCACCTTGGGCTTCGGTGTTCTCGGCGCAGCCGCTCCGGCGGCGGCGCAAGGCGGCTGCACCATCGCCCTGATCCCGGGGCTCACCACCGACGCCTTCTACATCACCATGCGCAAGGGTGCCGAGATGGCCGCGAAGGCGGTCGGCTGCGAGCTGCTGTTCCAGGGCGCACCCGACTTCAACCCGACCACCCAGGTGCCCGTGCTGCAGGCGGTGATCGCGCGCAAGCCGAGCGCCATCCTGATCGCTCCCACCGACAAGCAGCAGTTGATCGCGCCCTTGCAGCAGGCGGTCGACGCCGGGATTCCGGTGATCACGGTCGATACCTTCATCGACGACGGCAAGTACCAGGACGGCTCCGGCACGGGCGATTTCCCGCTCTCCTACATCGCCACCGACAACGTGCTGGGCGGCTTTCTCGCCGGGGTGGCGCTGGCCAGGCAGGTCAACGGCAAGGGCAAGGTCTACGTCTCCAACGTCAAGCCCGGCATCAGCACCACCGACCAGCGCGAGGAGGGCTTCAAGGCGGCGATGGCCCAGTTCCCGGACATCACCGTGCTCGAGACCCAGTTCAACGACGACGACGCCAACAAGGCGGCCTCGCAGGTCCAGGCCGTGTTCGCGCGCAACCCCGACCTCGACGGTGTCTTCGGCGCCAACCTGTTCTCGGCCATCGGTGCGGCTGACGGCGTCAAGGCGCTGGGCAAGCAGGGTGCGATCCGCGTGGTCGCGTTCGACGCGCCGACCCGGATCGTCGACGACCTGAAGTCGGGCCTGATCGACCTCGCCGTCGCCCAGCACCCGGCCGAGATCGGCTATTACGGCGTGATGACCGCCTATGCGGTGATCAACGGCCAGTCGGTCCCGCCACAGATCGGCACCGGCGCCACCATCATGACCAAGGACAACATCGACGATCCGAACGTGCGGAAGTTCGTCTACAGCGACTGAGCCGCCGCAGGCGGGCCATCCGGCCCGCGCATCGTCACCGTTGCCGAGCGGAGCAGCCCTTGGCCGTCCCGTCCACCGTAGCCGCGTCGCCGGAACAGCGCCATCCGGCCCTGGCCTTCCTGACCATCGCCTGGTCGTGGCTGTTCCTCGCCCTGCTCCTGGTCTTCTTCGAGACCTGGGCCCAGCTCGCCTATGGCGTCTCGTTCCTGCTCAACGGCTACAACCTGCAGAGCATCGCGGTCTCGGCGGCGATGCCGCTCCTGCTCGGCCTGGGGCAGACCTTCGTCATCATCGCCGGTGGCATCGATCTGTCGGTGGGCTTCGTCATGGGCCTCGCCGCCGTGGTCATGGCGCGCACGATGCAGACGCTCACGCCGGTCGACGCCGGCCTGGCGCTGGCAGCCGGGCTCGTGGCGGCGCTGCTCGCGGCCCTGGTGCCGGGAGCGATCAACGGCACGCTGATCTCGCGCCTGCGCGTGCCGGCCTTCATCGGCACGCTCGGCATGTACGGCGTCGCCCGCGGGGTCGGCTTCCTCACCGCCAACGGGACCACCGTGCCGGTCAACAACCCGTTCCTGTTCGTGCTCGGCAACGGCAAGATCCTGGGCGTGCCGATCCCGGTCGTGATCACCATCCTGCTCGTGCTGGGCATGCACTGGGTGCTGTCGCAGACCCGCTTCGGCCAGCACACCTACGCCATCGGCGGCAACCGGACGGCCGCCGTCCGCGCCGGCATCAACATCCGCCGGCACACGCTCTGGCTCTACCTGATCAGCGCCGGCTGCGCCGGCATCGCCGGGATGATCTACACCGCCCGCTTCTCGGCCGGGGCGGCGCAGGGCGGCGAGCCCTTGCTGCTCGATTCGATCGCGGCCGTGGTCATCGGCGGCGCATCCCTGTTCGGCGGCTCGGGCACCATCATCGGCACGGTGATCGGCGCCCTGATCATCGCCGTCATCCAGTACGGGCTGGTCTTCATCAACGTCGAGCCGTTCTGGCAGTTCGTGGCCGTCGGCATCGTCATCATCGTCTCGGTGCTGATCGACCAGACCCGCGAGCGCCTGACCGGGGAGGTGCGCGATGCCGACTGAGGCGCCGATCCTGTCCGTCCGGGGTGTCGCCAAGCGCTTCGGCGGCGTCACCGCCCTCGGCGGAGTGAGCTTCGACCTGCACCGTGGCGAGGTGCTCGCCCTCGCCGGTGACAACGGCGCCGGCAAGTCGACCCTGATCAAGGCGATCTCGGGCGTGCACCAACCCGACGAGGGCGAGATCGTCTACCGTGGCGCGCCGGTAACGCTGACCAATCCACGCCATGCGCGCGACATCGGCATCGAGACGATCTACCAGGATCTGGCGCTGGCCGACAATCTCGACGTCGGCGCCAACATCTTCCTCGGCCGCGAGCCGGCGGCACCGCTGTTCGGCTTCCTGCCCCGCCTCGACCGGCCGCGGATGCGCGCGGCGGCGCGCGAGGTGCTGGCGACGCTCGAGATCGACATCGCCGACAACAAGCTGACCTTGCCGGTGCGCAACCTGTCGGGCGGCCAGCGGCAGGCGGTGGCGATCGGCCGTGCCATCTTCTGGAAGGCCGAGCTGCTGATCATGGACGAGCCGACCGCGGCGCTGGGCGTGCCCGAGCAGCGCAAGGTGGTCGAGCTGATCCGCCGGCTGCGCCGGCAGAACGTGGCGGTGATCTTCATCAGCCACAATCTGGTCGACATCTTCGCCGTCGCCGACCGGATCCTGGTGCTCCGCCGTGGCATGGCCGCCGGCGAACGCCGGCCCGAGACGACCAGCCACGACGAGATCGTGCGGCTGATGGTGGGCGGTTAGCCGCCCTCAGGCCGCTTCCGGTTCGCCCGGGTCGGCCAGCAGCCGCAGGTCCCCCAGACGGACGCCGCGCTCGGTGCCGACGCGATCGGCGAGTGCTCGCATCTCCTCGGCATCCCCACGCAGCACCGCCACCTCGAGGCAGGATTGGCGATCGAGATGGAGATGCAGCGTCGAGAGGTTGAGGACGTGGTGGTCGTGGTGGGTGTGGGTGAGCCGGCGCGACAGGTCGCGCCGGTCGTGGTCGTAGATGTAGCTGAGAATGCCGAAGCAGGATCGCGTGCCCTGGCTGGTCGCTTGGCGGCTGGCGGCTTCGCGGACCAGATCGCGTACCGCTGCCGAGCGATTGGCGTAGCCGCGGCATGCGACAAGCTGGTCGAGCAGGGACGCGATGTCGTCGTCCAGGCTGATCGTGATCCGCTGCATCGGCGCGCCGGACGGGGAGCCTAGAGCGCGCCGGCCAGCAGGGCGACGCCGGCCAGAGCTGCGGCGGCGCCGGCCGTGCGCACGACGACCGGGCCACGCCGCTCGCTGACCCAGCCGATCACGAAGCCGAGGCCGAGGCCGAGCGCGTGCAGTGCCGCGGTGGCCAGCATGAAGCCGAGCCCATAGGCCAAGCCGGCCGCGGTCTCCGGCATCTCGACGCCGTGGGCGTGGCCGTGGAAGATCGCGAACAGGCCGACCACCGCCATGGCCAGCGCCACCGGCGCCTTGACCCGCAGCGCCACCACGGCCCCGAGCACGATCACCGATAGGGCGATCCCGGTCTCGACGAAGGGAACGCCGATGCCGGCGACACCCAGCGCCCCGCCGATCGCCATGACCAGCACGAACGTGGTCGGCACGAGCCAGAGGGCGCGCCCGCCGAGTTGCCAGGCGAAAGTGCCGACGAGCACCATCGCCAGCACGTGGTCGAGACCGCTCAGGGGATGCAGGAAGCCGGGCGCGAAACCCATGGCCGCCCCGATGGCGGGGTGCGCGAACGCGGCCGACGGCGCCATCGCCATCAGACCCGCCCCGGCGAGAATGGGCAGGGCCAGCTTTCTCATCGACGATCCTCCTCGTTGCCGCGGCGGTCCGCTCTCCTTGCCGCGCCCAATCTCAGTCGACGAGTATGAACAATCTGGCAAGAGGTCATATCGGTCCGGCGGCTCAACCGCCGAGCGGCAGCCATTCGTCGCGGTACCAGCGCACGAACCGCTCGATACCGACCTCGATCGGGGTGGTCGGCGCGAAGCCGGTGGCAGCCGTGAGGTCGGCGATGTCGGCGTAGGTGGCGGGGACGTCCCCGGGCTGCATCGGCAGCAGCTCCTTGGTCGCGGTCACGCCGAGCGCGCGCTCCAGCACCTCGATCATGTGCAGGAGCTCGACCGGATTGTGGTTGCCGATGTTGTAGATCCGGTAGGGTGCCCGGCTGGTACCCGGGTCGGGACGATCGCCCGACCAGTCCGGGTTCGACACCGGCAGCCGGTCGGCGACCCGGCACACGCCCTCGACGATGTCGTCGACATAGGTGAAGTCGCGCTGCATCCGCCCCTCGTTGAACACCCGGATCGGCCGGCCCTCGAGCATGGCCTGGGTGAACAGGAACAGCGCCATGTCCGGCCGACCCCAGGGTCCGTACACGGTGAAGAAGCGCAGGCCCGTCGTCGGCAGGCCGTAGAGATGGCTGTAGGTGTGCGCCATCAGCTCGTTGGCCTTCTTCGTGGCCGCGTAGAGGCTGACCGGGTGGTCGACATTGTCGTGGACGGAGAACGGCATCTTGGTGTTGGCGCCGTAGACCGAGCTGGTCGAGGCGTAGACCAGATGCTTGACCGCCTGGTGCCGGCAGCCCTCGAGGATGTTCATGAAGCCGACGAGGTTGGCGTCGACGTAGGCGTTGGGATTCTGCAGCGAGTAGCGCACCCCGGCCTGGGCGGCGAGATGGACGACGACCGGCGGCCGGATGCTCTCGAACAGGGCCGCGGTCCCGGCCCGATCGGCCAGATCCAGATGGGTGAAGGCGAAGCCCGCCCGCCCCTGCAGGCGCTCCAGCCGCGCCTGCTTGAGCCGCGGATCGTAGTAGTCGTTCAGGTTGTCGACGCCTACGACCCGACAGCCCTCGCGCAGCAGTCGGTCGGCCAGATGGAAGCCGATGAATCCGGCGGCACCGGTCACGAGCACGGTACCTTCGTGGGTGAGGCGCATCGACTCACAAGCTCCAGTAGCTGAGTCCGGCGGGCAGCCGGCTTGGATCCAGAACGGACTTGACGTCGACGACGATGCCGGAAGCCGCCAAGCGGGCCGCGATGCCGCCTTCGCCGAGGACGAGGTAGGCCTTGTGTGGCACGGCCAGCACCAGAGCGTCGAGGCTGCGCAAGGCTTCGAGCGGCGTTAAGTCCAACCCATACGTGCGCTGTGCCTCCTCGGCATCGACCATGGGGTCATGGACCATGGCCTCGACGCCGAAGCTCTGCAGCTCACGCAGGATGTCCGGGACGCGGCTGTTGCGGAGGTCGGGAACGTTCTCCTTGAAGCTGAGGCCGAGCACACCGACGCGCGCGCGCTTGACGGGGACGTCGCGGGCGATGAGCAGCTTGACCAGCTTCTGTGCGACGAAGCCGCCCATCCCGTCGTTGATGCGGCGACCGGCCAGGATCACCTGGGGATGATATCCCAGCCGCTCGGCCTTGGCGGTGAGGTAGTAGGGATCGACGCCGATGCAGTGGCCGCCGACCAGCCCGGGCGTGAACGGCAGGAAGTTCCACTTCGTGCCGGCCGCGTCGAGCACGTCCTTGGTGCGCAGGCCGAGCCGGTCGCAGATCAGCGCCAACTCGTTCATCAGCGCGATGTTGAGGTCGCGCTGCGTGTTCTCGATCACCTTGGCCGCCTCGGCCACCTTGATCGAGGGGGCAGGGTGCAGGCCGGCCCGGGTCACCGGCGCGTAGAGCGCGACGAGCCGCGCGAGCGTGGCCGGGTCGGTGGCGGCGACGACCTTGATGATCGTCTCCAGCCGATGCTCGCGGTCGCCGGGGTTGATCCGCTCGGGCGAGTAGCCGAGGGTGAAGTCGATCCCCTGGCGCAGGCCGGAAGCCGCGGCCAGCAGGGGTCCGCACACGTCCTCGGTCACGCCGGGATAGACCGTGCTTTCGATCACCACCATCCCACCGGATCGCAGCGCTTGCCCGACCGTCGCGCAGGCGCGGCGCAGCGGGCCGAGGTCCGGCTGCCGGTCCCCGTCGATCGGCGTCGGCACGGTCAGGATGAAGCAGCTGCAACCGGCAAGGTCGGCCGGATCGGCCGTGTAGCGCAGTGCGAGCCCGGCCAGCTCCTCCGGCCGGAACTCCCCGGTCGCGTCATCGCCGCGGGCCAGGGCGGCGACCCGCCCGCGATCGATGTCGAACCCGACCACGCGCCCATGCGCGCGGGCCATGCCGACCGCCACCGGCAGCCCGACATAGCCCAGGCCCACGACCGCGATGGTCTCGGTCAAGCCGAGGCCCCCAGGACGGACGGCGCGCCTGCCCGCGCGGCCGTCGGGGCGGGAGGGACGCAGAGGCGATGCATCACCGCTCGGGACCGCCGGCTAGGTCGGACGGTAGAGGCGGGCATAGGCTTCGCTCGCCAGCGGGTTCGGTACTTTGCCCGGACCGATCCGGTGCTGTGCCTCGCCGCCCATGTTGTTGAAGTAGCACTCGTAGCCGATCGATTCGGCGTTGGCCGTGAAGAAGGCGAACATCTGCTCGATGAACACCGCATTGTCGCCGGCACCACCGCCCTTGTTGCCGCTGACGCTCCACACGCCCCATTCCGGGATCGACATCGGCTTGCCTTTCGACTGGGCGTAGCGGAGCCAGGCCTGGATGCCGATCGGGCCGCCGTCGCGATCGGTCTCGTCTTGCGTCTTCACCCAGGCCTCCGGCGTGGGCGCCGCTGGGAAGCGGTCGTAGCGGTCCTGGCCGATGTAATCGACGACGTCGTCGCCCGGGTAGAACAGATCGATCCGCTTCTTCGACTGCCCCTTTTTCAAAGCACACCAGTCGATCTTGGCGCCGGGGAACGTGGTCTTGACGATGCCGACCAGACGCCGGAACGTGAGCTGGTAGGCCTCGGCCCATTCCACGTCGACGATGCCCCAGGGGTAGCTCTTCGCGCTGTTCCATTCCCAGCCGGGCCGGAAGATGTAGTCGTCGCGGTCGCGCCGTTGGCGCAGGTACCGCACCGCGCGTTCCCAATGCTCGTCGTAGCGGCCTTGTGCCGCATCCTGCCAGAGTTCCGGCTCGTCGCGCGGCACCGGCCCGTCCTTGCGCGGAAACATCGGGAAGCTGACCACGAGCTGCTCCGGCCGGCCGAGCATGGCGCCGAGCATGGTGCCCTCCCGGCCGAGCTGCTCGATCTCGTCCCAGGTCACGAACGTGCTGAAGGTGGTGAGGACGTCGAGCGGCCGTCCGCGCCATTCCGCGAACTCGTCGGGATTCCAGCTGGTCACACCGCTGCGCCACGGCAGCCCGGAGCGGAAACCACTGGCCGAATGCGCGGCCAGCGGCTCGATCGCCATCCGCTGGCCGGCGACCAGACGGTAGCCGGTCGCTTGATGGCCCGCGCCATGGCGGGCCACCGTGGGCTCCGCTGCGCATGCCGGCATCGTCGTGATGGCGGCGCCGGCGACGAGGTCGCGGAGCAGCTTGCGTCGGGTGTGCGTCATCTCGATTCCATCGATCGGCCGACCGGTCGGGCACGCGCAGGCCGGCCGCAACCGTCGCGGCCGAGGTTAGGCGAGCGAGGGAGGTCCGTCGACACCGCTCTCCTCCCCGGTCGCGGACGCTTGAACGCGGCCTTCCGCGTCGTCGCGCCGCCGTGGCGCAGTCGGCGTGGCGATGCTATGCCCGCCGCGCGTGGCTGTACTGCGGCGTCCCCAAGACCAAGGCCGAGAACGAGCGTCGATGTTCAAGAAGCTGCTGATCGCCAACCGTGGCGAGATCGCGTGCCGTATCATTCGCTCCTGCCGCAGGCTCGGCATCGCCACCGTGGCGGTCTATTCCGAGGCCGACGCCGATGCGTTGCACGTGCAGATGGCGGACGAGAAGTTCCTGCTCGGGCCGCCGGCCGCGGCGCAGAGCTACCTCCTGATCGACCGGATCATCGAGGCCTGTCGGGCCACGGGCGCCGAGGCCGTGCATCCCGGCTACGGCTTCTTGTCGGAGCGCGCCGCCTTCGCCAAGGCCCTGGACGAGGCCGGTATCGTGTTCGTCGGCCCGCCCGTCGGCGCCATCGAGGCGATGGGCGACAAGATCGAGAGCAAGCGCCTGGCCCGCGAGGCCAAGGTCTCGACCGTGCCCGGCACGCTGGACGCGGTGTCCGACCCCGACGAGGCGCTGCGGATCGCGCGCGAGATCGGCTACCCGGTGATGGTCAAGGCTTCCGCCGGCGGCGGCGGCAAGGGCATGCGCATCGCCCACGACGACCAGGAACTGCTGGACGGGCTCGAGCGGTCGCGCTCCGAGGCGCGCTCGTCGTTCGGCGACGACCGCGTGTTCATCGAGAAGTACGTGGTCGAGCCGCGACACATCGAGATCCAGGTGCTGGGCGACCGGCACGGCAACACGGTCTATCTCGGCGAGCGCGAGTGCTCGATCCAGCGCCGCCACCAGAAGGTGATCGAGGAAGCGCCTTCGCCGTTCCTCGACGAGGCGACCCGCAAGGCCATGGGCGAGCAGGCCGTGGCCCTGGCCAAGGCCGTCGGCTACCACTCGGCCGGCACGGTCGAGTTCATCGTCGACCGCGACCGCAACTTCTATTTCCTCGAGATGAACACCCGGCTCCAGGTCGAGCATCCGGTGACCGAGCTCGTCACCGGCCTGGATCTGGTCGAGCTGATGATCAAGGTCGCGGCAGGGGAGCGGCTGCCGTTCACGCAGGCCGACGTGACGCTGCGCGGCTGGGCGATCGAGGCCCGCATCTACGCGGAGGACCCGCGGCGCGGCTTCCTGCCGTCGATCGGGCGGCTGGTTCGCTACCGCGAACCGGCTGGCGAGGGGGTACGCGTCGACACCGGGATCGTCGAGGGCGGCGAGGTGTCGATGTTCTACGATCCGATGATCGCCAAGCTCTGCGCCTATGGCCCCGACCGGGCGTCGGCCATCCGTCGCCTGGGCCGGGCGCTCGACGGCTACGTCATTCGCGGCGTCGGGCACAACATCCCGTTCCTGGCCGCCGTGCTCGCCAACCAGCGCTTCGCCGACGGCCGGCTGTCGACCAACTTCATCGCCGAGGAGTATGGCGACCGCTTCCAGGGCATGGTCCTGCCCGAAGCCAAGCGGCAGGAGTTGGCGGCGATCGCCGTGGCCATGCGCATGCGCGAGGCGGCGCGCGCGGCCACCCTCACCGGCCGGATGCGCACGTGGCAGTACCGGCCGGTCACCGCCTGGTCGGTGCAGCTCGACGACGAGCTGCTGCCGGTCGACGTCGAGCTGCATGGCCAGGACGGCGTCTCGGTGACGATCGGCGACCACAAGCGCCATGTCGCGATCGAGTGGGCGCCCGGCCACCGGCTGGTGCGGGCCACGATCGACGGGCGGTTCGTCGTGGCGCAGGTCGATCCGATTCTCGAAGGCTATGTCTTGACGCATGGCGGGGCCGAGCTGAAGGTTCTGCTGCGGACCCGGCGTGCGGCGGAGTATGCCGCGCGGATGCCGGCCAAGGCGGCGCCGGACACGTCGCGGCTGGTGCGCTCGCCGATGCCGGGGCTGATCGTCTCCGTGGCCGTCGCCGCGCAGCAGGAGGTGAAGATCGGCCAGGAGCTGTGCGTGCTCGAGGCGATGAAGATGGAAAACGTGCTGCGGGCCGAGCGCGATGGCGTGATCGGCGAGGTCAAGGTGCAGGCCCGCGACACCGTGGCGGCCGACCAGATCCTGATGACGTTCGTTTGAGGTCGGCGAAGATCCGCTGCAACCGCGCCCGGGAGTAAGTGTTCGGGGCGCGGCCAGCCTTGACGCGCCCGGGTCCGTACGCAAGAACCGACGGCGTCGTAGTTTCGCCGGCCCATCCCAAAGGACTCAAGCTCCGTTATGCTCACCTTCCTCCGGCAGAACGCCGAGAAGATCGTGTTCGGCATCGGTGTCGCCGCAGCGATTTTCGCCTACGGTGTTGCCGCCGCCAAGTATCGCATCTTCCCGCACGACCTTCTGCAGCACGCGTTTGCGGCGGCGCGGGACTGGCAGGACAACTGGCGGCACTATCTCGGTATCCGCTCGAACTGGGTGCAGGACAGCCCGCGCGCCGGCGGCGTGACCATCAACGACAAGGACCGGGCCTGGCAGGGGCAGACCTTCGTCAGCCTCTACCGGAACGGGTCGTTCGGCGGCGTCCTGCTCGACATGGACGGCAAGGTCCTGCACGAGTGGTCGCTGCCCCTGCAGGAGATTTGGGGCAAGGCCGGCTACGAGAAGGCGCCGATGCCGGACGTCGACGCCGCCCCGCACGGGGTCGCGATGCTGCCGAACGGCGACGTCGTCATGGCCATGGCAGGCGCCGCCCTGACGCGGATCGATGCCTGCTCGCGCGTGGTGTGGTCCGTTCCGCTCCGCTCGCACCATACCGTGGACATCCTGCCGAACGGCGAGATCCTGGTACCGGGGACGGAGACCTACTCGAAGCCGGTCGCGAAGTGGCCACGGCTGCGTCCCGGCGAGACGGGCTATTTCGAGGACGGGCTGCTGAACCGGGTCTCGCCGGACGGCAAGCTGCTCGAATCGATCTCGGTGTCCGACGTGATCTACGACAGCGACTGGACGTCGCTGATCTTTGCCGGGCGCGGCTCGCGCTTCTCCATGGCCGAGGAAGATCCCTACCACCTCAACGACGTCGAGATGCTGCGTCCGGAGATGGCGGCGGCCTTCCCGATGTTTGCGGCGGGCGATCTTCTGGTGGATTTGCGCAACCTTCAAACAATGCTCGTCGTCGACGGCACGACCCACAAGATCAAGTGGAAGATGACCGGCCCGTTCTTCGGCGAGCACGATCCGGACTTCGCGCCCAACGGCCACATCATCCTGTTCGACAACCGCATCACCGGCAGCAAGCCGCAGCTCGGCTACAGCAAGATCATGGAAATCGACCCGGCGACCAAGGAGGTCGTCTGGACCTACAGCGGAACCGACGCCGATCCCATGTACTCCAATATCGGTGGCCGGGTGCAGTGGCTGCCGAACGGCAACATCCTGGTCGGCGAGCCGCAGGCGGGGCGGGTGTTCGAGCTGGCACGGGACGCGAACGGCAACGGCGAGATCGTCTGGCAGTTCGTGAACCAGATCGCCCCCGGCACGATCGGCATGCTGTTCGATGTGGAGCGCGTGCCGCCGATCACCGAGCCGTGGGTCGGCAAAGCCTGCAATTGAATGGGCGGCGGCGCGTCGCTTGACAAATCGGGGAGACGCAGCATGCGAACGATGGTCCTGGTGACGATTCTGGCTGTTGCCGGCATCGGTCCGGCAGCGGCCGGTGTGCTCGAGCGCGCCAAGGAGTCCGGCGAGATCCGCATCGGCTATCGCCTCGATGCCGAGCCGTTCTCGTTCAAGAACAGCGAGGGCCGGGCCGCGGGCTACAGCGTCGATCTCTGCCGCGCGGCGGTGGCCGAGGCGGCCGTGGCCCTGGGCGTGGCCGAGTTGAAGACGGTCGAGGTGCAGGTCACCGGCGCCGATCGGCTGGACGCCGTGCAACAGGGCAAGATCGACCTGCTCTGTGAGGCGACGACGCTGACCCTGTCGCGGCGGGAGAACGTCGACTTTTCGTTGCCGACCTTCGCCACCGGCGCGAGTCTGCTCTACCCGAAGGACGGTGCGAAGAGCTTCGACCAGCTCGAGGGCAAGAAGGTGGGCGTGCTCGCCGGCAGCACCACCGAAGATGGCCTGAAGAAGGCGCTCGAGGCGGCCAAGATCAGCGCCACCATCGTGGCCGTGCCCACGCACACGGACGGCATCGAGCGGCTGGCCAATGGTGAGCTCGCGGCCTATTTCGGTGACGGCGCGATCCTGCTCTACCAACTCGTGCAGAGCCCGTTCCGCGACCGGCTGCTGATGTCCGACAAGGTGCTCAGCTTCGAGCCCTACGCCCTGGCCGTGCCCAAGGGGGACGACGACTTCAGGCTCGTCGTCGACCGCGCGCTGGCCCGCCTGTCGCGGACCGGCGAGGTCGGCACCATCTTCCAGCGCAATTTCGGCGAGGGCGCCAAGCCCAGCAAGCTGATCGAGGCCCTGTGGGTGCTGGACGCGGTGCCGGAATAGACGGCTCGCCCTCGGCCCTGGGCCGTGCTAGGCGCGAGCCATGGTCAAGATCGCCACCTGGAACGTCAACTCGGTCAATGCCCGCCTGCCGAACGTGCTCGACTGGCTGCGGGCGGCGAAGCCCGACATCGTCCTGCTGCAGGAGATCAAGTGCCAGGACGCGGCCTTCCCGGCCGAGGCCGTGGGCGACCTCGGCTACAACGTCGCGACCCATGGACAGAAGAGCTACAACGGCGTCGCGGTCTTGAGCCTGCGCCCGATCGAGGACGTGGTGCGCGGCCTGCCGGGCGATCCGGACGACGATCAGGCGCGCTATCTCGAGGCGACGGTCGCCGGCCTGCGCGTGGCCTCGATCTACCTGCCCAACGGCAACCCGGTCGGCACCGACAAGTTCACCTACAAGCTCGCCTGGATGCAGCGGCTCCGCGCGCATGCCAAGTCCCTGCTCGAGCGGGAGGACGAGACCGTGGTGCTCGGTGGCGACTACAACGTCATCCCCGAGCCCATCGACTGCCATGACCCGAAAGCCTGGCAGGACGATGCCCTGTTCCAGCCCGAGAGCCGGCGCGCCTTCCGGGCGCTTCTCCATCTGGGTCTGACCGAGGCGTTCCGGGCGCTGCATCCGGGCCAGCGCGGCGCCTACACCTTCTGGGACTACCAGCGCGGCGCCTTTCAGCTCGACCACGGCATCCGCATCGACCATCTCCTGCTGTCGCCCCTGGCGGCCGACCGGCTCGTCGACTGCGTGATCGACAAAGAGCCGCGGCGCCAGCCCAAGGCATCGGACCATACCCCGGTCGTGGTCGAACTCAGCGACTGATCGTGCCTCGGACGTTGGCGCACGAGTGCGCCGCAGGCAGCACGGACCTCGGGCGATCGCCTAACGCAGCTTCCGGAACAGCCGGCCGCCGAGGCGAAACCAGACGACATGACCAGGGCCGTCCGCGCCGCGCAGGAAGTTCGCCCGCAGCCCGATATCGTCGACCAGCACGTAGTCGCGCTTGTAGAAGGTCAGTGTTCTGGTCGTGCTGGCGTCGCCTTCGCCCTGGATCATGGTAAGGCGACCCTTGCTCGCGACCATGCGCAGCGGGATGTCGGTCGTCTCGTCGTCGAACCCGATCTGCTGCGCGATGTAGTGCCCTTCGTAGGCCGCAAGCTCGGCGGGTGGCAGATGCTGTGGCGTGGCCGGCAGGTTGCTGACGCCGGCGAAGCGGCGCAGGGCCCAGTCCTGGTAGAAGAGCTGGCCGATCAGAAGTGGCCCGCTCTCGCTGTTGGTCAGCATCGCCATGGCGAAATCCCGCTCCGGCACCATGAGCAGCCCGGAGTGGAAGCCCGGCAGGTCACCGCCATGGTGGACGACCACCGGCCCTTCCGCGGTCGGCCGCACCATCCACGACACCCCGGCGCCGTTCAGCTCCACGATCAGCGTGCCGCCCGGGCCGACCCGCCGCCACATGCCGCGCAGCGCCGCCTTGCGCATCACCCGCTGTCCGCTCGCCGCTCGCCCGTCGCCGAGATGGAAGCGCAGGTAGGCCAGCATGTCCGCGGCGCTGGACAGGAGCCCGCCGAACGGGTTGCCGCTGCGCGGCAGGTAGAGCAGGCTCGGATCGGCCACGGCCTTGCCGTCCGCCACCCGGTGCGGCGTCGCCTGATTGCGGACGAGCTTCGTGTCGTAGCCGCTGGCGCTCATCCCGAGCGGGTCGAGCACCAGCCGGCGGACCGACGCCTCGAACGACATGCCGGTGATGGTCTCGATCACGCGTCCCGCCACCGACAGCGCGGCATTGCTGTAGGAGAAGGTTCGCCCGACCGGTGTCAGCTGCGGCAGCCGATGGACGTCGCGGACATAGCGCGCCAACGCTTGGTGGTCCGCGCCGGTGTCGTGGTAGTCGTAGCCCAGCCAGCCGGCCGAGTGATCGAGGGTCTGCCGGACCGTGACGCCTTCGGCACCCTCGGGCGCACGGAAATCCTTGATGTAGCGCCGCACCGGCGCATCGAGATCGAGGCGCCCCTCGTCGACCAGCCGCATGGCCGCGGTGCCGGTGAAGGTCTTGCTGTTCGAGGCGATACGGAAGGTGGTGTGGGCGGTGACGGGCCGGCGCGTGCGCACGTCCGTCACGCCGTAGGTGCGGACATACTCCCGGCCGCGATGAACGATCGCCACCGCCACGCCGGGGATGGCAAGCTCGCGCAGGCCGCGCCGGATCTTCCCGTCGAGCTGGCGGAGCACATCGTCGTCCGCCGCGTGCGCGACCGACGGCAGCAGGGGCATGCCCGCCGCCAGGGTCGCGCCACGCACGAAGCCTCGCCGGGAAAGCTGACCGCCGGCGCCGCCATCGCGGCGCCGCTGCTCCAGCAGTGTCGGGGCGGACTCTTCAACCAAATCGTCGTCGCTTGCCATTCTTGTCATCTCGCTGGGAAGCATTCGGAGCATCGCGGGTCCCGAGACCCGCTTGCGCCCGGCGCGGCGCCGCAGTTTATCGGGTCAGAATGCGGCAGCCTTCGACGGCACTAAACGATGCCAAGCGGAATTGCGCATCACAAATACTATGGAAGCCGGATTTCAGAACATTTCAGAGTGCCTCAGTTGGACGCGATGTTCTCCGCTTGTCATCTCCAGTCCTGGCCGTGACGAAGCCCGGCGTGTTGTCGTAACGAATCGGCGGCCACTTCGTATCGGCCGCCGATCGCGATCGGCCATCGGCGGATCGCGATCCATGGCCCTTCGCCGTCTGAACCGCCGAACTGAGCCACATCGTCGGGCAGGGCGGTGGCGAGCGGCAGGCGTGCGCTAGAAGCCTTCCAGCACGATCTTGCCGCGCGCCCGACGGCTCTCGATCAGCCTGTGCGCCCGCTTGAGGTTGGCGGCGTTGATGGTGCCGAAGGTTTCCGCCAGCGTCGTGCGCAACTCGCCGGCGTCGACGCGTTCGGCGATCTCGTTGAGGAGCCGGTGCTGGGCGATCATGTCGTCGGTCTCGAACAGCGAGCGGGTGAACATGAACTCCCAATGCACCGACACCGACTTGCGCTTGAACGGGGTCACGTCGAGGCTGGCCGGATCATCGATCACGGCGATTTTGCCCTGTGGCGCCACGACCTCGGTGATCGCTGCCAAATGGTCGGAGGTGTTGGTCAGGCTGGCGACGTAGGTCACCTGCGGCAGGCCCAGGCCGCGCAACGCCTCCGGCAGGGGTGCGGCGTGATCGACGACATGGTGCGCGCCGAGTTCGAGGCACCAGTCGCGCGTCTCGGCTCGGGACGCGGTGGCGACGACGGTGAGGCCGGTCAGCCGGCGTGCGAGCTGGATGAGGATCGAGCCCACGCCACCGGCGCCGCCGATGATGAGCAGCGAGCCGCCCGCGCCGGTCGTGCCGCGAGCGACGCCGAGCCGGTCGAACAGCAGCTCCCAGGCGGTGATCGAGGTGAGCGGCAGTGCGGCGGCCTGGGGCGCCGACAGGCTGGCCGGCTTGCGCCCGACGATGCGCTCGTCGACGAGATGGAACTCGGCATTGCTGCCGGGACGCGCGATCGAGCCGGCGTAGAAGACCTCGTCGCCCGGCTTGAACAGGCTCACCTCCTTGCCGACGCGCGCGATCACACCGGCCGCGTCCCAGCCCAGGATCTTGGCCGCTCCCGCCTCGGGTGCCACGTTCGCGCGCACCTTGGTGTCCACCGGATTGACCGAGACGGCGCGAATCTGCACCAGAAGGTCGCGCGGACCGGGCTCGGGGACCGGCAGCTCGAGATCGAGCAGCGCCTCGTCCGCCTCGATCGGCAGGGACCGGCGATAGCCGACGGCTTGCATGGTTCGGATGCCCTTTCGTTTCGGGTTGCGCCGGCAGCATGGGCGGTTGCGATAGAGAAGAAAAACGAATAGTTCTAATGCCAACGAGCAAGAAAACTGCTGGATAAGATGCGCCTGCCCGATCTCGAGATCGATCTTTTGCGTTCGTTCGTGGCCGTGGCCGACGAAGGCAGCTTCACGGCCGCGGCCGAGGCGGTGGGGCGGACACAGTCCGCGGTCAGCCAGAAGATTCTGCGCCTGGAGGAGATCCTCGGCCGCCGGGTGTTCGCGCGATCGAGCCGCTCGCTGGCGCTCACCCGCGACGGCGAGCGGCTGCTCGGTGCCGCCCGGCGGATGCTGGCGCTCAACGACGAGACCATCCGCCAGTTCATCGTGCCGCCGGTCGCCGGCCGGCTGCGGCTCGGTGTCGCCGACGACTTCATCCCGCACCAGCTGCCGCGCCTGCTCGCCCGCTTCGCGCGCAGCCATCCGGGCATCCAGCTCGAACTGCGGACCGGCCTGAGCTGCGACCTGCGGCGCGACCTGGAGGCCGGGCAGCTCGATCTGGTCATCGCCAAACGCGACGGCACCATGCAGCGCGGGCGGATCATCTGGCGGGAGCCGATCGTCTGGATCGCCGCGGCCGGCCTGAATTTGCATCCGGCACGGCCGGTTCCGCTCGTCCTTTTGCCGTCCCCTTGCAACTACCGCAGCGTGGCGCTCGACGCGCTGCGCGATGCGGGGCGGCCGAGCACCGTCGTGTGCACCGCGAGCAGCCTGATGGGCATCCAGGCCGCCGTCGCCGGAGGGCTCGGCGTCACGGTGCTCGGGCAATCGTTCGTGCAGGCCGGGCTCCAGGTGCTCGGCCCGAGCGAGGACTGGCCGAGCCTGCCGCTGGCCGAGATCGTCGTGCTCGGCGAGGTGCAGACCAACAGCCATCTGGCCGCGCCGCTGGTGGGCTTCCTCACCGAGGCCCTTGCCGCACCGCGGTTCCAGATCGTGGCCCGGCCCGGCGAGGCTGCGCCATGCTCGACCGCCTTAGAGGCGGTGGGCGCCTGAGGTGTCGGAGCAAGCGGAAGGCGGCTGCTTCTGTGGCGCCGTGCGCTACCGGGTCGAGGGTCGGCCGCTGGATGCCGGCTACTGCCATTGCCGGATGTGCCAGCGCAGCGTCGGCGCCCCCGCGGTGGCCTGGGGCACCTGGCCCGAGGCCCGCTTCGCCTGGCTGGGCGGCACACCGGCCGAGCTGCGCTCCTCGGCCGAGGGCGTGCGTCGGTTCTGCGGCCGATGCGGCACGCACGTGCAGTTCTGGACCGCCGCGGCGCCGGCGCTGGTCGACGTGAACCTCGCGACGCTCGACCAGCCGGGTGCATTCCAGCCCGACTACCATATCTGGACCGTGAGCCGCATCCCATGGTTCGAGACCGCCGACACGCTGCCGCGCCACCTGGATGCAGGTGCCGATGCGCGGACGATGCAAGCCTATGGCGAGGATGCGCAGCGCGACTGAACTCGCTGCCCTGCCGTGTCTGTCTCAGGAGGCCGGCCGCAGGCCGAGCGGGGGCGCGGCAGGCTGCTCGGCGCCGGCATCCGGCCAGCCGCCGCCACGATGGATCACCTGTTGCGGGTAGGGAATGTCGATCCCGTGCTCGCGTAAGGCTTGATAAATTGTGGTCAAAAGCTCGCTGCGGGTGCGCGAGATGGATTCCGTATCACGGACGTGGCAGCGCAGCTCGAACTGCAGCGCCGAATCGCCGAGCTCGGTGAACAGCGCGTCCGGCGCGGGGAAGGCGGCCACGGCCGGATGCGCCCGGGCGCAGTCGAGCAGGATGTTCATGGCCGTGCGCGGCTCGGTGCCGTAGGCGACGCCGACGCCGATGCGGATGCGGGCGCGCCGGTTCTTCAGGGTCCAGTTGGTCACCGGCGACGCCACGAACATCGAGTTGGGTACGATGACGGACGCGGAATCGAAGGTCTCGATTTCCGTCGCCCGGACCGCGATGCGCCGGACCTTGCCTTCCGTGTTGCCGATCACGACCCAGTCGCCGACCCGGATCGGTCGCTCGATCAGCATCAGAAGACCGGCCACGAAGTTCTCGACGACGGTGCGCAGGCCGAAGCCGATGCCGACCGACAGGGCGCCGGCGACGATGGCGAGGCTGGACAGGCTGATCCCGGCGGTAGCGATCGCCGCCACCACGGCGAGGATCATGGCGACATAGCCCGAAGCGGCGGCGATCGAGGTGCGCAGCCCGATCTCCATGCCGCTCTGCGCGAGCAATCGGTTGCCGAGCCAGCGCCTGAGGTGGCTGGACGCGAACAGCCCGAGCGCGAGCACGCCGGCAGCCAGGGCGATGTTCGGGAGCGAGATGGTGGCACCGCCGATCTCGATGTCGCCCATCGCCAGCGAGCGCCAGTAGTCGAGCTGCGCCTGCGGCACGTCGAGCAGCAGCAGCAGGACGAGGTTGGTCGCCATGCCCAGGATCAGGACATCCAGGAGCGCGCAGGCCCAGAACGAGGCGATGCGGGTGGAGGCATCGCTGCCTTCGTCGTCCGTAGCCGGGCCATTGCCGACGGTCTCGGACCGCGTCGCCAGCAGGTGAACGAGAACGTCGCGCAGCAAGTAGCGAAGCTGCAGCAGCCACCAGAGCAGCACGAACGAGGCCAAGCTACGATTGAACAGGTAGGCCGCGAGCACGCCATGGCCAAGCAGGGCCATCACCAGCGGGCCGAAGGCGAAGAGGATGACGGCCCCACGCAACAGCGGCCGCCGCCTTTGCAGCAAGCCGCCGCCTTTGCTTGGCCAGGCCGACTTCACGAGCAGCGGCGCCAGCACGAGCAGGCTCAGCACGCCGACCATGGCCGCGAACAGGGCGATCATCGCCAGCGGCGGCGTGGCTTCGCGAAGTGCCGCTTCCTTGGCCACGGCGGTTACCGCCGCCAAGGCCGTCAGCAGGTAGCCTGCGCGCGGCCAGGGGCGAACCGACCGGAAGGACAGCAGCGACGACAGGCTCCTACCCGTGCCGGACAGGACGCGAATCATCTGCACGCTGAGCACGACCATGACCGCGGTGACGCCCGCTCGTCGCAGCACGGCGCCGAAGGCGCCGGCAAACCAGCCCTGGAGCTGCAGAACCATGAGCAGGGCAGCCAGCGCCGCTACCGGCACCAGCGTCGCGTGCATCGCCACCAGCGCACGCTGCACCGCCGCGAAGCCGGGGCTCGCGCGCTCGACCGGCGCGGCGCCGACCAGACGGTGGTGCAGCTGGCTGGCCACCGTCAATGCCAGGATCGCGGCCAGGGCCACGGCCGCGGCCGCTTTCAGCGGTGCGGTCAGCCCGCCAGCCGTCCAGTACCAGTGCAGCCAACCCTGCATGCTGGCCGACAGCCATCCCGTCACCTGGCCGAGTTCGATTTGGGCTTGGTTCCAGACTGCCGGATCCCATGGTGGCGGGGTACTGAGCAGGAGGGCGTCGAAGACCGCGGTCCGTTCCCGTTCCGCGACGGCCTGCAGCA
The DNA here is from genome assembly GCA_039808865.1 of Geminicoccaceae bacterium. Lineage (GTDB taxonomy): Bacteria > Pseudomonadota > Alphaproteobacteria > Geminicoccales > Geminicoccaceae > Benzoatithermus. Next base: position 30,987 of record JBDHTW010000007.1, read on the forward strand.
GCTGGTCGGCGCGCAGGCGCAGGAACGACGACGCATGGCTGCGCGAGGTGACGTCGGCCATCGCCTTGGCGGCGGCATCGCGCGCGGCCGTGATCGACGCCGGCTCCGGCGGGGCGCCACTGCCGGGCGGGGTGCCCAGGGCCGCGACCTGCTGCTGCACGGCGGCGAGGTCGATCGCCGCCTGCGCGCTCAACCGGGAGCTGGCCGTGAGGATTTCCTGCAGCCGGCGCTCGATATCGGGATGGACGATGTTTCCCGTCGTCTGCAGCGTGTTCAGTTCACGTGCGATGTCATCCAGCGATGCAGCGATCTGCCCGAGCTCGTCGCCCTGGCCACTGGCAGCGATGTCCTGGGCCGAGGCTGCCGGGATGGCAACGAGCAGCATGAGCGCCAGGGCGACCGCAAGAGACCACATCTGCAGCGCCGACGATCCGGGCCTCATGGGGTGAACCCGCAAGCGATGCCTTCGGGCACGCTCAGGCGGTGGGTGGATCGAGGCTGATGTCGACCATCAGCTCGTTCGCCAGCGTTTCCAGCAGCTCGCGCAATTCCTCAGCGGGGATGTCGGTTGGCACGCGCAGCTTGGCGGTGGCCTCGAACAGGCTCTCGCCGGAGAACGAGCCGCTGACCACGCGTGTGGTCAGCTCCTCGATGTTCACCCCTCGGCTGGCCAGGAGCTGCGCTATCTCGTGCACGATGCCAGGCCGGTCCTGCCCGACCAAGTCGAGAAGCAGGGTCTGGCGCCGGTCCGGCGCTGCCTCCGGCAGGCCATGCTCCACGGTCGCGCGCAGCCCTTCGCGCTCGAGCGCACGAAGATCGGCGATCAGCCGCTCGACCTCGTCCGGCGGCACGTCGACGAGCAGGATGCCGGCGAACTGCCCGGCGAGCCGTGCCATCCGGCTTTCCAGCCAGTTGCCGCCGACCACGGCAATGCGCTCGGACAACGCGCGAACCAGACCCGGCCGGTCAGGCCCGATCAGCGTGAGCGTCAATGCCGTCATGTGCGCCTCTCCGATTGGCCCGGACCAGGGCTGGCCAGATCTGTCTGTCCGTCCGCGCCTCGTCAAGCTACCCGAATAGCCGGCTGCCCGGCCTTGTGCCCGGTGCTCGTCCAGGTCGTTTGCCTTCACCGGATCGGCCGGCCCCGGACGCCGACCACGCCGCCCGCGGCAACCGATAGAGGACGTGCGGCCGGAGCGGATGACCGGCGGGCAGGCTCGGATGCTCGAAATCGTCGGCCGGCGAGCGCGTCATGCCGAGCCGCGTCATCACCCGTTGCGAGCGCAGGTTGGTGGTCGCGGTGAACGAGACGATCTCCTCGAGGCCGCGCCGAGCGAAGCCGTAAGCCAGGGCCGCGGCAGCCGCCTCGGTCGCGTAGCCCCGGCCCCAGTGTGCTGCGGCCAGGCGCCAGCCGATCTCCACGCAGGGCGTGAACGGGGCCTGGAAGCCCGGCACAGCCAGACCGACAAAACCGATGAAGGAGGCGCCGCCTGGCACTTCCACCGCCCAGAAGCCGAAGCCGTGCGCGGCGAAGTGCGCCCGAATCCGCGCCGCCAGCGCATCGCTTGCCGGGCGGTCGAGCCGCTCGGGAAAATGCTCCATCACGCGCGGGTCGGCGTTGAGCGCCGCGAACGCCGGCAGGTCGCCGTCGTGCCAGGGACGAAGGCGGAGGCGCGAGGTCGCGATCGGTTCCATGGTCGATGGGCGAGATGCGGCCGCCGGCAAGGCTAGACGTCGAGATTGACCACCTTCAGCGCATTCTCCTGGATGAAGTCGCGCCGTGGCTCGACGACGTCGCCCATCAGGGTCTCGAACAGGCTGTTCGCCTGATCGCCCTGGCTGACCTTGACCTGGAGCAGGGTGCGCTTTTCCGCGTCGAGCGTGGTCTCCCAGAGCTGTTCCGGGTTCATCTCGCCCAAGCCCTTGTAGCGCTGGATCGCCAGACCCTTGCGGCCGATCGCGAACAGCGCCTCGATCAGGCCGACCGGACCGGCCACCGGCACCGTCAGATCCTTGCGCACCAGCTTGCCCGAACCGGCCCATGCCGTCCCCATCTCGGCCAGCACCGCCGCGGCGCGGCGGGCGTCGGCGCTGCGGGCCAGGGCCGGATCGAGGCGGAAGCGCTCGCGGCGCTCGCCTTTGAGTTGGATGAAGACGAGCTCGCCGGTCGCTTCCGAATGGTGCGCCTGCCACGCGCCACGGCCGTCGCCGCTGAGCATCTGCGCCACGCGCTGCGCCAGCTCCAGCGCGCGCACCGGATCGTCCATCGCCTGCTCGACGAAGCCGCCGGCGAGCGCGATGGCCTCGACCAGCGCTATCGGCAGCCGGCGCGCCAAGTGGGCCAGCAGCGAGCGACACGTCCGTGCCTGCTCGACGAGCATCCGCAGCGTCTCGCCGTCGATCGTGTCCCCGCTGCCGGTCACGAGGCGGGTATCGTCGAGGCTCTCCTCGATCAGGAAGCTCTCGAGCGCCGCGTCGTCCTTGAGGTAGCGCTCCTTCTGCCCGCGCTTGACGCGGTAGAGCGGCGGCTGGGCGATGTAGAGATAGCCGGCCTCGATGATCTCGACGAGGTGGCGGTAGAAGAAGGTGAGCAGGAGCGTGCGGATGTGGGAGCCGTCCACGTCCGCGTCGGTCATGATGACGATCTTGTGGTAGCGCAGCTTGCCGAGGTCGAAGTCGTCGCGGATGCCGGTGCCGAGTGCGGTGATCAGCGTGCCGATCTCCTGGCTGCCCAGCACCTTGTCGAGCCGGGCCCGCTCGACGTTCAGGATCTTGCCGCGTAGGGGCAAGATCGCTTGGAAGCTGCGGTCGCGGCCCTGCTTGGCCGAGCCGCCGGCGCTGTCGCCCTCGACGATGAACAGCTCGGACTTGGCCGGATCGCGTTCCTGGCAGTCGGCGAGCTTGCCCGGCAGGTTGGCGATGTCGAGCGCCCCCTTGCGGCGCGTGAGCTCGCGCGCCCGTCGCGCCGCCTCGCGCGCGGTCGCCGCCTCGACCACCTTGGCGAGAATCGCCCTGGTCTCGGTCGGGTGGGTCTCGAACCACAAGGCGAGACCCTCGGCGATGACGTTGGAGACGACCGGCGTCACCTCCGAGCTGACCAGCTTGTCCTTGGTCTGCGAGGAGAACTTGGGATCGGGCATCTTCACGGACAGCACGCAGGTCAGCCCCTCGCGCATGTCCTCACCGGAAAGGGCGACCTTGTCCCGCTTCAGGATGCCGCTCTCCTCGGCATACTTGTTCAACGCCCGGGTCAGCGCCGCGCGAAAGCCCATGAGATGGGTGCCGCCGTCGCGCTGCGGGATGTTGTTGGTGAAGCAGAGCATCGTCTCGTGGTAGCCGTCGTTCCACTGCAGAGCGACGTCGACCGTGATCCGGTCGCGCTCGGAGCCGACCACGATCGGGGCGTGCAGAGCCTGCTTGGTGCGGTCGAGGAAGCGCACGAACGCTTCGACTCCGCCCTCGTAGAACAGCTCCTCGTCCTTGGGCGGATCCTGGCGCAGGTCCTTGAGCCGGATGCGGACACCGGAATTGAGGAAGGCGAGCTCGCGCAGCCGGTGCTCCAGCACCTCGTAGGAGAACTCGGTCTTCGAGAACACCTTGATCGAGGGCATGAAGGTGATCTCGGTGCCGCGACGACCGTCCTGCGGCCCGACCACCGCCAGCGGGGACACCGGCTCGCCACCATCGACGAAGCGCATCTGATGCTCGTGGCCGTCGCGCCAGATGCGCAAATCCAGCCAGTCGGACAGGCCGTTGACCACCGACACGCCGACCCCGTGCAGGCCGCCGGAGACCTTGTAGGAGTTCTGGTTGAACTTTCCGCCCGCGTGCAGGACGGTCATGATCACCTGGGCGGCCGAGACACCCTCACCCTCGTGAATGTCGACCGGGATGCCGCGGCCGTTGTCGGCCACCGTGACCGAGCCGTCGGCGTTGATGACGACGTCGACGCGGTCGGCGTAGCCGGCCAGCGCCTCGTCGATCGCGTTGTCCACGACCTCGAAGACCATGTGGTGCAGGCCGGAGCCGTCGTCGGTGTCGCCGATATACATGCCGGGCCGCATGCGCACGGCTTCCAGGCCCTCGAGCACCTGGATCGAGCGCGAGTCATAAACAGGCTCGTCGCGGGGCAAAGCTTCACTCATCGGCGGTCACCGCTCCGTTCACGACCTGAAAAACGCGCGCTGCCGAGCGCAGCGGCGCAAACAACCCGACCTCGGTGCCGGTCAGCCAAGCCTGGGCGCCGAGCGCCTGCAGTGCTTCGAGAAGCTCGGTCCGGCGACGGGCATCGAGATGCGCCGTCACCTCGTCGAGCAGCAGGATCGGCAGATCGCCGTGCCGGCGCCGCCGCAAGGCGGCTTCGGCCAGGACGATGCTGATCAGGAACGCCTTCTGCCGGCCTGTCGAGCAGCGTCCCGCCGGCTCGCCGTCGTCGGCATCGACGGCCACGAGATCGCTGCGATGCGGTCCGACCGCGGCCCCGCCGCTCAACATGTCCGCGGCCCGGTCCCGGGCCAGCGCCTGCGCCAGCCGCTGCTCGGCCTCGAGCGCCGGCATCGCGGCGAGCCAGCCTTCGATCTCGCCGTGCACCGCGAGCCGTGGCCGTGGGAACGTATAAGGAGCGTCCATGAGTTCGTGGTCGAGATCGCGCACCAGCTCGCGCCGAGCTGCCGCCACGGCCACGCCCGCCTCGGCGAGCCGCCGCTCGATGGCGCCGAGCCAGACGGCGTCGTGCCGGCCGCCGCGCAGCAGGTGCGACCGCTCGCGCAGCGACCGCTCGAACGCCGCCACCCGGGCGGCATGGGACGGATCGATCGCCAGCACCAGCCGGTCGAGAAACCGCCGGCGGGCGGCCGCCCCCTCGATGAACAGCCGATCCATCGTCGGTGTCAGCCAGAGCAGGCTCGCCAGCTCGCCGAGCTCGTTCTGACCACGCAGGAGCTGGCCGTCGACAGCGACGGTACGCCGCTCGGCCGGCGCATCGTGCATGGTCTCGATCTCGATCGGCCCGAGATGGCCGTCGACGGCGGCGCGCAGCCGCCAGGTCCCGCCCCCGATGCGGTCGAGCTCGCCCAGGCGGGCACGACGCAGGCCACGCCCCGGGGCCAGCAGCGAGACCGCCTCGAGGAGATTGGTCTTGCCGGCGCCGTTCTCGCCGTGCAGCACGATCGGTGCGTGACCGGAATCGAGCACCAGACGATGGTAGTTGCGGAAACCCCACAGCTCCAGCCGCGTTACCGAGAGCGCCTGGATCGTCTCGACGGCAACCGACCCCCGCACCCGCGGCAGTGCCGTCATACGCGCATGGGCATCAGCACGTAGAGCGTGCTCGGATCGCCCGGATCACGTGCAACGGTCGGTGCTGCCGCGCTCGCCATCTCGAAGCGCACCGCGTCACCGTCAATTTCCTGAAGCATGTCGAGTATATAGCGAGCATTGAAGCCGATTTCGAGCGACTCGCCCGAATATTCGACGTCGAGCTCCTCCTCCGCCCGCCCCGTCTCGGCGCTCACCGCCGTGATCTTGACGGTGCCGTCGTCGAACATGAGCTTCACCGCCCGTGCCTTCTCCGTCGAGATCGTCGCGACGCGATCGACGGCCTTGCCGAGCTCCGCGGTCTGGAAGGTGGCCAGCTTGTCGTTGCCGGTCGGGATCACACGCTCGTAGTCCGGGAAGGTGCCGTCGATGAGGCGCGACACCAGCACGGCACGATCGAAGGTGAACTGGATCCGGGTCGGCGAGACGCTGACCTCGACTTCGCCGCCGATGCTGTCGAGCAGCTTGCGGACCTCGCCCACGGTCTTGCGTGGGACGATGATCGCCGGCAGCTGCTCCGCCCCGGCGGGGAGCGCCATCTCGACCCTTGCCAGCCGATGGCCGTCCGTGGCGACGCCGCGCAGCATGCTGGTGGCGCCGGACTTGGTGGCGTGGATGTGGATCCCGTTCAGGTAGTAGCGCGTCTCCTCGGTCGAGATCGCGAACCGGGTCTTGTCGATCAGCCGGGCCAGATCCTCGGCCGGCATCGTGAAGCGCGTGCCGAGCTGCTCCTCGCCGATGGCCGGGAACTCGTCGGCGGCGAGGGTGGGCAGGTTGAAGACGGAGCGGGCGGCGCGGATCGTGACCTCGCCGCCGCCGGCCGGCTGCTCGATGCCGATCTGGCTGCCCTCGGGCAGCTTGCGCACGATGTCGAACAGGGTGTGCGCCGCCACCGTGGTCGCACCGCGCCGCGTCACATCGGCCGGCTCGTGGGCCACGAGGGAGAGATCCATGTCGGTCGCCGTGAGCCCCAGCCGGTCGGCCTCGGCGGCGAGCTTGACGTTCGACAGGATGGGGATGGTCGTGCGCCGCTCGACGACGTTCTGGACATGGGCTAGCGACCGCAACAGGGCCGCACGCTCGATGGTAAGCTTCATAGGCGATGTCGATCCGTGGGCTGCCGGCAGCCACGCGGCTGCCCCTGCGCTTTGGGGACGCGCACGCTAGCAAAAATGCGGCAGAGACGACAGGATTCGTGCGTCGCCGCGAATTTCCGTGGTCGTCAGCCCTGCAGCTTGCGCTTGAGCGCTTCCAGATCGTCGGCCAGCGTGCGGTCCTCGGCGGTCAGCTTCTCGATCTGCCGCACCGCATGCATCACCGTGGTATGGTCGCGGCCGCCGAACTTCTTGCCGATCTCGGGCAGGGAGCGCGGCGTGAGCTGCTTGGCAAGGTACATCGCCATCTGGCGCGGCCTGGCGACGGCGCGTGACCGGCGGGCCGAGGTCATGTCGGCCATGCGGATGTTGTAGTGCTCGACGACGGCCTTTTGGATCTCGTCGATGGTCACCCGCCGGTCGTTGGCCCGGAGCAGATCCTTGAGCACGTCCTGGGCCATCTCGATCGAGATGGCCTTCTCCACCAGGCTCGCCTGATGGACGATCCGGTTCATCGCCCCTTCCAGCTCGCGCACGTTGCTGGTGATCCGGCTGGCCAGGAACTCGACGACGCGGGGTGGTATGGTGACGCCGAGCTGCTCGGCCTTGGCCTGCAGGATGCCCAGGCGCAGCTCGTAGGTGGTCGGGTGGATGTCGGCAACGAGCCCCCAGCCCAGCCGCGAGCGAATGCGCTCCTCCAGGCCCGACAGGTCGGACGGGCTGCGGTCGGCCGAGATGACGATCTGCCGGCCACGGTCGACCAGCGTGTTGAAGGTGTGGAAGAACTCTTCCTGGGTGCTGTCCTTGCCGCTGATGAACTGGACGTCGTCGACCATCAGCAGGTCGACCGAGCGGAACAGCTCCTTGAAGGTCATGGTGTCCTTCGAGCGCAGGGCGCGCACGAACTGGTACATGAACTTCTCGGCCGAGAGATAGACCACCCGGCGGCCGGCATCCTGCTGCTTCACCCGGTGCGCGATCGCGTGCATCAGGTGCGTCTTGCCGAGGCCGACGCCGCCATAGAGGAACAGCGGGTTGAACGGCGGCCGGGTCGAGGTCGCGACCCGCTCGGCGGCGGCCACCGCGAACTCGTTGGGCTTGCCGACGACGAAGGTCTCGAACGTGAAGCGCGGGTCGAGACGGGCCCCCAGATCCTCGAGCGCCGTGCTCTCGTTGGCCGGCGCCGCCTCGGGCTCGACCGGGCGCAGCATCGCGGGCGCCTCCGGCATGCGCTCGGCCTGCGGACGGGCCGCGGCGGGCCGCACGTTGAGGGCGATGGTCCGGACGTTCGGGTTGAGCTGAGTCCACAGGCCGCGAATGCGGTCGGCATAGTGCGCCACGACCCAGTCGCGCATGAACTGGGTCGGCACGGCGATCACGACACGGTCCCCGTCCACATGGGCGAGGTCGAGCGGCTTCAGCCAGGTCGAATAGGCAGTGTCGCCGACCTCGGCCCGCAGCAGGCCGCGCACTTGGCCCCATTGCTGCTCGATGTCGCTCGACTGCGGAAGGACCATACGCACCTCGGACTCCGCCTTCCTGCTTGGGCGGGGCGCAGCGGCTCCGCCGGCGGCATCTACAGACCTCGACCAATGCACGCTGACACCGATCGCGGCCACGCCGCTCGCTGATGTTGCCACTACTCCGTCGCAGTCGCGCTGCGCCGTCGTACAACTTATGGACGACCAAGTATGCTTACATAAAAATACAAATAAACTGCTGCTTCAACCACTGTTGAGCATGAAAACCAGAAGCGTTCATCTGTACCAATGCTGCACATCCGAACGGATGGCCCGAGGTCGAAGAGTAAGCAGCGTCGGCAGCGCTGGCAAGAGGATCGAAGGGGGAACGGCCAGTTTTGCGCTATGGTTGAGAAGCGCCGCCCAAAATCGCAAGCGCCCATCGACTGCACACAGCAAAAACGCCGGCCGCGGATGCGACCAGCGCGACAGACCGAGATCCCTTGGAGCCAGCGCCGCCGTGGCGCTCGCCTCAAGCGGGCGTAGCGGCCGACTCCAGCGACTTCACGCGGCGCGACAGCCGGGAAATCTTCCGCGATGCGGTGTTGAGCTGCAGCACACCCTTGGTGACGCCGCGGCGCAGCTCGGGCTCCGCCTCGACGAAGGCGGTGCGGGCCAGATCATAGTCACCCTTGGCCAGGGCATCCTCGACCTTACGGACGAACGTCTTGATCCGGCTCATTCGGCTACGGTTCACGATCGTTCGCTTTTCCGTTTGGCGAATCCGCTTCTTCGCGGAACGGTGATGCGCCACGACTACCTCTCATAAAAAGTGCGAGGGCGCCGTATAGCCTCGCAACCTGCCGCCGTCAACGCGGCTGCGACGGGCCCGTCGCCGCACCTCAGCGATCGGCGAAGCTCGGCTCGCGCTTCTCGATGAAGGCGGTCATGCCCTCGCTCCGGTCGGCGGTGGCGAAGGTTGCGTAGAACAGCCGCCGCTCGACCTTGAGCCCTTCGGCGAGCGCGGTCTCGAACGCCGCATTCACCGCGTCCTTGGCCATGGCCACGATCGGCTGCGATTTCGCGGCGATGGTCTCGGCGAGCTCGACCGCCTCCTCGACCAGCCCGGCCACCGGCACGATCCTGGCCACCAGCCCGGCGCGTTCGGCTTCGGCTGCGTCCATCATGCGTCCGGTCAGCACCATCTCCATGGCCTTCGACTTGCCGATCGCCCGTACCAGGCGCTGCGTCCCGCCAGCGCCGGGTATAGTGCCGAGGTTGATCTCGGGCTGGCCGAACTTTGCGTTGTCGGCGGCGAGAATCAGGTCGCACATCATCGCCAGCTCGCAGCCGCCACCGAGGGCGTAGCCCGCCACGGCGGCGATGAGCGGCTTGCGGTGCTGCGCGATCGCCGCCCACGTGGCGATGAAGTCCGAGCCGAACGCCGTGGCGAAGTCCTTGCTCGCCATCTCCTTGATGTCGGCGCCGGCGGCGAACGCCTTTTCCGAGCCGGTGAGGACGATGGCCGCGATATCGGCCTCGGCATCGAAGGCGGTGAGGGCCGTCTCGAGCTCCGCGATCAACTGGGCATTGAGCGCGTTCAGCGCCTTGGGTCGGTTCAGCGTGATCAGCCCCACACGGCCGCGGCGCTCGACCAGGATGGTCTCGAAGGCCATTGGGCAGTTCCTCCATGTTCTCGCCCGGCGAGCGGGTCCGGACGAGAACCGGCATGACCGATCGCGTCGTGGTGCACAAGACCGTCCCGTGCTGCGCTGGTCGGTAGGGAATGGGCAAGCGCCGGTCAGGATTGGCACACCGGACACCAGAACGTCGCCCGCCCCGCCTGCACCAGCCGCTGCACCGGCTGCCCGCAGGCGGGGCAGGGGGCGCCGGTGCGGTCGTAGACCCGGAACGCGCGCTGGAAGTTGCCGAGTTCGCCGTTCGACTGGACATAGTCGCGCAGCGACGAGCCGCCGGCGTCGATGGCGGCCAGGAGCACCTTACGCACCGCCGCCGCCAGTCGCTTCGCCTGCGCCGGCTCGAGGCTGCCCGCGGCCCGCGTCGGCGCGAGGCCGGCACGGAACAGGCTTTCGCTCGCATAGATGTTGCCCACGCCCACGACCAGCCGCTGGTCCATCAGCGCCACCTTCAGCGCCGTGCGCCGGCCGGCCAGCACCGCCGCCAGCGCCCGGCCGTCGAAATCCCGCTCCAGCGGCTCCAGGCCCAGATGGGCGAGCCAGCGATGCTGCGGCAGGGTCGCCGCCGGCCACAGATCGAGCATGCCGAACCGGCGCGGATCGACGAAGCGCAGCAGGCTGCCGTCGTCGAAGGCGAAGGTCAGATGCTCGTGCGGCCCGCACGGCAGGCCGTCGAACACGAGGCGGCCGGACATGCCGAGATGCAGCAGCAGGGCCTGGCCGTCGTCGAGATAGCCGAGGATGTACTTGGCCCGCCGCCCGAAGCCGGTGACGGTACGGCCGCGCAGCCGGTCGCCCAGACGCTCCGGCAGGGGGAAGCGGATGTCTGGCCGCCGCTGGACCAGATCGGTCAGGCGTCGCCCGACCAGCCGCGCGGCCAGCGCGCGCATGGTGGTCTCGACCTCCGGCAGTTCCGGCATGCTCGCGGACCCTTGTCGACTGTCGTTGCCGGGCCATCTCCGTCGGCCTAGAAGACCGCACCCGCACCGCCACGATGAGCGCCGCTATCTGCATGAGCGAGCCCCGCCCCGCAAGCCCAGCCGAGCGCCCCGAGCCCGATCCTGCCCGGGCGGCGGCCGATCGGCTCGCCCATTCGTTCGGCTTCGACGAGATCGACCCGAACGAGAAGGCCGACCGGGTCCGCGACGTGTTCCGGCGCGTCGCGCAACGCTACGACCTGATGAACGACCTGATGAGCGGCGGCATCCACCGTCTGTGGAAGGAGGCGCTGCTCGACTGGCTGGCGCCGCGCCGCGGCGTGCATCTTCTCGACGTGGCCGGCGGGACCGGCGACATCGCCCAACGCTTCTTGAGCAGGGTCGAGGGCGAGGGCCGGGTCACGCTCGTCGACATCAACGAGTCCATGCTCGGTGTCGGCCGCGACCGGGCCATGGATGCCGGCTGGCTCGCCGAGATCGACTGGCTGGCCGGCGATGCGATGGCGCTGCCGTTTCCCGACCGGTCGTTCGACGCGGTGACGATCGCGTTCGGCATCCGCAACGTCACCCGCATCGACCAGGCGCTGCGCGAGGCGCGCCGGGTGCTGCGGCCCGGTGGCCGGTTCTTGTGTCTCGAGTTCTCCAAGGTCGTCCTGCCGGTCCTCGACCGCCTCTACGACACCTACTCCTTCAACGTGGTCCCGCTGCTCGGCCGCTGGGTGGCGCGCGACGAGGCCAGCTACCGCTACCTGGTCGAGAGCATCCGCCGCTTCCCCGATCAGGAAGCGTTCGCCGCCCTGATGCGCGACGCGGGTCTCGAACAGGTGCGCTACCGCAACCTGTCCGGTGGCGTGGCCGCGATCCATTCCGGCTGGCGGCTGTGAGGCCGGCGGGCCACACGCCCTGATGCTGCGGGAAGTCCGCAACGGCGTGCGCGTGCTGACGACCGTGCAGTGTCTGGCACGGTACAACGCGCTGTTTCCCCTCGCGCTCCTGCCGGTGCCGCCGCTGCTGCTGCGGCTGGCCGATCTGATCGCCAACCGCTCGGCCAAGGGCCGGCCCGGCGAGCGTCTGGCCAGGGCGCTGCACGAGCTGGGTCCGGCCTTCGTCAAGCTCGGCCAATCCCTGGCGGTGCGTGGCGACCTGCTCGGCGAGGCGATCGCCCGCGACCTGTCCGAGCTGCAGGACCGCCTGCCGTCCTTCCCGGCGGCCGAGGCCAAGGCCGTGATCGAAGCCGAGCTCGAGCGGCCGCTGGCGCAGATCTTCGCCTCGTTCGACGACCGACCGGTGGCGGCGGCCTCGATCGCGCAGGTGCATTTCGCCGTCACGCCCGAGGGCGACGAGGTGGCGGTCAAGATCCTGCGCCCCGGCATCGCCGCCGCGATCGACCGCGACCTCGACTTCCTGCTCTGGCTCGCCGAGTGGGCCGAGCGGGTGCGACCGGCCCTGCGTCGCTTCCGCCCGGTCGAGACGGTGGCGCTGCTTGCGACGACCACGCGGCGGGAGATGGATCTGCGCCTCGAGGCGGCGGCGGCGGCGGAGTTCCGTGACAACTGCATCGACGACGAGGGCTTCGTCGTGCCGCAGGTCGACTGGCGGCGCACCGGCCGGCGGGTGGTGACCTTCGAGCGCGTGTCGGGCCTGCCGGCCGACGAGCCGCAGCGCCTGGTCGAGGCCGGGCACGATCCCGACGCGATTCTGGCGCAGGCAGCGGTGGTGTTCTTCAATCAGGTGTTCCGCGACGGCTTCTTTCACGCCGACATGCACCCCGGCAACATGCTGATCGACGCGCAGGGCCGCATCGTCGCCATGGACTTCGGCATCATGGGCCGGCTGGACCTGGCGACCCGCCGGCATCTGGCCGAGATTCTGCTGGGCTTTCTCGCCCGCGACTACCGGCGGGTGGCCAGGGTCTTCTTTCGCGCCGGCTTCGTGCCGGCGAACCAGGACGAGGATGCTTTCCAGCAGGCCTGCCGCGCCATCGGCGAGCCGATCCTGGGCCTGCCGCTCAACGAGATCTCGCTGGGTCGCCTTCTGGGTCAGCTCCTCACCGTGGCCGAGCAGTTCGCGATGGAGCAGCAGCCGCAGCTCGTGCTGCTGCAGAAGACGATGGCCGTGTCGGAGGGCGTCGGCCGGGTGCTGAATCCCAACGTCAACATCTGGCAGGTGGCGCAGCCGCTGGTCGAAGCCTGGATCCGGGCCAATCTCGGGCCCGAGGCGCGGGCACGGCAGCTCGCCGGCGACGGTTTGGACATGCTGCAGCGCCTGCCGATGCTGATCGCGGGCGCCGAACGGCTGGTGCGCGAGCTGGAGATCGAGCGGGCACCGCGACCGCGGCACGAAGGCCGTATCCGTGCCGCCCTCGTGCCGCTGGCGGCCGGCCTCGCGCTGGGTCTGGCCCTGGCCTCCGTGCTCGGCTGAGCGGGCCCATGCGCGTGCGCCTGCTGTCGCCGCCGCGGCGCTGGCTCAAGGACAACGATCCCTGCTACGTCGAGCTGGCCCGCGTCGTCCATATCGGCCTGGGTCTGGCCCTGGCCATCGCCATCGGGATGGTCGCCGAGCACGCCCTGGGGTTGGGCCAGCCGCTGGCGTTCCCGATGTTCGTGGCGCTCGGCGCCGGCGCGCACCTGAGCTTCCTGATGCCGTCCACTCCCCGGCGCGAGTTGGCCGATCTTGGCCGCATTTCGGTGCTCACGCTCGGCTTTGTCCTGCTCACGGCCCTGATCGGCCCCGGATCGCTGCCGCTGGGCATGCCGATCATGAAGAGCCTGCTGGTGCCGACGACGTTCGTGGCGCTCTACATCCGCCGCTTCGGCCCCGCCTACCATCGCGCCGGCCTCGCCCTGTTCATCACGGCGATGATCGCCGCGGCCACCGAGCCGACCCAGGCGCAGGGCTGGTGGCTGCTGCTCGCGGCGGCCGGGGGCACCGCCATCGCCTACCTGCTGCGGCTGGCGCCGTGGCGACCCTCGGCCGCCCGCGGCTTCGAGCGGGTCCTCACGAGCTATCGTCAGGTCCTGACCGACGTCCTGACCACGCTTGCCAACGAGCTGGCCACGGAGCGCCCGGTCAGGCGCGAGCTGCGCGGGGTCGTCCCGCGGCTGCGCCGCCGCGTCCGCATGGCGGCCATCGCCGCCACGGCCGAGCAACCCGGCCGGCAGCCGGCGTTCGATCTGGCCCGCTCGATCATCTATCGGGTGCAGATCGCGGTGGCGATCCTCTTGGAAGCGGCGCCGGACCCGAGTCCGGACGTGGCCGTGAGCCGGCTGCGCAGACAACTGGCGCAGGCGGTCACCGCGGTCCGCGACCGCATCGCCATGGGCCCCGACCCCGGCCTGGCGACGGTCGAGCTGCACGCGGCGCTCGCGCACCTGAACGAGGCCATCGTCTCCTTGCCGCTTGCCGACGAGCGGCAGCGCTACGATCTGCTGCGGGCCGCGGCGGCCCTGGGGCGGGTGCTGGTGTCCATCACCGAGCTCGACCGGGTGCTGACGCGACCCGGGGCCATGGCATCGCAGCCGGTCCGCGACGTGGCGGCATCGCCGTCGCGCGCGGGCCTGCTGCCGACCACGCGGGTAGCCTGCCAGGGGCTCGTGGCGACCACGATCACCACCGCGCTCGATCTCGGCCTCGGCCTGAATCATGCCTATTGGGCGACGCTCACCGTCCTGCTCGTGCTCGGCAGCAGCTTCGGCGAGACGGTGCTGCGCGCCCGGCACCGTACGCTCGGCTCCTTCGTCGGCGCCCTGCTCGGCATCGCCTTGGTCGAGCTCGGCCACGGCTATCCATGGACGCTGGCCGGCCTGTGCCTCCTGCTGCAGATGCTGGGCGCGCTCACCGCGCAGCGCCGCTACCAGTTCAGCGCGGCGGCGATCGCCGGCTCGGTCGTGGTCGGCCTGCATCTCCTGGGTGGGGTCGGCCCGAGCGACATGCTGGCCCGGATCTACGAGACCGGTATCGGTGCCGCGGTGGCCCTCCTGGCCTCGCGGCTCGTACTGCCGGTCTACGGCGGCGACGAGGCGAGACGGCAGATCGGCGACGTGCTCGCCCGCTGTCGGGCGGCGTTCGCGGCTTGGTGGCCACGACAGAGCGGCGCCGGCGTGCCGGAAGCCCCCAGCCGGCTGGTCCGCGATCTGGGCGGGCTCGAGGAGCGCCTGCCGCATCTGAACGCCGAGGCGGTGCTCGGCCATCGCTCCGCCGCCGAGGTGGTCCGGGTCGCCAGCTACCTGCGCGTGCTGCAGTCCTACCTGTACCTGGTCGAGCATGCGGCCGCCAAGCTCGCGGACGCGGGGGACCTCGGCCCGGCCACGGGGATGCTGACGGCGTTTCGCGCGGCCGTGCTCGCGGCCTTCGACCATGCGGCCGGCGGCGGGCAGTTCATGCCCGGCGCCGAGCACGAGCTGGCCCGCCACGCGGCCGCGGGCACGGCCGCGTTCCGGCAGCAGATGGGCCGCGGTGCCACGCTTGAGGCATTGGTCGAGTACACGTTCTATGGCGAGGCGCTGGCCCGTTCGCTG
Organism: Geminicoccaceae bacterium; assembly: GCA_039808865.1. Lineage (GTDB taxonomy): Bacteria > Pseudomonadota > Alphaproteobacteria > Geminicoccales > Geminicoccaceae > Benzoatithermus. Next base: position 46,009 of record JBDHTW010000007.1, read on the forward strand.
CAGGGTCTCGGCGAAGCGCTCGCCGGTCGGCCGCCCGTCGACGAGGCCCACGCTCGGCGCCACGGCTGACCGATGGCGCAATCCCCATCGCCAGTTTGGCGGCGCGCATCGTGTTCTCTTATCTGTTTATGCATGGGTGATCACGCGCTCGCGAAGGGCTCGTGCTTGCTTTAGCCCTGTCGATCCCCACGTCGAACGCGTAGTTTGCATGTAGCGCATTCGGGCGCAACGCCTTGATCGTGCCGAGAAGGACGTGCGGCCCCATCGAATCCTGCTGATCATCGGCGGCGGCATCGCCGCCTACAAGTGCCTGGAGCTGATCCGGCGGGGGCGCGAGCGCGGCCTCGCCTTTCGCTGCGTCCTGACCAAGGCCGGGAGCGAGTTCGTGACGCCGCTGTCGGTCGCGAGCCTCGCCGGCGACAAGGTCTACCAGGATCTGTTCTCGCTCACCGACGAGGCCGAGATGGGCCACATCCGGCTGTCGCGCGAGGCCGATCTCGTGGTCGTCGCGCCGGCAACGGCGGACCTGATGGCCAAGATGGCGGCCGGCATGGCCAGCGATCTGGCGACGACGCTGCTGCTCGCATCCGACAAGCCGGTCCTGCTGGCCCCGGCCATGAACCCGCAGATGTGGGCGCATCCGGCGACACGGCGCAACGTCGCCCGCCTTGCCGCGGACGGTGTCCGGATGGTCGGGCCCAACCCGGGCGACATGGCCTGCGGCGAGGTCGGTTCGGGCCGCATGGCCGAGCCGCACGAAATTCTCGAGGCGATCGCCGCCGTGCTGCAGCCGGAGGCGCGGCCGCTTGCGGGCAGACGCGCGCTGGTGACCAGCGGCCCGACCCGCGAGGCCATCGATCCGGTGCGATATCTTTCCAACCATTCGTCCGGCCGCCAGGGCCATGCCATCGCTCAGGCGCTGGCGGAGGCCGGCGCCGCCGTGACGCTGATCACCGGGCCGGTCGATCTCGCGGAACCTGTTGGGCTCAACACCGTGCACGTCGAGTCCGCATGCGAGATGCTGGCGGCGGTGGAGGCGGCGCTGCCGGTCGAGATCGCCGTCTGCGCCGCGGCCGTGGCCGACTGGCGGCCTGCCGCGACGCCGGCACGCAAGCTGAAGAAGCGTGACGGCGCGCCACCTCCGGCACTGGAACTGGTGGAGAATCCAGACATCCTGCGCACGCTGTCCACGCACACGCGGCGCCCGAAGCTGGTGGTCGGCTTCGCGGCCGAGACCGGCGAGCTCGAGGCCCAGGCGCGGGCCAAGCTCGCGCGCAAGGGCTGCGACTGGATCCTCGCCAACGACGTTTCGCCCGGCAGCAACGTCTTCGGCGGCGCCAGCAACCGTATCCTGCTGCTCACCGCCGCGGGCGAGGCGGAGGCTTGGCCCGAACTCGACAAGCTGGCGGTCGCTCGCCGTCTGGTAGCGCGGATCGCCGCGACGCACGCGCGGGTGCCGGCCGATGCATGAGGTGCGCGTGGCGATCGAGCGGCTGCCGCACGCGGCCGACCTGCCGCTTCCTGCCTATGCGACGGCGCAGGCGGCCGGACTCGACCTGCTGGCGGCGGTACCCGTCGGGTCGCCGCTCATCCTGCAGCCGGGCGAGCACGCACTGGTGCCGACCGGCATCCGCCTGGCCCTCGATCCGGGTTACGAGGCCCAGGTGCGGCCGCGATCGGGACTGGCCCTGCGCCACGCGGTCACGGTGCTCAACACCCCCGGCACGATAGACGCCGACTATCGCGGGGAAGTCTGCGTCATCTTGATCAATTTCGGTCGCGTCCCCTACGTGGTCAGCAGGGGGACACGTGTGGCACAAGTGGTGATCACACCAGTTAGCCGTGTCGTCTGGGAGGAGCGCTCCCTCGCGGAGGCCGGAACCGTGCGCGGCGCGGGCGGGTTCGGTTCCACTGGCGCCGGGGGGAACTCGTGAACCCGATCAGCCGCCGCGACCGGAAAGGAGGTGTTGGCTCATGTTGAAGCCGTCGAAGAAATTGGCGCTGGCCCTCGAAGCCGTGGTGGACGTTGCCTACCATGGTGGTGCCGAGCCGGTGCAGAGCCAGGACATCGCGCGCCGGCTCGGGTTGCCGCGCCGCTATCTGGAGCAGGTGCTGCAGCAGCTGGTCCGTGCCGGCGTGCTCAAGGGCGTGCGTGGTCCGCGCGGCGGCTACCGTCTCGCCCGCGAACGCCGCCGGGTCACCGTCGGCGAGGTCGTCCGGGTCGTGCAGGGTCTCGAGGAGCCGGTGGGCGAGGATGGCCCGGTCTCGGAGTCGGCCCTGGGCACCCGGGTCATCGGCCCGTTCTGGGACGAGCTGGAGCGCGACCTGATGGCCCGGCTCGACGCGGTCAGCGTCGAGGATCTCTGCCGCGAGGCGGAGAGCCAGACGATCGAGAGCGAGGGTCGGCGCAGCTTCGATTTCGTGATCTGACCGCCGACGAACGTGGTCCTGGCGGGTGCGTCGTCAGCCGCCTCGGGCGGTGAACTTGGCGACCTCGACGGCATTCACCAGCGGCTCGCCGCGCTCGAACGCCGTTAGGTTGTCCAGGGTCGTCGCGGCGATGCTGCCCAGGGCCTCGCGGGTGAAGAAGGCCTGATGGCCGGTGACCAGGACGTTGGGGAACGTCAGTAGCCGCTGGAAGGCGTCGTCCTGGATGATCTCGTTCGAGAGATCCTCGAAGAACAGGTCCGCTTCCTGCTCGTACACGTCCATGGCGAGATAGCCGAGCTGGCCGGACTTGAGTGCCTCGATGACCGCCTCGGCGTCGACCAGCGCGCCGCGGCTGGTGTTGACCAGCATCATGCCGGGCTTGGTCGTGCGCAACAGCGCCGCATCGACCAGATGCCGCGTCCGCGGCGTGAGCGGGCAGTGCAGCGTGACGATGTCGGCGCGCGCGGCGAGTTCGGCCATTTCGACGTAGCGCACGCCCTGCCGCACCAGCTCGGCGTCCGGCAGCACGTCGTGGGCCAGAACCTCGCAGCCGAAGCCCAGGCCCAGCGACGTGGCGACCAGCGCACCGATCTTGCCGGTGCCGACCACGCCCACGGTCTTGCCGTGGAGATCGAAGCCGAGCAGGCCCTCGAGCGCGAAGTTGTTGTCGCGGGTGCGGTTGTAGGCGCGGTGGATCTGGCGGTTGAGGGTCAGGATCAGGCCGACCGTGAACTCGGCCACCGCATGTGGCGAGTAGGCCGGGACGCGCACGACCCGGATGCCGAGTTGCCCGGCGCTGACCAGATCGACCTGGTTGAACCCGGCGCAGCGCAGTGCCACCAGCCGTGTGCCGCCGGCGGCCAGGATGGCCAGGGTGGCGGCGTCGCAGTTGTCGTTGACGAACAGGCAGACCGCGGGAAATCCGGCCGCCAAAGCTGCGGTTTCGGGGCCAAGGCGCGGCTCGAGGAAGTGCAGCTCGTGCCCGAACTCGGCATTGCGGGCCAGGAAGCTGCGGCGATCGTAGGGTTTGGTGCTGAACAGTGCCACACGCATCGGCGCTCCTCGCTCAAGCCTGGCCGCGTAGATCGAGGCGGACGAAGGCTACCGGATCGGCCAGCCCACGCAACGACGCCGTCTCGGCGCACGGCCGGTACGGCGCCATGATGTCGGCCGCCCCGGCCATCGCCGCGAGCGGCATCGATACCACCAGGTCGCCGCCGCGGCTCTGATCCTGCAGCCGTGCGGCCAGATTCACGGTGCCGCCGAAATAGTCCAGCCGGTTGTTGAGGTTGACGGCGATGCAGGGCCCGTCGTGCAGCCCGAGCTTCAGCACGACGGGCGCCCGATTGGCCGCGTTGAACGCCGCGACCCGGGCCTGCATCGCGATGGCCGCGCGCAGCCCCTGCAGCGGATCGTGGAAGGCCGCCATGACGGCGTCGCCGATCGTCTTGACGATGGCCCCGTCGTGCTCGCGGACGATGCCGGCGAGGTAGGCGAAATGCTCGCGGACGAGATGATAGGCGGCGGCGTCGCCGATCGCGTCGTAGAGCGCGGTGCTGCCCTTCAGGTCGCTGAACAGCAGCGTCACCCGCCGGATCGCCACCTCGTCGCCGGGGCGCAGGACCTCGTCCGAGAACAGGTCGCGGAAGGCCTGCAGCGTGGCGACCCGGTCGGCGGTCAGCGCGTCCCGCATCCAGTCGCGGCGCTCGATGACCACGGTCCGCCGCCTGGCGGTCGCGTTGCGCAGGGTCACCTCGCCCGCAGGGCCTGCCGCTCCGGCCGCGACCGTGTCGGGAGCCAGCAGCACGGCGGGAAAATGCTCGCCGTCATGCTCGATTTCGGCCTCCGGCCCGGCTTCGAGCGTGCGCAGCCGGTAGGGGCCGGCCGGGGCCGCGAACGCCACGGTGCGCTCCTCGCCGGGTTCCAGCGTGAGGTGGGCCCAGATGTGCGGCACGCTCATCGGGCCGAGCAGGCAGAACTCGCCGGTTTCGATCGGGCGAATGGCGGAGGTCGGGCGGAAGGTCAGCTCGACATTGCGCGCGAAGTCGCGGCCGTAGTCGATGTTGCACGTGCCGCAGTGGGCGCCGGTCGGCAGCTGGTCGAGGCTGGCGGCGGTGGCCTTGGCGCCACGGCAGCGCGGGCAGAGCAGGTCCCAATGCAGCTCGAGCATGCCCAGCCGCGTCGCCTCCAGGCAGGCCTCGATCGCGTGCCGCTCCGGGACGCCCCACAGCCGGGCCAGGACCAGGGGCCGCATGCGCTCGACCTCGGTCTCGAGCGTCTCGGCGACGTGGGCGGCGAGGTGCTGGGCCAGGCCGTGCGCGTAGGGGCTGTGGCGCAGTTGTGCCGTGATCTGCTCGAGGCGAGCGCGCGCTTCCGGCGGCAGCGGGGGGCTGGGTGCGAGGAAGGGCAGGGCCTGTGCGCCGGTGGCGAAGCGGTCGGCCTGGGCGGCCAAGCGGCCGAACGTCCGTCCGGCACCGCGCAGGAACCCGCCGGCCATGACCAGACGCCCGAGCAGGCCGCGTGGCACCGCTTCCAGCCAGTAGTCGCCACGGCAGCCTTCGCCGACGGCCGTCATCGTGAAGCGCGCGTCCATCGCCGCCAGCGGGCCGACGCTGAAGCGGCGGCGATGCTCGAACCACCGTTCCCGCACCCAGTTGCAGGGCAGATGCTCCCATTCGAGCGCGAACGGGCCGAGCTTGGCCCGGCCGATGAAGCGCACGCCGCCGTCGGGCTGCGGCACTTCGGTCACGATCTGCCGTGGCAGTGCCGCAGCCGCGTTGTAGCGGGAAGTGTCGGCCATGGCCGTCCACACTGCTGCCAGCGGGCCTTTGAACAGGAAGGAGAATTCGCGGCCGGTCGGCTTGTGCATGGGCTGCTCTGTTTCCTTTTTGCCGCTCGCGCCACCATATCTAGCAAAGCATTCGCTCATGCCTACTCAGGGCTGTGCGAGGCACTTGCCAAGGCAATGGGGAGTGGCAATGATCCACGACATGCTTCGGCAGCCCTCGTCTCCTGGTCGAGTGGTGGCGGTCCTCGGGCCGACCAATACCGGTAAGACTCACTTCGCCGTCGAACGCATGCTGGCCCACCGCTCGGGCATGATCGGGTTTCCGCTCCGCCTGCTCGCGCGCGAAATCTTCGATCGCATCGTTGCCATCAAGGGCAAGGCCGCCTGCGCGCTGATCACCGGCGAGGAGAAGCTCGGCACCGACGATGCACGCTATCTCGTCTGCACGGTCGAGGCGATGCCGATGCAGCGGGAGGTGGCGTTCCTCGCCGTCGACGAGATCCAGCTCGCCGCCGACCACGAGCGCGGGCACGTCTTCACCGACCGGCTGCTGCATGCCCGCGGCACCGAGGAGACGATGTTCTTGGGCTCCGACACGATCCGGCCGATCCTGCGCCGGCTGGTGCCGGAAGCCGAGACCATCAGTCGGCCGCGGTTCTCGGTCCTGTCCTTCGCCGGCGACAGCAAGCTGCACCGGCTGCCGCGGCGCAGCGTGATCGTCGCCTTCTCCGCGGCCGAGGTCTACACCCTGGCCGAAGTGCTCCGCCGGCAGAAGGGCGGTGCCGCGGTCGTGCTGGGCGCTCTGTCGCCGCGGACACGCAACGCCCAGGTCGAGATGTATCAGGCCGGGGAGGTCGAGCACCTGGTCGCCACCGACGCGATAGGCATGGGCCTCAACATGGACGTGGCCCACGTCGCCTTCGCCGGCCTCGCCAAGTTCGACGGCACCGAGCATCGTCGGCTGCGTGCGCCGGAGATGGCGCAGATCGCCGGTCGGGCCGGTCGGCACATGGCCAACGGCACGTTCGGCGCCACCAACGGCTGCGAACCGTTCGATCCGCGCGAGATCGAGGCGATCGAGAGCCACACCTTCGCGCCGCTGAAGTCGGTGCGCTGGCGCAACGGCGAGCTGGATTTCGGCAGTGTCGGCAAGCTCCTGGCCAGCCTCGAGCAGGCGCCGGCCGACGGCTGCCTGCTCAAGGTGCGCGATGCGGTCGACCATCGCAGCCTCGTCTTCCTCTCCCGCCGCGAGGAGATCGCCGCCGCGAGCGTCGGCGCGGAGCGGGTCCGGCTATTGTGGCAAATCTGTCAGATCCCGGATTTTCGCAAGACGCTGACCGACGCGCACCTGCACCTTCTCGCGACCGTGTTTCGGCATCTGACCGGTCCGAAAGGGGTGCTGCCCAACGATTGGGTGGGCAGCATGATCGCCCAGCTCGACCGGACCGACGGCGACATCGATGCGCTGGTCACACGGATCGCGCATGTCCGCACCTGGACCTACATGTCGCATCGCTCGAGCTGGCTGAAGGACCCGCAGCACTGGCAGGAGCGGGCGCGCGAGGTGGAGGACCGGCTGTCCGACGCCCTGCACGAGCGGCTGACACAGCGGTTCGTCGATCGCCGCACCTCGGCGCTGATGCGCTCCTTGCGCGAGCGCGGCGAGCATGCCGCCGTCGTCGACAAGAGCGGCGAGGTCGCGGTGGACGGGCATGTCGTCGGCCAGATCGACGGCCTCAAGCTCAGCATCAGCGAATCCGATCTCGACGCCGACCGGCGCCTCGTCACCGCTGCGGCCCGTCGGGCGGCCTTGCCGGCCCTGCGCCGCAAGGTCGGCGAGCTGGTCGAGAGCGAGGACGGCGCGCTGAGCCTGTCCCCGGAAGATGCGGTCTGCTGGCAGGGCGCCGTGGTCGCGCGGCTGCGGCGCGGCCCGACCGTGCTCGCCCCCCGGCTCGAGCTCTGCGTCGACGAGACCCTGGACATCGCCGCGCAAGGTCGCATCCGCCAGCGTCTCGAGCGCTGGCTGGCCGACCGGATCGATCGCCGGCTCGCGCCCTTGCGAGCGCTCGAGCGGGCGAGCCGCGATCCGCGGCTGGCCGGTGCCGCGCGCGGCATCGCGTTCCGCATGGTCGAGCAGCTCGGTACCCTGCGCCGTGCCGACGCGGCGAGCCTGCTGCTCGGCTTGGATGATGCCGACCGGCGGGCGCTCGGGCGATTGGGCGTGCGCTTCGGGTTGCACCATCTCTTCATGCCCGATCTTTTGAAGCCGGCGGCCAACGAGGTCCGCGCGCGGCTGCTGCGCGTTCATCTGGGCAAGGAACTGCCGCCGCCGCCGCCTGGCCGCACCGTCCTACGCCCGGGCGGCGACGACCTGCTGGCGGTCGGCTTCGCCGGCTTTCCCGGCTTCGCCCTACGCGTGGACATTCTCGAGCGCATCGCGGCGCGCATCCGGGCGGAGGCACGCTCGGCCTGCACCTTCGAGCTGGCGCCGACACTGGCGGCGGAGGCCGGGCTGGCGCGCGGCGAGCTTGCCATCGTCGTCGAAGCGCTGGGCTTTCGGCCGGCAGCCGATTCGGGTGTCGCCGCGTTCACACGTCCGCCGGCGCGACGCCGGGAGCGGGAAACCCCGCGGCGTTCGCCTGCTGCCGGGCCCGCGGCCTCGCCCTTCGCGGTCCTGGCGCGTCTGCGGGTCGCGCCTTGAGTGCAGGCGGCACGGCCCGTCTGGACAAATGGCTCTGGCACGCGCGCTTCATCCGGCATCGGCAATTGGCCGAGGCCTTGGTCGCGGAGCGGCGTGTGCGGCTGAACGAGCAGGTCGTCGGCAAGACCCATCAACTCGTGCGGCTCGGCGACGTGATCACGTTGACCGAGCCGGCGCGGGTCCGCGTGGTGCGGGTCCGAGCGCTGGGTGAGCGCCGCGGACCCGCCACCGAAGCCATCCTGCTCTACGAGGAGCTGGCCAAGCTGGAGTGAGCTGCCAGCCGGCGGGCGTTACTTCGCGGAACCCGTATCCAGATAGGCGATGACGTCGGCCCGATCTTGGGGGTTCTTCAGCCCCGGGAAGGCCATCTTGTTCTTGGGCACGTACGCCTTCGGATCCTCGAGATAGGCGTTCAGGGTCTCGTTGTTCCAGACCAGACCCTCCTTGCCCTTCTCGATCATCGCATCCGAATACTTGAAGCCCTCGACGGTGCCGGCGGTGCGGCCGATCACTCCGCCGAGATGCGGACCGACGCGGTTCGTCTTGTCGTCGAGGACATGACAAGCGGCACAGCGCTTGAAGATCTTCTCACCATTGGCGACGTCGCCGTCGGCGAGGGCGGACCCGAGCGTTGCGAGGGTGAGCGCGCAACCGAGCATACAGGCCTTGAGCATCCTACCTCCCGTGTGCATTCGACATGATGGGGCACCGAGCCGCCGAGGTTCAGCAGTTCCGCGCGAGCGCGGCCGCGACAGACAAGCTTTATCCATGTGCCTTGGCAAGCCGTCCGTCATGTGGTGCCTCAGCTTCCCTGCATCACACGGCTTCCAAAGATCGCCGTGCCTACTCTTACGTGCGTGGCGCCGAATTGGATCGCCGCCTCGTAATCGCCGCTCATGCCAACGCTCAATGCCTGCAGGCGGTTGCGTGCGGCGAGCTTGGCCAGAAGGGCGGTGTACAGCGCCACGTCCTCGTCCTCGGGCGGGATCGCCATCAGCCCGGCCAGCGTCAGGCCCAGCTCGTTGCGGCAGTCGGCGACGAACGCATCCAGCGCACCGGGGCTGATCCCCGACTTCTGTGGCTCCTCACCGATATTGACCTGCACGAAGAGGATCGGCCGGCGGCCCTGCCGCTGCATCTCCTTGGCCAGCTCGCGCGCGAGCTTGGGGCGGTCGACCGTCTGGATCACGTCGAACAGGGCGACGGCGTCGGCCGCTTTGTTGGATTGCAGGCCACCGATCAGATGCAGCTCGACATCGGGCCAGCGTGGCCGCAACGGCGTCCAGCGCGCCTTCGCCTCCTGCACGTAGTTCTCGCCGAACACGCGCTGGCCGGCCACGAGCGCCGCTTCGACGCGCGCCTCGGGCTGCGCCTTGCAGACGGCGATCAGCGTGACGTGGCGCGGATCGCGGCCGGCCGCCTGCGCCGCGGCCGCGATCCGCGCCCGCACCTCGGCGAGCCGCGCTGCGACCTCGGCCTGTTGACCCGGCTCCGACATGGCTTACTACCTCGCTCAACTGCGATCGGCTTTCAGGAGGCCCGCATGACGTTCGACGAGATCATGGCGCCGCTCGGCGCGGAGACCTTCAAGCGCGACTATCTGGGCCGCCAGCCGCTGCATCTAGAAGGCGCCGAGTCCAAGTTCCATGCGGTGATGAACTGGGACGTCCTCAACCGCCTGCTCGGCACCACCTCGATCTGGACCAACCAGACGATGATGCTGATCCTCGACAAGGAAGCCGTGCCGCCGCCGAGCTATACATCCTCCACGCCCGCACGCAACGGCGGGACCGAGCTGCGGCCGGATCCGGTACGGGTCCAGCAATACTTGGCCCGCGGCGCCACGCTCGTGCTGAACTTCATCGACCAGCTGACCCCGGAGCTGTCGGCTTTCGCACGCTCGCTCGAGCAGGCGCTGGGCGGGACGGTGCAGGCCAATCTGTATCTGTCCTCGAAGCGCAAGCAGGGTTTCAACGCCCATTTCGACTTCCACGACGTCTTCGCCATGCATGTCATGGGCGAGAAGACCTGGACGGTGTTCGACGGCAGGGCGGAGTACCCGATCAAGCACGCCGCCTTCGAGGGCTGGCCGCGGGAACGCCACGACCAGCACAAGGGCGAGCACTGGCGCGACGTGCGCCTGACCCCGGGCGACCTGCTTTACTTGCCGCGCGGCCAGTACCACTACGCGCTGGCCGACGATGGCCCGTGCGTGCACATCGCCTGGGGCGTCACCTATCCGATCGGCATGGACGTGCTCAGCTACACCTACGAGCGCATGGTCGGCGAGGCCGTCGGGCGGGCGAACCTGCCGCGGGACCCGGCCGCGCTGCAACGCCGTCTGGCCGAGATCGGCAAGGCGGTGGCGCGCATCCTCGAGGAGCCCAAGGCCCTGGCCGACATCCAGGATCTGTGCGCCCGCTTCCACTGGCCGCGCGATACCTATGACCTGCCGGGCGTAATCGAGCGGGCCGAGGACACCTACCGGGTCAAGGGCGCCGGCCTGCGGCTGGTTTCCCAGGGCGGGCGCTACGGTCTGGTCAAGGAGGGGACCCGCCAGGCGGTCGAGGTGCCGGCGGCGATCCACGAGCAAGTCGCGTGGGTGTTGGCACGAGAACGCTTCACCAAACGCGAGATGGCCGCGGCATTTCCAGGTGAAGCAGCGGTCAAGCTGGATCGCTTGCTGGTTGATCTGGCGCGTATGGCCTTGGTCGAACCTACGTTCTGACGTGCGGAAATACTGTGGCTTGGGCGCGACAACACTGGCCGGAATGCCCTGGAGGTTGATGAGGATCGTTGCGCTGTGCAGCGAGCCTTGGAACAACTCCGCCAGCAAGCAGTCGCCGGCGGACGGTGCCGACCGGTGGCGTGGGGCGCTGGCGGCGCCGGCCAGGAATGACAAGGCACCCTCGCACAATAGAGAACGGACAAATGCAACTGAAGAAGCTCTTCCTCGGAACGTCGGCCCTGATCGGCGCAGGCCTCCTGAGCACGGGCGTGTCGGCTCCGGTCGCCGCGGCCGAGGTGAAGCCCGGTGGGGCGCTCGACGTCACCATCACCGGCTTCCTGCGCACCGAGGCGTTCGGTGGCCAGCAGGACGACCTGCATCTCGATCCCGACCAGGCCCGCAGCCTCGACTTCCGCAACGACAGCGAGGTCCATGTCATCGCCCGTGGCAAGAGCGAGCAGACCGGTCTCGAGTACGGCGCGACGATCGAGTTCGAGGCCGACACCAACAGCACGCTGAACACCGACGAGACCTGGATCTTCCTGCGCGGCGGCTGGGGCGAGCTGCGCATGGGTGACGAGGACGGCGTCGTCGACAACAGCACGGTCGGCGCGAACACGATCGCGGCCGGCACGGGCGGTATCGACGGTTCGGACGCGGTGGTCGCGGCGGCCCCGGTCGTGTTCCTGAGCAACAGCAACGACGCCACCAAGGTGCGCTACTACACGCCGAGCTTCGGCGGCTTCAGCCTGGGCGTGTCGTTCACGCCGAACCAGACCGACTTCAACAGCGGCGCCAACAACGGCCAGAACATCGCGAGCAAGAGCGGTGCGCTGGCGGTCGATGCCGAGAACATCACCGAGGGTGCGGCCGTGTACGACGGCGACCTGGGCGGCGTCGGCATCCTGGCCTCGGTGGTCGGCCTGTACGGCAAGCTGAAGAACGGCGCCAGCGAGGACATCGCCGCCGGCGGCTTCGGCAGCAGCGACTGGTGGGGCGTGCAGGGCGGCGTGAACGTCGACCTGTTCGGCTTCAAGATCGGCGGCGCGGTCGGCACCGACAATGTCGGCGACACCACGCGCAACTTCGCCAACATCGGTCTTGCCTATGGCTTCGGCCCGCTGAACACCTCGATTGGCTACGGCAAGATCTTCCACGCCAACAACGACTTCACCGAGTCGACCGGCATCGACAAGGGCAGCAACCTCGTGGTCTCGGCGGACTATGCCCTGGCCCCGGGTCTGGTGCTCGCCGGTGACGTGGCCTGGTTCGACAACGACACGAGCGGTGCCGCCGCTCCCGACACGGGCGACCAGGGCTGGGCGGCCGTCGGCCGTCTCGCCGTCGCGTTCTGAGCCAAGTTCGCTTCGTTTCTGCAGGGCGGCGGGGGCAACCCCGCCGCCTTTTTGCTGGTCCTGGATTCCTATGTTGCAGTCGAAGCACATGTGCGGTGCAACAAAGCTGCTCTGGCTGCAAGCTCGGTTGCGGTGTGCAGCCTAATATGGAGATAAAGCCAGCGGCAGGTCGGTGGCACTTAATAATCCATTTCAGGTTGTAATGACGCCGGCCAGTTCGAGCCAGCTGCGAACACTTTGCCGCTGCATGCTCTCGCCAGAAACAGGAGATGATCCGATGAAGCTAAGAAAAGTTCTGCTGAGCACGACCGCGGTTCTCGGCGCCGGCGTGGTCGCCGTGTCGCTGCCGGGCTCGGCTGGTGCCGCTGAGGTCAAGGCGGGCGGCTATCCCGACATCACCATCACCGGCTTCCTGCGCACCGAGGCGTTCGGCGGCGAGCAGGACGACCTGCATCTCGATCCCGACCAGGCCCGCAGCCTCGACTTCCGCAACGACAGCGAGGTCCATGTCATCGCCCGGGCGAAGAGCGAGGAATACGGCTTCGAGTACGGCGCGACGATCGAGTTCGAGGCCGACACCAACAGCACGCTGAACACCGACGAGACCTGGATCTTCGTGCGCGGCGGCTGGGGCGAGCTGCGCATGGGTGACGAGGACGGCGTCGTCGACAACAGCACGGTCGGCGCGAACACGATCGCGGCCGGCACGGGCGGTATCGACGGTTCGGACGCGGTGGTCGCGGCGGCCCCGGTCGTGTTCCTGAGCAACAGCAACGACGCCACCAAGGTGCGCTACTACACGCCGAGCTTCGGCGGCTTCAGCCTGGGCGTGTCGTTCACGCCGAACCAGACCGACTTCAACAGCGGCGCCAACAACGGCCAGAACATCGCGAGCAAGAGCGGTGCGCTGGCGGTCGATGCCGAGAACATCACCGAGGGTGCGGCCGTGTACGACGGCGACCTGGGCGGCGTCGGCATCCTGGCCTCGGTGGTCGGCCTGTACGGCAAGCTGAAGAACGGCGCCAGCGAGGACATCGCCGCCGGCGGCTTCGGCAGCAGCGACTGGTGGGGCGTGCAGGGCGGCGTGAACGTCGACCTGTTCGGCTTCAAGATCGGCGGCGCGGTCGGCAGCGACAATGTCGGCGACACCAAGCGCAATTTCGCCAACATTGGTGCCGCCGCGGCCCTCGGTCCGGTCAACACCTCGATCGGCTACGGCTTCATCTTCGACGCCAACAACGACTTCACCGAGTCGACCGGCATCGACAAGGGTCACAACCTCGTGGTCTCGGCGGACATCTCCTTGGCCCCGGGTCTGGTGCTCGCCGGTGACGTGGCCTGGTTCGACAACGACACCAAGGTCGACACGGGCACGGGCGACCAGGGCTGGGCGGCCGTCGGCCGTCTCGCCGTCGCGTTCTGAGCCAAGTCGCCGACGCAAGATGGGGAGCGGCGGGCCTGGGGCCCGCCGCTTCGCGTTTGCGCCCGTCCGATTTGATCATGTGGTGGCCGTCGGCTTTGCAGACACCGGCTGGCGGGCTACATGAGGCCATGTCGGGCGGATGGCCATAGGCTCCGCCGCAGTTGCCAGCGATATCGGTGAATCGGATGGATATCGGCGTGCCCTTGCGTGACCTCGGCCCGGTCGACGTCGCCGGCTTGGCGGCGGTGGTCGATCGACTGACCGAGGATGACTGGACCGCGAACACGTTCCGCCAGGATGCGTTGGCATCGAGCGTGCATGCGGTGACCGACAACATCCTGATGAAGACGGAATGGCACCCGTCGGCCACCAGCACCGGCATCCAGCACCTGGAGGATCTGGTGCATGTCTGGGCCAAGGAGCGCGGTCTGGACCCGAAGAAATACCTGCCGATCGCGCGCGAGGACACGGACGTCTGGCCGATCTACACGATGCCGGACTGGCTCCGCTACAAGGACGTCCTGGAGCCGATCATCCAGCAGGTCGTCGGCTACCTGAAGCAGCCCGGCGGGGTGGTGACGCGCCTGGCGCTGGTCCGGCTGCGCGCCGGGGCGAAGATCGATTCGCACATCGACGCCCATGCGATGGCGGCCAAGGCCCATCGCATCCACGTGTCCTTGAGCGATTCGCCGTCGGTCGCCTACAAGATCGGCGGCAAGAAGTTCGTGATGAAATTCGGCCGGGCCTACGATTTCAACAACCGGATTCGGCATTCGGTCCGCAATACCGGTCGCCGTCATCGCGTCAACATCTTCATCGACTACTACGCAAATCCGGGCTTGGTCATTCGCAACCCGCTCGGCGTATCCGCGCCGCTGTACGAGAAGCCGACGCCGATCATCAACTGAAAGTAGGCTGGCTGGTCCGGTCCCGTGCCTGTGGTCGCCGCGACGTGGCGGCCGATTCGGTGGGAATCATGCGGGCAACGGTACGCCGTTGCCCGCATGCAACTCGCAATTTGACGATGCGGATGCTATATCACCGCATGTAATCTGCCGGCGTTGGGATTGGGTGATCATCGTGCGTCCGCTCGTCGTCATGGCCGCTGCTTTCGGAGTTGCTGCGGGCGCGTTCTGGCCCGTGGGCGCCGACGCGCTCGAGCTCGTGGCGGGTGGCTACGGGACGACCTCGACCGAAGAGCCGGCAGCGCCGGTGGACGAGGATCCGTTGCGGGTCAGCAACGCGGCCGCACCTGGAGGCTTGGCACTCGATTTCACGCCGCGTGGCGCCAGCCTGTGGTCGAAGGCCGAGGACGGCATGACGGCCACGCCGCAGTTCAGCCTCACGGTGCGGGGTACCCCGACGGCGGTGGATCGGCTGGGCCTTGTCAGCTCGTACGACGGGCTGCACGGCGCGCCGCAGGGGCCGGCACCCGCCGCGCTGACGGTCGGTGGTGCGATGAAGTGGTCGGACTGGAGCTTCGGCGGCGGCGTCGGTCGCGCGCAGGTCCTGGGCGAGGATCTGGGGGTCATGTCGGCCAACGTCAGCTATGGCCGCATCTCGACCGAACTCGCCTACGGCCAAGCGGAATCTGCCCAGGGCGCCACGAAGGACGTGCTGATGCTCAGCACGGACCTCGCCGCGTGGTCGTGGCTCACCCTCGAGAGCGATCTGGCGGTCGGCACCGGGCAGAACGCGGTCGACCGCGAGCGTGACCGCAACAGCCAGCCGGTGGCCGCCGGCCGCTTCGGTCTGCGGCTCAATTTCTGACCGCGGCGCTAGGTAGCGCTCCCCTTTCATTCTGCTATGCTGGGCCAAACCCCAACAGGGCGGGGCCGGTCGCATGCGGTCGCCGCGAAGACCATGGTGATGACAAAGCACGCCAAGATTCGCGCTGCGGCGCTATTGTGCATGGCGACGGCCGCGCTTGGTGCCTGCACGGCGCAGAGCACGATGCCCGAGTTCACGGTGTTCGCGCCGCGCGAGCAGCGCCAGCGGGATCGCGCCGGGACGTTCACCGGCCAGGATGGCATCACCATTTTCGGTTCCGGCAACAAGACCGCGAGCGCCGAACAGGGCACCGGCGGTGGCGGCGGCGGGATCGGCGTCAATGCCTATCTGTGGCGTGGCGCGCTGGAAACGATCAACTTCATTCCGCTGGCCTCGGCGGATCCCTTCGGTGGCCTGATCATCACCGACTGGTACCAGCCGGCCTCGACGCCGAACGAGCGCCTCAAGGTGCACGTGCTGATCCTCGACCGGACCTTGCGTGCGGACGGCCTCAGTGTCTCGGTGTTCCGGCAGGTCCGCGATGCGCGCGGTGATTGGGTGGCCGAACCCGTCGATCCGAAGACGGTGGCGGAGCTCGAGGACAAGATTCTGACCAAGGCCCGCGAGCTGCGCATCGCCGGCCTCGAGAATACCGGCTGAGTCGCGAGCGTTTCCCGATCTTCGCACCGCATGGAGGCTGACCGGCACGGCGTCGGTCGTCGGCCCTGGTGCCGCGTTACCGTCGAGGGTTCATGTCCCGTTATCCCTACCGCGCCACCGAGGCGAAGTGGCAGCAGGTCTGGCAGGAGCGTCGCAGCTTCGAGGCGACGATCGATCCGTCGCGGCCGAAATATTACGTGCTCGAGATGTTCCCCTATCCCTCGGGCCGCATCCACATGGGGCATGTCCGCAACTATACCATGGGGGACGTCATCGCCCGGCTGAAGCGGGCGCAGGGTTTCAACGTGCTGCACCCGATGGGCTGGGACGCATTCGGCCTGCCGGCGGAGAACGCGGCGATCCAGAAGGGCGTGCACCCGGCGACCTGGACCTACGCCAACATCGCCGAGATGCGGGCGCAGATGAAGTCGATCGGCTGCTCGCTGGACTGGTCGCGCGAGATCGCCACCTGCGACCCGGCCTACTACCGCCACGAGCAGGCGATGTTCCTGGACATGCTCGAGCGCGGCCTGGTCTATCGCAAGGAAAGCTGGGTCAACTGGGATCCGGTCGACCAGACCGTCCTCGCCAACGAGCAGGTCATCGACGGCCGCGGCTGGCGCAGCGGTGCCGAGGTCGAGCGACGCAAGCTGTCGCAGTGGTTCTTCCGCATCACCGCCTTCGCCGAGGAACTGCTGCAGGCGCTGGACGGGCTCGAGCGCTGGCCGGAGAAGGTCCGGCTGATGCAGCGCAACTGGATCGGCAAGTCCACCGGCGCCCGGGTCCGCTTCGCCCTGCGCGAGCGGCCCGAAGCGATCGAGGTGTTCACCACCCGGCCCGACACGCTGTTCGGCGCCTCGTTCGTGGCGATAGCGCCCGATCATCCGCTGGCGGCGGCATTGGCGGCAGAGAACCCGGCCCTGGCGGCGTTCGCCGAGGAATGCCTGCGCGGCGGTACCAGCGAGGCGCAGCTCGAGACGCAGGAGAAGCGTGGCTTCGCCACCGGCCTGACCTGCCGGCATCCCTTCCTGCCCGACCACGCGCTGCCGGTCTTCGTCGCCAATTTCGTCCTGATGGACTACGGCACCGGCGCGATCTTCGGTTGCCCGGCGCACGACCAGCGCGACCTGGACTTCGCCCGGCGCTACGAGCTGCCGGTGATCCCGGTCGTGTTGCCGCCGGAGGCCGATCCCGCGACGTTCGCGGTCGGGCGCGAGGCCTATGTCGGTGACGGCCGGCTGTTCCATTCCGGCTTCCTCGACGGGCTCGACGTCGAGAGCGGCAAGCGCCGGGCGATCGAGGAACTGGAGCGCCTGCACGGCGGCACCGGCGAGACCACGTGGCGCCTGCGCGATTGGGGCGTCTCCCGCCAGCGCTACTGGGGCTGCCCGATCCCGGTGATCCACTGCGCGGCATGCGGCGTGGTCCCGGTGCCGCACGATCAACTGCCGGTCGTCCTGCCCGAGGACGTCGACTTCGCCCGGCCCGGCAACCCGCTCGATCATCATCCGACCTGGAAGCACGTGGCCTGCCCACGCTGCGGCACGGCCGCCCGGCGCGAGACGGACACCTTCGACACGTTCGTCGAAAGCTCGTGGTACTTCGCCCGCTTCTGCGACGCCCGCGCCGAGGATCGGCCGTTCGGCGCGCAAGACGCCGCCTACTGGCTACCGGTCGACCAGTATATCGGCGGGGTCGAGCACGCGGTCCTGCACCTGCTCTATGCCCGCTTCTACACGCGCGCGATGACGGCCTGCGGCTATCTCGATCTGGCCGAGCCCTTCGCCGGCCTGTTCACCCAGGGCATGATCACGCATCTGACCTTCAGGGACGAAGGCGGTGCCTGGCTCGAGCCGGGGGAGGTGTTGCGCGACGAGGGCGGCGCCTGGGTCACGGCGTCCGATCGGCGGCCGGTCACCGCCGGCCGGGTCGAGAAGATGAGCAAGTCGAAGCGCAACACCATCGACCCGACCACGATCATCGACGGCTACGGTGCCGACACGGCCCGCCTGTTCATGCTCTCCGACAGCCCGCCCGACCGCGATCTGGAGTGGACCGATGCCGGCGTCGACGGTGCCTGGCGCTACCTCAACCGGCTCTGGCGCCTCGTCGACCAGCGCCTGCCGGGGCTGGCGGCGCCCGGTAGCGCGGGCGAGCTGAGCGAGGCCGGGATCGCGCTCAAGCGGCTGCTGCACAAGACCATCGCGCAGGTGACGGCCGAGCTCGAGCGGCTGCACTTCAACAAGGGCGTGGCGCTGATCCGCGAGCTGTCCAACGCGCTCGAGCCGTTCGAGCCTGCGAGCGACGGCGATGCCGCGCTGCTGCGCGAGGCCCTCGAGGCGCTCGTGATCATGCTCGGGCCGATGACACCGCATCTGGCCGAGGAGCTGTGGCAGCGTCTCGGCCACGGGCGGCTGCTGGTCGAGACCGCCTGGCCCGAGGCCGATCCGGCCTGGACCGTGGCCGATTCGGTGGTGGTCGGCGTGCAGGTGAACGGCAAGCGTCGGGCGGAACTCGAGCTGCCGCGCGGTTGCGCGCGCGAGGCGGTCGAGGCCATGGCGCTGGCCGATCCGGCGGTGCGGCGGGCCATGGGCGGCAAGCCTCCGCGCCGGGTGGTGGTGGTGCCGGACAAGATCGTGAATGTCGTCGTCTGACCCCCCGAGCCGGCCGGATCGGCGCGCGCTGCTGCTGCTGGCGGCACTGGGCGCGTGCAATTTCCGGCCGATCTATGCCAGCAACGACGCCAAGGTCGTCGTTCCCGATCTGGCGGCGATCCAGATCGGGGCGCTGGGCGGCCGGCGCGACAGCTACCTGCGCAACTACCTGCTCGACGAGTTCAACCCGGAGGGCGTGGCCGTCACGCCGCGCTACCAGCTCGATCTGGTGCTGCGCGAGGAATCGAACGCGCTGGCCATCCAGCTCGACAACACGGCCACCCGCGTCAACATGATCCTCGGCGCCTCGTTCACGCTGAAGCGGCTCGAGGACGGTCAGGTGCTGTACAACTCGGCGACGCGACGCGTCGTCAGCTACAACATTCGGACCGACCCGTTCTCGACGATGATCTCGAGCCAGGACGCCGAGCGACGCGCCTCGCGCGAGGTCGCCCGCCAGATCAGGACCATCCTGTCCCTGTACTTCGCGGAACACGCCGCTTGAAGCTCAAGGCGGGCAGCATCGACGGTTTCCTCGCCAAGCCCGACCCGAAGATCGCCACCGTCCTGCTCTACGGTCCCGATGCGGGCCTCGTCGCCGAGCGGGCCATGATCCTGGCGCGCGGCGTGGTCGACGATCCTGGCGACCCGTTCCGGGTCAGCGAGCTCGCGGCCGAGGAGCTGCGCACGGCTCCGGGACGGCTGGTCGAGGAGACCCAGACCCTGTGCATGCTCGGCGGGCGCCGGCTGGTGCGCGTCCGCGACGCCGCGGACGCGATCGCACCGGCCGTGCGCGATCTGTTGAACCTGCCGGCGCAGGAAGGTTTCGTGCTGCTCGAGGCAGGCGACCTTGGTGGCGCGTCCAGCCTGCGTCGCCTGATCGAGGCGGCGCAGGCGGCCGTGGCGCTGCCGTGTTACCGGGACGAGGAGCGCGGCCTCGCCAACCTGGTCCGGGCCCTGCTGACCGAGCACGGGCTGCAGGCGGCGCCCGACGCCCAGGCCTATTTGGAGGCCCATCTCGGTGGCGACCGGGCCGTGACCCGGACGGAGATCGGCAAGCTTGCCCTGTATGTCGCCGACCGGCCGGGCGGACGGGTCACGCTCGAGGACGTCGAGGCCGTGATCGGGGACAGCTCCGTTCTGGCCCTCGACGACGTGGTGCATGCGGCGGTGCTGGGGCGGCGTGTCGAGCTCGAGCGCGCGCTCGACCGCATCCTGGCCGAAGGGCAGGCGCCGATCCGGTTGCTGCGGGTCGCGTCTGCGCTGCTGCTGCGCTTGGCGCGGTTGCAGGGCGAGCTGGAAGCCGGCGGCAGCATCGACGGCGTGATCACGGCCGCCCGGCCGCCCGTCTTCTTCCGCCAGCGCCCGATCATCGCCGAGGCGCTGCGGCGTTGGCCCGCGGATCGCCTCGTGGCCGGGCTGGCGCTCTTGCAGGCGGCCGAGATCCGGTGCAAGACCGCGGGTGCGCCCGAGGCGCTGATCTGCCGCGCTGCCCTGGTGCAGCTCGGGACGCTGACGTCGCCCTCCCGGCATTGAGCCAGCGGCGCCGCCTCGTCACCGACCTGCCGCAGCGGCGGTGGAAGATGCGGCGGACGGCCGAGAAGGGGGGAACGTGCTCCGCTATCTGGTGCATCGCCTGCTGGTCATGGTGCCGACGCTGATCGCGATCAGCGTGATCGTGTTCATCATCATCCAGCTCCCGCCCGGCGACTATCTGACGACCATGATGTCCGAGCTGCAGTCGCAGGGCGAGGCGGCCTCGGCCGGCAAGATCGAGTACCTGCGCACGCTCTACGGGCTCGACCAGCCATTGTGGCAGCAATATGCCTACTGGGCGCTGGGGCTGCTGCACGGCGATCTCGGCTACTCGTTCGAGTACGATCGGCCGGTCAGGGAAGTCATCGGCGACCGCGTCTTCCTCACCTTCGTGATCTCGTTCGCCACCGTGATCTTCACCTGGCTGGTGTCGTTCCCGATCGCGGTCTATTCGGCGACCCACAAGTACAGTGTCGGCGATCATGCCCTGACCTTCGTCGGCTTCCTGGGGCTGGCGACGCCGAATTTCCTCCTGGCCCTGGTCCTGCTGTACGTGGCCAACGTCTGGTTCGGGACCTCGATCGGCGGCTTGGTCGATCCGCAATATCTCGATCAGCCGATGAGCTGGGCCAAGTTCCTCTCCGTGCTGGAGCATCTCTGGGTGCCGGTGGTGGTCATCGGCACCTCCGGTACCGCGGCGATGATCCGTCGGCTGCGCGCCAACCTCCTCGACGAACTGCAGAAGCCCTACTACGTCACCGCGAAGGCCAAGGGGCTGCCGCCTTGGAAGGCGCTGGCCAAGTACCCGCTGCGGATGTCGCTCAACCCGTTCATCGCCGACATCGGCAGCCTGCTGCCCGAGTTCATCTCGGGCTCGGCGCTGGTCTCGGTCGTGCTGTCCCTGCCGACCACGGGGCCGATCCTGGTGCGTGCCCTGCAGACCCAGGACATGTATCTCGCCGGCTCCTTCCTGATGCTGGAATCCTTCCTGGTCGTGATCGGTGTCCTGGTCTCCGACCTGCTGCTGGCATGGCTCGATCCGCGGATTCGCTTCGGTGGAGGGCAGGCGCGATGAGTTCACGCACCACGATCGAGCCGTTGCCCCCGCGCTACGTCAACGACGCCCCGTTCGATCCGCACGACGTCGAGCGGCTGACGCCGGAGCAGGAGCGGTTCTTCACGGCGTCGCAATGGCGGCTGATGTGGTGGCGCTTCAAGCGGCACCAGCTTGCCGTGGTTTCTGCCGCGATCCTGCTGCTGTTCTATGCCTCCATCGTCGTCGTCGAGGTGCTGGCGCCGTACAATGCCTACTCGCGCAACGCCAAGTTCATCTACGCGCCGCCGCAGCGCGTGCACATCTTCCGCGACGGCCAGCTCGTGGCGCCCTTCGTCGAGGGCTATCGCTACCGGCTGGACATGGACAGCCTGAAGCGGATCTACGAGCCCGATCCGACCAAGCCGCAGCCGCTGCGCTTCTTTTGCCAGGGCGACAAGTACCTGTTCTGGGGGCGCTGGGAGGCGAGCTTCCATCTCGTCTGCCCCGCCGAGGGCGGCACCTTG
The DNA here is from genome assembly GCA_039808865.1 of Geminicoccaceae bacterium. GTDB lineage: Bacteria > Pseudomonadota > Alphaproteobacteria > Geminicoccales > Geminicoccaceae > Benzoatithermus. The sequence continues at coordinate 67,614 of JBDHTW010000007.1, forward strand.
TTCCTGATGGGTACCGACCGCCTCGGCCGCGACCTGTTCTCGCGCATCCTCTACGGCGCGCGCATCTCGCTGACGGTCGGTCTGCTCGGCATCGCCGTGAGCTTCGTCCTCGGCATCACGCTGGGCGGCATCTCGGGCTACTATGGCGGCTGGATCGATCATCTGATCCAACGCCTGATCGAGATCCTGCGCTCGTTCCCGATGATTCCACTCTGGCTGTCGCTGTCCGCGGCGCTGCCGGTGACTTGGGATCCCCTCTGGGTGTTCTTCGGGATCACGCTGATCCTCGGCCTGATCGACTGGACCGGGCTCGCCCGCTCGGTGCGCTCGAAGGTCCTGGCCCTGCGCGAGGAGGAGTTCGCGCAGGCGGCGCGGCTGATGGGGGCGGGACCGGCGCGGATCATCGGCCGGCATCTGATCCCGTCGTTCATGAGCCACCTGATCGCCTCGGCCACCTTGTCGATCCCGGGCATGATCCTGGGCGAGACCGCGCTGTCGTTCCTCGGCCTCGGCGTGCGCGCGCCGATGGTGAGCTGGGGTGTGCTGCTCAACGATGCCCAGAACGTCAACGTGATCGCGCTCTATCCGTGGCTGATGCTGCCGGTGGTCCCGGTCATCATCGTCGTGCTCGCGTTCAACTTCATGGGCGATGGCCTGCGCGACGCGGCCGATCCCTACGGCTGAGGCCATGCACAATCTATAGGCGATTAGAGTGTCGAGTGACGTTATTGCAGCTTTAGTCTTGCAGATTTCGCCCCTATAGATCTGGCCAGGGTCCGGCGCTTCGAGTCGGCCCGAGCGCCGGAAAGTCGACCGCCGCGATGCGCGTCCTACAGATCGTCCATGCGCCCGATCCCGGTGGCGTCCTGACTCTGGCCCAGACGCTGGCCGAGGGTTTGGGCCGGCATGGGATCACGGTCGACACCGTCTACCTGTTCGAGGACGTCTCGTCGGGTAAGCTCACCCGTCTCTTCGGCGCGTTGCGGGCGGCCGGGCGCATCCTGACCGACCGCTACGACGGGCTGATGGCCTACCAGGCGACCGCCTGCATCGTGGTCGGCACCATCGGCTGGCTCAGGGGCATTCCGGCACGGGTGGTCCACCAGACGACGCAGCCCTCGGAAACGATAGCGCCGATCCGCTTCCTGGACCGGCTGGTCGGCGCATTGCGCCTCTACCCGGTCAACGTGGTGAACAGCCTCTGGACGCAGGCGCAGTTCGCCGACTACCCGGCTGCCTACCGCCGCTCGCTGCGGCTGATCGAGCACGGCGTGACGACGCCCGTGGTCCGGCGTCCGCGTGCCGCGACCTGGGAAGCGTACGGGGTGCCGGACGACGGCCCGATCCTGCTCAACACCGGGCGTCTGGCCGACCAGAAGAACCAGGTTGTGCTGATCCGCGCGCTGCCCGCGCTGCCGCGGGCGCGTCTCGTCATCGCCGGCGGCGGGCCGCTGCAAGCGGATTACGAGGCGCTGGCCGCGCGGCTCGGGGTCGCCGACCGCCTGCACCTGCTCGGTGCGGTCCCCTATGCCGACATCGCCGACCTGTATGCCGCAGCCGATCTGTTCGTGTTCCCGTCGGTGCACGAGACCTTCGGCATTTCGGCGGTCGAGGCAGCGCTGCTGCGCCGGCCGGCGGTCGTGGCCGACCTCGTCGTGCTGCGCGAGGTTCTGACCATCGACGGGTCGTCCGAAGCGGTGTTCGTGGCGCCGCACGACGTCGAGGGCTGGCAGCAGGCGATCGCCGCGGCGCTGGCGCATCCGCCATCGCCCGATCGCCTGACGGCGTTCGCGGACGGGATCGCCGACCGCTTTTCCGAGGCGAAGATGATCGGCCGCTATGTCGAGCTGTTCCAGCGGCTCTGCCCGCGCGCCGTGGCCCAGGCCGCCTGATGCGGTCGTCCGTACCGGCCGTGCCGCAACGTCGGTGGAGTAGCGCATGGAGACCGTGACCATCGGCATCGCCAGCCTCGGCCGGCCGTGCCTGTCGCGCACGCTGCAATCGCTCTGCGCGATCGACATTCCGCCGGGCTGCGCGGTCGAGATCGTCGTCGCCGACGATGATCGCGACGGCGCAGCGAGGGCGCGCATCGCCGCGGGGGAGCCCTGGGGTCTGCCCGTGCGTGGCCTTGCGGTCGGTGCCGGCAACATCTCCGCGGCACGCAATGCCTGCCTCGATGCTGCCGGTGGCAGCTGGCTGGCCTTTGTCGACGACGACGAATGGGTCGATCCGGACTGGCTGGTCCGCATGTTCGCGGCGTGCCGGGAATTCACCGCCGACATCGTGGTCGGGCCGGTCTTTCCGCAGTACCCGCCGGGCACGCCGGACTGGCTGGTCGCCGCCAACCCGATCTACAAGGATCTGGGCCCGCGCGGCTCACGGATCGACACCGGCCGCGCCGGCAACGTCCTGATGCGCCGGGCGATCGTCGAGCAGGCGCAAGCGCGCTTCGACTTGGCCCTGGGCAGGACCGGGGGCGAGGACACCGATTTCTTCCACCGCCTGTACAAGGCCGGGGCGGTGATCGTGGTGACCGACGACGCGCGCATCTACGAAGAGGTGCCGCCCAATCGGCTCCAGCCGGCCTATATCCGTCGCCGAGCTCTGCGAGCCGGCCAGTCCTATGCACGCTTCCGACTGCGCGACCGGCGCGGGCTCGATCCGGCCGGGCTGGTGTTCCATCTCGACGCCGCGGCCAAGTGCGCCGTGGGCTTTGCCGGCGCGTGGCTGCTGCGGCCGGTGCGGCGCGGCGGCTCGCTGCGGCTGGAGCAGAAGGCCTGGATGAACCTGGGCAAGCTGCGCCAGCTCACCGGCTGGGAACTGCCCGCCATGTATTGACGCGGTAGCGCCAGTTCCACAGCGGCTGGCGCAGGGTCGATCCCAGCCACGCCTGCCAGGAGTTGAGGCGCTCGAGCTCGGGAGCGAGCACCCAGTCGCTGCGGATCGAGCTGCGCGGCACGAGCCAGGCGTTGCGTGCGGCACGCCCCGCGAGGCTCGTGTGCACGTGGCGGTAGCCGGCCTCCAGGACGAGACGCAGCACGCGGGCATCGAAGGCGCCGAAGGGGATGGACACCGAATCGATCCGCTGTCCGAGACAGTCCTCGATCGCCGCCCGCGCGTCGTACAGCTCTCGCCGCATGTCCGCATCGGCGCATCGGGTCCAGTCGACGTGGTCGTGGCCGTGGCTGCCGATCACCATCCCGCCTCGCGCCATCTCGGCGATCTCGCGCCGGGCCAGCGATCCCGGCTGGTCGAGGCGACCGGCGAGCACGAAGAAGGTACCACGCAGGCCGGCATCGGCCAGCATCGGGTAGGCGACGCGGTAGTCGGAGGCGTTGCCGTCGTCGAAGGTGATCGCGATCGCCGGATCGGCCTTGGCGGCCGCCACCGCCTGCGCCAGGATTGCCGGCTCGGCCCAGTAGCGGGCCTCCGCGGCGTCGATCGCGCGCTCGGGCGAACCCAAACCGTGGAACGTCAGCACCAGACGCCGTGGCAGGACATGGTCGAGCCAGGGAAGATCGCGGTCGGCGCGGCTCGTCACGCCGACCGCTCACGCGTGAAGCCGAGCCGTAGCGTCACGGCCTCGTCACGTTCATCAGGTTCTGCAGGTACTGCAGGCGGGCGGAATCCGGCGTGGTCCAGTCGTCGGACAGGACACCGCGCGGCTCGCCGTTGGCATTCCAGGAGAACCAGAGCCAGTCGATCTTGCGTTGGGCGAGGTAGTTGCTCATCGCCTCGGCCCATTGGCGGTCGCTGGTGGTCTCGAGACGCGAGCCGAACTCGCCGATCAGCACGGGAGCGATCTGCTGGCTCTCGATGAAGCCCCAATACTTGTCCCACACACTGCTGAGATTGGCCGGGTAGCTCGGATCGGAGAACCAAGGCTGGGTCCAGATCGAGACCGGATAGTCATGCGTCGAGTAGACCAGCCGGTTGGACAGTGCAAGCTTGATCGGATAGTCGCGCACGCCCTCGAGCTCGCCACCCCACCAGTAATAATTGTCGTTGTAGCACCTGAGTCCCTGCACCACGATCAGCCAGTTGCGGTTGACCCGGCCGATCGCATCGCCAGCGGCCTTGGCCGCGCGGGCCCAGTCGTCCTGCTGTCCGGTGCCCCAGGTGCCGGTGGGTTCGTTGTACAGATCGGCGCCGATCACCGTAGGATTGTTGGCGTAGCGGGCAGCCAGTGTCTGCCAGTCGGCGATCCATTGCGCCTCGCTGCGGCTGCCATTGTACCAGTAGCCGTTGGTCTCGCCGTTGGTGGTCGGCTCGAGCGCATGATCGTCGAGGATGACCTTGAGCCCGATCGTGCCGGCATAGGCGATGATCATGTCCAGGATCTGCATCGGGGTCTTGCCCTGCAGATCCGGGTTCAGGCGCCAGAGGACCGAACTGACCGAATCCGCTCCGGCGGTCAGGATCGCGTTCGAGTACGGCAACCGGATCGTGTTGAAGCCCAACGCGACCATCTGGTCCATCATCGAGCGGTACGGCCGCGCCCACAGTCCGTGCACCACCATGTTCGGCGTCTCGAAGCCGAACCAAGTCACCCCCATGATTCTCACCGTGCGACCATTTTCGTCGACGATCTTGTTCTTGCTCGTTTTCAAATAACCGGAAGGCAAGGCATTTAGAGCTAAGGCAGGCGAGGCAAAGTTCAACGATCCAACGACCATGAAAAGTGATAGCATCATTAGACGGAATCTTCGCAGCGCTATTTTCACTTCGGTCATGTGTACGTTTTCCCCCCAGCCAGACATTACCTCCTGGCCAACTTTTGGCTGTGAACACAGCCTGTATTATCTTTAAGGTTGCGGGTCACCAGCGATCCCAGGACTGCGGCATCTCGCCGCAGTTCCGGCGCAGGCTATGCCAGTGTGGCGTGACGGTTGCGTTTGTCACATCTCGTTGACGTTTTAAGTGTCGCTGCGGCGCAAGAGCAGGTCGCGCGGAGCCGAGCAGGCATCGCGCTGCGGATTGCCGGTGAGGGAGGACGGATGCTCGGAGGGGAAACCGATCGTGCCCACGGGCACGGCGCGGCTTCAACTATCGCGAGGATCGGCGCGCACGATCACACTGGTCATCGGCAGCAGATGCGGCTTCGACCGGATCTTGGACCGTGCAGGCACCGGCACCGAAAGTTACAGGCCTCTGATCGCGATGATCGCCTTCACCAAGCCCATGAATCGTTCTTTGCGTATCGTCGCGTCGGGGAACAGGCTCGCCATCTGCGCAATGTCGAGCATGCTGGCGTCTTGGATCATGCGCACCGCGTCGCGGACATTGTCCTGCCGCGGCCAGAATCCGCACCGTCGGTGCATCAGCACCCGATACCTGAGCGATTCGGGCAGCCAGTGGAGGAAGGCCGTGCGGGCATGCGGCTCGATCGGAAACCAGTAGTAGGGTGTCTGGACCAGATAACGCACGGCGACGCGTCGAACCTCGTCGGCCATCCGTTCCATGTCCACCCAGCGGCCGACATGCTCGATGACCGAGTTGGAAAACGCGATGTCGTACTCGCCGTCCGCCACGAACGACAGATCGCGCGCGTCGCCCTGGCGCATGGTCACGGCCGAGTTGGTCTCGCCGAAATCAGCATGACTCGGATTGTAATTCACGCACAATATGGAGATTCGGCTGAAGTCGAGCAGGTCCTTCCATGTGTGCCAAAATCCGTTGGTGCCACCGACGTCGATGATGCGGCAATGATCTTGCTTGCTCAACACATCGTCGATGAGTGATTTCAGCAGCAGGATACGGTCGCGTCGGAACTTGTTGTCCTTGGAGGTCGAGCTGACATCAACCATTCTGGCGTCCCAGGCGGCCGGCGGAAGCACATGTTGCCGCGCAGCATATAGGACGACGACCAGAAGGGAAGTACGGCACGGGCCGTTTGCCAAACCAAGACGCGGGCTGCGACATCAAGCCTCTACCCTTCGTAGTTGCCATCCGTGCCCGGTCGTCCGTGTCCGGGGCATCCTTTGCCTGCTTGCGCCAAGGTTGGGCATCGCGGCAAGACAGCCCAAGGCGAAGATTAGCGGTCGCCGCCGATGGGCGATCCCGGCTAGCTGAACGAGTGGTTGCGGCGCCGTGCAGGAACCACAGGTTTCCTGACGAGGGTTGCCGTGTGTCGTCCAGGACCCACCGCCGTGATCGATGGCAACCGAGCGGGAGCAGCGCCTGCCCATGAGCCAAGCCCTCGAAGCGCCGGCGCCGGGCCAGCGGCTTCCGCCCGCCTCCCCTGGTGCGTGGCAGGGGGCGGTGAAGCCGCGGCTGCGGGCCGACCATGTCGCCGACCTGCTGACGCTGCTCCTGATCCTCTACGCCGTTCACGTCTTGACCCCGGTCTTCGTCGCGCCTGATTTCATCAATCTCGAGCTCTCTTCCGAACTCGCCGAGACCTCGGAGAGCAACTTCGTCAACCAGTTGTTCTGGGTCGGAGCGACGGGGCTGGGCGTGATCGCGATCGCGCCGGTGTGGCGCCGGTGCCTGCGGGCGATGCTGACCAGCAGTCCCTGTCTCGGTGCGCTCGCCGCCCTGTCGCTGCTGAGCGCCACCTGGGCCGTCGAGCCCGGCATCTCGCTGCGGCGCGCCGTGTTGCAGGTGATGGTGATCTTCTGTGTCGTGGCCGCCGTCGGGGGCAGCCGGTCGACCCGGCAGTGCCTGCGGCTGCTCTATGCGTCGATGGCCATCGCCATGGTGGTGCATCTCTCGGCCGTGGCTCTGCCCGGCACCTTCGACTGGCAGGGCGACTTTCGCGGCGTCTTCGACGACAAGAACGGGCTCGGTGCCGTGGCGGCGATCGCCATCCTGCTCGGCGGGGCGATCCGGCCCGATCTGACGACGCGGCTGCAGCGGCGGTTGAATCTGGTCTATCTCGGCGGCTGGCTGATCATCGTCGCTTTGGCCCATTCGAAGACCTCGCTCGGCATGGTCGTCATCATCCCGTCCGTGGTTCTGGGGCTGCATCTCGTGGCCCGCTCCACCAAGCTCGGCATCGGCATCTACCTGACCGTCCTGCCGATGATCATCGCCGCCGCCTTGACCTTCGTGATCTGGGGCATGGGCATTCCGCCGATGCGCCTGCTCGGCATGATCAGCCCGGATGCCACCTTCACCGGGCGCACCGACATCTGGATGTTCGTCCTCGACTCGCTCAACGGGCACTGGCTGCTGGGCTACGGCTACCAGTCGTTCTGGAACGTCGGCCCGAGCTCGCCCAACCTTAAGGCGGCCCAGCCCTTCATCCGTCTGCTCAATCAGGCCCATAACGGTTATCTGGACGTGCTGCTTTCGATAGGTGCCGTCGGTCTGGCCCTGGTCCTGGCGACCATCGTGCAGGGTTTCGCCGCAGCATCTCGTGTGAGGGAGAGCGATCCGACAGTCTATCGGACCGCCTGGGTACTGATCATTTTCGCGATGCTCCACAATGGTACCGAAACTTCATTGGTGCGCGGCTATGCGCCGACTTGGCTTTTTCTGTTATTCGCGTTGGCGTTGGCGGCTCGGGCCGCCGATCATCAGCGTTACGCGGCCGCGCCCGGCTGAGCGACGATGGCGCCATCCATCGCGTATTGCGCACATCGCCGCGCCGTGTTTTTTGTCGCCTTAGGCGCGCTATATTGCGGTCAGGCTGCGGGTGCCGAAGCTGCCGCACGAGGCGCCGAGCGCGTGCGGGATGCCGCGATCCACGAGAGCGTTTGGGCGAGGATGGCCTCTTGCACCGACAACAACCGATGGTTCCGATTCATCGGCGTGCGAGACGATAAGCAGGGCGCTGGCCTTGGGGGGGCGACCGTGGATGCCTCTCGCGCATCGGCGACGGTCGGGCCCCGTCCGTTCGAGCGGGCGCGGTATGCGGCGGGCACCCGATGATGGCCATGACGGCACGGACGCGGGGGGACCGGGGCAGGGCCACGGTTCTGCACCTCGCGGTCGACTACCCCAACGTCAACCAGCGCGAGACCACGCACGCGGTCCGCAATTTCGTCCTGGCCAACCGGGACGTCGAGCACGTCGTCGTCGCGTTGACCCGTTCGCCCGATCCGCGGCGGCAGAACCTCGTCGTCGGCGATGGGACCGGCGACGATCGGGTGTTCTCCATGCGCTATTGGGGGCTGCCGAAAGGCGTGCTCCTGCTGCTGTCGATGATGATCGTGGCCCGGCGCGTCCGCCGTCTGCTCGGACGACGCGGCATCACCGTCGACCTCGTCCACGCCCACAAGCTGTGCTTCGAGGGCATCGCCGGCTACCTGCTGTCGAGATGGCTGGGCGTGCCGCTGGTCTGCTCGGTGCGAGGCGACTCCGAGCGGCTCGCGCTGCGCTATCTGCCACACTATCGGCCGCTGCATCGCCGCGTGGCTCGGCACGCCCGGCGGCTCTACTACGTCTCGGCCTGGATCCGGCCGGTGATCGAGCGTCGCCTGGGAGCACCGGTCGAGCGCGGCGCGCTGCTGCCCAATTTCTGCGACGGCACCACGCCGATTCCGGCCGCGACACCGAAAGCCGGCAGGCTGGTCAGCATCCTGCACCTCGACGTCTACGAGAAAAAGGGCCTCGATCGCCTGCTGCCGGCGTTCGCGCGCCTGGCCGAACGACAGCCCGACGTCTCCCTCGACATCATCGGCCGCGGCACGCCGGACAGCATCCGGCGGATCGAGGCGCTGATCGACGGTTGCGGCCTGCGTGGGCGGGCGTGCCTGCTCGGGCCGTTGCCGCGGGCCGAACTCATGGCCCGCCTGCCCGATTACGGGGCGATGTGCCTGCCGAGCCACAACGAGACGTTCGGCATGGTCTACGTCGAGGCCCTGCTCAGCGGCGTGCCGATCCTCTACTCGCGGGGCACCGGGATCGACGGCTTCCTCGACGGCATCGAGGGGGCGATCGGGGTCGACCCGTCCTCGACCGAGGAGATCGCCGCGGCCCTGGCCGCGCTGCGCGCCGGGCATGCACGGATGCGGGCCTGGCTGGTCGAGCACCATGCTCTCGTCGCAGCGCGCTTCGATGCGACCACCTATGTCGCGCGCTACAACCGTGAGCTGGGGCTGATCTGATGCTGGCCCGTCTGCGAAGCCCGCTCGTGCTGTCCCTGGCCGATCAGGTGCTGGTCAGCGCCGCCAACCTCGCCTTGAGCTTCTGGCTGATCAGCCGCTGGCCGCCGGCATCGTTCGGTCTGTTCGCGATCGTCACCAGCATCGCGCTCAGCGGTCTCGCGTTGCACCAGGCACTGGCCGGCTCGCAGCTGCCGCTGATGCATGCCCGTGCCGTCGACCCCGCGGAGCGGAGCGAGGTTCTGGCCACCGCCTGGGTGATCGCGCTGGGCGTGGCCGTCCTGGTCGGCGCGGCCACGACCGCCGGCTTCATCGTCCTGGGCGAGGCGCCGGGCACCGCCGTACCCGCCCTCGCCGGCGGGTACGTGGCGCTGAACGTGTGCCGCGAGCATGTCCGCACCTACCATTTCGCCGAGTTCGAGGCCGGACACGCGCTGATCAACGACCTCGTGCACGCCAGCATCGTCTTCGTCATCGTCGCCAGCGCCGCCGTGCTGCACGCCGAGATCGACCTGACGCTCGTGCTGACCGCCTTGACCGTGGCCTCCGCCGTGGCGGTATTGCCGACCCTGTTGACGCGGGCAGGGGACTTCGTCGCCCGTATCGATCAGGGCGTGCGCCGCCGTGCTCGCAGCCTTTGGCACGAGCACGGCCGCTGGGCCCTCCTCGGCGCGGGCGCGGCCGAGATGCAGACGCGCGGCCACGTCGCGGCGGTCAGCGCCTTTTTCAGCGTGGCCGACCTAGGCATCATCCAGGCTGCCCTGATGTTGCTGCGCCCGATCGGGCTGCTGGCGATGGCCTGGTCCAAGGTAGCCCGCCCGGCGATGGCCCACATGTTCGCCCAGCAGCGCATCGCCGCGGCGGTCCGCTACGCCCGGCTCAGCGCGGTGGGCTTCGCCCTGGCGACCCTGCTCTATCTCGCCGCGCTCTGGCTGGCCTGGCCGTTGCTGACCGAGCACGTGCTGCCACCCGCCTATCACGGTCTGCAGGCGGTGGTGCCGCTCTGGGGCATCGCCACGCTGGTCGGCCTGCTCCGGTCGATCTACAGCCTCGAGGCGCAGTGTGTGCCCATCTTCCGCGAGGCGTTCTACGCCAGCGCGGTCGCCATGGTGACCGTGTTTCTCGGGCTGGTGCTGGCGGTGGCGTTCGGCACCGCCAACTCCACCGTGCTCGCCGTGGCGACGGGGGAAGGCGCCGCACTGGTCGTGCTGCTGCTGATCCTGCGACGCCGTTTCGGTCGCCGGCGCGACCTCCCCGCCGCTGCCGCGGCGCGCTGAGCGGAGGTGCCGTCCATGGCCGTTGCCGAGCCGCGCTCCGAACGCCCGTACGGCCATGCGGTGCCTGCGGCCGCCCCGGCCACCGGTGTCCTCGCCGGGGCGTTCGACGAGTTCCCGAGCCCGGCCGAGATCCTGCGCGTCGCCCGTCGGCAGATCGTTCTGATCGCGCTCATCGTGCTGCCGATCACGCTGCTGGCGACCGCCTACGGGGTGCTGGCGCCGAGCCGCTATCGGGCCACGGGGGTGCTGGCGCTGGTGCCCAAGGATGCGCCGCTGTCGAACCTCGGCGCCATTCCCGGGCAGCTCATCCGCGACATGCCGGTACTGGCGACGCAGATCGAGGTGATCCAGTCCCCGGCCGTTCTCGGCGAGGTGGTCGACCGGCTCGATCTGAAGGACGACCCGGCCTTCACCCACCCGGTGAGCATCAAGACGCGGCTCGTCGACGTCACCAAGACCGCGCTCGCCGCTACCGGGCTCACCACCAAGGGCGGTTTCGCTGCCGAACTTCTCGATCGAAAGGACAAGGCGGACGCACCGCCGCCGACGCGCGAGGAGATGATCCGTGCCGTCGCCGACGGCCTCGCGGTCGAGCAGGCCGGGCAAAGCTATGCGCTCACCATCAGCTACACCGGGGTCGATCCCGGCCTGGCCGCCGCCATCGTGAACGAGACGGCCAAGGCCTATGTCCGGCGCCAGCTGGCCGACAAGCTGGCGGCATCCGAGGAAGCCACCACCTATCTCAACACGCGTCTCGCCCAGCTTCGCCACGAGGTCGAGCAGGCCGACGCCAGCCTCGAGCAGTATCGGGCGCAGTATGAGCTGCCGGTCGACGGCAGCGACGACATGCTGAGCAAGCGCGTCAATCAGCTGAATACCGACCTGATCGGCGTGCGCAGCGAGATCGCGGTGGCCGAGGCGCGGATGCAGCTCTTGGAGAAGCTGCGCACCAATCCCGACCCGACCGAGCTTGCCCGCGCGCTGGACAGCAACACGGCCCAGTCGCTGCAGCTCGAGGAGGTGACGCTGGAGCGTCGGCGGGCCGAGCTGCTCGCCAGCTACGGCGAGCGGCACCCGCTGGTGCAGGCGCTGCGCGCCGATCAGGCCGCTCTGCGCAGCAAGATCCGCAACGAGGCGGAGCTCAGCCTGGCCAACCTGCAGCGCAACCTCGATTTGCTGCGCGTGCGGGAGACCGAGATCGGCCGAGCCATCAAGGAGGCCGAGGCCAACATCGCCTCCGATCAGCATGCGATCATGCAGGTGGCCAACCTGAAGCGGGATGCCGACGTCAACCGCCGTCTGTACGAGGAGCTGCTGAGTCAGCAGAAGTTGCTCAGGGAGCGTCAGGCGCTGATCCAGCCGGACGTGCAGGTGGTGGCCGAGGCGTCGCCGGACATTCGCTCGTCCTCGCCGCCGCTGATGTTCTATCCCATCGTCGGTCTTGTCGGTTCGTCGGGCCTGGCGGTGCTGCTGGCCCTGATCCGGGATCGCAGCGACCCGCGGGTACGCTCGGCCCGCCAGCTCGAACGGCTGACCGGCCTGCTCGCGCTGGCGCGCTTGCCATCCGTGCGCGAGTTCCGCAAGCTAACGTCGCCGCGCTTCGTCGCGAGCTTTCCCAACAGCCCCTACACGGAAGGCCTGCGACACCTCTATCATGCGCTCGAGCACTGCCGGCTCGAGCGTCAGGCGCTGGTCGTGCTGTTCAGCAGCGCGGCGCAGGGCGAGGGCAAGTCGTCGACCGTAGCCGGCCTTGCGAGCCTGCTGCGGCAGTCGGGCAAGCGGGTCGCCGTGGTCGACCTCGATCTGCGGCGTGGAAGTCTGGCCCAGATGCTGGAGACCGGGGTTTCCGTCCTGACCATCAACGATCTCATCGTGGCGCCGCGCGAGGGCTGGGTGCGCTTCGTCCACAGCCTGACTCCGGCCAGGTTCGTGGTCCTGCCGGCACGCCCGTCGCGCGACGACGTGCTGCCGCTTCTCGGCAGCCGGCAGCTGGCAGCCACGCTCAAGGCGCTGCGGCTCACCTTCGACTATGTGCTGATCGATACCCCGCCGGTGCTGCCGACCAGCGACGCCTGCTTCATCGCGCGCCATGCCGATCTGTCGATCCTGGTCTGCCGCTGGCTGAAAACCGACGTTCCGACCGTTCGGGAGGCGGTAGCGCGCCTGACCGGATCGGCATCGACGCCGCTGCTCGGTGTCGTGCTGAACATGATCGATCCCGCCGGGTACGGCGCCTATGCGCCAAGCTACGGCGAACGCATCGCCGAAAGCGGCTACGTGTGAAAATAGCCGGCTTAGCCGGCGTGCTTGTCCCAAGCTGCCCGGATGGTCTGCGGCAGCTGCATCGGGTCGAACGGCTTCGCGATCACGTCGATCGCGCCCAGGGCCCGCAGCCGCGCCACCTCGGCCGGTTGAACGGTGGCGGTCATGAAGATGGCCGGCGTCGACAGGGTTCCCGGGCTCTGTCGCAGCGCCGCCAGCACGGCCGGACCGTCCATCTCCGGCATCATCACGTCCAGAAGCAGCAATTGCGGGTCGAACTCGGGCGCACGCTTGAGCGCCTCCTCGCCCGAGCCGCAGGCCGCGACCTCGAAGCCGCCGACCAGTTCGAGGGAGAACACCGCCACCGCGCGGATGTCATCATCGTCGTCGACATAGAGAATTCGCGACAACGGCGCTTCCGTCATCCGCACCTTCCTTGAGCGGCGCCACCGGCCGTGCCACCGTCCGCCCCGTGGTCACGGCCGAACTCTCCAAACACGCGAACTCTCCTACTCCATCGTTCAGTATCTTGGCGAGCGACTACTGCGAGCCGGAAGCATGGTGGTACCATGGCGATGCCTTGCCGCCTCAGTGCGCGGTCAACAGGCGCCGCACGCTGACGAGCAGCTGCTCGACCACCACCGGCTTGGTCAGGTATTCCTGCGCACCGAACCGATATCCTGTGAGCATGTCGACCTGATGCGACCGCATGGTCAGCATGATCACCGGAATCTTCTCCGTGCTGCGGTTGGTCCGCAGCCGCTTCAGGGCATCGAAGCCATCCATGACCGGCATGTTGCCGTCGAGAACGATCAGATCCGGCGGCGCTTCGCGGGCGAGGCGTACGGCGTCGGCGCCTGTCGCGCCGACGCGTACGGCATAACCGTTGTGCTCGAGCGCCGCCTTCAGGAGCTCGCGCAGATGGGCATCGTCGTCGACCAGAAGTACCGTCTGGCGGTTGTCCGCGACGGCCTGCGGCGGACCGTCGTCGATGCTGTCCCGCTTCTCTCTCCGAAACAACCACGATAGCATCCGCCTCTTTCCCCAATAGATGCGAACTCGCGGAAAGCCGACGACATGGCACGGGCGCTCGGCGTCCAATGCTCGGGCCCGCGAACGCGCTATCGGCTAACGCTCGGCGAACGGGCTTGCAACACAACTATAGGGCCAAACGTGGTTCGAGGCCCACGAGTGGGCGGCGTCGCTGCGCTGCCCATGTCCAAATCACGACACCGCGGGAGGGCAGTCGCCCGACGACCGTCAAGCGCGGGTTGGTTCGGCGGCCATCACCACCGGCTCGCCAAGGCTGCCATGCCCGTCGGACCACGTTGCGTTATATCTTCCTGCGGTAAAAGGCGCTCCGTTCCTCAACGACTACGTATGAAGGATGTGCCATTTTGGGCTAGATGTCGATGCTACATAGTCGCTTTAAACGTTTATACACGGCCTATCAACTAACGCGATAGTCGTCTGGATCGAGCTTTCCGTTCACGTGACACGCCGGGATTGGGAGTGGTGGGTGGGACGATGAGCGCAAGGATTGCGTCGTGCACAAGAGGCGCGGGCCGGGTTGCCGCGACGGGCGCCTGATGAACCGATTCTGCGGCATGCCGTTCACCGGCGCGAGCATCCGCGACGTGCTGGGCTATCTCGAGGCACGGAGCATCGACGATCCGTTCGGCTACATCGTGACGCCGAACGTGGATCACGTCGTGCGCAATTGGCGCGAGGGAGGACAGCTCGTCCAGATCTACGAGGACGCCGATCTCTCCTTGTGCGACAGCCGCATCGTCAGCTTGATCGGCCGCCTTTGTCGCGTGCGGTTGCCGGTCGTGACCGGCTCCGATCTGACCGCGATCATTCTCGAGTATCTCGTCGACCCCTACGAACGGGTGACGGTCATCGGCGGCGCCGACGAGACGATCGCGCGCCTCGCCCGCCGCTACGGCCTGCGCAACGTTCGGCATCACAACCCACCCATGGGGTTCGTTCGCGATCCGCTGGCGGTGCTCGAGGCCACCCAGTTCGTCGAGCGCAACCCCGCCCGGTTCGTCTTCCTGGCGGTGGGCTCGCCGCAGCAGGAGATTCTCGCGCAGTCGATCCGACAGCGCGGCCAAGCGCACGGCATCGGCCTCTGCGTCGGCGCGTCGCTGCTTTTCCTGACCGGCGACCTGCAGCGGGCCCCGGTGTGGATGCAACGGGCGCGACTCGAGTGGCTGTTCCGCTTGGCGCAGGAGCCAAGCCGCATGTGGCGCCGCTATCTCTATGAGGGCCCCAAGATTCTGCGCATCGCCGCCGATCACGTGGCGCAGCGTGGCAAGCTGCCCCAGCGGCCCGAGGTGAGCATCGTCGTGCCGACGTTCCGGCACGAGGAACGGCTGCCGCGGCTGCTCGAACGCTGTGGTGCGCAGGCTGGAATCAACCCGGCTCTGGTGGAGATCGTCGTCGTCGACCTCGCTCCGGAAGCGTCGGCGCGTGGCGTGGTCGAACGCGGCGGCAGCAAGGCGAAGTCGCCCATCCGCTACCTGCACGCCGCGTCGACGCTGGACTGCCGCGGTCTGCAGCGTGTGCTTGCCCAATGTGCGGGCGAGGTGGTGGCCTTTCTCGCCGACGGTGATCTGCCGACCGAATCCTGGCTGGATTCCCTGATCATGGCGCAGCGGGTCTATGGCGCCGACCTCGTCCTGGGGCCGGTCCAACCGATCTTCGATCCCATGCCGCGGCGTTACGTGGACAGCTTGCGGCGTTTTTTCGGCCGGACGAGCGATGCCGCGACCGGCACCCCGGTCGACCTGCCCCGTCCGTTCAGCCGGCGCCGTGGCGAGGCCGCCGTTCCCGTGGCCCTGCGCAACATCCTGCTGCGCAGGGCCAGCTGCCTGACGGTATCCATGCCGGTCGGCTCGCCGGGCACGTCGGTCGAGGGGGCCGCGGACGCCTACCTGCAGCAGCTGCAGCGCCACGGCAAACGGCTCGTCTGGTGCCGCGAGGCCATGGTGCAGCAGCAGGTGCCGCAGGAGCGGCTCGCCTTGGGCTGGTTGCTGCGGCAGGCATTCCGGCGCGGCCGGATTACCGCCACGACCTGCCTGCGGGTCGAGCCGGCGGCGCACGGCGAATTCGGCCTCTGGCTGCTGACCGGGTTGGTGCGCGCGTGTGGGGGCATCCTGCGCTGCGCCATGTGGCCGATCTCACCGCAGCGCGGCTTTGACGGCATCTGCTCGCTGGCCAACGGCCTCGGCATGCTGTCGAGCTTGCGCGATCTGCGCGCCGTCCGGCATGCGGCCCATGTCGCCGAAGAGCAGGCGGCTTGACAGCCTGCTCTTGAGCTGTCCCGGTGCTCAACCAGCGCGTCAACCAAGGGACCAGCTAGTTGGCCGTCAATATCCTGCTGGAAGACGAAAGCGGCGAGCAGCGACGTGCCGAGCCGGTGGCGGTGTCGGAGCCGATGGTTGCGGGCATCATGGTGGCCGGGGACGTCGCGCTGAGCGTGGCGATCGCCGGCCTTGCCGCCATGCTCGACGACCTGCCCAGCCGGCTGCCGCTGCTGACGCTCGTGCAACTGCTGCTGTTCGTCGGTTGGAAGTACGCGTTCGGGCTCTACCCGGGCCACGGTCTCGCGCGGGCGCAACGGATGCGCCAGGCCGCGCTGGCGGTGCTGGCCGGGCTCGTCTCCAGCGTCGGACTGGTCGAGATCATCGCCAGATTGGCCATCGGGTCGCATCTCGTCTTTCCGTTCTGGCCAATTCTCGTGGCCGCCGTCGCGATGGGTCTGAGCGATCCCCTGGCGCGGCGGATCCTGTCGCGTCTGGGGCGTTGGCAGCAGCCCGTGTTCATCTTCGGCGGCGGCGAGGCCGCGATCGCGATGGTGCGCCAGCTCGCCTTTTATCCTTATCTGGGTTTTCGCGCCGTCTGCATCGTCGACGACACCTCGGTGTACATCGCCGACGACCACCAGGGCATCCCGGTGATCCGCTTCCGCGAACTGTCCAATCACGCCGGGCTGCTGGCCATCACCAACACCGCCGTGGTCGTGGAGCAGTCGGTCGAGCGGAGCTTCATCCTGCGGCTCTACACGACCGGCATCTTTCGCCGCATCCTGCTCGTCCCCAACTGTCACGACCTGATCAGCCTCAAGTCGCACATCCGGCGCGTCGGCAGCATGATGGCGATCGAGGCCGGCAGCGAGCGGCCATCCCCGCTGGTGCAGCGGGGCAAGCGGCTGTTCGACCTGGTCGCCAGCGGTGGCGCCCTCGTGGTCCTCGGCCCGCTGCTGTGGCTGCTCGGCGTTCTGGTCCGCTACGACAGCCCGGGGCCGGCCCTCTTCCGGCAGCCGCGCTGGGCCGGGGCCGACCGCGAGTTCACCGCCGTGAAGTTCCGCACGATGCACATCGACGGCGAGCGGCGGCTGCGCCGCTACTTTCTGAGCCATCCGGAAGCCGAGCGCGAATATGCGCGTTTCCGCAAGCTCGACAACGATCCGCGCGTGACCCGCCTCGGCCGGTTCCTGCGCGCGACCAGCCTCGACGAGCTGCCCCAGCTGCTGAATGTCTGGCGCGGTGACATGAGCATCGTCGGCCCACGACCCTACACCATGGACGAACTCGGCAAGCTCGGCCCGGCCACGGACATCCTCGGCTTGGTCCGCCCGGGCATCACCGGCTTCTGGCA
This sequence comes from Geminicoccaceae bacterium, assembly GCA_039808865.1. GTDB lineage: Bacteria > Pseudomonadota > Alphaproteobacteria > Geminicoccales > Geminicoccaceae > Benzoatithermus. The sequence goes on from JBDHTW010000007.1 coordinate 84,868, forward strand.
GGTGTCGGGCCGCAACCAGCGCACGTTCCGCGAGCGGATCGAGATGGATTGCTACTACGTCCGCAACTTCTCACCCTGGCTCGATCTGTGGATCATCTACCGCACGGTCGTCGCCGTGCTGCTCAAGGAAGGGAAATAGCACCACCCGCGTTGGTTCAAGCTTTGGCGTTGAGGTTGTGCTGGTGCCAGGCGGCGGTGGTGTCGTCGAGGGTGGTGTCGAGCTTGTGGAGGAGATGGCGGAGGCGTTGCGGGTCGTCGGTGT
>JBDHTW010000008.1:0-83950 GCA_039808865.1 Geminicoccaceae bacterium
CGGCTTCGCTCCGACCTTCGTCAGCGACAACATCCGGCGCGTGCTCGGCTATCCGCCCAGCGAGCACATGCAGGACCCGGGCTTCTGGCGGTAGCGGGTCCGTCCCGACGACCTCGCCCGCCTCGAGGTGCGGGCCGAGTGGCGGGACGCCGGATTCGAGCAGCCGTTCCAGCTCCGCATCGGCATCAACACCGGCTGTTGCACCGTCGGCAACTTCGGCAGCGATGGCATCAATCGACGCTTCACAAGTCATAAGCGCTGCATCAGCGCACAATCAGCTGCCCATAAATTCTAGCTGACCAGAAAGGAAAACGGCAGCCGGATCGCCCCGGCGTGGCGAATCCGCCACCAGACCGGGCATGGCTCGCTTGGTTGGGTCCATCAGCATGCCGTCCAAATCAGGAAACCTGAGCTGTGATCAGCCGGCGATGGCGCGCCCTCGTGCCGGTCCCAGACGCGAACCGCTCGGCGCCGATCAAGGGGTGAGCGCCACCTTGAGCACGCCGTCGCGCTGATGGCTGAACAAATCGTATGCTTCCGCGATCTGATCGAGCTTGAAGCGGTGCGTGACCATCGGCTTCAGGTCGACGCGCCCCGACGCGATCACGCTCATCAGCCGCCGCATCCGCTCCTTGCCGCCCGGGCAGAGCGTCGTCACGATCCGGTTGTCGCCGAGCCCGGCCGAGAAGGCGCCGAGCGGGATGGTGAGGTCGGACGCGTAGACGCCGAGGCTGGACAGCGTGCCGCCCGGCCGCAGCACGCGCAGCGCCGATTCGAACGTGCGCTGGGTGCCCAGGGCCTCGATCGCGACGTCGACGCCGCGCCCGCCGGTCAGCTCCATGATCGCGTCCACCGGATCGACCGCCTTGTAGTCGACGACATGGTCGGCGCCGAGCTTGCGCGCGACCGCGAGCCGCGCCGACACGGTGTCGACCGCGATGATGCTGGTGGCCCCCTTCAGCTTGGCGCCGGCCGTGGCACACAGGCCGATCGGCCCCTGCGCGAACACGGCGACCGTGTCGCCGATGCGGATGTCGCCGCTCTCCGCGCCGGAGAAGCCGGTCGACATGATGTCCGGACACATCAGGACCTGCTCGTCGGTGAGTCCGTCCGGCACCGGGGCCAGATTGGCCATCGCGTCCGGCACGAGGACGTAGTCGGCTTGGCAGCCGTCGATCGTGTTGCCGAAGCGCCAGCCGCCGATGGCCTTCCAGCCATGCGCCGTGCCGGCCCCGTCCTGCGCGCCGCAGCCGCACAAGGAGGCGTTGCTGTAGCCGGACGGGGTGATGGCGCCGGCGATGACGCGCTGCCCCTCGCGATAGCCGCGCACGGCCGAGCCGAGCCGCTCGATGCGCCCCACGGGCTCGTGGCCGACCGTCAATCCCCTGGCGACCGGATACTCGCCCTTGAGGATGTGCACGTCGGTGCCGCAGATCGTGGTCGTGGTCACGCGCAGCAGCGCATCGAGCGGCCCGACCTCGGGCACCGGCTTCTCGGCGAGCTCGATCCGCCCCGGCTCCACGAACACGGCTGCCTTCATCATGCGGGCCATGGCACCCACCCTCCGTTCGCGATCGGGACACTTCAGCATGCGTCGCCTTGTCGGGCAGGCGCGACCGGTGCGCGTTGACCTGGATCAAGCCACCCCGCTCGGAGCATGCACCACCGCGTGCGCGGGCCATGCGTCGACATGGCTTGCGGACGGACCCAACGAAGGCGCCTAGCTAGGCGTGTTCGTCCCACAACCGACTGTCGTCGCGATCAATGCCATCGTCCCGCCGCCGTCTCGTGCTCGTCCTGGGAGCTCTGCTGCTCGCGACGGGCGCCGGCTATCTCGTCTGGCGGCACTACGCGGCGCCCGGGCTGCCGCCAGGCTTCGCGGTCGGCAACGGTCGCGTCGAGGCCGAGCGGATCGACATCGCGACCAAGTTCGCGGGCCGTCTGCTCGAGGTGCTGGCCGACGAGGGCGACTGGGTCGAGCGTGGCGCGGTCCTCGCCCGCCTGGATGCCGCCGACGTCCAGGCGCAGCTGCGCGAGGCCAAGGCCGCGATGGAGCAGGCGCGCCAGCGCCTGGCGCAGGCCGCGGCGGCGGTGGCGCAGCGCGAGAGCCAGCTCAGGCTCGCCGAGATCGAGCTGCAGCGGGCCCTGTTCCTGCTGGGCAAAGGCAACGTCGCCAAGCAGGTCGTCGACGAGCGGACCGCGCAGCGCGACCTGCAGGCCGCCGGCCTGGACAACGACAAGGCGGCGGTCGGGGACGCGACCGCGGCGATCGAGGTCGCGGCGGCCAGGGTCGAGCGTCTGCAGGTGGATCTCGAGGAGTACACCCTGACGGCGCCGCGCTCGGGTCGCGTGCAGTACCGGCTGGCCCTGCCCGGCGAGATGCTGCCGGCGGGCGGACGGGTCCTGACCCTGCTCGACCTGACCGACGTCTACATGGAGATCTTCCTGCCGACCGACGAGGCCGGCCGGCTACCGATCGGGGCCGAGGCGCGGATCGTGCTCGACGCGGCGCCGGAATACGTCTTTCCGGCCAGCGTCAGCTTCGTCGCCGCCGATGCGCAGTTCACGCCGCGCCAGGTCGAGACCGCCCGCGAGCGGCAGAATCTGATGTTCCGGGTCAAGGTCGAGGTGCCGCAGGATCTGCTCGAGCGCTACGCCCGGCTGGTCAAGACCGGACTACCCGGCGTCGCCTACGTGCGCACCGACGCCAAGGCCGTCTGGCCGGATGGGCTCGCCGTGCACCTGCCCGATGTCGGCTGAGGCGGCGCCGGCGGCCCGCCTGAGAGGTGTCGGCCACCACTACGGCGCCACGCTGGCCCTGGACGGCATCGACCTCGACATCCCGGCGGGGCGCAGCCTGGGCCTGATCGGACCCGACGGCGTCGGCAAGTCGACGCTGCTGGGGCTCGTCGCCGGGGTCAGGCGCGTGCAGGCGGGCAAGGTCGAGGTGCTCGGCGGGGACATCGCCGCGGCGACGCACCGGCAGGCCGTGTGCGCGCGCATCGCCTACATGCCGCAGGGGCTTGGCCGCAATCTCTACCCCGCGCTGACGGTGGCCGAGAACATCGACTTTTTCGGCCGCCTGTTCGGGCGGTCGGCCGCGGAGCGCAAGGAACGGATCGTGGAGCTTCTGGCTGCCACCGGCCTCGCGCCGTTCCCCGACCGACCGGCCGGCAAGCTGTCCGGCGGCATGAAGCAGAAGCTCGGCCTGTGCTGCGCGCTGGTGCACGATCCCGATCTGCTCATCCTCGACGAGCCGACGACCGGCGTCGATCCGTTGTCCCGCCGGCAGTTCTGGGAGCTGATCGAGCGCATCCGCGAGCATCGGCCAGGGATGAGCGTCGTCGTGGCCACGGCCTACATGGAGGAGGCCGAGCGGTTCGACCGGCTGATCGCCATGGATGCCGGCCGCATCCTCGCCCGTGGCACGCCCGTGGAGCTGAAGCAGGCCACCGGAACCGACACGCTGGAGGCGGCGTTCGTCGCACTTCTGCCCGAGGCGAGGCGCCATGGCCACGAGCGGCTGGTCATCCCGCCGCTCGCGCCGGGCGACGGTCCCCCTGCCATCGCCGCGCTGCACCTGACCCGGCGGTTCGGCAGCTTCACCGCCGTCGACGACGTGAGCTTCGAGATCGAGCGCGGGGAGATCTTCGGCTTCCTCGGCTCCAACGGTTGCGGCAAGACGACGACGATGAAGATGCTCGCCGGTCTGCTGCCGGCGAGCTCGGGCGAGGCCGCGATGCTCGGCCGGCCGGTGGCCGCGAGCGACCTCGCGACCCGCCGGCGCGTCGGCTACATGAGCCAGAGCTTCTCGCTCTACGGCGAGCTGACGGTGCGCCAGAACCTCGTCCTGCACGCGCGGCTGTTCCGCCTGCCGGCGGCCAACGTCGCGGCGCGGGTGGCCGAGATGCTCGAGCGCTTCGAGCTCGGCGCGGTCGCGGACGTCCTGCCGGACGCGCTGCCGCTCGGCATCCGCCAGCGCCTGTCCCTGGCGGTGGCCCTGATCCACGCGCCCGAGATCCTGATCCTCGACGAGCCGACCTCGGGCGTCGACCCGGTCGCCCGGGACGGGTTCTGGGCGCAGCTCGCGGCCCTGTCGCGGGAAGCCGGAGTCACCATCTTCGTCTCGACGCACTTCATGACCGAGGCCGTGCGCTGCGACCGCATCTCGCTCATGCACGCCGGCCGCGTGCTCGCCATCGGCCCGCCCGAGAAGCTGCGCGCCGAGCGCGGCGCCGCCACGCTCGACGACGCGTTCGTCGCCTATCTGCGCGATGCGGCGGGCGACGCGCCGGAGCCCGCCGCCCCGCCACCGGCGACGGCGGCTGCGCCGTCCGCCGACCCCGCCTGGGCCGGGCTCGGCCGCCTCTGGGCCTATGCCCGGCGCGAGGCGCTGGAGCTGCTGCGCGACCCGGTACGCCTGGCGTTCGCGCTGGTCGGCCCGCTCTGCCTGCTGCTGGCCTTCGGCTACGGCATCTCGTTCGACGTCGAGAATCTGCGCTTCGCCGCCCTCGACCGCGACCGCTCGGCCGAGAGCCGTGCCCTGCTGCAGGAATTCGCGAGCTCGCGCTATTTCGACGTGCGGTCGCCGGCCCTGAGCGATGCCGAGCTGCAGGATCGCCTGCGCAGCGGCGAGCTCGCGCTGGCGGTCGAGCTGCCGCCCGGGTTCGGCCGCGACCTGCAGCGTGGCCGCCAGCCGGAGGTGGCCGTGATCCTCGACGGGGCGATGCCGTTCCGGGCCGAAACGGCACGCGGCTACGTCGCGGGCGTGATGCAGCGTTGGCTCGACGAGCGGTCGACCCAAGCGATCCTGCCGCCCGATCCGGTGGGCGCTTACGCGATCGAGGTCCGCTACCGCTACAACCAGGCCTTTCTCAGCGTCTATGCCATCGTGCCCGGCGTGATCATGCTCCTGCTGGCGATGATCCCGGCCATGCTGACCGCGGTCGGCGTGGTCCGCGAGCGCGAGACCGGCTCGATCGCCAATCTCTATGCCTCGCCGACCAGCCGCCTCGAGTTCCTGCTCGGCAAGCAGCTGCCCTACGTCGCGGTCGCCCTGCTCAGCGCGCTCAGCCTGACGCTCGTGGCGGTCATGCTGTTCGGCGTGCCGCTGCTCGGCAGCCGGGCCGCACTCGTGGCGGGTGTCGTGCTCTACGCGCTGGCGACCACGGCCTTCGGCCTCGTGGTCTCGACGCTGGTGCGCACGCAGCTCGCCGCGACCTTCGCCTGCGCCATCCTGACCGTGGTCCCGGCCGTCAACTTCTCGGGCTTCCTCTCGCCGGCCGCCAGCCTGACCGGCCCGGCCCGGCTCATGGGGGCCATGTTCCCGGCGGGCTACTTCCAGGCCATCGCCATCGGCACCTTCACCAAGGGCCTGGGCTTCGCCGAGGTCGGCCTCAACCACCTGGCCCTCGCCGGCTTCGCGCTCCTGTTCATCGCGCTGAGCCGGCTGCTGCTGGCCGGTCAGGAACGATGAGCGATCTCGGCGGCTCCGCGCGCACCGTCTGGCATCTCGGCCGGAAGGAGCTGAGCAGCCTGCGCCGCGACCCGGTGCTGGTCTTCCTGATCGTCTACACCTTCACGCTCGCCATCTACAGCGTCGCCGCCGGCGCCCAGACGGAGGTGCGCAACGCGGCCGTCGCCATCGTCGACGAGGACGATTCGGCGCTCTCGCGCCGGCTCGGCGACGCGCCCATGCCACCATGGTTCCAGCCGGCGCAGCCGATCCGCGCCGACGCGGTCGACGCGGCCATGGATGCGGGCCGCTACACCTTCGTGCTCGACGTGCCGCCGCGCTTCGAGGCCGACCTGCTGGCCGGGCGCAACCCCACCATCCAGCTCGCCGTCGACGCCACGGCGGTCACCCAGGCCGCGGTCGGTGCGTCCTACCTGACCCGGATCATCGACGACGAGATTCAGGCCATGCTGCGCGACACCGGCGCCGCCGGCCCGCCGATCCAGGTCGTGGTCCGTGCCGACTTCAACCCCAACCTCGAGTCCAGGCGCTTCACGGCCGTGATGCAGGTCATCAACAACATCACGATCCTGGGCATCGTGCTGGTCGGGGCGGCGGTGCTGCGCGAGCGCGAGCACGGCACGCTCGAGCACCTTCTGGCGATGCCGGTGCGCCCGGTCGAGATCATGCTGGCCAAGATTTGGGCCAATGGCGGCACGATCCTCGTGGCGAGCCAGCTCTCGCTGCTCCTGGTCGTGCGCGGCGCTCTGGGCGTGCCGCTGACGGGCTCGCTGCCGCTGTTCGCCGCCGGCCTCGTTGTCTACCTGTTCGCGATCACCGCGCTGGGGATCGCGCTGACCACCATCGTCCGCTCGATGGCCCAGTTCGGGCTGCTCGCGATTCCGGTGTTCATCGTCATGACGCTCCTGTCCGGCAGCTCGACCCCGCTCGACGCGATGCCGCGCTGGCTGCAGCTCGCGATGCAGCTCTCGCCCTCGACCCATTTCGTGGCCTTCGCGCAAGGCGTGCTCTACCGCGGCGCCGACCTCGCCATCCTGTGGCCGCAGCTCCTGGCGATGGCCGGCATCGGGGTGGTGCTGTTCGCGGCCGCCCTCGCCCGCTTCCGCAAGGTCCTGGCCGAGGCCGGCTGAGGCTCACGCCTCGGGCGCCAGCTCCTGCGTGAACAGGGTGGCGCCGGCCATGTCCTTCAGCCGCACGGTCATCACCTCGCTCCGGCCGTCGATGTCGACCTGGCCGAAGAACTGCATGCCCGCGGACGGCGGCAGGTTGACCTGGCCGGGCGGTGGCGCCTTCACGAACACGGCCTCGGGGCCGAAGGTGGTGTCCAGATCGTTGGGGCCGAACGTGCCGGCGTTGAGCGGGCCGGACACGAACTCCCAGAACGGCAGGAACTCCTGGAACGCCGCCCGGTTCGGGTCGTAGCGATGCGCCGCGGTGTAGTGGACGTCGGCGGTGAGCCAGACGACGTTCTTGATGTTCCGGTCGCGGATGAAGCGGAACAGCTCGGCGAACTCGAGCTCGCGCCCCTTGGGCGGCCCCATGTCGCCCTGGGCCACGGCCTCGACCCCCTTCCGGTTGACGAAGTCGTCCCAGACGATCAGGCCGATCGGCATGTCGCAGGCGATCACCTTCCAGGTCGCCCGGCTGTCCTGCAGCGCCTGCATCAGCCAGGGCAGCTGCCGCTCGCCGAGAATCCGGGCCTCCGGGCTGAGCTCGGTCTGCATGCCCTCGCTGTTCGGCCCGCGGTAGGAGCGCAGGTCGATGCGGAACACCTCGAGCGAGGGGCCGTAGGGGAAGCTCGTGTACAGCCGCTCCTGCTCGAGCGGGTGCCGGCGCGTCGGCATGTAGTCGTGGAACGCGCGCATCGCCCGTGCCGCCAAGAGGGCGACGCTGCCTTCCCTGTAGCGCTGGTCCTTGTCCTTGCGCAGCTCCCAGTACCAGTTGTTGGTGACCTCGTGGTCGTCCCACTGCGCGTACATCGGCACCGCCGCATTGAATCCGCGCAGATTGTCGTCGAGCAGGTTGTAGACGTAGCTCGCCCGGAACTCGCGCAGGGACTCGGCGACCTTCTCCTTCTCCGGCAGGGTCAGGTTGCGCCACGGCTTGCCGTCCGGGCCCTGCCAGGTCCTGCCGTCGGCGGTCCTGGCTTCGGCGTAGACCGGGCCGTCGGCATAGATCGTGTCGCCGGAATGGATGAAGAAGTCGGGCTCCGCCCCGCGCATCGCCTCGTAGATCCGCATGCCGCCGAGATCGGGGTTGATGCCCCAGCCCTGGCCGACCGTGTCCCCGGACCAGACGAAGCGGACGTCGCGGCGCTCGCGCGGTGCGGTCGCGAAGCTGCCGCGCAGCGGGGCGCTGCGCCCCTTCAAGTCGGCCAGGTCGAGGAAGTCGACCTCGTAGAAGATCCGCTGGCCGGGCGGGAGGCCGGCGAGGTCGATCTTGGCGGTGAAGTCGCTGTCCTCGAGCGCGTCGACCACGGGCTGGACCACGGCGTCGGCCATGCTCTCGGTCGTCGCCCAGCGCACGCGCATCCGCGCCGCGCGGTCGGCCCGGCTCCAGACGATCGCCCGGTCGCCGACCACGTCGCCGGCCTGCACGCCGTAGGGCGCGGCGATGGTCGTGCGCGTGCTGTCGCTCACCGCGGGGGCCGCCAGCGGCCGTGCCATGCGGCCGCCCAGCCACAGACCACCGCCCCAGGCGGCGGACCGCATGATGTTGCGTCGGGTGCAATGGTTCCGCATGGCTCCCTCCATTCTGCCTACCTACATCACGCGCGCTCGCGGCGACCGGGGCACCGGAGCCGAGCGACGTCGAGACTAGGCGGTGAGCATGACAATGTTGCGCACGTTCGGGTATCGGGGCGTCAGGCCGGCGGCGCTGGCCACCCTGCTCCTGCTGGGTGCCTGCGCCCAGGGCCAGAACTACGACACCGGCACGACATCCTTGAGCGGAATCGGGCTCGGCACCGGTGGCGGTGCCGCCGCGGGCGCCCTGGCCGGCCGTGCGCTCGCCGGCCAGCACAACAACACGCTGGCGATGGTCGGCGGTGCCCTGCTCGGCGGCGTCGCCGGCAACATGCTGGTCGACCGGCCGAACCAGCTGCGCGGGCAGCAGGAGCAGCAGGCCACGGCCAATGCCGAGCAGCAGCGCCAGCTCGATTTCCAGCGGCAGAGCCAGCTCCAGCAGGCGCAGACGCAGCGCGACATCGAGCAGCAGAACGAGTTCGAGCAGTGGAAGCGCCAGCAGGCGGCCACGCCGGCCCCGGGCGCGGTCAACACCATGGCCGACATCATGACCGCCCAGCGGCTGCTCACCGGGCTCGGCTACTATCGCGGTCCGATCGACGGGGTGTACGGCGGCGCCACGCGCTCGGCGGTGATGCAGTTCGAATCCTCGCAGGGCCTGCCCCGGACCGGGTCGCTGACCCCGTCCCTGATCCAGTCGATGCGGACGGCGATCTAGGCCCGCTTCGGCTCCTGCACCCGCAGCAGCAACAGGCCGCCGACGATGAACATGACCAGGATCGTGGCCATCCCGGCGCGCTGCGAGCCGAACCAGGCGGTGGCGGTGCCGAACATGAACGGGCCGATGAACGCCGTCACCTTGCCGGTCAGCGCGTAGATTCCGAACATCTCGGTGCGCAGATCGGCCGGGGCCAGCCGTGCCATCAGCGTGCGGCTGGCCGACTGCGCCGGCCCGACGAAGATGCCGATCACCATGGCCACGATCCAGAAGGTGGTCTTGGCCTCGGCCAAGAGGGCCACCGCACCCGCGACGAACAGGCCGACGATCGCGATCAGGATCGTGGGCTTGGAGCCGATCCGATCGTCGATGAACGCGAAGCCGAACGCGCCGAGGCCGGCCGTCACGTTGAGCGCGATCCCGAACAGCAGGACCTCGTTGAGCGCCATGCCGAACGTGCCGGCGGCGTAGATGCCACCGAACGCGAACAGCGTGTTCAGCCCGTCATTGTAGATCAGCCGGGCGAGCAGGAAGCGGGCGATGTTGGCGTGGCCGCGCACGTCCTTCAACGTCCCCACGAGGCTCGCCAGGCCGGTGCGCACGCTCTGCGTGAACGGCAGCCCGTGCGCCTTGCGGTCCGGCGTCAGCAGGAACAGCGGCAGCGAGAACAGCACGAACCAGAGCCCGATCAGCGGCCCGACGATGCGCACCTGCTCGGCCTGATCGGCGTCGAGCCCGAACGGCGGCGGCTTCGGCTGCACGAACAGCACGAGCGTGACGCTCAGCGCGACGATCCCGGCGATGTAGCCCAGACCCCAGCCCCAGCCGGACCAGCGGCCGAGCTCCTTCTCCGCCGCGAGATCGGGCAGCATCGCGTTGTAGAATGCCTGGGCGATCTCGTTGCAGACGTTGGCGACGAGCACGAGGCCGAGGGCGAGCAGCAGGTAGTCGTGGGCAGGGGCCACCAGCCAGAGCAGGCCGGTGGTGATGGCGCTCAGCAGCGTGAAGCCGAGCAGCCACGGCTTGCGCGGCCCGCCGGCATCGGCGACGGCGCCGAGCACCGGGCTGGTCACCGCTATGATCAGCGCCGCGATCACGGTCATTCGCGACCAGGCGGCCGTGCCCGCGATCTCGTTCGGCGCCACCACGGTGGTCACGTAGGTCGCGAACACGAAGGTGATGACGACGGCGAAGAACGGCGAGCTCGCCCAATCGTAGAGCGCCCAGGCCAGGAGCTGGCTCCGGGTCGCGCTGGATCTGCTGGGAACGGCCGTGCGCACGCTTGCTTCTCCCGGCCGACGGCCCAGATTGCGGCAACGATGGTGGGTTTGCGCGTAGCCGAGGCGTCCCATGCTTGGCAAGCTGCAGCGCCTGGTGCGCAATCTGGCTCAAGGAAAATTCACGATGGCGGCGGTACCTCCGATCTGCAGTTTCGGCACCCCGGCTCCGGACTTCACCTTGCCGGCCACGGACGGCGAGCACTACCGCCTCGCCGACCTCAAGGGCGCCAAGGGCACGGTGATCGTGTTCATGTGCAACCACTGCCCGTACGTGAAGGCGGTCATCGATCGGCTGATCCGCGACGCGCGCGAGCTGGCGCCGCTCGGCATCGCCACCGTCGCCATCTCCAGCAACGATGCCACGACCTACCCCGACGACAGCTTCGCGAGCATGAAGCGCTGGGCCGAGGCCAAGGATTTTCCGTTCAAGTATCTCTACGACGAGAGCCAGGAGGTGGCCCGCGCCTACGGCGCGGTCTGCACGCCCGACTTCTTCGGCTACAACGCCGATCTCGAGCTGCAATATCGCGGCCGGCTCGACGAATCGCGCAAGGAGACGGCACCCGGCGCACGGCGGGAGCTGTTCGAGGCGATGCGGCAGGTGGCCGCGACCGGCAACGGCCCGAAGGAGCAGGTCCCGTCGATGGGCTGCTCGATCAAGTGGAAACAGGCGGCCTGAGGATGCCCATCGTGCGCATGTCGATGACGGCCCGGCGCTGGTTGCCGGTGGTGGTGCTGCCTTTGCTCGTGGCCTGCGTGCAGGCCCCGCCCAGCCGCCCGCCGGTCTATGTCGAGGAAGAAGGCCCCGTGGTGGTCCGCGAGCGCCCACCGGTCGAGCGTGAGGAGATCATCCCGGCGGCGCCCGGGGCGGCCTACGTCTGGCATGCGGGCTACTGGCGCTGGCGCAACGGCGGCTGGGTCTGGGAGCCCGGCCACTATGTCGAACGTCCGCACCCGAGCGCCGTCTGGGTTCCCGGGCACTGGGTCGAGCGCCGCTACGGCTGGGCCTGGGTGCCCGGCCATTGGATGTAGAGCCTCCTCAAGCCGATCAACGAATGCTCAATCCGATTCAGACGCCGTCCACGCACCTGAGCCGGCACTCCATCCGTCGTCGGTTTCGCGAGTGTTTGCGCGGCTTTCGGACCTCGCCCAAGATGAGGCGTGCACAGGCGCGGCCGTGACCATCGCGTCTCCCGCAGGTCCAGCGCCGCGGGTGTGACGACAGGCCGGCTCGCGCCCCCGCGGGGAGTGGATCAGGGATGGCCGGATTGCAGAATTCGATGCGACGAGCGGTGCTGCTCGGCGCGACCGCCGTGGCCGCGCTCGGCTTCGGCAGCCATGCGGGGCTGGCCGGGCAGGCGGCGACCGATCGCTACGTGGTCACGGTCGACGGTGCCGCCGGGTTCGCCACGGCCAAGGCGGCCTTGCAGGCCGGCGGGGCCGAAATCGTGGCCGAGCTGCCGGAGATCGACATGCTGGTCGTGCGCCCGAGCACCGGCGCACCAGCAGCACTGGCGACCGCCGCCGGCGTGCGCAGCATGGTTCCCGACCGCATCATCAGGATTTCGCCGCCGGAAGGTGGCGTGCCGCGGACCGATGCGCCGGGTCTTCGCTCGGCGCGGCCGGTGCCATCGGCGGCGCAGCCGGCGGGCGCGGCCGTGCTCCGGCCGGACCCCGCGTTCGGCTACAAGGGCCTGTTGTGGGACTACCGGCGGATCGGCCTGCCGGCCGGCTGGGGCGCGTCCGCCGGCCGTGCCGCGGTGACCGTCGGCGTCGCCGACACGGGCGTCGACTTCACCCATGTCGATCTCAAGCCCTCGGTCGTGCACGTCGAGGACTTCACCGCCAACGACCGGCCGTCGGCGTGCAAGGCGTTTATCGGGCCCTCCGCGCCGTCCGACCGGGAACTTGCCAAAAAGTTCGGCGGCCCCGTCGCCACGGACTGGAACGGGCACGGCTCGTGGATCGGCGGCAACATCGCCGCCGCCCTGAACGGCACCGGCACCAACGGCATCGCGCCGAAGGTCGGGCTGGTCGCGCTGAAGATCGCCGAGAACTGCGGCTACGCCTACGACAGCAACATCATCGGCTCGTTCGTCTGGGCGGCCAAGCACGCCGTCGACATCGTCAGCATCTCGTTCGGCGGCTATGTCGACCGCTCGGACCCGGCGCAGGAGGTGATCTACAAGGCCTATGCCAAGGCCGTCGCCTTCGCCCGTGGCCGCGGCACGCTGATCGTCGCCGCCGCCGGCAACGAGCATCTGCGGCTCGGCAGCGGCGGCAAGGTCCTCTCGCATGGCCCGCTGACCACGCCGGGCGATCCGTTCTTCGACTATCACGGTCTGTACGAGGTGCCCGGCGGCGTGGCCGGCGTGGTCGCCGTCTCGTCCACGGGCAACCGGACGATCCCGTCCAGCACCGGCTGCGCCGCCGGCACCACGGGCGACGCCGACGATCTCGGTGCGACCGCCACCTGCAAGCCGCGCAGCGACCGCCATCAGGCCGCCGGCCAAGGCCTGCCCGACCAACTCGCCTACTACAGCAATTTCGGGCCGCGCATCGACGTGGCCGCACCCGGCGGGGCGAGGAAGTTCAACCTTCCCTACTACGACCGGGGCGGGACGCCGGGCTTTCCCTACGTCGTCGCCGACGGCACGAACGCCTGGGAGGAGTTCAGCACCGCATCCAACTGGGGCACGGACATTCCGTGCTTCACCTTCGCCAAGGGCTCGGGTTTCACGCCGGATCAGTGCTACAGCACGATCCAGGGCACCTCGATGGCCACGCCGCATGCATCGGCCGTGCTGGCGCTGCTCGCCAGCGCCAAGCCGGCGCTGCGCGGCAAGCCGGACCGGCTGGTGGCCCTCCTCAAGAGCCGCGCCCGTCCGGCGCACAACCTGACCCAGGGTCTCTCGGCCACCGACCGCTCGAAGGGCGACCTCACCGGGCCAAGCTGCGGTACCGGCTACTGCCATCTTGGCGGACCGGCCGTCTCCGACGCCGACGCCTATGGCGCCGGGATCATCCGGGCCGGCTCCTGAACGCTGGACACGTGGTCCGGGTCGGCTATCTCGCATAGGTCTCCTGCCGACCCGAACCTGAAAGCGGCGCCCCTTGCCCTTCGATTCCTTGCGCGAGTTCATGGTCCATCTCGAGCAGCGCGGGCGGCTGGTCCGCGTGCGCGAGCCGGTATCGCCCGTGCTCGAGATCACCGAGATCCACACCCGCCTGCTCGCCGAAAAGGGGCCGGCGGTGCTGTTCGAGACCGTCGAGGGGCACGGCATGCCGGTCCTCACCAACCTGTTCGGCACGGTCGAGCGGGTCGCCTGGGGGATGAGCCGCGAGCCGCACCAGCTGCAGGAGCTGGGCGAGACGCTGGCCTTCTTCAAGCAGCCGCAGCCGCCGGAAAGCTTCGGCCAGGCCATGGAACTCCTGCCGCTGGTCAAGGTCGCCCTGTCGATGAAGCCCAAGACCGTGGGCCGCGCCCCCTGCCAGGAGGTGGTGCTCAAGGGGGCCGACATCGATCTCGGCCGGCTGCCGATCCAGACCTGCTGGCCGGGCGAGCCCGCACCCCTGATCACCTGGCCGCTGGTCGTGACCAAGGGGCCGAGCGGGGCGCGCGAGGACGGCTTCAATCTCGGCATCTACCGCATGCAGGTGCTGGCGCGCGACCGGACCCTGATGCGCTGGCTCAAGCATCGGGGCGGCGCGCAGCATCACCGGCGCTGGGCACAGAGCCGGCGCGACCCGCTGCCGGCCGCGGCCGTGCTCGGCGCCGATCCCGGCGTCACCCTGGCCGCGGTGACCCCGGTGCCGGACACCATGTCCGAGTACCAGTTCGCCGGCCTCTTGCGCGGCCGCCGCGTCGAGCTGGTCGACTGCGTCACGGTCCCGCTCAAGGTCCCGGCCACGGCCGAGATCGTGCTCGAGGGCCATGTCAGCCTCGACGAGCACGGACCGGAAGGGCCCTACGGCGACCACACCGGCTATTACAACGCGGTCGAGCCGTTTCCCGTGTTCACCATCTCGGCCATCACCATGCGCCGGGAGCCGATCTACCTCTCGACCTTCACCGGCCGCCCGCCCGACGAGCCCTCGGTGCTGGGCGAGGCGCTGAACGACGTGTTCGTGCCGCTGATCCGCCAGCAGTTCCCCGAGATCGTCGACTTCTGGCTGCCGCCGGAGGGCTGCAGCTACCGGGTCGCCGTGGTCTCGATCAAGAAGGCCTACCCCGGCCACGCACGCCGGATCATGATGGGCGTCTGGTCCTACCTGCGCCAGTTCATGTACACCAAGTTCGTCATCGTCGTGGACGACGACATCGACTGCCGCGACTGGAACGACGTGATCTGGGCGGTCAGCACGCGGGTCGATCCGGGGCGCGACCTGATGGTGACCGAGAACACGCCGATCGACTATCTCGACTTCGCCTCGCCGGAATCCGGCCTCGGCGGCAAGCTCGGCATCGACGCCACCGACAAATGGCCCGGCGAGACCAGGCGCGAGTGGGGCCAGAAGCTGCGCATGGCCGACGAGGTGGTCGAGAAGGTCACCGGCAAGTGGGCACGCTACGGCCTGCCGGGATCGGGACGGCCGATCTGGCGGTGACCCGGCGAGGTTTGTGGCGCCGGCAGGCTTTTCCGCCCGCGGTGCCGCCGCTACATGTGCCGCATGAGCCGATCCGAACTGCTCGATGACGTGCTCGCGGCGGCGCGCCGCGCCGGGGCCGACGCGGCCGACGTGGTGCTCGTCGAGCGCCGTGCGCTGGTCGTGGATTGGCGCCTCGGCACGCTCGAGATGATCGAGCGCAAGGATCAGGTCGACCTCGGCGTGCGCGTGCTCGTCGGCCGGCGGACCGCCACCGCCGCCACGAACCGGCTCGAGCGCGCGTCGATCGGACCGCTGATCGAGGACGCGGTGGCGGCCGCCCGGCTGCTGCCCGAGGATCCGTGGGCGGGCCTGGCGGCGGCGGAGCAGCTCGCGACGGGCTGGCCCGACCTCGATCTCGTCGATCCCGACGAGCCGACGCTCGATCAACTGCAGCAGGCGGCCGCGGCTGCGGAGGACTCCGCGAGGAGCGTCGCCGGCGTCAGCAACTCGGACGGCGCCAGCGCGCACTGGTCCGACGACCGGTTCACGCTCGTGGCCACCAACGGCTTTCGCGGCACCCACCGACGCACCCGCCACGGCATCGGGGTCACCGTCCTCGCCGGCACCGGCACCGATCTGCAGAGGGATCACGAGCATCGCCGGGCCACCCACCGCATCGACCTGCCCAGCCCCGAGGTGATCGGCCGCCTAGCCGGCGAGCGCACGGTCCGCCGTTTGGGCCCGCGCAAGGTGGCGACGGCGAGCGTGCCGGTGGTCTACGCGCCGCGCGCCGCGGCCAGCCTGCTGCGCCATCTTGCCGGCGCCATCGGCGGCGAGGCGGTGGCGGCGGGCAGGAGCTTCCTCAAGGACCGGCTCGGCCAGCGGGTGTTCGCGCCGGGTGTCACGGTGACCGACGATCCGCTGCGGCGGCGCGGGCTCGCCTCGCGGCCGTTCGACGGCGAGGGCATCGGCGGCCACGAGCGCCGGCCGATCGAGGACGGCGTGCTGACCGGCTGGTTCCTGGATCTCGCCAGCGCCCGCCGCCTGGGCCTTGCCAGCACGGGCCATGCCAGCCGCGGGGGCGCGGCTCTCGGCGGCCCGGGCCCGACCAACCTCGTGCTGGCGCCCGGCCCGATCGCTCCAGCGGCGCTGCTCGCCGACATCAAGAGCGGCTTCTACGTCACCGAGCTCATGGGCATGGGGGTGAACACGATCACCGGCGACTACAGTCGCGGCGCCAGCGGCTTTTGGATCGAGAACGGCGCGCTGACCCATCCGGTCAGCGACGTCACCGTGGCGGGCAATCTCGCCGCGATGTTCCAGAGCCTCGTGCCCGCCGCCGATCTCGACGTCCAAGGCTCGGTCGATGCGCCGACGGTGCGGATCGACGGCATGATCGTGGCGGGCAAATGAGCGAGGCCGACGAGGTCCGCTCGGCCGTGGTCGAGGCCGGACGCATCGCGATGCGCTATTTCCGCCAGAAGCACGCACGGTGGGAGAAGAGCCCGGGCCAGATCGTCACCGAGGCCGATCTCGCCGTCGACCGCTACCTGCATGCCGCCCTGCGTCGCGACCACGCGACCGACGGCTGGCTGTCGGAGGAGACCGAGGACGACCGGCTGCGGCTGCAACGGCGCCGGGTCTGGGTCGTCGACCCGATCGACGGCACCCGCTCGTTCGCCGAGGGCGTGGCCGAGTTCACGATCAGCGTGGCCCTGCTCGTCGACGACCTCCCGGTCCTCGGCTTCGTGCTGAACCCGGCGACCGACGAGCTGTTCGAGGCCAGGCTCGGCGAAGGCGCCTACCTGAACGGCACGCGCCTGCAGGCGACCGAGGTCGCGAGCCTGCTCGAGGCGCACATCGTCGCGAGCAAGTTCGAGACCCGGCGGCGCGGCTTCGCCGCGCTGCTGCCCACGGCGCGGATGAGCTCGCTGGGCTCGCTGGCCTACAAGCTCGCACTGGTCGCGGCGGGTCGGTTCGACGGCTACCTGTCGTGGCGGCGGACGCACGACTGGGACATCGCGGCGGCGGTGCTGCTGCTGGCGGAGGCCGGCGGCGTGCTCACCGATGCGTCGGGCGGGCCGATCCGGCTCAACCAGCCGGACCCGATCCATCAGGGACTGCTGGCAGCCGGGCCGGCGCTGCACCCGGCGCTGCTCGCGGCGACCGAGCCTCGGCATGCCGCGTTCGTCGCCGACCGGCGTGCGCGCGGCCTGCCCGGCTGACCTGCCCCGGAGACACTTCTCGCCGGCGTGGGGCTCTGGTAGCAGCGAAGGCCGGCGTCAGCCCCGGCGCCGCAACCGGGCCACGACAACCATGCCGAACATCGCCGCCGATCGGCTCCACGCCTTGGTCACCGTCACCGTCCGCGCCATGGGCAGCAGTGCCGCCGAGGCGCGGGACGTGGCCGACCATCTCGTCGCCGCCAATCTCTCCGGGCACGACAGCCACGGCGTCGGCATGCTGCCGGACTATGTCCGCCTGCGGCACGCCGGGCTGCTCGTGCCCGACCAGACCCTCGAGGTGGTGGCGGACAAGGGCAGCGTGCTCGTGCTCGACGCGAAGCGCGGCTTCGGCCAGGCGATGGCGAAGGAGGCCATGCGCCGCGGCATCGCGCGCGCGCGCGAGCTGGGCTCGGCGGTCGTGGCCCTGCGCAACAGCAGCCATATCGGCCGGATCGGCCACTGGGCCGAGCAGTGCGCGGCGGCCGGCATGCTTTCGGTCCATTTCGTCAACGTCGCCGACCATCCGCCGCTGCAGGCCCCGTTCGCCTGCGCCGACGCGCGGCTCGGGACCAACCCGTTCGCGGCGGCGGTGCCGGACGGGGCCGGTGCGGCGATGCTGCTGCTCGACATGGCCACCAGCGCCATCGCCTTCGGCAAGGCGCGCGTCGCCCGCAACAAGGGCGTGCCGGTACCGGAGGGTGTGCTGATCGACGAACATGGCCACCCGACCACCGATCCCACGACCTATGTCGACACCCGGCGCGGCGCCCTGCTCGCGTTCGGCGGCCACAAGGGCTCGGGCATGGCGATCCTGAGCGAGGTGCTGGGCGCCGCGGTCACCGGCGGTGCCACCATCGCGCCGCACCACGTCCAGCAGGACGGCATCTTGAACAGCATGCTGTCCTTCATCCTCGACCTCGGCGCGGTGGGCGATCCGGCGCACATCGCCGGCGAGACGGCGGCGGTCGGCGACTGGATCAAGTCGGCGCCATGCGCCCCCGGCTTTGCCGAGATCCTGCTGCCGGGCGAACCCGAGCGCCGCGCGCGCGAGCGCCGGCTGGCCGAAGGCGTGCCGATCGACGACAAGAGCCTGGCCGACATCCTGGCCGCCGCGCGCAGCCTGGGCGTCGCGGACGGCGATCTCGATCGGGCCCTTGGGCGCTGAGGTCGGTGATGGAACGCGTCGACTGCGTCGTCGTCGGGGCCGGGATCGTGGGTCTGGCCTGTGCCCGCCGTCTGGCCATGGCCGGGCTCGAGGTCGTCGTGCTCGAGCGCGCGAATGCGATCGGCACCGAGACCAGCTCGCGCAACAGCGAGGTGATCCATGCCGGCATCTACTACCCGGCGGGCAGCCGCAAGGCGCGGTTCTGCATCGAGGGCAAAGCGTTCATCTACCGCTACTGCGCCGAGCGCGGCGTCGCGCACACACGGTGCGGCAAGCTGATCGTGGCGACGAGCGAGGCCCAGCGGGCCAAGCTCGCGACCATCCGCGCCAACGCGCAGGCGGCCGGCATGCCGGATCTCGAGCTCTGGCCCGGCGAGCGGGCCATGGCGCTCGAGCCCGCCTTGCGCTGCACGGCAGCCTTGTGGTCACCGACCACGGGTGTCGTCGACAGCCATGGCCTGATGCTGGCCTACCAGGGCGATGCCGAGGCGCACGGGGCCGTGATCGCGTTCGAGAGCCCGCTCGAGCGGGCCACGGTCACCAAGAGCGGCATCCTGCTCGAGGTCGGCGGCGCCGAGCCGATGCAGCTCCATGCCGACCGGGTCGTGAACAGCGCCGGCCTGCACGCGCCCGCTCTGGCGCAGCGCTTCGCCGGCCGGCCGGGCGCGGCGCCGCGGGCCTACTACTGCAAGGGCAACTATTACACGCTGGCCGGTCGATCGCCGTTCGCGCGGCTGATCTATCCGGTGCCCGAGCAGGCGGGGCTCGGGGTGCACGTGACCGTCGACCTCGCCGGCCAGTGCCGGTTCGGTCCGGATACCGAGTGGATCGACGGGATCGACTACGACGTCGATCCCAAACGGGCGGACCGCTTCTACGCCGAGGTGCGCAAGTACTGGCCGGATCTGCCCGACGGTGCGCTGGCGCCCGGCTATGCCGGCATCCGGCCGAAGCTCGCGCCGCAAGGCGGCGTCGCCGACGATTTCGTGATCGACGGTCCGGCCGCGCACGGCGTGCCGGGCCTGGTCGAGCTGTTCGGGATCGAGAGCCCGGGCCTGACCGCCTCCTGGCCGATCGCCGACGAGGTGGCGCGGCTCCTGGATCTGCCCGAGCTGTGATTCAGGGCCCGATCGCGACGAGATCGAGTGGTCGCTCGATCAGGAACGAGATCCCGAGCATCACGAAATAGAGATAGACAACCAGCCGCGCCATCATGGCAGCTCGCCCTTTGCCGGAACATCGGTCGGCGGTCCTCCACTGATCGCGTTTGCTTGCCTAATCGGCGGTGACCGTTATCACGTTTCGCGCCCGTCGTGGCACGGGTCGGAACAGATCGTGGCTTTTGCGCCACGTCATCGGGAGGGAGACATCATGCCGTATGCCGTCGTGGCCCTCGACAAGGAGGGTGGTGCGCCGCTGCGGGCGGAGCTGCGGCCACAGCATCTGGCCTATCTGGAGCAGCATGCGGCCAAGCTGCTGGCCGCGGGCGCCATGCTCGCCGACGACGGCGCGTCGCCCGTCGGCAGCCTGCTCGTGTTCGACATCGACGATCGCGCCGAAGTCGAGGCGCTGGTCGCCGCCGACCCGTTCAGCAAGGCTGGCCTGTTCCAGAGCGTCGCGATCCGGCCGTGGCGCAAGGTGTTCTTCGACGGCGCCAGAACCGGCTGACCTCCGTTCGGCTCTCTTGCGGCAGACAATGAATGCCTATAGACGCAATCGTCTATCGTGCCCTATAAATACACTATGAACTTGCTCTTTATTCCGGCCCACGGTCGTTCTATGTGATTAATGCGGTCGTCGCCGAAGAGCGGCCGTGGTGATCGGACTCGATCTGCCCAAGAGCCGGCATGTCCCGGCCGTATGCAACTGGGAGTTTGCCATGCGCTCGCGTCGCCACGTGTTGGGAGCGTTTGCGGTCGGTTTGGGCCTGACGGCACTGGCCGTGCAGCCGGGCTGGGCGGCAGCCCCGGACACGATCACGCTCGACTGGGCCTACTACAACCCGGTGAGCCTGGTGCTCAAGCAGCAGGGCTGGCTCGAGGACGAGCTGAAGCCGGACGGAATCGCGGTGCGCTGGGTGCAGAGCGCCGGCTCCAACAAGGCGCTCGAGTTCCTCAATGCCGGCAGCCTCGACTTCGGCTCGACCGCCGGCGCCGCAGCGCTGCTGGCCAAGATCAACGGCAACCCGATCCGGACCATCTGGGTCTATTCGAAGCCGGAATGGACCGCCCTGGTCACCCGCCCCGACACCGGCATCGGCAGGGTCGAGGATCTGAAGGGCAAGCGGATCGCGGTGACCAAGGGCACCGACCCTTACATCTTCCTGCTGCGGGCGCTCGAAAGCCATGGCCTCGCCGCCGGCGACGTCGAGCTGGTCCTGCTGCAGCACGACCAGGGTCGGATGGCGCTGGAGCGGGGCGATGTCGACGCCTGGGCCGGGCTCGACCCGATGATGGCCGATGTCGAGGTCTCGCGCGGCTTCCCGCTGTTCTACCGCAACGCCGACGCCAACACCTACGGCGTGCTGAACGTGCGCGAGACCTTCGCGGCGGAGAATCCCGAGCTCGTCGAGCGCGTGCTCAAGGTCTACGAGCGCGGCCGGCAGTGGGCGCTGGCCAACCCGGGCGAGCTGGCGAAGATCCTGGCGGCGGCGGCCAAGCTGCCCGACCCGGTGGCGGCCAAGCAGCTGGAGCGGACCCAGTTCGTCGAGCCGATGCCGGGCGAGCCGGAGAGGGAGACGATCACCGCCGCCGGCAAGGCGCTGCAGGCCGGCGGTGTGATCAAGGCCGACGTCGACATCGTCGCCACCGTCGACGGCCTGCTCGAGCCGGGCTTCGCCAAGAGCGTCGTCGCGGCGCCATGAGCACCGCGGTCGAGACGGTCCGGCCGAACGTCGCCGCGGCCGTCGCCACGCCGCCACGCCGCCACCCGCTGCTGCACCCGGCCCTGCTCGGGCTGCTCGTCCCTCTCCTTGTGGCGATCCTGTGGGAACTGTCCGCCCGGGCCGGCTGGATCCAGGCGCGGCTGCTGCCACCGCCGTCGGTGGTGGCCACGACCCTGGCCGAGCTCTACCGCACCGGCGAGCTCGGCCGGCACGTCGCCGCGACCCTGTCGCGCGTCGCCGGCGGTTTCGCACTGGGCCTGGTCCTGGCCACCGCGTTGGGCGCCCTCACCGGCTTCTCGACCCGGGCCCGGCAGCTGCTCGACCCGACCCTGCAGGCGCTGCGTGCGATCCCGTCGATCGCCTGGGTGCCGCTGTTCATCCTCTGGTTCGGGATCTTCGAGACCTCGAAGATCGCGCTGATCGCAGCCGGCGCGTTCTTCCCGATCTATCTGTCGCTGATGACCGGCATCCAGAGCGTCGACCGCAAGCTGGTCGAGGTCGGCCGCGTCTACCAGCTCGGACCGCTGGCGCTGGTGCGGCGCATCCTTCTGCCGGCGGCCCTGCCCGCCTGGCTCACCGGCGTGCGCGGCGGCCTGGGCCTGGCGTGGATGTTCGTGATCGCCGCCGAGCTGATGGGCGCGTCCGAGGGCCTGGGCTATCTGCTCCTCGACGGGCAGATGGTCGGCAACGCCGCCCAGATCATGGGCGCGCTCGTGCTGTTCGCCGTGCTCGGCAAGGCCACCGACGGCCTGCTCGTGCTCCTGACCCGCCGCCTGGTGGCGTGGCAGGACGGTTTCGGTCGGATGGGATAGAGGGCCATGCTCGAGATCGACCGGGTCGCCATGCGCTTCGGCAATGGGCACGAGGTGCTGGGCCAGATCAGCCTGTCGGTGCAGGCGGGCGAGATCGTGGCGGTCATCGGCGCCAGCGGCTGTGGCAAGAGCACGCTGCTGCGTCTGGTGGCCGGGCTCGAGCGGCCGACCGCAGGTGGCATCGCCCTCGACGGCCGCACGCTGCACGGCCCCTCGCCCAGCGTCGGGGTCGTCTTCCAGGAACCGCGGCTGATGCCCTGGCTCGGGCTGACCGAGAACGTCGCCTTCGGCCTGCCACGCTCGCTGCCCCGCGCCGAGCGTCAGCGCCTCGCATCGGCCGCCCTGGCCCGGGTCGGCCTCGCCGGCTTCGCCACGGCGCTGCCGAAGACGCTGTCGGGCGGCATGGCCCAGCGGGCGGCGATCGCCCGTGCCCTCGTCACCCGGCCGCCGGTGCTGCTGCTCGACGAGCCGTTCAGCGCCGTCGACGCGTTGACGCGGCAGGCGCTGCAGGAGGAGCTGCTGCGCCTGTGGAGCGAGGACCGGCCGACCATGCTGCTGGTCACCCACGATCTCGACGAGGCCCTCTATCTCGCCGATCGGGTCGTCGTGCTCGGCGGGGTACCCGGCCGGATTCGGCTCGATCTGGCGGTGCCGCTGCCGCGGCCACGGCCCCGCGACGGCGCCGCCATGGCCGAACTGCGGGCGCGCCTGTTCGCCGAGCTGCCGCACGGCCGCATCGATCTGGCGCCCGCGGCCTGATAGAAGCCGGTCTTCGAGCAAGAACTCTCAGGGAATGCGCATCGCATGGACGTGGCTCAGCTTCGCGAGCTCCAGGCTCCACTCAAGGCTCGCTACAAGGACGACCCTACGACCGCCGTCGTGACGCTGCGGGCCAAGGGCGAGATCGGCCAGGAGAACCTCGCCTGCCGGGTCGAGACCGGCCGGGCCCTGGTCGAGGCCGGCTTGCACCCGGCCAGCGGCGGCAGTGGCCTGCAGGCCTGCTCGGGCGACATGCTCCTCGAGGCCCTGGCCGCGTGCGCCGGCGTCACGCTCTCGGCGGTGGCGACCGCGCTGGGGATCGAGGTACGCAAAGGCACGGTCGAGGCCGAGGGCGACCTCGATTTCCGTGGCACGCTCGGCGTGGTCAAGGACGCCCCCGTGGGCTTCGCCGCCATCCGTCTGGCCTTCAGGCTCGACACCGATGCCGACGACGAGCAGCTCGCGACGCTCTTGAAGCTCACCGAGCGCTACTGCGTCGTCCTGCAGACGCTGCGCGCGCCGACCGCGACCAGCGCGGTGATCGCGCGGGCCGGCTGAGGCGCGGGTCAGCAGCTCTCGTCCGGGCCCCGCTCCGGCCCCGGGCGGTTGCGGCCGTGCTCCTCGACGAACACGTGGGCATAGAGCTGGGCGATCCACTGCTTGCCCTCGACGGTGCGCTCGAGGTGACGCAGCGCCGTGCCGACGAACGGCTCGACCTTGGACCAGAAGAAGCGCGGGAACTGCTCCGCCAGATCGGCCGGTGATTCGTAGCCGTACTGGCGGGCGAAGCCGGTCTCCTGCAGCTCGTAGAAGAGGGCGTTGAGCTTGCGCGAATGGTCGGGATCGCCGAGCTGCCCGATCAGGTCGGCCGCCCGCACCAGGCCCGCCTCGGTGTCCGTCGCGGCATGGTCCTGGTCGTCGGGCACGGGGAACCTGGTCAGCTCGATCGCCTGCGCGATCCGCTCGGGATCGAGATGCGCCATGTTGCGGCAGCGGTGGCGGACGAAGATCTTGCCGCGCTCGATATGGTAGGGCGCGAGGAAGGCGTCGGACGCGCCGCGCGGCGCCTCGACGGTGCGGCCCTCGCTGTCGACGACGTAGCACCCGTCGACGTCGCCCGGGCAGATGCCGCGCAGGTAGCCGAGGTCGTGGCACAGGGTGGCGACCGTGAAATGCAGCCAGTCCTCCGGGCTCACCTCCTCGACGATGATCCGGCCGCGCAGGATGGTCTGGCCGACCAGGGTGACGAGCATGGTATGATGGACGTCGTGGTAGAGCGCATCGCTCGACGAGATCCGCTCGACCGCCAGCTGCGCGATCGCGCGGATGGTCGCGCCATGGTCCGGGTTCCGCTTGCCGAACACCGCCCGGTAGCCGTCGACGAGATGCTCGGCGAACGCGGTGGCGAGCACTGAGGCCGGATTGAACATCGAGCTTTCCTCGTGATCCGCGCCTGACCCGCATGCCAGCCGCGCACTTGCCATTTCTTCCGGCAACGGCGTAGCACGTGCTACTCCAGCCACGGAAGGAGAGCGTCCGATGCGTGCGCTCGATCGGATCTTGGAAACCGTGCTCTACGTCGGCGATCTCGAGGCGGCGCAGCGGTTCTATGGCGACGTGCTGGGGCTGACGTTGGACAGCAGCAAGCCCGGCCTGTTCTGCTTCTTTCGGGTTGGCGAGGCGATGCTGCTGCTGTTCGATCCTCAAGCATCCCGGCAGAACCGCGACGTGCCGGCGCACGGCGCCGTGGGCGCCGGGCATGCGTGCTTCGCCGTGGCCGAAAGCGAGCTTCCTGCCTGGCAGGCGCGGCTGCGCGAGCGCGGCATCGCGATCGAGCACGAGCAGGCCTGGCCGCGCGGCGGCCGGTCGTTCTACGTGCGCGATCCGGCCGGCAACAGCATCGAGTTCGCGACGCCACGCATCTGGGGGCTGCCCGAGCACGCCCCGGCCGGATCGGCCGCATGACCGCCACCCTGCCCGAGTTCGATGCCGGCATGCAGCGTGCCGTTGCGGCGGCGCAGTCGACCCCGTCGGCGTCGCCCGCGGTCACCTTCGTCGCCGATCTGGTCTGCCCCTGGTGCTACATCGCCTTCGCCCGCCTGCAGCGGGTGATGGCGGGCTCGCCGGCGAGCCTGCGCTGGCATCCCTTCCTGCTCAACCCGTACCTGCCGGCGGAAGGGGTGATGCGGCGGCACTATTTGGAGCGCAAGTTCGGCAGCGTCGCCCAGGCGAACGCCGTGCACCGGCGCGCGATCGAGGTCGGCGGCAAGGAGGGCATCGCGTTCGCCTTCCCGGCCATCAAGACCCAGCCGAACACGATCCTCGCCCATGCGCTGGTGCTGGCAGCGGCACGACAGGAGCGCGCCATGGCCACGGTGGCGGCCCTGTTCCGGGGCTTCTTCGTCGAGGGGCGCGATATCGGCCAGGCGGAGGTGCTGGCGGACCTCGCCGCCGAGATCGGGCTCGTGCCCCAAGCTGGCGAGCCACTGACGGCCGGGTCGGACCTCGAACGGGTCGTCGCCGCGCACCAGCAGGCGCAGGCGCTCAGCATCACCGGCGTACCGGTGTGCCGGTTCGGCGACGACCATCTGATCGCCGGCGCCCAGCCGGATGAGGTTCTGACCGCGCTGCTCGACCTGGAGATCTACCGCAGCGCCGTGAGGCGCGGCGGCCCGCCGCCTACGGGCGCCACGCCTCGTAGTCACCCGTAGCCTTGGCCCGCCGCCCGCCTCGCCGCTCGTGGCCGGGCGGAACGTAGGCCTGGGGTGTGCCGCTCAAGTTCGGCACATGCTCCTTCTCCCAGCGCTTCGTCACCGGCGGCGCTTCGCTCGGCGCCTTCTCGCGGGAATGGCCGAGCCAGCCGTGCCAGCTCGGCGGAACCATGCTGCCGTCGAGTTCGACGTCGCCGGCGTAGACGACCCAGCGGCGCTCGGTCCGCCAGTCCTTGGCGCCACGCTCACGATAATAGCGATTGCCTGCGGCATCCTCGCCGACCAGCTCGCCGTGGCGACGCGTGTACAGATAGGTCCCGAGATTGTTCGACCGTAGCCATTTCAACACGATGCAGGCTCCTGCTGGCTGGATGCAACTACGGCCAAGCCCGCCATCTTGTCTAGGCCCGCCTGCGGCGCGATTGGTCACACGGCCATGCCTGTGGATAACCCCGGCACACGGTGGACGGTTGTTCGATCAATTGCGATTTATTCTTCCTTATAGCGATGATGGCCTCGAGCCTCGCGCACCCCGAGCGAATGTCGGCGTGAACGCGCGCTCATCGCTGTCATTTATTGCCTTGAGCTTATCTTGATCATCAGGATCAGCATCAACTCAGGATGGGCGATCCATTTATGGCGGAATCGGCACATCGAGCGGCGAAGCGCGGACGCGGGGCTGCCACTACCCAACAAATTGTGGACGAGATCGCCTATCTGCACTAGATATGGTGCATGCACTCGCTGCTTGATCGCCGCCGCGCCCCGCAAGGCCTCAGAGCGTCGACCTCGCCGCCCGCGGCTCGCCGCGGCCGCAGGGCCGCCCTGTGGAACCCGTGGACAATTGGCAGGGCGCAATTGCGGGACCGCCGGGCGAGGCGTATGATGTAAATTGAGTTGATGCCGATCAGCCTACTGCTGATTCCATTGCCCGGAAGTCCAGCCAGGAAGGCAATTTCGAGTTTGACGAACAAGTTGAGAACGTTCTATCCTGCCCTAGGAGGAGAGAAGTGCGACTAGCTATCCAGCGACGCTTCACGCGGACAGGTGAATCGCCCTATGCGGCGATTTCGTTCCGTTTGGCGTCCAGCGAAATCCGCAGCCCCGATGGCTCCGTCGTGTTCCGGCTCGATCAGCTCGAGGCTCCGGCGGCTTGGTCGCAGGTGGCGATCGATGTCCTCGCACAGAAATATTTCCGCAAGGCCGGAGTCCCTGCCCGGCTGAAGCCCGTGCAGGAGAAGGGAGTCCCAAGCTGGCTGCGCCGCCGGGTGGCGGACGAGGCGGCACTCGCCGAGCTGCCCGAGGACCAGCGCTACGGCGGCGAGACCTCCGCCCAGCAGGTGTTCGATCGCCTGGCCGGCACCTGGACTTACTGGGGTTGGAAGAACGGCTACTTCGCGGGCGAGGACGACGCGCGCGCCTTCTTCGACGAGCATCGCTGCATGCTGGCGATGCAGATGGCGGCGCCGAACTCGCCGCAATGGTTCAACACCGGCCTGCACTGGGCGTACGGGATCGACGGCCCGGCGCAGGGTCATTTCTACGTCGACGAGGCGACCGGCGCGGTCAAGCCGTCGGCCTCGTCGTACGAGCGGCCGCAGCCGCACGCCTGCTTCATCCAGAGCATCAAGGACGATCTCGTCAACGAAGGCGGGATCATGGATCTCTGGGTGCGCGAGGCGCGCCTGTTCAAGTACGGCTCGGGCACGGGAACCAACTTCTCGAGCCTGCGTGCCGAGGGCGAGCGGCTTTCGGGCGGCGGCAAGAGCTCGGGCCTGATGAGCTTCCTCAAGATCGGCGACCGGGCGGCCGGCGCGATCAAGTCGGGCGGGACGACCCGGCGTGCGGCCAAGATGGTGATCGTCGACGCCGATCATCCGGACATCGAGGCGTTCACCGACTGGAAGGTGGTCGAGGAGCAGAAGGTCGCGGCCCTGGTCGCGGGCTCGCGGTTGTTCAAGCTGCATGCCGCGGCGATCATGGCGGCGTGTCACGACTCCTCTTATACTGGTGTCGACGGCGAGCGGTTCGAGCCGGCCACCAACCCGGCGCTGAAGAAGGCGGTGCGGGAGGCGCGTAAGGCGCTGCTGCCCGAGGGGGCGATCCAGCAGGTCATCCTGTACGCGCGGCAGGGCTTCACCTCGATCGAGATTCCGACCTACGCGCCCGACTGGGACAGCGACGCCTACCTGACCGTGTCGGGACAGAACTCGAACAACACGGTCCGGGTCGACGACGCGTTCATGGCGGCGGTGCTGGAGAAGCGCGACTGGCCGCTGCGCCGCCGCACCGACGGCAAGGTCGCGAAGACGCTCAAGGCGCACGAGCTGTGGGGCAGGCTCGCCAACGCCGCCTGGGCCAGCGCCGATCCCGGCATCCAGTTCGACACCACGATCAACGACTGGCACACCTGCCCGAGCTCGGGGCGCATCAACGCGTCCAACCCGTGCTCGGAGTACATGTTCCTCGACGACACGGCGTGCAATCTCGCGTCGCTGAACCTGATGTGCTTCCGGCGCGACGACGGCACGCTGGCGGTGGACGATTTCGTGCACGCGGTGCGGCTGTGGACCGTGGTGCTCGAGATCTCGGTGCTGATGGCGCAGTTCCCGGCGGCGAGGATCGCCGAGCTGTCCTACCGCTACCGCACCTTGGGCCTGGGCTACGCCAATCTCGGCGGCCTGCTGATGGCCTGCGGCCTGCCCTACGACAGCGATGCCGGGCGTGCCTATTGCGGCGCCATCAGCGCGCTGATGACCGGGACCGCCTACAAGGTCTCGGCCGAGATGGCCGAGGTGCTGGGGCCGTTCCCCGGCTACGCGGACAATCGCGAGCATATGCTGCGGGTGCTGCGCAACCATCGGCGCGCCGCCTCGAGCGAGACCGCGGGCTACGAGGAGCTGCATACCCTGCCCGTGCCGCTCGACGCCGCGAACTGCACCGATCAGGCGCTGGTCGCCGCGGCGCGGGCGGCCTGGGACGAGGCTCTGGTGAAGGCCGAGCGCCACGGCGTGCGCAACGCGCAGGTCACCGTGATCGCGCCCACCGGGACCATCGGCCTGGTGATGGACTGCGACACGACCGGCATCGAGCCCGACTTCGCGCTGGTCAAGTTCAAGAAGCTGGCCGGCGGCGGCTACTTCAAGATCATCAACCGCATGGTGCCGCAGGCGCTGCAGACCCTGGGCTACAGCCAGGAGCAGATCGACGCCATCGGCCGGTACGCGGTCGGGCATGGCACGCTTGCCGGGGCACCGTTCATCAACCATGCGACCCTGCGGGCCAAAGGCTTCACCGACGCGGTGCTGGCCAAGCTCGACGCGATGCTGCCGACCGCGTTCGACATCAAGTACGTCTTCAACCGGTTCACGCTGGGCGACGGCTTCCTGAAGGACGGCCTCGGCATCGGCGCCGACCAGCTCGAGGATCCGGCCTTCGACCTGCTCAAGGCGCTGGGCTTCTCGCGCGACCAGGTCGAGGCGGCCAACGTGTTCTGCTGCGGGGCGATGACCGTCGAGGGCGCGCCGCATCTGCAGGCCGCGCATCTCGCGGTGTTCGACTGCGCCAACCCGTGCGGCCGCACCGGCAAGCGCTACCTGTCGGTCGACAGCCATATCCGAATGATGGCGGCCGCGCAGCCGTTCATCTCGGGTGCCATCTCCAAGACCATCAACATGCCGGCCCGGGCGACGGTCCAGGATTGCGAGGCGGCCTATCTCGAGGGCTGGCGCCTCGGCCTCAAGGCGCTGGCGCTCTACCGCGACGGCTCCAAGCTCAGCCAGCCGCTGGCCTCGATGCTGCCGGCCGATCTCGACGACGAGGACGAGACCGTCGAGCTGCCGCAGGTGCAGCGGGTGGTCGAGGTCACCGAGCGGGTGGTCGAGCGCTGGATCCACGAACGGCGCAAGCTGCCGAGCCGACGCAAGGGCTACACGCAGAAGGCCGTGGTCGGTGGGCACAAGCTCTATTTGCGCACCGGCGAGTACGAGGACGGCACCCTCGGCGAGATCTTCATCGACATGCACAAGGAAGGCGCCGCCTTCCGCTCGCTGATGAACAGCTTCGCGATCGCGATCTCGATCGGCCTGCAGTACGGCGTGCCGCTCGAGGAGTTCGTCGAGGCGTTCTCCTACACCCGGTTCGATCCGGCA
Organism: Geminicoccaceae bacterium; assembly: GCA_039808865.1. GTDB lineage: Bacteria > Pseudomonadota > Alphaproteobacteria > Geminicoccales > Geminicoccaceae > Benzoatithermus. The sequence continues at coordinate 29,516 of JBDHTW010000008.1, forward strand.
GGCGTGGTGCAGGGCAACGACACCATCAAGATGGCGACGTCGGTCCTGGACTACATCTTCCGCGAGCTGGCCATTTCCTACCTCGAGCGCACCGACCTCGCCAATGTCGAGCCCTCTGATATGCGTCACGATGCCCTTGGCAAAGGCGTGGCGGAGGGCGACATGGGAAGCGAGGCGGTGGCGGTGCAGCGCATCGCATCGACCGGCTTCGTCCGCGGCAATCTGCGTCTGCTCGCGGGCGGCGGGTCGGGTGGCGGTGGTGCCGCCGGCGAGGTGACCGTGGCGAAGAGATCAAGTCCGTCCGCTGGCTCGACCGTGGTGTCCGAGCTGGTCGCGGGCGGCGCGAACAGCCGTGTGGCGCAGGCGCACATGGCCCGGCTCAAGGGCTATGTCGGCGATTCCTGCCCGTCTTGCGGCAACTTCACGCTGGTGCGGAACGGCACCTGCCTGAAATGCGATACCTGCGGCTCAACCACTGGCTGTAGCTGAGGGTACGCATACGTCCCGTCGGGCAAGCGGGACGTTCTTCTTGTATTCTCCTCCATATTGGCCCGGGGTTCGCCCCGGGCCATTTTTTCCGCGGCATGCTGTGCCCTTGACAGCATGCTGAGATTGCGCTGAGGCGCGATCAGCCATCGCCGCCAGGACGATCATCCTGTGGATAAGATGTGGGCAGTGACGCTCAGTAGAGGCCGCTGGGCACGCCGCCCGCATCCCCCGCCGACGGTCCGGGCTCACGGTTGGCCATGCCGACCGGTGCGCCGGCGCCATCGGCAGCCGGCAGCGGCCGCGTGATCTGCACCGGGATGCCACGCCGCGCGATCAACTCGGCGTCGGCGATCTGCCAGTCGATCCTCGCCGCGTCGGGTCCCGCCTTGTCGAGAATCAGCTGGCGATCCTCGGGCGTCACCGCCTTGGGCGTGAGCGCCTGCGCCACCTCGAGCTCGTCGACCTGCACGATGTCGGGCTGGGCCTCGAGGTAGAGCTCGCCCGCGTGCCAGCCGGCCTTGACGAACTGCTGGACGGCGGTGACCTTGGTGCCGATCGCGATCTGCGGGTAGAGCGCCGCCACCCCTTCCGGGTACATGCGGATGCAGCCGCGGCTGACCCGGCGCCCGACGCCGTAAGGCTTGTTGGTGCCGTGGATCAGGTAGGTCGGCCAGCCCAGGTACATCGCATAGTCGCCGAGTGGGTTGTCCGGCCCGGGCGGCACCACCGTCTCGAGCCACGGCTTGTCGCGCAGCACGGACTCGGTCGGATACCAGGTCGGATGCTCGGTCTTGCGCACGATCCGGGTCTTGCCGATCTTCAGCTCGAAGCCGTCGCGCCCGACGCCGATGGCGTAGGTCTGCACCGGCCCGTGCTTCGGAAAGTAGAACAGGCGCAGCTCGCCGTAATTGACGACGATGCCTTCGCGCGGCGCATCGGGCAGGATGAACTGGGTCGGCAGGGTGACGAGCGTCTCGGCACCGGGAATCCAAGGGTCGATCCCGGGGTTGACGGCCGAGACCTCGGGCACGCCGAGATTGCGCTCGCGGGCCACGTCGAGCAGGGTCTCGTCGCCGCGGGTGAGGTAGACCGTGATCTCGCCGATCAGGTCGTCGGGCCGCTCCTCGGCCGCTGCCCTCGCCGACGATGGTAGCCACGACGCGGCGGCAACTGCGGCAGCAGCCCGGCACGAGAAGCTCCGGCGCGACAGCAATCGACCCAACGACATTTCAGCGGCCATGATCTCCGGCACCCCTTGGTGCATGCACTGACGGTTACATGGCCTCGAAGGCCAGGTCGGAACAGCCCCGTCCTGGCATGACGGGTCGTCGGGCGCCGGACCGAGCGGGCCGGCGCCCTGCGACCGGAACCCTACTTGCGCAGACCAGCGCGGAAAATCTGGTCGGCCTTCATCTGCGCCTGCGACGCGTCGGCCGAGGCCTTCTGCGCCATGGCCAAGGCTTCGGTGGCCTTGGCATCGGTCGCCTGCTGCTGGCTGCGCAGGCTGGCGATCTCGTTGCGCAGCGTCTCGACGTCGCCCTTGGTGGCGCAACCGCCGAGCGCCAACAGGCCCAGAGTGATGGCCGCCGCCGGGGCGATGCCGTGCATCCTCTTCATCTCTTTAGTCTCCATATCAACAACTTGCGCAGCAACAATGCCACACGCTCATCGGAACGCCACCCGGCACGGCTGGCTGTCTGCTGCCCGCGTTCCGATTGAAACGGGCAGTGCCTTGCGAAGGTCGCCGCGCAGGTATCATGGGCGAATCTCGATCGGCGTGCCGATCTCCACCCGCCGCCAGATCTCGTCGATCTCCTCGTCGGTCACGGCGATGCAGCCGTTGGTCCAGTCGAACCGCCAGTGCTCGCCACCATAGCTGCGCCGCTCCGGCGCCAAACCGTGGATCATGATGTCGCCACCGGCGGCCTGGCCGAGCACCCGCGCGCGCGCGCGGTCGGCCGCGTTCGGGTAGGACACGCGGATCGACCGGTAGTACTGGCTGCCGGGGTTGAGCCCCACCACGTTGTAGTTGCCCTCCGGCGTGCGCCCGTCGCCCTGGTAGATCTTGGTTCCCTGCGGATGCGGCCCGAGCGCCACCCGAAAGCTCTCGAGCACCTGACCATCGCGGACCAGGTAGAGCCGCCGCTCGCTCTTGACGACAATGATCTTGTCGGCCTTGCCCGGTCCCAGGGCCGCCCGTGCGGGTGTGATCAGCGGCACCGCGATGCCGAACTGCGCGCCCAACAGCATCAGCGCCACCCCGACGCCCCGCCACATTCTAAATCGTGCCCCACGCAGCATATTTTCACACCGACTGCGGCCGACGCGAGCATGTTCTAAGGGCAGCGACGGTCAAGAGTCCATCAATCTGCCGAACGCCTGCGATCCTTTGGTGCGGCACGGCCGTCTTTGGTGCAATCGCGTCACAGTGGAAATGATCCGCCGCGTCTCGACCGAATCTCGACCGCGTGCCCGGCGTGGCAGGATTTGCCAAGCACGCCGTTCCTGGCCTAGATCGCCGCATGCGCACCTTGAACGTACCCGACCATTCCTGGCTCGAGCGCTGCAACCCGGACGGCCGCGCGCCGGTGCTGCTGCTGTGCGATCATGCCGGCCGCGGCGTGCCGGCCCATCTCGAGCAGCTTGGCGTCAGCGACGAGGCCCTGGCCCGGCACATCGGCTGGGACATCGGTGCCGCCGACCTCACCCGGCGCCTGGCCCACCTGCTCGACGCGCCGGCCCTGCTCAACCATTGCTCGCGGCTGGTCATCGACCCGAACCGGCGCCCGGGCACCCCGACCTCGATCCCCGAGATCAGCGACGGCTGCGTCGTGCCCGGCAACCAGGGCCTCGACCTCGAGGCCGTGGTCGACCGCGTGATCAGCTACTTTCTGCCCTACCATCGCGCCGTCGCGCGCCGGATCGGCGCGTTCCGCCGCCGGGGCGTGGTGCCGGCGGTGATCGCCGTGCACAGCTTCACCCCGCACATGTACGGTGAGGACCGGCCCTGGCACGTCGGGATCCTGTGGCGCGGCGACCAGCGGCTGTCGCGGCCGGTGCTCGACCGGCTGATGGCCCGGGGCGATCTGGTCATCGGCGACAACCAGCCCTATTCGGGCCTGCTCGATTTCGGCTTCACCGTCCAGTTCCACGCCCAGCGGCCGCGGCTGCCGCACGTGATGCTGGAGATCCGGCAGGATCAGATCGCGACCCCGGACGATGCGCACCGCTATGCCGACATCATCTTCGAGGCGCTGCGGGAGCCCCTGGCCGACCGTGCGCTCTACCGCATCTTCGACGGCGACAACCTCGATCGCGCCGGCGGCCTGATCTCCTGGCGCCACGCCGTGCAGACCTCGTCCCTGGTCTGAGGGCCGCAGGGAACCTGGAACCCATCCACCCGCTGATTCCCAGCGGCGAGAAGAATCGCCCGCAACAGGGGGCAATCAAGGATGGTCTTGCGCAAGCCGACGCTCTCGCTCGGGATCGAGGAGGAGTACCTGCTCGTCGATCCTGCCACCCGCGAACTCGTCGCGGCGCCACCGCGCGACTTCATGCCGGCCTGCCGACGGGCGCTCGGCGAGCAGGTGACGCACGAGATGCTCCAGGCGCAGGTCGAGGTCGCGACCGGAGTCTGCCCGGACATCGCCTCGGCCCGCAGCGAGCTCCGTCGCCTGCGCGGCACGGTCGCCGACGTGGCCCGCCAACATGGCATGGCGCTCGTTGCCGCGTCGACGCATCCCTCGTCGACCTGGTCCGAGCAGCGCAGCACGCGCAAGAAGCGCTACCAGACCCTGACCGAGGAATACCAGGCGCTGGCCCGCCGGCAGCTGATCAGCGGCATGCACATCCACGCGCAGATCGACGACGAGAACATGCGCGTCGAATTCATGAACCAGATCAGCTACTTCATGCCGCATCTGCTGGCCCTGTCGACGAGCTCCCCGTTCTGGGGCGGCGAGGCGACGGGCCTCAAGTCGATCCGGCCGACGATCTCGGCCGACCTGCCGCGGGCGAGCTCGCCCGAAACGTTCAACAGCTGGCGCGAATGGCAGGATCTGCTCGACGTGCTGGCCGAAACCGGCCTCGTCACCGATCCCACCTTCATCTGGTGGGACATCCGCCCGTCGGTGAAGCATCCCACGCTCGAGCTGCGGATCACCGACATCTGCACCGACATCGAGCACGCGCTGACCGTGGCGGCGCTCTACCAGTCCCTGTTGCATCACCTCTGGCGCCTGCGTGCGCGCAACCAGAGCTGGCGCACCTACCGGCGCATCCTGCTCGAGGAGAACAAGTGGCGTGCCCAGCGCTGGGGCATCGAGGCCGAACTCGCGGATTTCGGCGCCGGCTGCCTGAAGCCGATGACGGGCCTGGTCGACGAGCTGGTCGACCTCCTTCGCGACGACGCGCGCGAGCTCGGCTGCCTGACCGAGGTGCAGGCGGCCAAGAAGATCGTCAGCCGAGGCACCAGCGCCGACATGCAGCTCGCGGTCTACGAGCGCGCGCAGGCGGACGGCGCCGACCCGGCCGAGGCCCGCAAGGCGGTCGTCGACTGGCTGATCGCGAAGACGGTGGCGGGCCTGGCGGAACGGCGCTAGCCGCCTCGCTCGACGAGCAGGACGAAGACGTCGCCGTCCCGACGTTCCTCGACCAGCCGATGCCCGGTCTGCGTGCAGTAGAGCCGGAAGTCGGCCGGCGCCTTCGGGTCGGTCGCGAGCACGCGCAAGCGCTGGCCGGGTGCGAGCCCGAGCAGCCGCTTGCGCGCCTTCAGGACCGGCAACGGGCACGACAGGCCGCGCACGTCCAGAACCGTCTCGCTCATCGCCGGCCGGCGACCATGGGCTGCCTCGTCCTTGTCTCGTCGGTGACCAGGCTGCACACTGCAGCGCTGGCCCCGTTCCTAGCCGTTGCGGCGGGCGAGGGCGAGGGTGCGGCAGCACGGGAAGGGTGATGCGGGTCTTTGGCATCGTCGGCTGGAAGAACAACGGCAAGACCACCCTGGTCGAGCGGCTGGTCGGCGAGTTCACGGTCGCCGGCTACCGTGTCTCGACCGTCAAGCATGCCCACCACGAGGTCGACCTCGACCAGCCCGGCAAGGACACCTGGCGGCACCGGCAGGCCGGCGCCCAGGAGGTCGTGCTGGCGACCGCGCGGCGCTGGGCGGTGATCCACGAGCTGCGCGGCGCCGCCGAGCCGTCCCTGGACGAGCTGCTGACCCGGCTGAGCCCGGCGGACCTCGTGCTCGTGGAAGGCTTCAAGCGATCGACGCATCCCAAGCTCGAGGTGCATCGCCGCGAGCGCGCCACGCCACTGCTGGCGCACGAGGATCCGAGCATCGTGGCCGTGGCCTCGGACATGCCGTTGGCCGATCTGAGCTTGCCGCGGTTCGACCTCGACGATGTCGCCGGCATCGCCGCCTTCATCCTGGCCGAGCTCGGGATCCGGGCGCGCGGATGATGCGACCGGCGGCGGGCGGCTGCGGCGAGAGCGGCCAGGCCATCGCGGTGGCGGCGGCGCACGCGTTGCTCGCGGCCCGGACGGCGCCGATGGTCGGGCATCATGTCGTGCCGCTCGACCGGGCTCTGGCATGCTACCTGGCCCGGCCGCTGCTCAGCCCGCGCGACGTGCCGGCCTTCGACAATGCCGCGGTCGACGGCTATGCCTTCGCGTTCGCGGCCGGCATGGAGGCCGGCGCGCGGCTCGAGCTCGCCCCCGGCCGGGCCGCCGCCGGGCGGCCGTTCACGGACGAGGTCGCCGCGGGCACGGCACTTCGCGTGCTCACCGGGGCGATGATGCCGCCGGGCACCGACAGCGTCGCGCTGCAGGAGCAGGTCGTGCTGCACGGTCGGACGGTCGAGCTTCCGGCCGGCCTGCGGCAGGGGGCCAACCGCCGGCTCGCCGGCGAGGACGTTCGTGCCGGCGAGCCGGTGCTCAGGGCCGGCACCTGCCTGCGTCCGCAGGACATCGGACTGGCCGCGGCGCTGGGGCAGGCAGCGCTGACGGTGTTCGAGCCGCTGCGCTTGGCCCTGTTCTCGACCGGCGACGAGCTGGCGGAGCCCGGCAGCGCTCCAGGTCCCGGCACGGTGTTCGACGCCAACCGCCATGTCCTGCAGGCTCTGCTGCGCGCGCTGCCGGTCGAGGTCACCGACCTCGGCATCGTGCGCGACGATGCGGCCAGCGTCGCGGCCGCGCTCCGCCGCGCCGCCAGCGATCATCATGTGGTCTTGACCTCGGGCGGTGCTTCGCGCGGCGACGAGGATCACGTCGTGCGCAGCGTGGCCGCCATGGGCCGGCTCGATTTCTGGCAGGTCGCGGTCAAGCCCGGCCGCCCGCTCGCCTTCGGCCGCATCGGCGACGCCGTCTTCATCGGGCTGCCGGGCAATCCGGTCGCCGCCCTCGTCGCCTTCCTGCTGTTCGCGCGGCCGGTCCTGCGGCGGCTCGGTGGCGCGCCGTGGCAGCGGCCGACGGGTCTGGCGCTGCCGGCGGCCTTCGGCCTGCGCAAGAAAGCCGGACGGACCGAGTTCCCGCGCGCCGTCGTCGTCCACGATCCCGAGCGGGGACCGAGCCTCGCGCGGGTGCCGCGCCAGGGGTCGGGCATGCTCGGCGCGCTGCGCGACGCGGACGGGCTCGTCGAGCTGGGCCATGCGGTGGAGCTGGTCGAGCCCGGCGACCGGCTGCCGTTCTTCAGCTTCGCCGATCTCGGCATTCCGGCATGACGGGGAACGCGGGCATGGACGAGGTCGACGTCGTCATCATCGGCGCCGGCATGGCCGGGGCCTCGCTGGCCTGGGCGCTGGCGCCGCGGCTGCGGGTGTTGCTGCTCGAACGGGAGGCGCAGCCCGGCTATCACAGCACGGGCCGCTCGGCAGCGACACTGCATCGCTCCTATGGCAACCGCACCATCCGGGCACTGACCGCAGCCTCGGCACCGTTCTACCTCGAACCGCCGGCCGGCTTCGCCGACGTGCCGCTCTGGCGGCAGCGGTCCGTGCTGAAGGTGGCCCGCGCCGATCAGCTCGAGGAGCTCGCGCACAACCTCGAGGGCACGCTGCGCTTCGTGCCGGAAGCGCGGCCGCTGGATCGCAGCCGGTGCCAGGGCCTCGTGCCGGCGCTGCGGTCCGACTACGTCGCCGCCGGCCTGCTCGACCCGTCCATGCTCGATCTCGACGTGGCGGCCATCCTCGCCGGCTTCCTCAAGGGTGCGCGGGCGAACGGCGCGCACCTGCGGACCTCGACCATGGTCGAGGCGGTGCAACGGCACGGGGACGCGTGGCGCGTCGCATGGCGCGAGGGCGAGGTCCGGACGCGGATCGTGGTCGATGCCGCCGGTGCCTGGGCCGACACGGTAGCCGCCCTGGCCGGCCTGGCGCCTCTGGAGATCGTGCCGCATCGGCGGACCGCGGTCATCGTGCCGGCACCGCCGGATCTGCCCACCGCCGACTGGCCGATGGTCGAGGCGATCGACGAGACCTGGTACCTGAAGCCGGACGCCGGCCGGCTGCTCTGCTCGCCCGCCGACGAGACGCCGTGCGCGCCCAGCGACGCGCAGCCCGAGGAGCTCGACGTCGCCATCTGCATCCACCGCATCGGGCAGGCCTTCAGCTTTCCGGTGCCACGCATCGACAGCCGCTGGGCCGGGCTGCGCTGCTTCGCCCGCGACCGTACGCCGGTCGCGGGCTTCGATCCGCGTGCGCCGGGCTTCTTCTGGCTGGCCGGCCAGGGCGGTTACGGCATCCAGACGGCACCGGCGCTGGCGGCGCTCTCGGCCGCGCTGATCACGGGTGCGCCCATGGACGATCCGGCCGTCGATCCCGCGGCGTTGAGCCCTGCCCGCCTGCTGCACGCGAGACCCTGAGCCGGCTTCTGCGGTGCGGCATTGACAGCCCGGGCGGGCGAAACTCTAATTCGTCATCTGGGGATGGCGATCTCCCCACGAGGCGACATGCCGAAGCATCGCGTCCCACCAGCGCCGGAGGACGCCGCATGTCGTCTGTGACCACGATTTCCGTCGACAAGCTCGCCCGGCTGATCGGCACGCCGAAATGCCCGGTGATCGTCGACGTGCGGGCCGAGGAGGACTTCGCCAGCGATCCGCGCCTGATTCCAGGGGCGGTACGCCGCACCGCGGATCACGTGTCCGGCTGGGCGGCGGAACTCGCGGACCGCAGCGCCGTCGTCGTCTGCCGCGACGGGCGCGAGGTCGGCGAGGCCGTGGCGGCCTGGCTGCGGCACGAAGGCGTGCCGGCCGAGGTCGCCGCCGGCGGCCTTGAGGCCTGGAAGAAGGCGGCCTTGCCGCTGGTGCCGCAGGCGAAGCTGCCACGGCGCCGGCACCGCGGCGGCACGGTCTGGGTGACACGTGCCCGCCCGAAGATCGACCGCATCGCCTGCCCGTGGCTCATCCGCCGCTTCGTCGATCCGGCGGCCGTGTTCCTGTTCGTGGCTCCGGCGGAGGTGCGGGCCGTGGCCGAGCGGCTCGACGCCGCGCCGTTCGACATCGAGGGCGTGTTCTGGAGCCATCGCGGCGAGGCCTGCACCTTCGACACCATGGTCGAGGAACTCGGCCTCGGCACCCTGCCCCTCTTGCGGCTGGCGCAGATCGTGCGCGCGGCCGACACCGCGCGCCTCGACCTCGTGCCCGAGGCGGCCGGGCTGCTCGCGGCCTCGCTCGGTCTGTCGCGCATGCACGCCGACGACCTCGTCCAGCTCGACGCCGGCATGACGCTCTACGACGCGTTCTACCGCTGGTGCCGCGATGCCACCGACGAGACGCACAACTGGCCGACGGGCAAAAGCGGGGCGTGACGATGGACGGTGCTGCGCCCACGATGGAACTGCAATGCGGGGCGGCTCGCCGCCACCCGAGCTTCGCCGAAGCCGTGCGCACCTGGGCACGGATCGCCGCACTGTCGTTCGGCGGCCCCGCCGGCCAGATCGCGGTCATGCACCGCATCCTGGTCGAGGAGAAGCGCTGGATCGGCGAGCACCGGTTCCTGCACGCGCTGAACTATTGCATGCTCCTGCCCGGCCCCGAGGCGCAGCAGCTCGCGGTGTATGTCGGCTGGCTGCTGCACCGGACCAAGGGTGGCCTCGTCGCCGGCACGCTGTTCGTGCTGCCGGGCTTCCTCGCCATCATGGCGCTCAGCATCGTCTACGCCGTGTTCGGTGCGGTCGGCATCGTGCAGGCGCTGTTCTTCGGGCTGAAGGCGGCCGTGCTCGCGATCGTGCTCGAGGCGGTCATGCGCATCGGCCGCCGCGCGCTGAGGAACGGGGTGATGGTCGGCATCGCGGCTGCCGCCTTCGTTGCGATCTTTTTCCTGGGCGTGCCCTTCCCGCTGATCGTTCTGACGGCCGGCATGCTCGGCTATCTCGGCAGCCGGGCCGGGTTCGCCGCGTTCGGCGCCGGCGGCGGCCATGGTCCGAGCGGCGGCCGGATCGTCGCCGACGCGGACACCGTCCTCGGCGAGGCGCTGCCGGCGCACGCGCGACCCGGCCTCGCCTGGTCGCTGCGCGTAGCCGGCATCTGCCTCGTCCTCTGGCTGGGGCCGGTGCTGGCGCTGCTGCTGGTCCTCGGGCCGGCCGACACGTTCAGCCAGATCGCGCTGTTCTTCTCCAAGATGGCCGTCGTGACCTTCGGCGGCGCCTACGCCGTCCTGGCCTACGTCGCGCAAGCCGCGGTCGAGACCTATGGCTGGCTGCGCCCGGGCGAGATGCTGGACGGGCTCGGCATGGCCGAGACCACGCCCGGGCCGCTGATCATGGTCGTGCAGTTCGTCGGCTTCATGGGCGCGTTCCGCGCCCCGGGCGGCCTGCCGCCGCTCGCGGCCGGTGCTTTGGGCGGCGTGCTCACGACCTGGGTCACGTTCGTTCCCTGCTTTTTGTGGATCTTCGCCGGCGCGCCGTTCGTCGAGACCTTGCGCGGCAACAAGGCCCTGTCCGCTGCCCTGGCGGCGATCACCGCGGCCGTCGTCGGCGTGATCCTCAACCTCGCCCTCTGGTTCGCGCTGCACACCTTGTTCCACGTGGTGCACGAGGTGGGCCTGCTCGGCTTCCGGCTCGCCCTGCCCGACCCGCGCAGCCTCGATCTCCCCGCCCTCGTGCTGACCATCGCCGCGCTGCTCGGCGTGTTCCGCTTCAAGCTCGGCATGCTGACCGTGCTCGGCGCCTGCTCGGCCCTGGGCGTGGCCTACTATCTGGCTACGGGATTATTGTCCTGAGCACGGCCGTCGCCTCCGGCAGGTGATGCTCGTGGCGGCACTGCCCGTGATCCGCCAACACCTCGATCACCCGGCATTGGCCGACATGCCCCTGCCGGCAGCCCTCGACCATCAGCTCGAGCTCGGCCTTGAGCGCGCCGAGACCGAGCAGGCGCTGCTCGACCTCGGCCAGGCGCGCCCGGGCGATCGCATCGGCGGCGGCACACGGCTGGCTCGGGTCGTCCTGCAGCTTGAGCAAGGTGCGGATCGCGTCGATGTCGAAGCCCAGCTCGCGCGCATGACGGATGAAGGTCAGCCGACGCAGCTCGGCCGCCGTGTAGTGGCGCCGATTGCCCATGCTGCGCGCCGGCGGGGTCAGCAGCCCGATCTGCTCGTAATAGCGGATCGTCGGCACCTTCACCCCGCTCCGGCGAGCCGCCTCGCCGATCGAAAGGCCAGCGAACATTCTGCTTGCTCCTCCAGTCGCTAGAGGATGTAGGCCTCGCGCCGATAGGAGCAAAGGGACCAGCATGGCCGAGGCCGCAGTGCAGACGAGATTTCGCGTGACCGGCATGGACTGCGCCGGTTGCGCCGCCAAGGTCGACACCGCCGTCCGGCGCCTGCCGGGCATCGTCGATGTCGAGGTGTCGCCGACGGCCGGGGCCATGACCCTCCGTCACACCGCCACCTTGGACCTCGCTGCGGTCCACCGGCGCGTGCGCGATCTCGGCTACGGGGTGGCGCCGCTGACGGCCACGCCGCCGGCAGCATCACCTGCCGGGCACGACCACGATCACCATCACGACCATGCCGCCAGCGATGGGCCGTGGTGGCGCAGCGGCAAGGCCCAGCTGGCCCTCGCCTGCGCGTTGGCTCTCGCGCTGGCCTATGCGCTGGGTCATCTGCTGCCGGCGGCCGCTCCCTCGCTGTTCCTCGCGGCGATGCTGCTCGGCTTGGTGCCGATCGCCTGGCGGGCGGGCATGGCGGCACGTGCCGGCGCACCGTTCACGATCGAGATGCTGATGACCGTGGCGGCCGTGGGCGCCGTCGTGATCGGCGCCGGCGAGGAGGCCGCGGTCGTCGTGCTCCTGTTCCTGGTCGGCGAGCTGCTCGAAGGCGTCGCCGCCGGCCGGGCCCGGGCGAGCATCCGGTCGCTGGGCAGCCTCGTGCCCAGCACGGCGTTCCTCGAGGAAGCGGGCCGGGTCCGCGAGGTGCCGGCCGCGGAGCTCACGGTCGGCGACGTCATCCGGGTCCGGCCGGGCGACCGCATCCCGGCCGACGGCGTCATCGTCGCCGGCGAGAGCGGGATCGACGAATCACCGGTCACCGGCGAGAGCGTGCCGGTGCGCAAGGGCATCGGCGCTGCCGTGTTCGCCGGCACGGTGAACGGCGACGCGGCGCTCGGCATCCGCGTCACCGCTGCCGCCGTCGACAACACGATCGCGCGGATCGTCCGCCTGGTCGAGGAGGCGCAGGAGCGCAAGGCGCCGACCGCCCGCTTCATCGAGCGCTTCGCCCGCTGGTACACGCCGGCCGTGGTCGTGGTCGCGACCCTGGTGGCCATCCTGCCGCCGCTGCTGGCCGGGGCCGCGTGGCAGGCCTGGCTCTACAAGGGGCTCGCCATCCTGCTGATCGGCTGCCCGTGCGCGCTGGTGATCTCGACGCCGGCCGCGATCGCGGCCTCGCTGTCCGCCGGGGCCCGGCGTGGCCTCCTGCTCAAGGGCGGCGCCGTGCTCGAGAATCTCGGGCGGATCACGGCGGTGGCGTTCGACAAGACCGGCACGCTCACCCGTGGCAGGCCCGAACTCACCGACACGATCGGCTTCGCCGCCGAACCGAGCGCCGTGCTGCGGCTCGCCGCGGCGTTGGAGACCGGCTCCAGCCATCCGCTGGCCAAAGCCGTTCTCGCTCGGGCTGCGCACGACGGGATCACGCTGCCCGCAGTCGGCGAAGCGCGGGCGATCGCCGGCAAGGGCATCGCCGGCCGCGTCGACGGGTCCGAGCTGTTCCTGGGCTCGCCGCCCGCCGCGGCCGAGCTGGCGCCGCTCACGCCCGAGCAGGCGCGCCGCATGGCCTCGCTGCACGATCAGGGCAAGACCGTCGCCGTGCTGGTCGTCGACGGCGTCGCCGCCGGCGCGCTGGCCATGCGCGACGAGCCGCGCGCCGATGCGCGGCTCGGCCTGCGCCGGCTGAACGCTGCCGGCATCCGCACGCTCATGCTCACCGGTGACAATGAGCGCGCCGCCATGGCGATCGGCCGCGATCTCGGCATCGAGGTCCACGCGGAGCTGCTGCCGGAAGCGAAGCAGCGCATCGTCGGCGGGTTGCAGGAGCGCGGGTTGAAGGTCGCCAAGGTCGGCGACGGCATCAACGACGCGCCGGCCCTGGCGATGGCCGATATCGGCATCGCCATGGGCGGCGGCACCGACGTCGCGCTCGAGACGGCCGACGCGGCGGTGCTGCACGGCCGGGTCGCGGACGTGGCCGCCATGATCGACCTGTCCAAGCGAACCATGACCAACATCCGCCAGAACGTGGCGCTGGCGCTCGGCCTCAAGGGGCTGTTCCTGTTGACCACGGTCGCCGGCATCACCGGCCTCTGGCCGGCGATCCTGGCCGATACGGGAGCGACCGTGCTGGTCACCCTCAATGCGCTGCGCCTGCTGCGCCCGTCCGTCGAGGCCGCGCGGGCCTGAGCCCGCCGGGCGCCCGCCTCGGCGCGCGGCACCGGCAGGCGCCGCGCCATGCAGACGGCTCACCCGATGGACGGACCTTCGTCCTAGGACGGGTTCACGCCGGGCACGGACGGATCCAGCAGCCGGTGCAGATGCACCACGAAATAGCGCACATGCGCGTTGTCGATCGTCGCCTGCGCCTTGCCGCGCCAAACCTTCAGCGCCTCGGCATAGCTGGGGTAGACGCCCACGATGTCGACCTTGTCGAGATCGACGAACTCCGTCGAGGTCGGATCCTTGAGCTCGCCGCCGATCACCAGGTGGAGGAGCTGCTTGGTCATGCGGCACGTCCTGCGCTCGTTTCGCTCGACCGCTCGATAGCGCAGCGCAGCGTCAGCGGATAGAGCGGCACCGCGACGCCCGGCGCTCAAAGATCGGCTTGCGCCAGTCCCGCCGCTGGATCGGCGGCCGTGGCGCGCACGGCGGCAACGGCGGCGGCCATGGCCGCCGCATCGGGGCGGAACAGCCTGCCCAGCCCGAGCTGCTGCAGCGCGCAGGCGGCGATCAGGTCCGCCCGTCCGACCACGAGGCCGAGTTCGTTGCCGCCGTAGGTGGCAGCCAGATCGACCAGCGCCAGGTCCGCTCCCGCATCAAGGGCCGGCAGTGGCGTGCCGGCGGCCACGACGAGGCACGGCACGGCCGCTTGACGGCACGCCCAGACGAACGCCGACGGGCCGATCAGCCCTGCTCCGGCCGCTTCGGGGCGCTCGACGAACACCGCGCCGGCGGCGCCATCGGCCAGGACCGCCTGCAGCTCCGCCGCCGCGCAATGGTCGACGGCACCGATCTCCACCGGCCGCGCTCCGGTGAGGCGCAGCAGGCGCTCGACGGGCAACCCGCCCAGCTCGACGACATGGCCACGCTGGATGACGACCCGGGCGTCACGATCGTCGACGACCGGCAGCCGCAGCGCCGCTGCCGCGTCGGCACGGGTGAGCAGCGCCGCCACGGCCACGAGCAGCGCCCCTGCAGGCGAGGACGCGGCATGCGCCGCGGGCGCGGTCAGCAGCCGGGCCAGGACCGCGAGCGGGTCGGAGGCGGTGTCCGTCATGGTCGGTTCCGAGGCTAGGGCGTCGGGTTGGAGGATATGGCGACGCGCACCGGTGCCACAACCGGCGGGACGATGCTGGACAAGCATGCTGATGCAAACTCATTTCTGATAAATCCTACTAAGCTTATCCATGCATCAGCGACAACTGATCCTTTGCCGATGGCCGTCACATGGCGGGCCGGTGGCCGCAACGCCTCGCCAAGCCGTTGAAAGGTCGCGAGCCGCGGGAACTCGTCATTCCCTGGCTGGTTGTTCGCGCAGCCGGGAATGCCCGGTTTCAGGGCCAAACGGAAAGGATCGAGATCATGGCAGACGACGATCGTTGGCGCGCAAGCCGCCATCGCGAAGGCCGTTATGACGAGAACCGTGGCCTCGACGAGACGCGCCGCGCCTATGGCGCGTACGATGATCAACGCCGCGACCAACGCGAGCGCTGGCGCCGGGAGGAAGACCGCGAGCGCGGCGGTTACTGGGGGAGCAATCGCGACGACCGCGGCTTCGGCGACGAGCGCGGGCGCGACTACAGCCGCGAGGACTACGGCTCGACGGATCGTGGCCCCGAGACCTTCGAAGGCCGCGGCTTCGGGCGCTTCGAGGAGGGGCGCAGCCAGTTCCGCGATCGCGACCTCGGTCGCACCTTCCAGAACTACGGCCGCACTGCCGAAGGTTACGGCGGCGAGCGCGGCGAGCGGAATCGATATGCCCGCGACACCGACCGGTCCCGCGACGAGGAGCGCGGCTTCTTCGAGCGCGCCGCCGACGAGGTGTCGTCCTGGTTCGGCGACCGTGATGCGGAGCGGCGGCGCGAGCTCGACCACCGCGGCCGCGGTCCCAAGGGCTACCGGCGGTCCGACGCGCGCATTCAAGAGGATGTGAGCGATCGCCTGGCCGATGACCCCTACGTCGACGCGTCGGACGTCGAGGTGGCGGTGGCCAATGGCGAGGTGACGCTATCCGGCAGCGTCGACAGTCGGCATGCCAGACGGCGCGCGGAGGACATCGCCGAGCAGGTCTCGGGCGTCAGCTACGTGCAGAACAACCTGCGCCAGCGGCACATCGGCGGCGCGGCGGACACCGCGGCCGGTGCGACCGCGTCGGGCGCCGCCCGGCCCGAGAGCGCGGCCGTGGCGCGCGGGACCGGCTTCGGCACCACCAGCGCCAGCCCGATGGCGCCGATGACCGCCACCACCTCGGGCACCGAGCGGACCGGCGCCAATGGCGACAAGCCGCGGGCGCCGATCTGAACCCGACCTGAGGCCATGTAGCTCTGACAAGCGCCCCGGAGCGCTCCGGGGCGCTTGCGGTCGGCATCGGTGCCGACGGCCCGCACGCGGTCAGTTGCTGGCGGCGGACTTCCAGCTGCCGATCTGGAACGGGAAATAGCGCTGCGCGATGGCATCGTAGGTTCCATCGCTATGCAGCCCGGCGAGGGCGGCGTTGAGCTGGCTGACCAAGTCGCCCTGCCCCTTGCGCACGCCGATCCCGATCCCCTGCCCGAAATATTGCGGGTCGCGGAAGTCCGGGCCGACGAAGGCGAAGTTCTTGCCGGCGGTCGTCTGCAGGAAGCCGGTGGACAGGCCCATCGCATCGGCGAAGACGAGGTCGACCTTGCCGGCGGTGAGCGCGGCTTCGGCCTTCGGCAGCGTGTCGAAGCGGACGAGCTCGGCGCTGCTGCCGTAGACGTTGTTCAGGAATTGCTCGTGGATCGTGGCCCGCTGCACCCCGATCCGCTGCCCCTTCAGGCCGGCCGGGGAGATGGTCAGGTCGGCGCCCTTCTTGGCCACGAACTTCGCCGGGGTCTGGTAGTAGGCGTCGGTGAAGTCGATCTTCTGGCGTCGCTCGGCGGTGATCGACATCGAGCTGATCACGAGATCGTACTTGCCGGCGACGAGGTCCGGGATCATCCGGTCCCAGCGCTGCTTGACCAGGGTGCACGAGGCGTTGATCGCCTTGCACAGCGCGTTGGCAATGTCGACGTCGAAGCCGATGAGCTTGCCTTTCTTGTCGGTCGTGTTGAACGGTGGGTATTCGCCCTCGATCGCGATCTGCAGGGTCTGCGCCGGGGCGCTGGTGGTCTTGGCCGCCTCGGCCGAGGTCGCAGCGATCAACACCAGCGCCGAGACCAGCCCGAGCATGGCTCGGCGCGGCAGCGAAAGCGTCTGCATGTCCACTCCAGGCAGGGAGATGTCTTGGGGCAAGAAGATGCGGCTCCCCGCTGCCGCACCGGAGCGGCTGGTAGCAGCCATGCCCGACCTCGATCAAGCGAAACCGCGGCCGTAGCACCCTCGGTCACGAGCATGGTGGGCGCTGTAATAAAAAAGCAATGGAACCAAGACAAGGCGGATACGTTCGTAAGGTGTCGTTCCACAACTGCGAGGGAGACAAGTCATGGCTTCAGGTACAGTGGACAAGGTGGTGGGTACGGTCAAAGAAGCGGTCGGCAAGCTGACCGGCGATCATCGGACCGAGGCCGAAGGCAAGACCGATCAGGTCAAGGGCGACGTCAAGAACGCCACCGACAATGTGAGCGAATCGCTCAAGGGCGTGCGCGACAGTCTGGTTGGCCGACCCGACGAGGAGCGGCCCAAGGCATAGCTCCAGGGCCTCTCCTCGAAATGGGGGCCGGTGGTCCGGGCGCGTCGGGTATCACGCCACGGCGCGCTTTCCTTGCGGGGGTATCCGGACCGGCGCCGTCAGCGGCCGGGCCTGCGCGATGCCGCGCCTGGTCGGTCGATCGGGCGCGGTCGTTTCGTCGCGGCAGCTCGGCATGGATCATGTTCCTGGTGTAGCGTTGCGTGCAGTGCGAGAGAGCGAAGCGGGAAGCGAGCAGCCCGCATAGGAACCGCGGTTCGATGGCCGTTTCTTCACCTCAGCCACGCCCGCCGATCCTGGTCGTCGAGGACGAGCCATTGCTGCGCTTTCATGCCAGCAGCCTTCTGGAGGACGCGGGATACGCCACGCTCGAGGCGAGCAGCGCCGACGAGGCGATGGCGATTCTCGCGGCGAGGAGCGATGTCCGGCTCGTCTTCACCGACATCCACATGCCGGGGTCGATGGACGGCCTGAAGCTGGCCGGAGAGGTTGCCGGGCGATGGCCGGCCGTCGCCGTCGTCCTCACCTCGGGCCTGTCCGTCCTCGACGGCGCCGAGCTGCCCGAAGGCAGCATGTTCCTGGCCAAGCCCTATGATCCGCGCCAGTTGCTCGACATGGTGGCGAAGGTTCTGCGCCCGGACGCTCGCGCGCCGTCTCCGGCTTGACTTTCCGGTCTTACGGACGCAAAAGCTCCCGGCTTGCGGCCGGGTTTCGGTCGCCTATTTGACGGCTAGGAGATGAGGCGCGCCCGGCACCCCCGAAATGGCGGAGGTGTAGTGCGCGCCGTTGAGCGTTCATGTTCGAGAACCTGACCACCCGCCTATCCGGCGTGTTCGACCGCCTCAAGCGGCGCGGCGCGCTGACCGAGGCCGACGTTGCCGAGGCGATGCGCGAGATCCGCATCGCGCTGCTCGAGGCCGACGTGGCGCTGCCGGTGGTCAAGGATCTGGTCACGCGGGTCCGCGAGCGCGCTGTCGGGCAGGAGGTGATCAAGAGCATCACCCCGGGCCAGATGGTGGTGAAGATCGTCCACGACGAGCTGGTGGCGATCCTCGGCAGCGAGGCCAGCGACCTGGCGCTGGGCGCGCCGCCTTCGGTGGTGCTGATGGCCGGCCTGCAGGGCTCCGGTAAGACCACGACCAGCGCCAAGCTCGGCCTGCGGCTGCGCAAGCGCGACCGCAAGAAGGTGCTCCTCGCCTCGCTGGACACGCAGCGCCCGGCGGCGCAGACCCAGCTCGAGATTCTGGCCCGCCAGTGCGAGCTCGCGAGCCTGCCGATCGTCCCCGGCGAGCAGGCGCTGGCGATCACCCGACGTGCCATGGATACCGCCCGGCGCGAAGGCTTCGACGTCGTCATCCTCGACACCGCCGGCCGCCTCAGCATCGACGACGCGCTGATGGGCGAGCTGGCCCAGGTGCGCGATCTGGCCCGGCCGCACGAGACGCTGCTGGTCGCCGACGCGCTGACCGGCCAGGACGCGGTCAACACCGCGCGCATCTTCCACGAGCGGATCGGCATCACCGGCATCGTGCTGACGCGCATGGACGGCGATGCGCGCGGCGGTGCGGCGCTCAGCATGCGCCACGTCACCGGCCAGCCGATCAAGCTGGTCGGCATGGGCGAGAAGCTCGACGCGCTCGAGACGTTCCATCCCGATCGGGTGGCCTCGCGCATCCTCGACATGGGCGACGTGGTCAGCCTGGTCGAGAAGGCGGCCGAGCTCGTCGACAAGGACGAAGCCGAGAAGATGGCCCGGAAGCTGGCCAAGGGCAGCTTCGATTTGGGCGATCTGCGCGCGCAGCTCCAGCAGATGCGCAAGATGGGCGGCATGAAGGGCATCCTGAGCAAGCTGCCCGGCATCCAGAAGATGCAAAAGCAGCTCGCCGAGGCCAACATCGACGAGAAGCTGATCGGCCGGCAGTGCGCCATCATCGACTCGATGACGCCCAAGGAGCGGCGCAATGCCGACCTGATCAACGCGTCGCGCAAGCGCCGCATCGCCGCCGGCTCGGGCACCACCGTCCAGGACGTCAATCGCCTGCTGAAGCAGCACAAGCAGATGCAGGACATGATGAAGCGGATGAAGAAGGCCGGTGGCATCCAGAACCTCTTCGGCCGCGGCGGTCTCCCGCCCGGCATGCTGCCGCGCTGAGCCGGCGCGGTCCTCCCAAAAACCGGCAAGCGACGACTACAGGAGCAGAGCAGGACATGGCCGTTCGAATTCGTCTGGCGCGCGGCGGCGCCAAGAAGCGTCCCTACTACCGTATCGTGGCCGCTGATGCGCGCAGCCCGCGCGACGGCCGCTTCCTCGAGCGCCTGGGCAGCTACAACCCGCTGCTCAAGAGCGAGGACGCCAACCGCGTCGTGATCAACGAGGAGCGGGTCCGCTACTGGCTGAGCCAGGGTGCGCAGGTCAGCGACCGGGTCGCCCGTTTCCTCGACAAGGCCGGCATCCTGCCCGGTGCGACGCAGATGCGTGGTACCGGCAAGCGTGCCGCCGAGATCGCGGCCAAGAAGGCCGAGGCCGCGGCCTGAGCGGACGGCGATGGCGGACGGCACGGACAGCGAGACCATGGTCTGCGTGGCGCAGATCGGTGCGGCGCACGGGGTGCGCGGCGCGTTCCGCGTGCGCTGCTTCACCGAGCTGCCGGAGAGCGTCGCCGCTTACGGGCCGCTCTGCGCTGCCGATGGCCGTGTGCTGTTCGAGCTCGAGATCGTGGGTTCGACCAAGGGTGGCGTGATCGCCAGGGCGCCGGGGATCGCGGACCGCGATGCCGCCGAAGCCCTGCGTGGCACCCGGCTTTACGTCCCCCGCTCCCGCCTGCCCGAGCCGGACGAGGAGGAGTTCTACCACGAGGATCTGGTCGGCCTCGTGGCGCGCGATCGGACGGGGAGCGAGCTGGGCCGCGTCGCCGCGGTGCACAATTACGGTGCGGGCGACATCCTCGAGATCGCGACCACGGCCGGGGCCAGCGAGCTCGTGCCGTTCACCCGCGCCGCGGTGCCGGTGATCGACCTCGCGCGCGGCTTCCTCACCATCGAGCGGGGCATGCTCGCCGACGGCACCGAGGCCGCCGCATGAGCCGGCCCTGGACCGCCAGCGTCGTCACCATCTTCCCCGAGATGTTTCCCGGGCCGCTCGGGCTCTCACTGGCCGGCAAGGCGCTGGAGCGCGACCTGTGGCGGCTGGATGCGATCGACTTGCGCGGCTTTGCCGACGATCGCCACCGCACGGTCGACGATACGCCCTTCGGCGGCGGCGCCGGGATGGTCATGCGACCCGACGTGGTGGCGCGCGCGGTCGACCAGCTGCTGGCGCAGGGCGCGCCAGGGCCACGGATCTACCTGAGCCCGCGCGGCGAGCCGCTGCGGCAGCCGCGGGTGCGCGAGCTCGCGGCAGGACCGGGCATGGTCCTGCTGTGTGGCCGTTACGAAGGGGTCGACCACCGCGTGATCGAGGCCCGGGGCTTCCTCGAGCTCTCGCTCGGCGATTTCGTGCTGTCGGGCGGCGAGCTCGCCGCCATGACACTGATCGATGCCTGCGTGCGTCTCCTCCCCGGCGTGGTCGGCGATGCCGCCTCGCTGACCGAGGAGAGCTTCGCCGACGGGCTGTTGGAATACCCCCACTATACCAGGCCGCAGGTATGGGAGGGGCGCGCGGTGCCCGACGTGCTGTTGTCGGGTCACCATGCCAGGATCGGCGCCTGGCGACAGGAGCAGGCGCAAATGATCACGAAGTCCCGGCGGCCGGATCTGGTCGGGACCTCTCGCCAACGCTAACAAGGCGGCCGGCGCCTCGGCACCGGCCCCGCAACGGGATGAGGATGCGATGAACCTGATTATGCAGCTCGAGCAGGAGCTGATCGATCGCCTCAAGAGCGAGCGCGCGGTGCCGGAGTTCCGTCCCGGCGACACGGTGCGTGTCAACGTCAAGGTGATCGAGGGCACGCGCGAGCGCGTGCAGGCGTTCGAGGGCGTCTGCATCGCCCGCCGCAACCGGGGCATCAATTCCGCCTTCACGGTGCGCAAGATCTCGTACGGCGAGGGGGTCGAGCGCGTCTTCCCGCTCTACAGCCCGCGCATCGACAGCATCGACGTGGTCCGTCGCGGCCGCGTCCGGCGGGCCAAGCTGTATTACCTGCGTGGCCGGACCGGCAAGTCGGCGCGCATCGCCGAACGTCGTGACGATCGTTCGAACAAGGAAGTCCAGGCCGCCGAGTAAGGCTGCCTGATGTCGAGGAGGATTGGAGCATGACCGGCGCCCGCACCCTGTTCCAGAAGATCTGGGACGCGCATCTCGTCGACGAGCTCGCCGACGGCACCTCCCTCCTCTACATCGACCGGCATCTGGTGCATGAAGTCACCAGCCCGCAGGCCTTCGAGGGCCTGCGGATGAGCGGCCGCAAGGTGCGCCGGCCCGATGCCACGCTGGCGGTGCCCGACCACAACGTGCCGACCAGCGACCGCTCGCAGCCGATCGCCGACGCCACCTCGCGCATCCAGGTCGAGACGCTGGAGCAGAACTGCAAGGAGTTCGGCGTCCAGCTGTTCGGCATGCGCGACGTCCGCCAGGGCATCGTGCACGTGATCGGCCCCGAGCAGGGCTTCACCCTGCCCGGCACGACGATCGTCTGCGGCGACAGCCATACCAGCACGCACGGCGCCTTCGGCGCGCTCGCCTTCGGCATCGGCACCTCCGAGGTCGAGCACGTGCTGGCGACGCAGACGCTCGTGCAGAAGATGCCGAAGACGATGCGGATCACCGTCGACGGTGTGCTGCCGGTCGGCTGCACCGCCAAGGACGTGATCCTCGCCATCATCGGCAAGATCGGCACGGCCGGCGGCACCGGCTACGTGGTCGAGTATGCCGGCAGCGTGATCCGCGGCCTGTCGATGGAAGGCCGGATGACGATCTGCAACATGTCGATCGAGGCCGGCGCCCGCGCCGGGCTGATCGCGCCGGACGAGAAGACGATCAAGTATTTCGAGGGCCGGCCGATGGCCCCCAAGGGCGCCGCTTGGGAGCAGGCGGTCCAGTGGTGGCGCACGCTGCCTTCGGACGACGGCGCCGTCTACGACACCGAGGTCTTCCTCGACGCCGCCGAGATCGAGCCGCAGGTGACCTGGGGCACCTCGCCGCAGGACGTGGTGCCGATCACCGGTGCCGTGCCCGACCCCAAGGTCGTGGCCGATGCCGCGCGCCGCCGCGCCATGGAGCGCTCGCTGCAGTACATGGGCCTCGAGCCCGGCACCCCGATGGAGCAGGTCAAGGTCGACACGGTGTTCATCGGCTCCTGCACCAACGGCCGGATCGAGGATCTGCGCGTGGTGGCGAAGCTGGTCGAGGGCAAGCAGGTCGCGTCCTCGGTCCGGGCGATGATCGTGCCCGGCTCGGGCTTGGTGAAGCATCAGGCCGAGGCCGAAGGCCTGGACGAGATCCTCAAGGCCGCTGGGTTCGAGTGGCGCGAGCCCGGCTGCTCGATGTGCCTCGGCATGAACCCCGACCAGCTCAAGCCCGGCGAGCGCTGTGCTTCGACCAGCAACCGCAACTTCGAGGGTCGGCAGGGCAAGGGTGGACGCACGCACCTGGTCAGCCCGGCAATGGCCGCGGCGGCGGCCCTGACCGGCCATCTCGCGGACGTGCGCAAGCTGTCCTGAAGCCCCCGGCATCGCCGATGCGGCCCCGGCCCGCGCTGACGCGCGGGCCGCTGCTTGACGTCGGCAGATTTCTTCGCCCAACACCTTCGCCGCCGTGGCCGAATGGCCGTCCCTAGCATGGGGGTGATCCGATGCGCCGTGCGCTGCTCGCTCTGATCATCGCCTGTGGCGCGATGCTGCCGGGTCTGGTCGCCGCCCAAACGGCGGAGCCCAACCCGGACGATCTGCGCACGCTGGCGGAACTGCTGCGCAAGCCGGACATCCAGGCTTGGCTCGAGGCGCAGGCGGCGCCGCCGCCACCCGAAGCGGCATCGGATGTTCCGCAGGTCGGCACCCAGGCGACGCTGGCGGAAAATCTGCAGGAAGCACGCGGGTTCGTTCGTGAGCTGGCCGCGGCGATACCCACCGTGCCCGGGCAGCTCCAGCAGGCCTGGGGCCGCGTCGCCGGCGAGATCCAGGAGCGCGGCCCATTCTCCATCGTGCTGCTGCTGGTGATCTTCGCCGGGCTGGGCTTCGGCCTCGAATGGCTGTTCATGCGCGCGACCACGTCGATCCGGCAGACGGTGATCGCTGCCGGTGTCGCCACGGTCGAGCAGCGCCTGCGCGCGGTCTGGATGCGCACCGTCTACGGCCTGGGCATGGTCGTGGCCTTCGCGCTCGGCAGCATCGGCGCCTTCCTGCTGTTCGACTGGCCGCCGCTGCTCAAGCAGATCGTGCTCGCCTACCTGTCCCTGGTCCTGATCGTGCGCGTCGTCCTGGTGCTCGGCCGCATCCTGCTCGCCCCCGCCGTCGAGCGCTTCCGCATCGTCCCGATGGCGACGCCGGCGGCCCGGTTCTGGTTCGTCTGGTCGGCCGTGCTCATCGGCTATTTCTTCTTCGTCCAGTTCTCGCTCGACCTGCTGGCCATGCTCGGCGTCAGCCAGCCGGCACGGTTCGCCTCCGGCATGGCCGCCGGCATCGTCCTGCTCGGCATGGCGCTGTGGATCGTCTGGCGCCATCCCGACCGAGTCACCGGCATGCCCCATGCCGGCGGCGCCCGCCTCGGCAGCTGGCTGCTGTCGGCCTACCTGGTCCTGGTCTGGCTGCTGCTGTTCACGGGCTCGGCGACGCCGTTCTATGTCGGCGTCGTGCTGCTGCTGCTGCCGATCGCGATCACCAACAGCCGCCACGCCGTCAACCATCTCCTGCGGCCGAACGCCGAGGAGGCCCCGCCCGAAACGACGAACTCGCTGCTGGCGGTGCTGCTCGAGCGCGGCCTGCGCGCGCTGCTGCTGATCGGCGGCGCCTTCCTGATCGCCGACATTCTGGGTCTCGATCTGGGCGAGCTGACCACGCGCGACACCCTGGCCACCCGCCTGCTGCGTGGCGCGATCAACGCGGTCATCATCGCCATGCTGGCCGATCTCGCCTGGTGCACCGCCCGCGTCTGGATCGACCGGACCCTGGCCGAAGCCGTGGCCGCGGGCCCGTCGGAAGGCCCCGAAGCCCGCAAGCGGGCCAGGCTGCGCACGCTGCTGCCGATCCTGCGCAACATCCTGTTCGTCCTGGTGCTGGTGACGGCGGGCCTCATGGTCCTGTCCTCGCTCGGGGTGCAGATCGGCCCGCTGCTGGCCGGCGCCGGCGTGGTCGGCGTCGCCATCGGCTTCGGCGCGCAGACGCTGGTCAAGGACATCATCTCCGGGATGTTCTTCCTGCTCGACGACGCGTTCCGGGTCGGCGAGTACATCGAGAGCGGCAGCATCCGTGGCACGGTGGAATCGTTCTCGCTGCGCTCGATCAAGCTGCGCCACCATCGCGGCTACCTGCACACGGTGCCGTTCGGCTCGCTCGACAAGATCACCAACTATTCGCGCGATTGGGTGATCGACAAGATGACCATCGGGGTCACCTACGACACCGATCTCGACCTCGTGAAGCGGATCATCAAGCAGGTCGGCCGCCAGCTTCTGGCCGACGAGACGCTGAAGCCGCACATCATGGAAACCCTCAAGATGCAAGGCGTGGAGACCTACGAGGACTATGCGATCCGGCTGCGGCTGAAGATGATGACCAAGCCGGGCGAGCAGTTCGTGATCCGCCGCCGCGCCTATGCGCTGATCAAGCAGGCCTTCGCCACCAATGGCATCAAGTTCGCATCGCCGACGGTCCAGGTCGCGGGCGGCGAAGGTACGGCAGCCGCGGCGCAGGTCGGCATGGACGTGGCCAGGGCGGCGAGCGCCCCGACACCGGCAGCCTGAGGCGGCGGTGGCCGTGGCGAGCGTGTCGCATCCTCAGGACCGCCCGCCATGCTACAGCTTGCGACCGACTGCGCGTCGGGCATCGGCCCGGCGCATGACATCGGACATTGGGTACCAGGATGAAGCACAGCTTCACGACGCGCCTGCTGCACCTGCTGGTGGCGACGGCCGTTCTCGTCCAGCTCGCCGATACACAGTTGATGCGGGTGCCGCGACCGGGACGCGAGCTCACCGGCGCGGAGGCGACCGCATTCGGCATCCACGAATATGTGGGCCTCGCCGCCATGGTCGTGGTGACGCTGTTTTGGCTCTGGCTCGGCCTGCGGCGCTTCGGCACCAGCCCGGGCCGGCTGTTCCCGTGGTTCTCGGCCGAGCGGCGCCGCGAGCTTTGGGCCGATGTCGTACGCTACGCCGCGGCGGCCCGCCGCCTGTCCCTGCCGGCCCCGGACGGTGACGAGGCGCTGGCCTCGGCGGTGCACGGTCTCGGCCTCGTGATCGTGCTGGCGATGGCCGCGACCGGCACGGTCGGCTGGCTGACCTGGGATCAGACCGTGCCGATGCGGCCGTTCACACACGATCTGTTCGAGGTGCACGGCACGATCGCCAACCTGCTCTGGGGCTACGTCATCCTGCATGTCGGCACCGCCGTGCTGCACGAGCTGTTCGGCCATCGCCTGCTGCGGCGGATGAGCCCGATGCCTTCCTGACCAGCGCACGGCGCCGATGCGTCACTCGACGCGGTTGACGTCGACGACCCGGCCGAACGGTGTGTTCAGCAGGCGGCCCTGGACGGTGACCAATCGCCCGGGCGTGAGCTGGGCCGCGTACTGACCGGGGTCCTCCGGCGACAGGCGCAGCACGGTTCCGTCCTGCAGGACCGCGCCGGTCAGTTCCCCATCCGGCCCACGCAGGGTGAACTGGACGGTTCCGCTCAGGTGCGAGGGCCCGCGGTCGGGGCGAGGCTTGGGCCCGGTCCTGGTCAGGGCGGCTCCGGACAGCTCGTTGTGCACTTCCTCGGCCTCGACGACCGGGGTACCGCTCGGCTCGGCACCCCGCACCATCACCGAATCGCCCGGGCGGGCCACGAAGACCAGCGACCGCGCCAGGTGCCGCGGCAGGTGGATCTGGGTGCCATCCGTGAGCACGAACCCGTCGAGGTCGCCCACGGACGTCAGCGTGTAGTATGCCAAGGTGCCCTGCAGTTCGACGGACGGCGCGGCCGTCCTGGGTGCGAGCACGAGCGAGCTGGCACCCCACGCGGTGCAGATGCCGATCAGCAGGCCGACGAGGATGACGACCGCCAGCCGCCCTTCGCCCGATCGAGACGGCATCGTTGGCTCCGCTGCGAACTGGCTCGTTGGCGCCAGTCTCGTCGATCGATTTCGGTTGGGCAACGGCTGCCGCACCGCGATCGCCCGGCGAGCCTAGTCGAGCTTGTCGACCACCACGACCCGGCCCATGGGCGTGGTCACCATCTGGCCCGTGGCGGAGATGCGCTGCCCGGGTGTCAGCTGGGCGGCGCTGCGCAGCGCCTCCTTCGGCGGCAGCCGCAGCACGGTCCCGTCCTCGAGCAACGCGCCGTTCAGGTCGCCCTTCGGCCCATGCAGCGCGAACTGCACCTTGCCACTGACCTCACCGGGCTCGGCCTCGGGCCGTCCCTTCGGGCCCTCGTTGGCGAGCTCGGCGCCGGTGGCCTCGTTGCGAATCGCTGCCGCCTCGACCAGGGGACGGTCGGGCTCCTTGCGCCACTGCACGCTGACCTTGTCGCCGGGACGGACCGTGAACACCAGGGCAGTCGACAGCCGGGGTGGGACGTGCACCTCGGTGCCGTCGGCGAGGACGAAGCCGTCGACGTCACCCTTCGGCGTCAGCGTGTAGTGCGCCAGCGTGCCTTGCGTCTGCGACGTGCCCATCGGCGCCGGTGGCGCGGGCTCGGCCGCCAGCACGATACCACAGCTCAGCAGGCCTGCCGCACCGGTCAGCAGCCCAATCGGCACTCGCCGCATGTCGCGGACTCCGTTGCTTGAGATCGACGTCCCATCAATGACCGCCAGCCCGAGCATGTTCCACCTTCCGCCCGGTCCGGGGCGATCAAGCCTGCGCGACGGTCATCTCGTTGGCGGCGGTGCGGCCACGGGCGGCGATGCGTGCCTGCCGTCGGCGTTGCAGCTGCTGATCGGCCAGCACGCCGACCAGGATCACGGTGCCCATGACGGCAAAGTTCAGCGAGCTCGGAATACCCAGCAGGTTGACCAGATTCTGCAGCACCTGCAGCAGGATCGCGCCAAGCACGATGCCCAGGATGGAGCCCTCGCCGCCGCGCAGCGAGCAGCCGCCGAGCACGGCTGCGGCGATCGCGTAGAGTTCGTAGAAGTTGCCGTGCGCCGAAGGCGAGATCGAGTTGGTGTAGAAGGCGATGAACACCGCCGACAGCCCGGCCAGGGCACCGCAGATGATGTAGGCGGTGGCGGTGACCAGGCCCGCATTGATGCCGGAGAACCGCGCCGCCTCCTCGTTCTTGCCGACGGCGAACAGGTAGCGGCCGTAGACCGAGCGATGCAGCAGCACCGCCATCACCAGCGCCACGACCACGAGGGTCAGGAAGGTGTGCGGGATGCCGAAGCTGCGCCCGGAGGCGAGCCATGCCAGCGTGGCGAACTCGTCGCCGTAGCCGAAGCCGATCGTGGCGTCGTTCATGTACCAGCGGGCGAGCCCGCGATAGATCAGCAGCCCGCACAGCGTGACGACGAACGGCTGCATGTTGAGCTTGGTGATCAGGAAGCCATGGATCGCGCCGAGGCCGGCGCCGAGCAGAATCGCCACCGGGATGACCAGCTGCCACGGCATGCCGTGATTGACCATGAGGTCGGTGAAGAGGACGCCGATCAGCGCGAACATCGAGCCCACCGACAGCTCGATGCCACCAGTGATGATGACGAGGCCCTGTCCGATCGCGAACAGGCCGAACAACCCGATCAGGTTGGCCATGTTGACGAGGTTGACCGGCGACAGGAAGCGGGGGTTCAACACCGCGGTGATGGCGCTGACCACCAGGATCAGCACCAGGAGGCCGAGATCCTTCTTGTGCATCGCGCGGACTCCTTGGGGATCAGGCGGCCAGTGGATTGCCGACGGCGAGCTGCAGCACGCTGTGCTCGCTGAACTGCGCCCGATCGAGAAAGCCGGCGAGGCTGCCCTCGTGCATCACGGCGATACGGTCGCTCACCCCGATCACCTCTTCCATGTCGCTGCTGATCATCAAGATCGCGACCCCGGCATCGGCGAGTTCACGCATCAGCCGATAGATTTCGCTCTTGGCGCCGACATCGATGCCGCGCGTCGGTTCGTCGAAGATCATCAGGTTCGGCCGCATCGACAGCCACTTCGCCAGCACCACCTTCTGCTGGTTGCCGCCGCTCAGCGTGACCGCCTCGACGCCGATGGACGGGGCCCGGATGCTCAGCCGCTTGCGCTGCCGCTCGGCCGCCTCCGTCTCCGCCGCGTCGCCGATCAGCCACCAGCTGGCGTAGGCGGGAAGGTCGGCCAGGGTCGTGTTCTCGCGGATCGGCAGGTCGAGGATCAGGCCGCTGCGCTTGCGATCCTCCGGCACGAGGTAGATGCCGCGCGCGATCGCATCCCGCGGCGAGGCGATCCACAGCCGTTCGCCGTCGAGACGGATCTCGCCACCGAGCAGCGGATCGATGCCGAAGACGGTCCGCGCCAGCGAGGTGCGCCCCGAGCCGATCAGGCCGGCCAGTCCCAGGATCTCGCCGCGGCGGATGCCGAGGCTGACCGCCCGATCGGGGAAGGCCGTGGTACGCACGGCATCGAGCTCGCAGCCACCCGAGGGCGTGCTCTGCGGCGGCAGATAGAGGGATTTCAGGTCGCGCCCGATCATCAGCCGGATCATCGCCGCGTGCGCGATCTCGTCACGCGCGAGCGCGCCCACCATCCGCCCGTCGCGCAGGCAGACCACACGATCGGCGCAGGCCTTGATCTCGCCCAGCCGGTGCGTGATGTAGATCACGCTGACACCTTGCGCCTTCAGCTCGGCGATGACGGCCAGCAGGCGCTCGGTCTCCGCCAGCGTCAGGCTCGAGCTCGGCTCGTCCATGATGATCAGCCGCGCATCCAGCGACAGCGCGCGGGCGATCTCGACCATCTGCCGCTGTGCCAGCGACAGCTCGGCCACCGGCGTCTCCGGTGCGAAGTCGACGTTGAGCCGCTGCAGCAGCGGCAGGGCCTGCGCGTGCAACCGGCGCCGGTCGATCAGCCGCAACGGGCCGCCCGTCAGCGGCTCGCGGCCGATGAACATGTTGCCGGCGACGTCGAGGTTGTCGAAGAGGTTGAGTTCCTGGTGGACGAAGGCGATGCCGGCGGCGAGCGACTCGCTGACCGTCAGCGCCGGCCGTTCGATCCCGTCGATCACGATCACGCCGCTGCTGGGCGACACCACCCCGCCCAGCACCTTCATCAGCGTCGACTTGCCGGCGCCGTTCTCGCCGATCAGGCCGACGACCTCGCCCGGCGCCACGGCGAGGCCGACCTCGGCCAATGCGGTCACGCCGGGATAGGTCTTGCCGATCCTGCGCAGCTCGAGGAACGGGCCGCTCATGCCGTCACCGTGTCGTCTTTCCCATCGGATGGGGCCGGCCGGAGCCGGCCCCGCGGCCGTTCACTTGGCGAGCAGCGCCTGCATCTGCTTGGCGAAGTCGGCCACGTTCGACTTGTCGATGACCTTGGTCGGGATGATGTCGAGCCCGTTGGCCGGGATGAACGACTTGTCGCCCTCCAGGTACTTGGCCATCAGGATCATCGACTGATAGCCGAACTCGTAGGGCTGCTGGACGACGGTGCCGGCGACGATGCCGTCGGCGACCCCGCGCAGGGTCACCGGATCCTCGTCGAAGCCGATCACCTTGACCTGGCCTTCCTTGCCGGCGGCGCGCACCGCCTCGACGATCTGCGGCGTGTTGTAGGACCACAGGCCGACAAGGCCGTCGATGTCGGGGTACTTGGTCAGCGTGTCCTCGACATTGCGCTTGGCGCGGGCGAAGTCGACCTCGTCGGTGCGGATGTCGAGGATCTCGACCTTGCTGCCAGCCAGCGCCTTCTTGATGCCCTCGACGCGCTCGCGTGCGTTGTCGGCCCCCATCGTGCCGACGAACAGCATGATCTTGCCGCCGTCCGGCAGCGTCTTCTTGATCAGCTCGCCGCACTGCACCCCGGCCGCGACGTTGTCGGTGCCGATGTAGAGCACGCGGTTCGTCTTCGGCGCGTCGCTGTCGGTGGTGAACAGCACCGCCTGCGAGGCCACCTTGTTCAGGATCTCGGTCGAGTTGGCCGGGTCGATGGCGCTGATCGAGACGCCGGCGACGCCGTTGGTCAGCAGGTTGTCCAGGATCTGCCGCTGGGCGGCGGCCGTCGCCTCGGAGACGACGTACATCTCGATATTGTAGTTCGGCAGCTCGGCCTGCGCCTTTTCCGTGCCGCGCCGGGCGATGGTCCAGAAATCGGCTGCCGCGTTGGTGACCAGCGCCAGCGTCTTCTTCTCGGCGGCCGCGACGGGTCCAGCCACGAAGGTGCTGGCCAGCAGCGCCGCGACGAGCGACAGCATATGCCGTTTCTGCATGACGACTCCCTGAATTCAGGGCCGGTGCCGCCCGATGGCGGCCCGGCGGTCCGTTTCTGTTTGCGGCTAGGAACTTAGGACCCGCGACGCCGTGCGCCTATCGTTTTCTGCGGCTCGCAGCATCGGCACGCGCTGTGACTGGCACGTGATCGCCCTCTCGCGCAGGATCGGCGGATGCAACGTCGCTCGCTCCTCGGCGCGGCATCCGCCGCGGCTCTTGCCCGACCGGCCCGCGCCTCCTCTCCGGCGCTGGTGCTGGTCGAGCTGTTCACCTCGCAGGGCTGCAGCTCCTGCCCCAGCGCGGATGCCAGCTTCGCGCGGCTGGTCGGCCGTGCCGACGTGCTGCCGCTGGCCTATCACGTGACCTACTGGGATCGGCTCGGCTGGCGCGACACGCTGGGCGATCCGGCGTTCACCGAGCGGCAGCGCTGGTACGCCGACCTCCTGGGGCGTGGCCTGTACACGCCCCAGCTGGTGATCGGCGGCGAGCTCGATCTGGTGGGCTCCGATCCGCGGCTCGAGCAGGCGCTGGAACTGGTGGCCGGTCAGCGCCGGCCGGTTCCGCTCGATCTCGACGGCGCCGGCATCGCCCTGCCCGCGCTGCCGCTGGCCAACGCCGCGCGCCTGCTCGGCATCGGCTTCGAGCCGCTGCGCCGCGTCTCGATCGGCGCCGGCGAGAATGCCGGCGCGACGATCGACTACCACAATGCGGTCCGCGCGCTGGTCGACCTCGGCGCCTGGGACGGCACGCGGCAGCAGATCGCGTTGCCGTCGGGCCTGACCATCTACCCGGACCTCGCGGTGTTGGCGCAGGACCCGTCGACCGGCCGCGTCGTGGCCCTCGGACGCCGGACGGTGCCGGCTGCGCGGCCGGGTGCCCTGCTCTGAGCCATGAGCCGTCATTCCGGGCAGTCGGGCTGCCGCTCCGGCGCCGCGTCGGCGAAGGCCGGCAGGGCACGGCAGGCGGCGTCGATCCGCCGGATCAGGGGGTAGGCGGTCAGGTCGCAGTGCCAGCGCCGGGCATTGAACACCTGCGGGATCAGGCAGACATCGGCCATGCCAGGCGCCTCGCCGTGGCAGAACGTGCCGGTGGCCGGATTGTCCGCCAGCATGCGCTCCAGGGCGGCGAAGCCCTCGCCGATCCACCGCGCGTACCAGCGCTGCAAGGTTGCTCGATCGAAGCCGTACTCGGCCAGCAGGGCATCCTGGACACGCTGGTTGTTCAAGGGCTGGATGTCGCAGGCGACCAGAGCCGCGAGCGCGCGCACCCTGGCCCTCGCCACGGCGGTCGCCGGCAGCAGCGGCGGCTCGGGCCAGCTTTCCTCCATGAACTCCAAGATCGCCGTGGACTGCACCAGGCGGGTGCCGCCCAGCTCGAGCGTCGGCACGAAGCCTTGCGCATTGACCACCCGGTAGGCTGGCTCCTCGATCCCGTCGAGTCGCTTGACCACCACCCGCTCGTAGCTGAGGCCCTTGAGCGCCAGCGCGATCCGCACCCGGTAGGCGCAGGAGCTGCTCCAATAGTCGTAGAGCCGCAGTGCCCCCGCTCCACCCGCCACTCCGCTCTGGAACTTTTGCGCCCGACCCGACATAACACCTCCCCAGCCGACATCCCTGACACCATCGAGCTTCGCCATGCAACCCTTTACCAAGCTCACCGGCATCGCCGCCCCCTTGCCGATGGCCAATATCGACACCGACATGATCATCCCGGCCAAGTGGCTGAAGACGATCAAGCGCACGGGCCTCGGCGTGGCGCTGTTCGAATCGATGCGCTACCGCGAGGACGATGCGGAGCATCCGGAGTTCATCTTGAACCGGGAGCCGTGGCGCAACGCCCAGATCCTGATCACGGGCGAGAATTTCGGCTGCGGCAGCTCGCGCGAGCATGCGCCCTGGGCACTGCTCGACTTCGGGATCCGCTGCGTGATCGCGCCGAGCTTCGCCGACATCTTCTACAACAACTGCTTCAAAAACGGCATCCTGCCGATCGTGCTGAGCAAGGACGAGTGCGACCTGCTGATCCACGAGGCCGAGACCGCGCTCGATCCGACCTTCACCGTCGATCTCGAGCAGCATCTGATCTTCCGGCCGATCGGCAACGAGCCGATCCGGTTCGACCTCGACCCCAGCAGCCGGCACAAGCTGCTGCACGGGCTCGACGAGATCAGCCAGACCCTGCAGCAGGCCGGGAGCATCGACGGCTTCGAGGAGCGGCAGCGCGCCGCCGCCCCCTGGCTCTATCGCGCCGCCTGAGCGGGTCGGCGCCGACCCGGCATCGCCCGCGCCCGGCGGTAGGAAGGCCCTAGCCATGCCCTTGGCCCCAGCCCTGGCCCGCCTGCTCGGGGCCAAGCAGGCGCATCCGGCGCCCCCGCAGTGGGAGCTGCCGATCGCCACGGTGCGCGCGAACTTCGCGGCACTGTGGTCGCCGGCCATGACTGGAACGCCGCCCGTGCTCGCGTCGATCGAGGACCGTTGCATCGCGGACGGCGTGCCGGTCCGCATCTATCGGCCCCACACCGCGGGCCGCCCCGCCATGCAGATGTACTTCCATGGCGGCGGCTGGGTGAAGGGCGGCCTCGACGAGGCGGATGCGTTCTGCCGCCGCCTCGCCCACGCCACCGGCCGGGTCACGGTCGCCGTCGGCTATCGGCTGGCGCCCGAGCACCCGTTTCCGGCGGCCCTGAACGACGCCTGGGCCGCCACGGGCTGGGCCTATGCGCATGCCGGCGACCTCGGCGCCACGACCCGGGCTTTTGCCGTCTGCGGCGAAAGCGCCGGTGGCAATCTCGCCGCCGTGGTGTCGCGGCTCGCCCGCGACGACGCCACGGTCGCGATCGCCCGGCAGGTGTTGCTGCAGCCGGTGACGGATCTGACCTTGTCGTTCCCCTCGATCGACCTGCCCGCAGCCGAGTGCCTGGTGCCGCGCGACGATCTTGCTTGGTACTACCAGGCATATGCCGGCTCGCACGCCGATCGCCGCGATCCCCGCCTGTCGCCGTGGTGGGCCGAGGACGTGGCCGGGCTGCCGGCGGCCCTGGTCATCGCGGCCGAGTATGACAGCCTCCGCGACGAGGCCGACGCCTACGGACGCAAGCTGGCGGCGGCCGGCGTCGAGGTCCGCTACCGCTGCTACCCCGGCATGGTCCACGGCTTCCTGCAGATGGCGGGGCTGATCGAGGAGGCGCAGCAGGCGATCGATGCGATCGCGGCGTTCCTGGCCGACTGATGTACGTCCGCCCGCCCGCGGGTCGCCGGCCGCCGCCGATCGTCAACCTGCCCCCGGCGACCAAGCTGGTGGCGGTCCTGCTCATCCTGTTCTACCTCGCCGAGCTGGTGCCGGGCCTGCATCGGACGATGCTGCTCTGGCTCGCGTTCGAGCCCCGTGCCGCTCCCGTGGCCTGGATCGCCGGCGCGGTGACGTTCGGCCTCCTCCACGGCAGCGCCATGCATCTGATCGGCAACCTGCTGGGCGTGGTGATCCTGGCGCCGCTGGTCGAGCGCCGGCAGGGCGCTGCGGCGCTGATCCGGCTGCTATTGGCGGGTGCGGCGGCCGGCGCTGCGGCGCATACCGCCGTCCAATATCTGACGCACGGTAACGCCATCCTGATCGGTGCCTCGGCTTCGGTCGCCGCGCTCATCGGCTGGTCGCTGCGTCAGGTCCACGATGGGCGCGGCTTCGGCCATCTCAACCAGGCCGTGACCATCTACGGCCTGTTCTTCGTCGGCTTCAATCTCGTGGGCTTACTGGCGCTCGACGACAGCCCGATCGCCTACGCCGCCCATGTGGGCGGCTTTCTTGCCGGCTGGCTGCTGGGTCACTTCGGCACCAGCCTTATCGGCCGCCGCTAGCCGGCCGAGATCTCTCTTAATGCCTGAGATATCTTCAATAAATTACTGTATTACATAGGTTTTTCATTTTTCTTAAACTGCCGCATGAAGCAGCCGTTGTCGTGCCCTGACCGGAACGGCAGTCGAGCAGGTCGCACAAGGCTTCTTGTTGCATGCGCTAAAAAATTTTTGCGATGCAGCAAAAGATGCCTTGAAATGCCTCTATGTCAGGTACTAGGTATTCTGCATTGCAGCAAACCGGAGGACTATTGCGATGGCCAAGGCCACCCCTGTCACCTTCCCCGAGTTCAAGATGCCCAAGTTCGACCTCGAGGCCCTGTTCGCCACGCAGAAGGCGAACCTCGCCGCCGTGCACGAGGCGCAGAGCGTGCTGCTCGGCGCCGCCGAGGCGATCGCCAAGGTGCAGTACGGCTACGTCGAGGGCGCCGTCGCCGAGGCCAAGGCCGCGGTCGAGAGCAAGGAGCTGCCCAAGGCCGAGACCGTCAAGGCGGCCGGCGAGAAGGCCACCGCCGTCGCCAAGGAGGTCGTCGACCTCGCCGTCGCCGCGCAGAAGCGCGTCGCCGAGCTCCTGACCCAGCGCACCCAGGCTGCCGTCAGCGAGCTCAAGGCCGTCGCTGCCTGACGCCATCGACCTGAGTGAGGCCCAGCGCGAGATAGCCCTCCCTTTATCTTGCGCCCTCAGCGGCGCATTGCGCTCCTAGAGCACGATGCAGATCGAACGGCCCCGAGTCGCCGACTCGGGGCCGTTTCGTCGTGGGCGGCCGAATCTCGGGAGCCGGTCCGAGACCACGGCGGAACCGGCGCCGTGCCGACACGCTGGGACAGGGTGCCGCGGCGCTCAGCCTCGTGCTGGCCGTGCCGCTGGCATGGCCGGTCGCGCACAGCATGCTCACCCGACGCGAGCGGCGCCTGCCCGATGCGCATGCCAGGAGCGGGCGGCGATGACCGGCCACGTCGTGGCTGCTCCATCTCGCTCAAGTCGCGCAGGACGGCCTGGGTCTACGTCGTAGCAGAGCGAGGGAACCCGGCGGCTGCAGTGCGCGTTTGTTGGGCACGGTCGTCTTGGCTGGTCCAAGCGCCCCAGATAAAACCGGGAGAAACCGCAATGCTCTATTGGGCGCTCGTCTTTCTGGTCGTGGCGCTGGTCGCCGGCCTGTTCGGCTTCGGCGGCATCGCGTCGGCCTCGGCCGGCATCGCGCAGATTCTGTTCTTCATCTTCCTGGCGCTGCTGGTCATCAGCCTGATCATGCACGTCGTCCGCGGCCGGGCCCCGCCGGTCGCCTAAGCGCCAACGACATTCCGCCAGTCGGCGCGCCCCCTCCGCTCCGGAAGGGGCGCGCCTTGCCGTTCAGGCCTGCACGCCCTTGACGTACCAGTCCATCTTGGCGAGGTCGGCGTCGGGCACGATCAGACCGGAGCCCACCCGCTCGGCGCCGGACTGATCCATGATCGGCCCGGTGAACGGATGCCGGGTGCCGGCGATGATCTCGGCCTTGACCGCGTCGGCGGCGGCCGCGACCTCGGCCGGGACCGCGGGTCCGTAGGGTGCGAGGCTGACCATGCCCTCCTTCAGCCCGTACCACACATTGTGCGACTGCCAGCTGCCGTCCAGCACCGCCTGGGTGCGCTGGATGTAGTACGGCCCCCAATTGTCGATGATCGCGGTGAGCTGGCCCTTGGGCGCGAACGCGCTCTGGTCGGCCGCCTGCCCGAAGCCGTGCATGCCGCGCTGCTCGGCCTGCTGCAGCGGCGCCGCGCTGTCGGTGTGCTGCGAGATGATGTCGGCCCCCTGATCCATCAGGGTCTTGGCGGCATCGCCTTCCTTGCCGGGATCGTGCCAGGAATTGACCCAGACCACCTTGGTCTGGATGTTCGGGTTGATCTTCTGCGCCGCCAGGGTGAAGGCGTTGATGCCCATCACCACCTCGGGGATCGGGAACGAGCCGATGTAGCCGACGATGCCCGACTTGCTCATCATCCCGGCCATGGTGCCGATCACGGCCCGGCCCTCGTAGAAGCGGGCATTGTAGACCGCGACGTTGGGCGCCACCTGGTAGCCGGTCGCGTGCTCGAACTTCACGTTCGGGAACTGCTTCGCGACCTTGAGCGTCGGGTTCATGAAGCCGAACGAGGTGGTGAAGATCAGCCCGTGCCCGGTCGTGGCGAGCTGACGGATCACGCGCTCGGCATCCGGGCCTTCGGCCACGCTCTCGACCGCGGTCGTGGTGACCTTGCCGGGAAAGGCCGCCTCGACCTCCTTGCGCGCCACGTCGTGGCGGTAGGTCCAGCCATTGTCGCTGGCCGGGCCGACATAGATGAAGCCCACCTTGAGCGGCCCGTCGGCGAGCGCCGGCCGGACCCCGGCCGCCAGGCCCAGGCCGGTGGCGGCGGTGCCGAGCACGAAGCCGCGGCGCCGGATCAGCAAGGACATGTTCTCGTTCTCCCTCGTGGTGAGCTTGGCGGTCACGTCGCCGGCCGGAACGGCTTGCCGAGACAGGCCGGTGCATCGAGCCGGCCACGGACCGAGCCTGCCGAGATGATGGTCAGGACGACGATCGTGGCAAGATAGGGCAGCATCGACATGACCTGCGCCGGCACGCCGATCCCGCCCATGCCCTGCACGTAGAGCTGCAGGATGGTGACGCCGCCGAACAGGTAGGCGCCGGCGAGCAGGCGCAGCGGCCGCCAGGAGGCGAACACGACCAGCGCCAGCGCGATCCAGCCCCGGCCGGCGGTCATGTTCTCGACCCACATCGGCGTGTAGGCGAGCGACAGGAAGGCACCGGCCAGGCCGGCGCACATGCCGCCGAACATCACGGCGTAGTAACGGATGCGGATCACGTCGTAGCCGATCGAGTGGGCCGACACGTCGGAGCCGCCGCAGGCGCGCAGGATCATGCCGCCGCGCGTGCGCTTGAGGAACCAGGCGACGCCGAGCGTGAGCACGACCGACAGGTAGACCAGCACGTCCTGATGGAACAGGACCGGCCCGAGCACCGGGACGTCGGCGAGCCCGGGGATCGCGAGCTTGGGCAAGGGCGGCACCGGCGAGCCCACGAACCCGGCGCCGACCAGGGCGCTGAGGCCGAGGCCGAACAGCGTGAGCGCCAGGCCGGTGGCGACCTGGTTGCTGACCAGGGTCAGCGTCAGCACACCGAAGACGAAGGCCATGGCGGTGCCGGCCAGTGCCGCGGCGACGATGCCGAAGGCGTAGCTGCCGGTGGTGAAGGTGACGGCGAACGCGGTGACCGCGCCCGCCAGCATCATGCCCTCGACGCCGAGGTTGAGCACACCCGAGCGCTCGGTCACGAGCTCGCCGATGCCGGCCAGCAGCAACGGGGTGGCGGCGCTGATGATGGTGAGCAGGATGGGGACAGCGACATCCAGACTCATGCGACGGCGACCTCCCGGCGCGGCTGCGTGAAGGTGATCCGGTAGCGGACGAGAAAGTCCGAAGCGAGCAGGAAGAACAGGAGCAGCCCCTGGAACAGGCCGGTGACGCCCTGCGGCACGCCGACCTCGACCTGGGCGTTCTCGCCGCCGATGTAGGACAGCGCCACGAGCAGGCCGGCCGGGATGATCCCCAGCGGATGCAGCCGGCCGAGAAAGGCCACGATGATCGCGGTGAAGCCGTAGCCGGGGCTGAGGACCGGGATGATCTGGCCGATCGGGCCGGAGACCTCGATCGTGCCGGCGAGCCCGGCGAGCCCGCCGCTGAGCAGCAGGCACAGCCAGATGACCTTCTTGCGGCTGAAGCCGGCGAAGCGCGCCGCGGCCGGCGCCTGGCCGACGACCTTGATCTCGAAGCCGATGATCGCCCGCGCCATCAGCACCCAGGCACCCACGGCCACCGCCAGGGCGATCAGCGCGCCGATATGCAGCCGCGTGCCCTCGAGAATGATCGGCACGATCGCCGCGTCGGTGAACATCCGCGACTGCGGGAAGCCGTAGCCCTCGGGATCCTTCCACGGCCCGTAGACCAGGATGCTGAGGAACAGCGTCGCGACGTAGGTCAGCATCAGGCTGGTCAGAATCTCGCTGACGTCGAACTTGGCCTTGAGGAAGGCCGGGATCGCGGCGTAGGCGAGACCGCCCAGGAAGCCCGCGACCAGCATCGCCGGCAGGATCCATACCCCCGGCTCGCCCCAGGTCGCGAGCGCGATGCCGCCGCCGGCGAGCGCGCCCATGGTGAGCTGCCCCTCGGCGCCGATGTTCCACACGCTGGCCCGAAAGCCGATCGCGAGGCCCACCGCGATCATGATCAAGGGCGCTGCCTTCACGCCGAGCTCGGACAGGCCGTAGCCGGTGAGCAGCGGCGAGACGAAGAAGCTCATCAGCGCCTTGAACGGCGGGTAGCCCATGAACACGAACAGCACGAAGCCGGTCAGTACCGTCAGCAGCACCGCCAAAGGCGGCGTCAGGTACAGCATCTGCCAAGAGATGCTGCGCCGCGGCTCGATCTTAAGCGACATGGGCGAGGCCCCCCGCATGCGTCTCGGCGGCGGTCATGCCGTGCGCCCCACCCATGAGCAGCCCGATCTCCTCGATCGAGGCGCTGGCGGTCGGCATCGGCTCGGACAGCACGCCCACATTGATCACGGCCAACCGGTCGGTCAGCATCAAGAGTTCGTCGAGATCCTGGGAGACCACGAGCACGGCGGCGCCGTTGGCGGCCAGCGTGATCAGCGCCTGATGGATCGCTGCGGCGGCGCCCGCATCGACGCCCCAGGTCGGCTGCGAGACCACGAGCACGCCGGGGGCCTGCAGCACCTCGCGTCCGACCACGAACTTCTGCAAGTTGCCGCCCGACAGGCTGCGCGCCAGCGTGTCGATGCCGGGCGTGCGCACGTCGAACTCCTTGACCACCTTGCTGGCGAACGCCCGTGCCTTGGCGGCGCGGATGAAGCCGCCGGCGAGAAAGCCCATGCGCCGGTAGCCGCTGAGCACGGCATTGTCGGCGAGGCTCATCTCGGGCACCGCGGCGTGGCCGTTGCGCTCCTCGGGCACGCAGCACAGGCCGAGCGCGCGCCGCTGCGCCGCGCCGAGCCCACCCGCCGGCTTGCCGTCGATGCGGATCGCGGTCGCCGGCGTCGCGGTGCGCTCGCCGCTCAGCGCCAGCATCAGCTCGTTCTGGCCATTACCGGCCACCCCGGCGATGCCGAGGATCTCGCCGGCCCGGACCTCGAAGCCGATCCGCTTCAGGTCGACGCCGTGCGCCTCTTCCGACGGCAGGTCCAGATGCTCGACCGCCAGCCGCACCTTGCCCGGCGTCGTGCCGGCCCGGCGCGTCGGCGTGCGCACCTCGGCACCGATCATGAGCTGGGCCATGCCGCGCGCGGTCTCGACCTTGGGATCGCAGGTGCCGACGACCTTGCCACCGCGCAGGATGGTGGCGCCGTCGCAGAGCGCTTTGATCTCGTGCAGCTTATGGCTGATGTAGAGGATCGACACGCCTTCGGCGGCGAGCTTGCGCAGGGTCTCGAACAGCTTGTCGACCTCCTGCGGCGTCAGCACCGAGGTCGGCTCGTCCATGATCAGCAGGCGCGGGTTCTGCAGCAGGCAGCGCACGATCTCGATCCGCTGGCGCTCGCCGACCGAGAGCGTGTGCACCTCGCGCTCCGGCTCGAGCGGCAGGCCGTAGGCGTGGCTGACCTCGCGCACGCGCGCGGCCAGGGCCTTCATGTCGGTGACGCCGTCCACGCCCAGCGCCACGTTCTCGAGCACGGTCATCGCCTCGAACAGCGAGAAGTGCTGGAACACCATGCCGACGCCCAGCGCGCGCGCCGCATGCGGATCAGCGACCCGCACCGGCTTGCCGTCCCAGAGCATCTCGCCCTCGTCGGCGTGCAGGACGCCGTAGATGATCTTCACCAGCGTGCTCTTGCCGGCGCCGTTCTCGCCGAGCAATGCGTGGACCTCGCCCGGGGCAACGCTGAAGCTGACGTCCGAGTTGGCGACGACGCCCGGGAAACGCTTGGTGATCCCCCGCAGCTCGAGGCGCGGCGGCACCGCCGACGTCCGTTGGAACTCGCTCATGCTGCCCTTTCCGTCGCGGCTCTGCCGGCCGACTTGGGTTGATCCTGCGCCCGCGCCGGCGCGTGTGCCAGTGCCATCAGCAGCTCGGCCGCGGCAAGGGCGGCGATCACCGCCGGCCGCTTGTCGCGCAAGGCGTCGCCACCGATCGGGCAGGCCATCCGCGCCACCGCGTCGAACGGGATGCCCAGCTCGGCGAAGCCCCGCTCGAACTTGGCCCGCTTGGTCTGCGAGCCGATCAGCCCGAGATAGGCGAAGTCGCCGCGCTGCAGCACGGCGCTGCACAAAGTGAAGTCGAGGCTGTGGCTGTGGGTGAGCACGAAGAAGGCGCTGGCGGCGGGCGCTGCCTCGATGAGCGGCAGCGGCCGGTCGCTGACGATCGCCTCCACGCCTTCCAGCGGCGGCAGCGGGAATTCGTGCGCGCGGGCGTCGATCCAGCGCAGATGCAGCGGCAGCGGGGCCAGGGCCCGCGCGAGCGCGCGGCCGACATGACCGGCGCCGAACAGCAGCACGACCGGCAGGCTGGCGGCCGCCGCAGCCTCGAGCCCCGCGAGCTTCGCCAGCTCGGCTCGGCCGGACCGCGTCAATTGCAAGGTCACGTGCCCACCGCAGCACTGGCCCACGGCCGGACCGAGCGGCAGGTCGAGGCGGGTCGTGGCATCGCCTTGCGCCAGCAGCCCACGGGCCGCGGCGATCGCCTCCCATTCGAGCCGCCCGCCGCCGATGGTGCCGAAGGCGTCGTCCTCGGCCACCAGCATGGCAACGCCGGCCTCGCGCGGCGTGCTGCCCCGGGCCGCGACGACCTCGACCAGCACGACGGGCCGGCCGGCGGCCAGCAGCGTGCGCAGCCGGGGCGCCAGCGCCTCGCTCATGCGGCGCGCTCGCGCAGGGCGTCGATCGCCGCCAGCACCCGTTCCGGCGTCGCGGGAGCGTCGAGGCACGGGCAGAACCTGTGGTGGGCGACGCTGGCGACGGCATCGGAAATCGCGTGCAGCACCGAGATGCCCAGCATCAAGGGCGGCTCGCCCACCGCCTTCGAGCGGAAGATCGTGTCCTCGCGGTTCTGGCTGCCCTGCAGCAGCGCCACGTTGAACACCCGCGGCCGGTCGCTGCAGGCGGGGATCTTGTAGGTGCTGGGCGCGTGCGTGCGCAACCGGCCCGCCTCGTCCCACCACAGCTCCTCGGTGGTGAGCCAGCCCATGCCCTGGACGAAGCCGCCTTCGATCTGGCCGATGTCGATGATCGGGTTCAAGGACTTGCCGCAATCGTGCAGGATGTCGACCCGATCGACCCGGTATTCCCCGGTCAGCGTATCGACGGTGACCTCGCTGCAGGCGGCACCGTAGGCGAAATAGTAGAACGGGCGACCGGTGCCGCTGGCCCGGTCCCAGTGGATCTTGGGCGTCTTGTAGAAGCCGGTCGAGGAGAGCGAGATCCGACCCATGTAGGCCTGCCAGATCAAGGCCCGGAACGGGATCTCCTGGTTGCCGATCCGCACCCGGTTGGGCAGGAACTCGATCTGGTCGCGCGGCACCGACCAGTGTTCGGCGGCGAAATCGATCAGCCGGCTCTTGATCGCCTGCGCGGCGGCACGTGCCGCCTGACCGTTGAGGTCGGTGCCCGAGGACGCCGCCGTGGCCGAGGTGTTGGGCACCTTGCCGGTGGTGGTGGCGGTGATCCGCACCTTGTCGACGTCGATCTGGAACTCCTCCGCCACCACCTGCGCCACCTTGGTGTGGAGCCCCTGCCCCATCTCGGTGCCACCGTGGTTCAGGTGCACGCTGCCGTCGGTGTAGACGTGCACGAGGGCACCGGCCTGGTTGTAGGCGGTGAGCGTGAACGAGATGCCGAACTTGACCGGCGTCAGCGCCAGGCCGCGCTTGAGGACCGGGCTGGTCGCGTTGAAGGCGCGGATTTCCTCCCGCCGGGCGGCGTAGCCTGCGGTCCGCTCCAGCTCGGCCACCAGCTCGTGGATGACGTTGTCCTCGACGGTCTGATGGTAGGGCGTGACGTTGCGCTCGCCCACGCCGTAGAAGTTGCGCTTCCTGACCTCGAGCGGGTCGAGGCCGACCGCGAACGCGACCTCCTCCAGCACCCGCTCGCCGCCGACCATGCCCTGCGGCCCGCCGAAGCCGCGAAAGGCGGTGTTGGAGACGGTGTTGGTCTTCAGCGGCAGCGAGCGCAGCTCGGCCGCCGGCAGCCAGTAGCAGTTGTCGGCGTGGAACAGAGCACGGTCGGTGACCGGGCCGGACAGATCCGACGACCAGCCGCAGCGCGCGGCATAGAGCATCTCCAGGCCCTGGATGCGGCCGTCGTCGTCGAAGCCGACCTCGTAGTCGACGACGAAATCGTGCCGCTTGCCGGTGACGACCATGTCGTCGTCGCGGTCGGGGCGGGCCTTGGCGGCGCGGCCGGTCTTCTTGGCGACGATGGCGGCGATGCAGGCGAACAGGTTGCCTTGCGTCTCCTTGCCGCCGAAGGCGCCGCCCATGCGGCGGATCTCGACCGTGACCGCGTGCGAGGCCACGTCCAGCACCTTCGCCACCATGTGCTGGATCTCGCTCGGGTGCTGGGTCGAGGCATAGACCGTGACCTCGTCCTGCTCGCCCGGCACGGCCAGGGCGATGTGCCCCTCCAGGTAGAAATGTTCCTGGCCGCCGATGCGCATCCGCCCCTTCAGCCGCCGTGGCGCGGCGGCGATCGCGGCCTTGGCGTCGCCACGGCGCAGCGTCAGCGGATCGGTGACCAGCGTGCCGGTCGGCATGGCCGCCTCGGCGTCGAGGATCGCCGGCAGCTCCTCGTACTCGATCTTCGCCAGCCGCGTGGCCCGCCGGGCCTGCTCGCGGGTGCGCGCGGCCACGGCGAAGATCGGCTGGCCGACGAACTCGACCCGGTCCACGGCGAGCAACGGCTCGTCGTGCCGGTGCGTCGGGCTGACGTCGTTCTCGCCCGGCACGTCGGCAGCGGTGAGCACGCAGACGACGCCAGGCGCCGCGCGCACGGCGGCAAGATCGACGTCGAGCAGCCGCGCGTGCGCCTTGGTGCTGAGGCCGAGCTGCACGTGCAGCAGGCCCGCCGGCTCCGGCATGTCGTCGATGTAGAGCGCCTCGCCGGTGACGTGGCGGAACGCGCTGTCGTGGGTCTTGGAGGCGTGGGCGCCACCGTGCACGAGATCAGACATGGGCAAGGCTCCGGTCGCCGACGAGCCGGGTCGCGGCCGTGCTGGTGGTCTCGACATGCAGACGCCGGAGCAGGTTGCGCGCCACCTTGAGCCGGTAGCCGGCGGACGCCCGCATGTCGGTGAGCGGGGAGAAGTCGCGCTCGAGGGCCGCCATCGCGGCCTCGACGCTGGCGGCCGTCCACGGCTGGCCCACGAGCGCGGCCTCGGCGTTGGCCGCCCGCTTCGGCGTGGCGGCCATCCCGCCATAGGCCAGCCGGGCCTCGCTCACCTGCTCGCCGTCGAGGCGGATCTGGAAGGCCCCCAGGACCGCGGAGATGTCCTGATCGAACCGCTTGCTGATCTTGTAGACACGATACCGGTTGCCCGTCCTGGGCTTCGGCACGCTGATGCGCTCGACGAATTCCCCCGGGCGCCGGTCCTGCTTGCCGTAGGCGACGAAGAAGTCCTCGAT
This sequence comes from Geminicoccaceae bacterium, assembly GCA_039808865.1. GTDB lineage: Bacteria > Pseudomonadota > Alphaproteobacteria > Geminicoccales > Geminicoccaceae > Benzoatithermus. Next base: position 73,623 of record JBDHTW010000008.1, read on the forward strand.
CGGCATGGACCGCCGCTCGTCACCGCGGCGCAGGTGCAAGATGGCGCCGGCGGCGATCAGGGCCGGCGAGCCGTCGCCGATCGGCGAGCCGTTGGCGACGTTGCCGCCGACGGTGCCGGCATTGCGGATCTGCGTCGACGCGAACCGCCGCCACATCTCGCCCATGTCCGGATAATGACGGGCGAGCACGCCCATCGCATCGGCATGGCTGACGCCGGCGCCGATCTCGATGGTCTCCCCCGAATCGTCGATCGTCTGCAGCTCGCGCACGCGACCGATATACACCACCGAATCGAGGCGGCGCATCTGCTTGGTGACCCACAGGCCGACGTCGGTGTTGCCGGCCACGATCGTGGCATTCGGCTCGGCCAGCAGCAGCTCGGCCAGCGCTTCGACGGTGGCCGGCGCGATGAAGCGCCGCTCGCCGTCACCGACGACCAGCGTCTCCGTGTCGGCCAGCGCCTCGAGGCGCGCGCAGGTATCGGCGGCGAAGGTCTCGATCGCGTCCCGGCGCGGCTCCGCCGCGTAGGCCTGGCGCATCGCCCGGACGATCGGCGCGTAGCCGGTGCACCGGCAGAGATTGCCGGCGAGCGCGTCGTCGATCGCCTCTTCCGGCGGCAGCGTCTCGGCCGTCCGGGTCAGCGTCCACATCGACATCACGAAGCCGGGGGTGCAGAAGCCGCATTGCGAGCCGTGGCAGTCGACCATCGCCTGCTGCACCGGGTGCAGCGTGCCGTCGGTTCCCTTCAGATCCTCGACCGTGAGCAGCTGGCAGCCGTCCAGCGTCGCCACGAACTGGATGCAGGCATTGACCGCGCGGTAGGTCAGCCGGCCATTTTCGGGGCGGGCGACGACGACGGTGCAGGCGCCGCAGTCACCCTCGTTGCAACCCTCCTTGGTGCCCGTCCGGCGCTCGGCCGAACGCAGCCAATCGAGCACTGTCTGTGTCGGATCGACACGGTCGAGCTCACGCAGCTCGTGGCCCAGAAGAAAGCGGACGCGGTCGCGCATCGAACGGGCTCCCAAGGGTGGCGGCCGTGGCTCAGGCTTCGGCGCCGTGCGTGGTGGCGGCAGCGGCCGCCCGCGCCTCGGCACCGGATACCATGCCGTTGAAGAACAGGTTGAGCAGCACGGCCGCGATCGCCGACAGCAGGATGCCGGATTCCAGGAGCGGATGCAGCTCGTGCGGCAGCTGCTTGAAGAAGTTGGGCGCGACCAGGGGGATCATGCCGAAGCCGATCGACAGGGCCACGATGAACAGATTGTGGCGGTTGGTGCGGAAGTCGACCGCGCCCAGGATGCGGGTACCGGTGGCCGCGACCATGCCGAACATCACCAGGCCGGCCCCGCCCAGGACGACCACCGGCACGGATTCGACCAGAGCCGCCATCTTCGGCAGCAGCCCGAGCAGCAGCATGATGATGCCGCCCGTCGCGGTGACCCAGCGCGAGCGCACGCCGGTGACGCCGACCAGGCCCACGTTCTGCGAGAACGAGGTGTAGGGGAAGGTGTTGAAGATGCCGCCGATCAGCGTGCCGACACCATCGGCGCGCAGCCCCTTGGTCAGGGCGGCCTCGTCCAGGGGCCGCTCCGTCATGTCGGCGAGGGCCAGGAACATGCCGGTCGATTCGATCATGACCACGATCATCACCAGGCACATGGTGGCGATCGCCACGACATCGAAGGTCGGCAGGCCGAAGTGGAACGGGTAGATGATGTCGAACATCGGCGCCGCCGCGACCTTGTCGAAGTTCATCCGCCCCAGCAATGCCGCCAGCACCGAGCCGGCGACGATGCCCAGGAGCACGGCCACGTTGGCGACGAAGCCCTTGCCGTACTTGGTCAGCGCCAGGATGACGAGGAGCACGAACAGCGCGATGCCCAGTCCGCCGAGCTCGCCATACGCCGGATTGACGAAGCTGTAGCTCTGGCCGTCGATCACCTTGGTGAGCGTGGGCAGACCACCGCCGGCCCAGTTGATGCCGACCCGCATCAGCGAGATGCCGATGACCAGGATGATCGTGCCGGTGACCACGGGTGGGAACAGGGGCAGCAGACGGCTGACGAAGGGCGCGACCAGGACACCGAAGATGCCGGCGGCGATGACCGCACCGTAGATGCCGAGCAGGCCGACATCGGCGTTGCCGGCCATCGCCAGCATCGGTCCGACCGAGGCGAAGGTGACCCCCATCATCACCGGCAGGCGGATGCCGACGCCGGGGAAGCCCACGGTCTGGACCAGCGTGGCGATGCCGCAGGCGAACAGGTCGGCGCTGATCAGGATCGCCACGTCCTGCGGCGACAGGCCCAAGGCCCGGCCCACGATCAGCGGTACGGCGACAGCACCGGCGTACATCACCAGCACATGCTGCAACCCGAGGGTCACGAGTTTGGGTACGGGCAGCACTTCGTCGACGGGATGGATTGCTGGCTTCATCGTTCTGCCTTGCCAGGGTGGACGCGCGCCCCGCGGCCGATCAGCTGCCGCGATAGGTCGAGTAGCCGAAGGGCGAGACCAGCAGCGGCACGTGGTAGTGCTGGTCGGTGGCGGCGATGCCGAAGCGGATCGGCACCAGATCGAGGAACAGCGGCTCGGGCAGCGTGAGGCCGAGGCCGCGCAGGTAGTCGCCGACGTGGAAGAGCAGCTCGTAGTTGCCCGGCACGAGTTGCGCGCCCTGCAACAACGGCGCGTCGCAGCGCCCGTCGGCATTGGTGGCCACGCTCGCGAGCCGGTGCCGGGTCTCGCCGTCGATCCGCTCGAGATCGATGCGCAGACCCGCCGCCGGGCGGCCGGTCGTGGTGTCGAGAACGTGGGTCGTCAACCGACCCCGCTGCTCACCCGAGCTCATTCTTCTTACCTCCCGCCTCGCCGGGGCGCACCCGTCAGGCGTTTCGTTGATAAATCACGCCGCTCGATCGCGAAATCGCGGGGCAATCTGAAGCATTTTCAAAGCAAACATGAAGCCAGCGGCCATGGAGCAGCCGCGGGCGAGCCATGACCCTACATCATGCCGCATTGTTGGGCATGCCGCCAAGCTCTGCCGTCGGTGTACGCAGGATGTTGCATGGTTCGGCCAGCGGCGCACGCACGAAGGTGCGGCACCGACTTCCCTGGCATATGACTTGCTGGGAGCATTCGTCGGGGAACCTGTCCGGCAACGGGGTTGCGCAGCAGATGGCCAGTGTCGAACTCGCCGGCGTCAGCAAGATCTACGGCACGACGCGCGCGGTCGACACGATCAGCCTGAAGATCCCGGACGGCAGCTATTGCTGCCTGCTCGGGCCGTCCGGCTGCGGCAAGACCAGCACGCTGCGGATGATCGCCGGCCACGAGCATGTCAGCGAGGGCGACGTGCTGATCGGCGACGCGGTCGTCAACGATCTGCCGCCGGTCCGCCGCGGCACGGCGATGATGTTCCAGTCCTACGCCCTGTTCCCGCATCTGAGCTGCGTCGACAACGTCGCCTTCAGCCTGCACATGCGCGGCGTGCCCAAGGCCGAGCGCCGGCGGCAGGCGGAGCGGATGCTCGAGCGCGTGCACATGGAGAAGTACGCCGAGCGGCTGCCGGCGCAGCTCTCCGGCGGTCAGCAGCAGCGCGTGGCCCTGGCCCGGGCGCTGATCACCAACCCGCGCGTGCTGCTGCTCGACGAGCCGCTCTCGGCGCTGGACCCGTTCTTGCGCGTGCAGATGCGCGAGGAGCTGAAGAAGCTGCAGGCCGAGACCGGCCTCACCTTCGTCCACGTCACCCATGGCCAGGACGAGGCCATGGCGCTGGCCGACATCATGGTGGTGATGAACGGCGGCAAGATCGTCCAGGCGGGCGCGCCGCGTGCCGTGTTCAACGAGCCGGAGACCGCGTTCATCGCCCGGTTCATCGGCGGCCACAACGTGGTGCCGGGCGATCTGCTCGGCCTCGGCCGCGGCGAGGTGGCGCTGCGCACCGACCGGGCCACGCTCCGCGCCCCCGGCGATGGCGAGATCGGATTCGAGGCCGCGGTGGCGCTGGTCGAGTATCAAGGCACGTCGGTGCAGGTCCGCCTGGCCGCGCCCGGCGGCCGCCAGGTCGAGGTGCTGTTGGACGAGCGCGCCTTCGATGCGGCGCCGGTCACGGCGGGCCAGAGGGTCAGCCTGAGCTGGCCGCGCGCGGCCGCGCGGCCCCTTGCCGCCTGAGCTCCAACCGCGCGCATCCGGAAAGAACGAGGAGGGAATCGCATGTCTCTGACGAGCTACCGCGTCGTCGACCGCAGCAGCGGCATCAGCCGGCGCGACGTGCTGCGCGCGACGCTGCTCGGCACCGCCGCTGCCGCCGCGAGCACCTTCCCGGCGCCGTTCGTGCACGCCGACGATCCGATCACGCTCCGCTACGCCGGCACCGGCGTCAACGCGTTCAAGGAGCTGGCGGACAAGTGCAAGGAAGATACCGGGATCACCATCCAGTACACGACGCTGACCTCCGACGACGTGGTCAAGCGCGCGGTGACCCAGCCGACCTCGTTCGACATGCTCGATTCCGAGTACTGGATGCTCAAGAAGATCGTGCCCTCGGGCAATCTCAAGGGCATGGATGCCAAGAGGATCAAGCTCTACGACGAAATCGTGCCGATCTTCACCAAGGGCCAGCTTCCCGACGGCACCAAGACCTCGCGCATCGGCGTGGCCCCGATCAAGGTCAGCTACCTCACCGGCGGCGAGAGCAAAGAGTTCGCGGCCGAGCCGACCGGGTTCATGACGCTGATCCCGACGGTCTACAACGCCGACACGCTGGGCATCCGGCCCGACCTGATCGACGTGCCGATCGAGAGCTGGGCCCAGCTCGCCGACCCCAAGTTCAAGGGCAAGGCATCGATCCTCAACATCCCGGCGATCGGGATCATGGATGCCGGACAGGTCGCGCAGGCCAGCGGCGTCGTCACCTACGCCGACATGGGCAACATGACCAAGGAGGAGATCGACAAGACGATCGCCTTCATGATCGAGCTGAAAAAGGCCGGCCAGTTCCGCGCGCTGTGGAAGGAGTTCAACGAGAGCGTCAACCTGATGGCCTCGGGCGAGGTCGTCATCCAGTCGATGTGGTCGCCGGCGGTGACCAAGGTCCGGCAGATGGGCATCGCCTGCAAGTACCAGCCGCTCAAGGAGGGCTACCGCGCCTGGGGCGCCGGGCTCGGCATCCCGACCCATGTCGAGGGCAAGACGCTGGATGCGTGCTACGAGTTCGTGAACTGGTTCCTGTCCGGCTGGGCCGGCGGCTTCCTGAACCGTCAGGGCTACTACTCGGCGGTGCTGTCGACGGCGCAGCAGAACATGCAGCCGTACGAATGGGCCTACTGGATGGAAGGCAAGCCCGCCGAGAAGGACATCCTCTCGCCGACCGGCGAGGTGATCGCCAAGGCCGGCGAGATCCGCGACGGCGGCTCGTTCTACGAGCGGATGGGTGCCGTGGCGGTGTGGAACACCGTCATGGACGAGGACAAGTACATGGTCCGCAAATGGAACGAGTTCGTCGCCGCCTGAGCCGAAGCCGATGCGCGAGGCCCTGACCACCGTCCTGCCGCTGGCGGAAGCCCCGCCGGCGGCGTCCCCCAAACGCAAGGCCGGTGGCGGTGGCCTCGCCCCCTACCTGCTCGTCGCGCCGATGGCGCTCGTCTTCCTGCTGTTCTTCGTCGTCCCGATTCTGCTGGTCATGGCCGTGAGCTTCTTCGACTACGAAGCCTACGACATGCTGATCCCTGCGTTCAGCCTGCAGAACTATGTCGACGTGTTCTCCGAGCAGGTGACCTGGGATACGTATCTCAGCACGCTCAAGTTCTGCCTGATCGTCTGGCTGATCACGCTCGTGCTGGGCTTCGCCATCGCCTACTTCCTTGCCTTCTATGTCCGCTCGCTGAGCTGGCAGATGACGCTGTTCTTGTTGTGCACGATCCCGTTCTGGACCAGCAACGTGATCCGCATGATCTCGTGGATTCCGCTTCTCGGCCGCAACGGCGTCATCAACTCGGCACTCTTGTCGCTGGGCATCGTCGACCAGCCGCAGGAATGGCTGCTCTACTCCGACTTCTCGGTGATCCTGGGCTTCATCCATCTCTACACGCTGTTCATGATCGTGCCGATCTTCAACTCCATGGTCCGGATCGACAAGTCGCTGATCGAGGCCGCGACCGATGCCGGCGCCACGGAGTGGCAGACCATCCGCCACGTCATCCTGCCCCTGGTGAAGCCCGGCATCGTCATCGGCTCGATCTTCGTCATCACCATCGTCATGGGCGACTTCGTGACCGTGAACGTGCTGGGCGGCGGCAAGGTCGCCTCGATCGGCAAGTCGATCGCGACCGAGCTCAGCTACCTGCAGTTCCCGCCGGCCGCCGCCAACGCCATGGTCCTCCTGCTCACCGTGATCCTGATGATCGTCGCCTTGGGCAGGATCGTCGACGTGCGCCGCGAGCTCTGAGCCATGCTGCGCGAGACCCATCCCAAGAGCTTCGTCCTCCTGGCCGTCCTGTTCGCCCTGTTCGTCCTCTTCCTCTACGGCCCGACCATCACCATCACCGTGCTGTCCTTCCAGGGCCCGACCGGCGGGCTCGTGTTCCCGATGCAGGGGGTGAGCACCTACTGGTTCGCGCAGGTGTTCCAGCCGCAGTCGATCGGCGACATCGGCGGCAGCTTCGACCGCTCGCTGAAGCTGGGCCTCATCGTCATGCTGCTGACGGTGACGCTGTCCTTCCTCGCCGGGCTGGGGTTCCGCCAACGGTTCGCCGGCGCCAGCGCGCTGTTCTACGTCGCCGTCGCCAGCCTGATCATGCCCTCGGTGGTGGTCTCCTTGGGCATCGGTGCCCTGTTCGAGATGCTGGGCATCGAGCGCAACTGGTGGAGCTCGGGCCTGGGCGCGCATCTGACCTGGACCCTGCCCTTCGGCCTTTTGATCATGTTCGCGGTGTTCAACCGCTTCGACAAGCGCTTCGAGGAAGCGGCGCGCGACCTCGGCGCCTCGCCGGTGCAGACCGTCCGCCACGTCGTCCTGCCGATCGTGCTGCCCTCGCTGGTCGGCGTCGCCCTGTTCGGCTTCACCCTCTCCTACGACGAGCTCGCCCGCAGCTCGCAGGCGCTGGGTGCGCTGAACACCCTGCCGCTCGAGCTGCAGGCGATGCAGACCAACGCCACCACGCCGGTGATCTATGCGCTGGGCACCCTGACCACGGCCCTGTCGCTGGTCGTGATCGGCACCAGTCTGAGCGTTCTCTGGTGGCTGCGCTCCCGTCAGGCCAAGAAGGGCTCGGATGCCGGCAAGGGCACGGTCTGAGCCCGGCCGCGTCGGGACGGGTGCGACAGGCGCCATAGCAGGACGGGCTCTGAACCGGACAGGCGACACCGGCCACCGCGTGCGAGCCCCGGTTCAGCGCTACGGCTTACGCTGATATGTCTTCGGCAGTTCAACTCTAATGTCTAAAACAAACAATCGTCGACCCGACAACGGATCGGAATATACCGTCTGTGAGTCGTATGCGCGGCATATCCGCAACCGAAGGGCGATATCATCTTGACTGCCGTTCGCACGCTGTTAACGGCTTCCACAAGTGGGCGGTTCAGCAGAAGGCAATAACCGATCCCGCTCCAATACGGCGATGCTGTTGGGGGAAACAAGCTGTGCAGCTGCGCGATCGGATTCGTCGTGCCCGCCAGTCGGGCGCCACTCTTTTGCTTGTCTGTCTCTTTGGCGTCGCTCTTGCGGACGCGGCGCGGGCAACCGTGCCGTTCCCGACCCATGCGCCGCTGTCGCGCAGCGGCTCCGGTGCGCAGAACCTCGGTACCGGCCTGGGTGCCGGTCAGCAACTGAACGCCAACCAGTATCTCATGTCGAGCAACGGCCAGTACGAACTCGACATGTTCGGGGACGGTGTCGGCGTGCTGTGGAACATGCCGCCTGGTGGCCTGCCCTGCAGCATGTGGATATTCCCGGGCCTGACCACGAACGTGATGAGCAACTACGCGTGGTCGCTGGCCAAGACACCAGTGGCCGGCTCCTACCTGATCATGCAGGGAGACGGCAATTTCGTGCAGTATCCCGCCCCTGACCAACCGGCGCTGTGGGCCAGCAATACCGCAGGCAATCCAGGGGCGACGTTGACACTGCAGTCGGATGGCAACCTCGTCATCTATCAGGGATCGTCGGCACTCTGGTCGACATCGACCAACAGCTATCGTGGGCCGGTGCTGTGCGAGGGCAATACACTCCAATCCAACCAGGGCCTCGTCCAGTCCAAGCTCATGAACTCTCCGTTCGCGGTAAACGACGGTGACAAGGAGGGTGGGTATCATCTGCTCGTCAATGCCAATGGTGAGCTGGAAATTCTCGGCAACCATGTTCCGACGAAGCTCTCCCAAGGTCCGGCAGGTTCCTACCTGATCATGCAGGACGACGGCAATCTCGTCTATTATGCGCCCGACGGCTCTGTCAACTGGGCCACCGGGACCAACGGCAATGGAGGTGCCGTCGCCGTCATGTCGAATTGGGGCATACTCTACATCATGAATCCACAGACCAACGTCATCCTGTGGATCTCGGGCGGTCCAAACGAGGTCGGCAACGTTATGGGCGACGTTGTTAAGGAGTCGATGGGCGGCATCGAGTGAGCCCGTACCGCATGTTTTTGACGCCAACTCTTCCGAAGGTGAGGAACATGAGGAACACATGCCTCGTCGGTGCCAGCTGCATCGCTATCGTTCTGCTTCTGGTTTGCACGGACCATGCGGTGGCGACCGGCATGCCGAAGCCGGAGCCGACCTACTGCACAGAATTGCTCAAGATGAAGCAGGGGTGGAAGCGCTACTACCCCGGCCATACGGTCTCGCAGCGCAGCCACGCGCTGTCGCGCTGGATCGCCTCGATCGCGCAGCAGGCGGCAAGCTCCGAGCGGCCGGACGTCGCCGAGGCGCTGACCTTGAGTGCGCGCTGGGTGATGATGGGCAGCACCGCCACCTACGCCGCGCACGCCCGTGACACCAAGCTCGGCGAGCGGATGATGAAGGCCGGCCGCGCCGCCAACTCCACCATCAAGGCCGACTGCGGCTTCGCCCCCTACCCCACCCAGATCCCCAAGCCGCTCTGACGCGGCGCGTCCACCTTCAAGCCAGAGAACGCGGAGAACGTCGACGATTTGGCTGAACGATGGTGCTCGCCGCGGGATGGCACCGGTCCTCGGCATCGGGGGCAATCCTCGTGCCGACGGCAGGGAGAACCCTGCCCTTCCCGACCCATGCGCCCCTGTCGCTGAGCGTGCCGGGAGCACGGAATCGCTGTCGACGGCGCGACGAGCGACAATCCGTGGTCACCGGACGCGCGCCCCAAGGGCATGGCATGAGTTTGCAGTGAGCCCGGGAGCCACTTGAAGCACCCGGCTGCGTCTCATGCAGTCCCATCCAAATTCCTCGTGCGGCGTGGAACTGGGAATGCAGGTCGGTTTCATCGGTCTCGGCCAGATGAGCGCCGCGATGGCGACCAATCTCGTGGCGGCTGGCCACACGGTCACCGTGTACAACCGGTCGCCCGAGAAATCGGCAGCACTGGTCGATAGGGGTGCACGCGTTGCCGGGACGTTCGCCGAAGCCTGCCTCGGGCAGGCGGTGATCACCATGCTCGCGGACGACATCGCCGCCGAAGGAATCGGGCTCGGCGAGGCTGGTGTCGTCGCAACCCTTCGCCCAGGCGCGGTGCACATCTCAATGAGCACGATCAGCGTCGCCCTGGCGGAGCGGCTCACGGCGGCCCACGCTGCCGCCGGGCAACGCTTCGTCGCTGCCCCGGTGTTCGAGGCCATCGGCCAGTGGACCTTCCATGTCGGCGACACGCCCTCGGCCGCGAACCTGATCAAGCTCAGCGGCAACTTCCTGCTGGCCGTGCTCATCGAGTCCTTGAGCGAGGCGGTGGCGTTGGTGGCCAAGGCCGGCATCGACCGCAAGGCCTATGTCGAGCTGTTGACCTCGCCACTGTTCCCGGCCCCGGCCCATCGGGTCTACGGATCGCTGATCGCCGAGCAGCGTTTCGCGCCGGCTGGCTTCCTCGCCCCGCTGGGACTCAAGGACGTCCGCCTCGCGTTGGCCGCGGCGCGCGATCCGCAGGTGCCGATGCCGCTGCCAGCCTCGTCCACGATCGGCTGCTGGCGCTGGTCGCGCAGGGCGGCACGATGCAGGACTGGTCCGCCATCGCCCGGTTGATCGCCCGTGACGCCGGTCTCGAGCCCGGCCCTGGTTGAGCGCGTGGCGATGCCCGCTGCCCTCTTGGCGGGCGGGCCCGGCTCGTCTAGCAGGTGTGCATGATGCGGCCGGATCGGGAGCA
>JBDHTW010000009.1:0-77230 GCA_039808865.1 Geminicoccaceae bacterium
GGAGAACGCTATCACCCACATCGCGCGCCTGCCAACCCTGGTCCAAGGGAGCGAGGCGGACGCCGTCCGGACCACCTCCGATTGACCGGGCAGCGGGCCACGCTCGTCGTCGCCCGACCGCCGAAGCAGCAGGTATCCTCGCGACGGAGGACGACCGGCCATGGCGTCGCAATTCGCGGCCGCGGCGACTGATTTGAGAATTCTTCACGCGGCGCCTGCGGGCAAGCAGCGGGATTGACCGAAAGTCAGCCGAGGAGCAGTCTTTGGGAGATAAACTGAGCCCATTCGGGCAAGTTCGGACAAGACGATGACTTTGCCTCACCCCCATAGTTCACATCACCATGCGAGTGCGGCACGTGTCCAATTGCTGGGCCTGCCGATCAGCGAGTTCTCCCAGCATCTGGTCAGACAGATAGCGGCTGAGGCTGGCCTGCTGACTGTCCATGTCACCAGCGTGAAGCGGACGGTTCAAGATCAAGCCAGGATCTTTTACAACAAGCATGTCGTCGAGGCCAAGCCAGCAAGATACAAGAACCCCGATGTCGCCAACTTCATCGCTCACGCGCGTGAGCTGCGCGCGAAAGGGGCAGAAGAGGTGGCGATCAAATCGTACCTGATCAGCTCGATCGAGCATGCGCATGGCGGTTCTGCCTCGATCTCGCGTCACCTGGGCGGTAGCGTGTTTTTGGAGGTCTTCGACATCGGCCACTACAGCGGGCCGACTGCCGGCCCGGCCCGCCGCAACCACATGACGGACCAGCAGGCCCGGACCTTCCTTCAGGCGTGCCGCAAGCGGATGCCCTACCCGATTGCTCGGCTCGGCCACTCCGCCGAGTTGGGCGTGGAGCGGCGCGAGGAGTTCGTCGACGAGAAGTGTTTTCACCTGGAGGTGCTGCAACCGGTCTTCGACCGGCTCGAGCACGATGCCGGCACGATGTTCGCCTGACCGTAGCCGGCACGACGGTCCGTCCCGACCTCGCGTGACCAGAGGGGGCACGGAGACGCTCGAACGGGGCGCCATTCTCGACCGGCTGGCCCGCGTCCAGCCATCTCGGCATGCAGCGCGACCATTGCTGACCGCGCCACGGCGATCGACGGCGGGCTGCGCCCCGCTAGGCCGCCACCATGTCCGCGCGCTCCGGCTTCGCCTCCTGCCGCACCGCCTCCAGCCAGACCGCCGTGTCGTGGATGGCGGCGCCGCCATTGGGCGGGGCCGGATCGGCGCCGAGGAGCAGGTTGATGCCGACGCCGCCGGCCCAGTGGCGATTGGGCCAGATGCTCTCGACCACGACCGTGTCCGCGTGCTGGTCGGGCTGGCCCTTGGCGTGCAGGGTGAGGCTGCCGCGCTCGTTGCCGATGCGGACGAGGTCGCCGTCGACGAGGCCGAGCGCGGCCAGCGTCGCCGGATGCAGCCGGGCGGTGGGCCGCGCCTCGCGCTGCAGCGAGGTCGGCATCTCGGTGAAGGTCGAGTTCAGGAACTGCCGCGACGGCGCCGCCACCAGGCGGAAGGGCTTGGCGGCGGTGACCTCGTCGGTCGAGCGCATGTGGTCGGGCAAGGGCGGCATCTCGTGCCCGCGCGGCCCGAGCGCGTTCCAGTCGGGCTTGAAGCGGAAGCGGCCGTCGGGGGTCGCAAAGCCGTCCAGATGGTGGGCGGTGCGGAAGTCGGGCTCGACGGTCCAGCCGCCCTGCACATGGATCGTCTCCGGATCGGGCACGCCGGAGCGCCGGCACAGATCTTCGATCAGCGCCCAGGCGCTCAGGCCGAAGCCAGGATGCGCGGCGCCCAGCCGGCTGGCCAGCCCGGCGATCACGGCATGGTTCGGGCGACACTCGGCATAGGCCGGGAAGATCGCCTTGTGCACCTGCAGGTTACCGTGCGCCGAGGCGGTGTAGATGTCCTCGTGCTCGAGGAACATCGTCGCCGGCAGGACGATGTCGGCCATGCGCGCGGTGTCGGTCAGGAACTGCTCGTGCACCGCGACGAACAGATCGTCGCGCGCGAAACCGCGATGCACCTTGCCGAGATCGGGGGCGATGCACATCGGGTTGGTGTTCTGGATCAAGAGCGCGTGCACCGGCCCGCCGCCGGCGAGAGCGCCGGGCTCGCCGGCGAGGATCGGCCCGATCTGCGACTGGTCGAGCTGGCGCACGCCTGGATCGCACGCGTCGAGCCCCTCGATCATCGTCTTGTCGAGGCGGTAGAGGTCGCCCTGGCCGTAGAGCGCACCGCCGCCCGGATGCTGCCAGGCACCGCTCACCACCGGCAGGCAGGACGCGGCGTGCATCGCCGCCGCACCGTTGCGCGAGCGGGTGAAGCCGTGGCCGAGGCGAAGGAAGCTGCGCGGCGTGCGCCCATAGAGGCGCGCGAAGGCCTCGATCGCCTCGACGGAAAGCCCGGTGATCGCGGCGGCCCAGCCCGGCGTGCGCGTCGCCAAGTGCCGCTCGAGCTCGTCCGGCACGTCGCTGTAGCGCGCGAGATAGTCCCGGTCGGCCATGCCCTCGGCGAACAGCACGTGCATGACCGCGCAGGCCAGCGCCCCGTCCGTCCCCGGCCGCAAGGCCAGGTGCATGTCGGCCTGCTCGGCCGTCGACGAGCGGTAGGGATCGACCACGACGAGCTTGGCGCCACGCTCCTTCCGGGCGCGCGCGATGTGCGACATCATGTTGACCTGGGTGTGCACCGGGTTGCAGCCCCAGATCACGACCAGATCGGAATGCGGCCCGATCTCGGTCGGCGGCACGCCGCTGCGGCGCCCGTGACCCGCCTTGAAGCCGGTGTCGGAGAGCATGACGCAGATCGTGCTCTTGAACCGCGAGTATTTCTTGACGTGGGTCAGGCGCTGGATGCCGTCGCGCTGCACGAGCCCCATCGTCCCGGCATACCAGTAGGGCCAGACCGCCTCGGCGCCATGACGCCGCTCGACACGCAGCAGGTTCTCGGCGATCTCGTCCAGGGCCTCGTCCCACCCGATGCGCGCGAATTGACCGGAGCCCTTGGCGCCGGTGCGCCGCAGCGGGTAGGCCAGCCGGTCGGGATGGTGGAAGCGCTCGTGGTAGCGTGCGACCTTGGCGCAGATGACCCCGGCCGTGTAGGCGATGCGGTTGGAGCCCCTGATCTTGCCGAGCTTGCCGTCGTCGCGCCGCTCGACCTCCAGTGCGCAAACGGACGGGCAGTCGTGCGGGCAGACGGACGGATGGAAGCTCATCGGGGTTTCCCGCGGCGGGTTCGACACAACATCTGTGACAAGGTAGCGGCCCCGGACCTTCCGGGCGAGGGTCCGCGGGCCGAGATCTGCAACCCGTGCCGAGGCATGGGTGTTGCATGAGGCATCGATGCGGCCGACGCCGCGCCAGACAAGGAGTTCACACCATGCGCGCATGGGTCAGGCGCCGCCACGCCCTGCCACTGGCCACCGTCTTGCTGCTCGGCGGCGTCGTGCCGGTGGCGGCGCAGACTTCGCCGTCGAGCATCGTCGAGGAAGCGCTGCAGGGTGTCGAGGCCGATCAGGCCCGCGACGCGGAGCGGGTCCGCGAGATCGTCGACGAGGCGGTGAAAGGGGCGGCAGCAGCGCCATCGGGGCGGGACACGGTCAACCCCGTGGCGCCGTCGGAGCTGCGGCCACTGCCGCAGAATGCGCCCGAAGCGCTGCCCGCCGGCTACCGGCCGGAGGATCTGACCGGCAAACCGGTGCGCGACGGGACCAGCGCCCAGATCGGCACCATCCGCGCCTTGGCCGTCGACGAGACGAGCGGCGCCGCGCGCGCCATGGTGGCCTTCGCCCCGATCCAGGGCCAAGCCGGCAAGATCGCGGCCCTCGAGGTGGCGGCCCTGGTGCCGGCCAGCCAGGGCGATGGCTTCGCGATCCAGCTCACGCCGACGCAGGTCGCGCAGATGCCGGCCTACACCTGGCAGGACGAGGCCTGGCGCCGCGTCGACAGCTAGCGGCACCTAGCTAGCCGAGCACACCGCAGGCGACGCGGGCGCCGCCGCCGCCCAGGGGCTTGGGCTGATCGCTGTAGTTGTCACCACCGGCATGCACCATCAGCGCCTTGCCGCGCAGCGCCTCGACATCCCGGATCCGCGGCGCCACCACCGTCGCGCTCACGGTCCCGTCGGCCTGCGCCTCCAGCACCGGCAGGTCGCCCAGGTGCCCTTCGCCGTCGGGGCCGAGATGTTTCTTGGTCCCGGCCGGATCCCAATGGCCGCCGGCCTGCATGGCCGCGGCCATCTTGCCGTCGGCGCCGTGGCCCGGCCCGCAATTGCCGTCGGCATGCACGTGGAAGCCATGGGGACCGGGCTGGAGGCCCTGCAGACGGACCGTGAACGTGGCGCCACCATCGGACGGCGCCACGGTGACCGTGCCGATCGGCGCGCCCACGCCGTCGGCGGTCACGGCGTCCAGGGTCGCCGCGAGCTGCTGCGCCTGCGCCGGCCCGACCATGGCCAGCGCCACGGCGAGCCCGGAAATGATCCTCGGCAAGCCCCTTCTCCCCAAAGCCGTTCGAAGCCAGGGCACGAAGCTAGGGCGCGGCCCGCCGACGGTCCAGGGGCAGCGCAAAGACATGGCCGGGGCCGGACCATCCTGCTAGATTGTCCGGGTCGGGAAGCCAGCTGGCGGTTGCACGTATGGGGCGGGTGCCGAACGACATCCTGGCGGTGCTGCGCCGTGGCGCCCTGCTCGATTTCGCGACGGAGCCCGACGGCCGACCGCTGACGGGCGGCGTCTCGTCCGACATCTGGCGCGTCGATCTGCCGGGCATCGGCCCGGTCTGCGTCAAGCGCGCCCTCGCCCAGCTCAAGGTCAAGGCCGACTGGCGCGCTCCGGTGGAGCGCAGCGCCTACGAGGCTGCCTGGCTGCACCTCGCCGGCACGCTCGAGCCCGGCGCCGTGCCCGAGATCCTGTACTACGATCAGGCCGCTGGGGCCATCGTCATGCGTCACCTGCCGCCCGACCGCTACCGGCTGTGGAAGCAGGTGCTGCGCGACGGCGAGGCCGACCCGGTGGTCGCCGCCCAGGTGGGCCGGCGGCTGCAGCGGATCCATGCGGCGACGGCGCGGCGCGATGCGATCGCCACCCGGTTCCCGACCGATGCCATCTTCCACGACATCCGCCTCGAGCCGTACCTGCTGGCGACGGCACGCGCGCATCCCGGCCTCGCCCCCGCCCTCGGCCGGCTCGCCCGGCGCACGGCCACGACCAAGCTCGCCCTCGTGCACGGCGACGTCAGCCCCAAGAACATCCTGCTGGGCCCGCAGGGTCCGGTGTTCCTCGACGCCGAATGCGCGTGGTACGGCGACCCGGCCTTCGATCTCGCCTTCTGCCTGAACCATCTGCTGCTGAAGTGCCTGTGGGTGCCGGATGCCGCCGCCGGCCTGCTCGCCTGCTTCGAGGCGCTGGCGGCAAGCTATCTCGGCGGCGACCTGTGGGAGCCCCGCCGCGAGCTCGAGGCCCGCGCCGCGGCGCTGCTGCCCGGCCTGTTCCTCGCCCGCGTCGACGGCAAGTCGCCGGTCGAGTATATCGAGGCGGCAGCCGACAAGGAGCGGGTCCGCAGGGTGGCAGCGACTTTCCTCGAGACGCCGACCGAACGTCTGACCACGATCGGCGAGGCCTGGTCCGTGGAGCTGGGCCTGTGACGGGCACGGCCATCGTCCGCGTCACCGGCCGGCGGGTGTGGGACAGCCGCGGCCGGCCGACGGTCGAGGCTGAGATCGCGCTCGCCGGCGGCGCGGTCGGCCGGGCCATCGCCCCGGCCGGGGCCTCGACCGGCAGTGGCGAGGCGCTGGACTTGCGCGACGGCGGCCAGCGCTTCGGCGGCCACGACGTGACCCGCGCGGTGGCCAATGTCGAGCGGGTGATCGGGCCGGCCGTGTGCGGTCTCGACGCCGCCGACCAGGCGGCGCTCGACGCCCGCCTGGTCGAGCTCGACGGCACGCCCGGCAAGAGCCGGCTCGGCGGCAACGCCACGCTGGCGGTCTCGATGGCGGCGGCGCATGCGGCCGCGGCGGCCATGGGCCTGCCGCTCTGGCGCCATCTGGGCGGCCCCGAGGCCTGCAGCCTGCCCTTGCCGGAGATCCAGATCTTCGGTGGTGGCGCACATGCGGCCGGCCGGCTCGACATCCAGGACTTTCTCGTCGTCTGCCCGGGTGCGGCGAGCTTCGCCGAGGCGCTGGACTGGACGGCCGAGGTCTACCGCGCCGCCGGCCTGCTCCTCGCCGAGCACGGCCTGCTCAAGGGCGTCGCCGACGAGGGCGGCTACTGGCCGGAGTTCGCGGACAACGAGGCCGCTCTGGCGATGCTCGCGCGCGCGATCGAGCGCGCCGGCTTCCGGCCGGGGGACGAGGTGGCGATCGCGCTCGACGTCGCCGCCAGCCAGTTCGGCCGCGAGGGCCGCTACCGCCTCGCCCGCGACGGCCGTGAGCTGGACACCGGCGGGATGATCGAGCTGCTCTCGGGCTGGCTCGACCGCTACCCGATCGTCTCGATCGAGGACCCGCTGGCCGAGGACGACCCGCAGGGCTTCGTTGCCTTCACCCGGCAGGCACGCGGCCGCTGCCTCGTGGTCGGCGACGATTTCCTGGTGTCGGATGCCGGCCGGGTGCGGGCGGCCGCCCACACCGGTGCCTGCACGGCCGTGCTGCTGAAGCCCAACCAGCGTGGCACGCTGACCGAGACCCGCGCCGCCTGGGACGCCGCGCGCCGTTTCGGCATGGCCGGAATCGTCTCCGCCCGCTCGGGCGAGAGCGAGGACGTGACCATCGTCCACCTCGCCGTCGGCTGGGGCGCCGATCAGCTCAAGGTCGGCTCGTTCAGCCGCTCGGAGCGGATGGCGAAGTGGAACGAGGGCCTGCGGATCGAGCAGGCGCTGGGCCGGCATGCCCGGTTCCGCGGCCGCGAGGCGCTCGCGGCGCTCGATCGGCATCTCCCGCCCGTCGGCGCGAGCGAGCAATGGCCCGGCGCCGCAGTGGGTCCGCTGTGATGCTTGCCCCGTGGTCCATTCGTTACGGTCATCGAGTGCGATGCGGTTACGCCTGCATCGCCGCGGCGAGAGCCGTCGCATTGCAGAGCATGATGATGCGGCGCAACGAGCCTTCCCCCTCGCCGTCGGCTGTCGGTGGGTGACGCTACGCTAGTTGAACTGGACGCACAGGACGGGATGGGCGTTGCTGCAGCTGTCCATGACCCCGCTCGTGAAGCCGGCATTGGTTTCGCTGGACACGCCGCCGTAGCCGTTGGCGCCGCCGTCACCCGAGGTCCAGCCGTTGCAGTCCAGCAGCGAGCCACCCGGATTGGTGCCGTTGGGCAGCGTGGCGGTCCAGACGAAGTTGCCCATGTTCAGGTTGCCGTTGATGTCCGTGATGATCGGGGCGAGCAGGCACTGGTTGCCGGTGGAGGGGTCGCAGTTTTGAAAGTCCAAGGTGCTGTTCGCGACCACCGTGCCGTCCGGCCTCTGGATCGGCCCGAACCCGGCCGGGGAGATGAACGAGGCGGGATTGCGGGTGACGTTGGTCAGCCAGGCATGGATGCCGTTGGTGTTGGTGAAGCCGGCGCCGATCGCCGCCGACTGGCAGGCCGCGTCGGCGATGGTCATCGCGTAGCCGGCGGCGGGGCCGATGGCGCCGGTGAAGCTGGTGCTGCTGACGAAGGCGATGCCGCCCGTGATGGCGACCCGCCCCTGCACTAGGGTCTCCGTGGTCACCTGTGGCTCCGCACAATCGTCCCCGGCCTCGCGGTTGGGGGCGTGGTCGGTCACGCCGCCGAGCGTGCTGGTGGCCCAAAGCGTGATCAGCGGCTGGTCCTTGGGCTTGCCGACATGCAGCTTGTCGAGCGGCACCACGAACTGGACGGTGTTGCCCTGGACCTGGCTCGTGCCGATGCCCCGGTGTCCCGTGGGCGTCTGCATGACCACCGTGTCGGCCATGGAGACGCAGCCGGCCGGCGCGCGCACCCTGCCGACGAAGGGTGCGGCATGGTCGAGGTGCACCCGGTAGGTGGCCTTGGGCTTGGCCTTGTCGCACAGCCGCAGCGTGACGACGATACGGTCCTTGTCCGGCTCGTAGTGACTCTGGATGGCCTGGATGTCGTTGCCGCGGCCGCCGACGTCGCAGCCGTCCTCGATCAGCTTCACATTGGCGATGTGGGCATCGGCGCGCCCGACCGGCAAGGCGCATGCCGCCGCTGCCACGATCCCGCCTAGCATGGACCTATGAAACACCACGCGCTTTCCCCCGACGGCTCGCCGATCTCTGCCATGCTGGCTGGTTCGTGGGACCATTGTGGTTGGCGGCCAACATGCTGGCAATGGCTTCCACGATGGATCGATGCCTGACCTGGCCCGGCCCGCGCGCATGGCGGCGCCCATTCCACGCGGGCCGTGGCCACGCCGGCCGCCGCCGAATGCTTCCCACCCTTGGCTACCCGTTGGGGGGCAATGCGACCGCGATTGCATTTTCGATGGAATGCCGACGCAATTTCCGCGTCGGTAGATCTGAACATTCCCCACTCTCGCAAACGAGGAGTTTCCAAATCGTGCGCGAATGAACGATCAAGGTGGTGGCGGGCATAAGAATCAACATCAGGTTGCCCGAAGGGCCTGCCATCCGTGAGCGCGGACACACCCGGCGCCATGCCGCTGCGGGGCTGATATCGACACCAGGATTCCGTCGTCGTGAACGGATGTTCCTGAGCTGGTAGCGCCTGCCGAGGCTGCAGATACGTCCAGCCGAGCGCAAATTTCGATGCGCCATGCAATGGCGCGCGCTCTTCCATGTTTTATTATTTGCCGATGAATAATTTGATCCCCCAAGTCACAGAAAATTTCAAGCCTATTTTAGATATATACCCGTATTGACAGAGAATTATTTTTATACGAATTATTGGTCAGCAATAAATCAATAAAAAATCAGGCTTTATTATCCACATTACATATCCTTTGACATGTAAATATAGAGCATAAGGCAACATGAGCTGTTACGTCTGTCGATGGCGTCATTTCTTGCCATTGGCAGTGAACTTCTGCGGGAATCTTGCCATGGAACAGCATGTCGTTCAGGCGTCACGACGCAACTTCCTGGCCGGGGTCGGCGCCACGTCGCTGGCGGTCGGCACGGGGCTGGGCATACCCGAGGCCGAAGCCTCGCTTTCGGGCCTGGGCTGGGCCTCCGGCTGCGGCTCGTCGGGCGTGGCCGAGTTCGAGCGCTACCGCGGCCGCAAGGTCGATACCGTGACCTGCTGGTGCCCACGTGGTTCGTGGAGCAGCATGGTGCAGGTGCCCTATAGCCTCATGCGAAGCAGCCCGGCGCGCTTCTCCATCGGCATGGCCGTGCTGCCGGACACCCACAGCGCCGTGCGCAATCCGGGCAACTGGCGTCTCGCCGCCCGCGGTGCGTTCGACCAGTATTACAACCAGTTCGCACGCAACCTCGCCGCGACGGGCAGGCGCGACTCGATCGTCCGCATCGGCTGGGAGATCAACCGCGAATTCCCGTGGTACGGCGGCAGCGACCCTCAGGGTTTCAAGGACACCTTCCGACGCGTGGCCGACATTCTCCGCAAATACAATTCCAGTGTCCAGATCGAGTGGTGCAATATCAAGAAGGGCTCGCAGCGGGGGTCGGTCTTGAGCCTTTATCCCGGCGACGATGCCGTCGACATCGTCAGCGTCGACTACTATGATGGCTGGCCTGCCAACAATACCCAGCAGATCTGGAACAGCATGTACAATGCCGAGTACAATGGCGGGCCGTGGGGCATCGGCTCCTGGCTGGACTTCGCCCGCAGCCGCGGCAAGAAGCTCGCCGTCCCGGAATGGGGCATCATGATCGGCAACGGGCCCGGCACCAAGGACAACCCGTTCTATATTCAGAAGATGTACGAATTCTTCTCGCGCAATCGGGCATGGCTCGCCTACGAGAATTACTTCAACCAGAAGCGGCAGCACCAGCTCACCCCGCAGAACGTCAACCCGCGCTCCGCCGCAATGTACCGCAGCCTCTGGGGTGGCTGACGCCGGCCGCCGCTGGTGTGCACGGGCGGTTGACGCACGGCCCGCGACGGCCGAGGATCGGCCCCGGGCCGGCCGCGTGCGTCGCGGCGAGGCGGCCGGAGCGGTCTTCCGTGGTGATCCCTCGCGCGTGCACACCTCCCCTTCCCGCCTGCCCAACCGCTGCGGTGTCGCCGCCGTCCTGCTCCTGACCTGTCTCGTCGACGCGGCAGCAGCCCAGCAACCCGATTCCGCCACGATCGACGACGGTGTCGCGCGGTACGGCGCGTGGGAACTGTACTGCAGCGACGACGCGGCGGCTGGCTTGCGGCGGTGCCATGTCGAGCAGGACGACATTCTCGTCGTCGGCATAGAGCACATGGACGGGACCCGCCTCGAAGCCGTGGAGGTGACCGGCGATCCGCCGATGGCCGGCAGCAAGGTCACCTATCAGGTCGACGCCGGCCCGACCCTGGCCTGGCCGCTCGACGGCGACGCGCCGGGCGACAGCGCCGTGCTTCTCGAGCGGATGTTGCACGGCCGGCAGCTCGTCGCCCACTACCTGTCGTTCGAGGGCAACCCGTTCGAGTTCCGCCCCGACGACGCCAAGCGTACCGCCCAGGCCGATCTCGACGGCTTCGCTGCGGCCTTCGCCGAAATGCGGCGGCAACTCGACGGCTTCCGCGCCGTGGCCCCGTGACGGGTTCAAGCCGCCCGGATGGATGACCTGATCGTCACTGGCCATCGTCGGTGGCAGGCGATAAGGCATCGTCATGTGGATGCGGATGCGACGGCCACGGGGGTGACGATGGACGGCTCGATCTCGCGGCGGCTGCTGCTCGGCACGAGCCTGGGCGGCGCGGCGGCATGTGTCGTGGCGCGGCCGGCCCACGCCCTGACCACCGAGACCATCGAGCCCGGCAGCGCCGTGGGTCTGGCCTACGCCAACCGTTGCACCCCCGATTCCGCGCATGCGGCGATCGAGGCCGAGCTGAACGCCCGCCTCGCCGCGCAGGCCGCCCCGTCCGGAACCACGATCAGCGCGTCCGAGGTCTGCCCCATCTGCGGCTGCCCCATCTCGGTCAGCCGCAAGGTCGATTGAACGCGCCCTTGCCGATGAGCCCACGCGCGCGCCCTTGGCTGACCTGCCTGGCCGGCCTGACGTGCCTGCCGAGCGTGGCATCGGCCCATCCGCACATCTGGATCGAGGCGCAAGAGACGCTTCGCTTCGACGGTCACGGCAGGATCGACGCCGTCCTCGCGCACTGGCAGTTCGACGATCTTTACAGCGCCTTCACGCTGGAAGGCCTCGATCGCGACGGCGACGGCACCTACTCGACCGCCGAGCTGGAGCCGATGCGGGCGCAGATGCACGAGTCCCTGCGCAGCTTCGGCTACTTCACCATGGTGACCGCCGACGATCGCCCGCTGAGCTTCGCCGATGCCACCGAGGTCAGCCTCGCCGTCGAAGACGGTATCCTCATCCTGAATGCCGTGCTGCCGCTGACCACGCCGATCGACCCGCGTGGCGGCCGATTCGCACTGCAGGTGCTCGATCCCAGCTACTACGTCGCCTTCGACCTCGCCGCGACCGATCCGGTCCACCTTGCCGGCGACGTGCCGGCCGGCTGCGCCAGCTCCGTCCAGGAGCCGCGCGATCCCGACACGCCGGCGCCGACACTGAGCGACGATCTCGCCATCAATGCCGACCTTGCCCGCAGCTACGCGATGGCGGACGCACCGCAGATTCGAGTGGCGTGCTCGTGAGCGCGCGGCAGGTGGCCGGCGGCGCGGTGGCGGCGCTGCTGCTCTGCCTGGCCGTCGCCTATGTCGTGCAGACCGGCGGGCCGTCGACGCTGGCCGGGGGCTGGTGGCGGCAGTTCGTGCAGCTGCAAGGGCAGCTGCATCGCGAGCTCGCCACGGCGCTGCGTGGCCTGCGCCAGGGCGATCCCGTCCATGCGGCTTGGCTCCTGGGCAGCCTCAGCCTGCTCTACGGCGTGCTGCACGCCGCCGGACCCGGCCACGGCAAGGTCGTCATCTCCTCCTACCTGCTGGCCGACGGGCAGAGCATCCGCAGCGGCATCGTGCTGTCGTTCGTGGCGGCCATGGCCCAGGCGCTGTCGGCCGTGGTGATCGTCCTGCTCGGTTCCGTGGTCCTCGGTCTGGCCGGCTTCCAGCTCACCCGGCTCGCCACCTACGCGGAGACCGCCAGCTTCGCGCTGGTGGTCGTGCTGGGCCTGGGCATGGCGCTGAATGGCGCGCGGCAGCTGCTCGGTGCGGGGTCCCGCCAGCACGGCCAGAACGGGCACGACCACTGCGCGCACGGCCACGTGCATCACGCCGGCTGCGGCCATGCGCATGCCGTCCAGCCGATCACGGAAGGCCGACAGCGCCTGCTGCGCTCGGCGGGCGTCGTGCTCGCCGTCGGCCTGCGGCCGTGCACCGGCGCGCTGATCGTGCTCGTCTTCGCGCTGGTCAACGGCCTGCTGCTCGCCGGCATCGCCTCGACCTTCGCCATGGCGCTCGGCACCGCCGTGACCGTGGCGGCACTGGCGGCGCTGAGCGTGCAGGCGAAGCTGGTCGCGCTGCGCCTGTTCCGCGCCTCGGAGCAGCGGCTGGCGCGCGCGCGTGGCTGGCTGTGGCTCGGCGGCGGGCTGCTGATCGCCACCCTCGGCGTGGGCATGATGCTGACGCCCGCCGGCGCGCCGTTCTGACCCTCCGTCCACTCGGCGCGCCGCGCCGGCTGGAGCGCGATGCCAGCTAGGGTGCGACGAAGGTGATGAGCTGGCTCGGACCGGGACCGTTCGCGGAGCCGGACTTGCCGTTGCTGACCAGGAATGCGGCCAGTCCGCTGCTCCGCCAGTTCGGGATCGCGGTCACGGCATCGCCGTCGCCGGCCGCGACCTGCGGGATCGCGATGGTGTGGAAACTGCGGCTGTTGCCGTCGTTGATCAGCATCAGATCCGGTTGCTGGCTGCTGCCGCCGTTCCAGCCGGTGCAGATATAGAGGTCGAGCTTGCCGTCACGGTTGACGTCGCCGATGGCGAGGTCGCGGCCCTCGGCGATGGTGCGGGTGTAGCTCGGGCTCGCGGGCAGGCCGGACGGCGTGTTGAGCCAGATCTTGAGCCGGGTCTGCTCGACGATGAGCACGTCCATGCGGCCATCCTGGTCGAGGTCGGCGATCTTGATGCTGCGCGACTTCACCCCGCGGAAGGGCGAGCTGGCCGTGGTCTCGACGAAGCTGCCGCCCTGGTTCTTGTAGGTGACGGTGCGGATCGCATCGCCGGGATCGCCGGCGCAGAACATCAACTCGGGCCAGCCGTCGCCGTCGAGATCGCCCGCGGCCACGCACAGCGAGCGTTTCTCGCTGGTGACCGGCGATGCCGTCACGTCGGTGAACCTGCCGTCGGGATTGTTGCGGAACAGCCGATTGGGGGTCGGGTAGTAGGACGGCCCCTCGTTGGCGACCGCGATGTCGAGCAGCCCGTCGCGGTCGAAGTCGAGCGCCACCGCCTGCCGACCGCGGCCGTGGATGTCGGCCACGCCGCGCGCGATGGCCTGATTGGTCGAGAAGGCGCCGCCCGGCGTCTGGAAGACGAGGTCGTTCTCCTTGCCGCAGGATCGGCCGCCCTGGCAGGCGCCCTCGATGCAGTAGACGTCGAGGCGACCGTCCGGCTGGCCACCCGTCAGCGAGCCGAAGTCGCCGGCAACGCAGCCGTGACGGTCGTCCTTGACCAGCACGCCGCCGCTGATGTCGGTGAAGCTGCCGTTGCCGTTGTTGCGCATGATCGGCCAGGGCGCCGTGCCGTGCTTGGACGGGATCAGATCGAAGTCGCCGTCCTGGTCGTAATCGAACACCGCGACGGTGCCTTGGGTCGAGCCGCTGTAGCTGAGACCCGCCGCCAGCGTCGCCTCGACGGCCACCGGATCGGCGGCGAAGGTCGGTCCGCCCGCCGCAACGAGGATGCCGAGCGCGGCACCGAGCGCCGGCCAGGGATCAACACGTAGTCGTTGCGCCGAGTTCAACCAGGACAGAGTACGAGAGTACTGTCCGTATGCCGGATACGGCATGATTGTGTCCCACCCAACATGATTATGATCAGGCAGCGAAGCAAAACTTGCCAGCCTGCGCAAGCAATACGATTACGACAATCAATACATCGGTATACTATTAACCAGCAAATTGTATGGCCGGTATCGATTTTCATTATGAGAGAACTGAGCTGACTTTCCAGCATACTATGTTACTTTGGATGTTGCCGGTCGGGTTGGCCTGCATGCCCGTATCGACGTACGAGGCCCTCCATCGAGGGGGCGAACGAATATGGATAAATCTCTATCGAGTCAATAGAGATTTATCCGCCGACATTGCTCTGCGCACGGCCCTTGCGCATGGCGAGCGACGCGCCAAATCATTGGGCATGAATTCGGCAGACTTGGTTCCGCTCTCGACGACGTGGCGCCCGGCCGATGAGCCCCGGCTGTGGCGCAAGCTGGCCCGCGTGGTGGCAAGGATCGGCTTTGCCGATTCTCTCGTCGCCGCATGGTACTGTGCGATGGATGCCGCCACGCCGGCGCACGTACGGGGGACGTTGCTGGCCGCCCTCGCCTATTTCGTGCTGCCGACCGACGCCGTGCCGGACATCCTGGCCGGCATCGGCTTCACCGACGACGCGGCGGTGATCGCCGCCGTCGTCGGCACGTTCGCGCGCTACATCACCCCCGAGCACCGCACCCGCGCCGCCCGGCGCCTCGACGAGCTCCTGCGCTAACCGACGCCGGCGCCCCGGCTACCGCGTCGGCGGCACTCTTGCCCGCGTCCTTGCGGCAATTGTGAGGATTCGCACAGCATTATCGCGGCCGGCCGGCGATCCTGCACCGATGCGTTCGCTTCTCGGTCAGCGGTGGGGCTCGACGATTCGATGGAAATATTGCCGTGGCCGACCGGCTGCGCATCGCGCTGCTTTGCGGGGCGATGGTGGGATGCTCCAGCGCAACGAGCCATGACCGTGGAGCTCATGACGCTGCTCCGCCTCGCCATCCCGGTGATGACCTCGCGGGCGGGTCTGCTGATCATGACGACGGTGGACACGGTGATGACCGGCTGGGCCGGCGGCACCGAGCTCGCCTATCTGGCCTTGGGCCTCGCCCCGTTCATCTTCCTGATGCTGGTCGGCACGGGCCTCCTGACCGGCACGGTGGTGCTGGTGGCCCAGGCGCATGGTGCCGGCGAGGCCGTCGCTTGCGGCCGGATCTGGCACACGGCGCTGATCGACGCGGCGCTCGCCGGGTTCGCGTCGATGGCGCTGTTGTGGCACGCGGAATGGTTCCTGACCCACTTCGGCCAATCGGCGAGCATGGCGGCCGGCGGCGCCGAGGTCGCCTGGATGCTGGCACTCGGCATGCCGGCCATGCTCGGCTACGTCGCCACGACCTTGTTCCTCGAGGGCATCGGCCGGCCGCAGGTCGGCGTGGCCGTCATCCTGATCGGCAACCTGCTCAACGTGCCGCTGAACTGGCTGCTGATCTATGGCGGCCTCGGGATTCCCGCCATGGGCGCGGCCGGGGCCGCGCTGGCCACGAGCTGCGTGCGCTGGCTGATGCTGCTGGCCATCGTCGGCTATGCCCTGTTCGCGGCCAAGGTCCGCGCCTGCGGCTCGACCAACGGCACCCTGCCCGACTGGCACCTGCAGCGGCGCCTGCTGCGCTTGGGCATCCCGTTCGCCGTCTCCCAGGGCCTGGAGACCAGCGCCTTCCAGAGCCTGACGCTGCTCTGCGGCTGGCTCGGCGCCACCCAGCTCGCCGCCTACCAGATCGCGATCAACGTCACCGGTCTGGTCTACATGGCGACCGTCGGCCTCGCGACCGCGACCGCGATCCGCGTCGGCCACGGCATCGGCAGCGGCGATCCCAACCAGGCGATCGCCGCGGCGTGGCTCGGCGTCGGCGTCACGCTGGGGGCCATGCTGCTCCTGGCGCCGCTGGTCGCGGGCGGCGCCGGCTGGCTCGCCGCACTCTACACCAGCGATGCCGACGTCAAGGCGGTCGCGACACGGTGCCTCTCCCTGGTCGCGTTGATCATCGTCGCCGACGGCCTGCAGGGCGTGCTGTCGGGCGCCCTGCGCGGCGCCGCCGACGTCTGGGTGCCCATGGCCATCCACGTCGCGAGCTTCTGGCTGGTGCTGCTGCCTGCGGCCTGGCTCCTGGGCTTTCCGGCCAGAATGGGGCTCGACGGGCTGCTGTGGGGCATCCTCCTGGGCCTCGCCGTGGCGGCGACCCTGCTGCTGTGGCGCCTGTCCGGCCTGCGGCAGCGCCGCCCCCAGCGCGCCTGACCCGTCGCCCTTGGAACCGGGCGGCGGACACCCCATAAATTCGGCATGACCGACCGGATGCTGATCTTCGACCGCAAGCTGGTGCGGGAGCGCCGGCAGCGGCTGGCGCGCGAGCTCGCGCAAGCGGGTTTTTTGCTCCGCGAGATCGCCGAGCGGCTGGTCGAGCGGCTCGAGGACGTGCGCCACCCACTGCGCCGCGTGCTCGTGCTGGGGGGCTCGGACGGCCTGCTCGAGGCGGCGCTGGCGCAACGGCCGGGCTGCGAGCTCGTCCTGACCACCGACGAGGTGACGGGCATGCTGGGCCCCGGCCAGGGGCTGCGCGTCGTCGTCGACGCCGAGACACTGCCGTTCGGGCCCGGCCGGTTCGATGCCGTCCTCAGCCCGATGCTGCTGCACTGGGTGAACGACCTGCCCGGCACCCTGGCCCAACTGCACGCCTGCCTGGCCCCGGACGGGCTCCTGCTGCTGGCCATGCCCGGGGGCGAGACCCTGTTCGAGCTGCGCCAGGCGCTGCTCCAGGCCGAGCTCGAATGCGAAGGCGGCGCGAGCCTGCGGGTCTCGCCGTTCACCGACGTGCGCGACGCGGGCGGGCTGTTGCAGCGTGCCGGGTTCGCCCTGCCGGTGGCGGACGTCGACCGGCTGACGGTGAGCTATGCCGATCCGCTGCGGCTGATGCGCGAGCTCGGCCGGATGGGCGAAGGCAACGCGCTGCGACAGCGGCGGGCGGGCCCGCTGCGCCGGCAGACGCTGATCCGGGCCTGCGAGCTCTACCGCGAGCGCTTCGGCGACCCGGACGGCCGGGTGCCGGCCACGTTCGACATCCTGTTCATGGCCGCCTGGAAGCCGCACGCGAGCCAGCCCAAGCCGGCGCCACGCGGCTCGGCCACGCTGCGCCTGGCCGATGCCCTGCGCACACCCGTATCCCCTTCCAGCGGCGACTGAGCCAGCGCACAGCCCAAGCACCGTCGAGCAAGCCTTGGCGGCGATGGTCCGCGTCCACTACAAACGCGCCATCGACGGCATCGGCGTTCGTGGGCGGGCAGAGGTCGTCGCAGCCGCGGTTCCCAGCCGACCGTGACAACAACAGGGAGGGAACGATGGCACGGATCACCATCCTGCACACGACCGAGTACAGCTACCGCAACCCGGTCGGGCTGCTGCGCCACCGCATGATGATCCGGCCGCGCGACAGCCACGACCTGCGCCTGCACGATGCGCGGCTCGAGGTCGATCCACCGCCCGGCACCGAGCGCTGGGCGCACGACGTGTTCGGCAACTCGCTCTGCCTGCTCGAATGGCCGGAAGCGGTGCGCACCGAACGGCTGCGCATCGTCTCCTTGCTCGATCTCACGCACTTTCCGGCATGCCCGGACCTGCCGGTGCCGACGCTCGATCCGGCGGCGGAGACGTTCCCGTTCTCCTATGCCGCGCACGAGGTCCCCGATCTCGCCCGCCTCACCGAGCGCCATCTGCCCGACCCGGACCGGACGGTCGACGCCTGGGCCCGGCGCTTCGTCGCCGGCAAGGGCGAGGTGCGGACCCTCGAGCTGCTCGCGGCGATGACGCATGCGATCAAGGCCGAGTTCCGCTACCAGGCCCGCTACGAGGAAGGCACGCGCACCCCGGCCGAGACCCTGCGGTGCGGCTACGGCACCTGCCGCGACTTCGCCGTGCTGATGATGGAGGCCGTGCGCAGCCTGGGGCTCGCCGCCAAGTTCGTGACCGGCTACCTCTACGACCACGATTTCGGCGAAGCGCGCGGCGGCGGCGCCACCCATGCCTGGTGCTCGGTCTACCTTCCCGGTGCCGGCTGGGTCGAGTACGACCCGACGAACGGCCTGATCGCCGGCGCCAATCTGGTCAGGATCGGCATGACGCGGGCCTCCGAGCAGGCGATCCCGATCGCCGGTGGCTATCTGGGCGGGGCCGACGACACGCTGGGCCTGCATGTCGACGTGACCGTTTCCGCCGTCCCGATCGAGGCCAACGCACGGCCGTTCGTGGCCTAGCGGTCCGCACCCGATCCGGGACGGTCGGGCGGCATCGCGCGAGACTTGATCATACCGAAGGCAGCGGCGCCGGGTCCGTCGGCAGTGCCGGCGCCGGCGGTTCGCCGCGCAACAAGCGCCGCAGCTCGCTGCAGCCGGCGACGCGCTCGGGCGAGGCGAACCCCGTCGGACGGGTGTCGAGATAGACCACCCGCGACGGGCCGGCATCGGGCTCGGCATAGAGGAACAGGTCGAGCTGGCAGGTACCCAGCGAGTAGCGCCAATATTGAGCCTGCTGCTCGCGACGGACCAGGCTCGGCTGCCCGAGCAGGCCCTCGAGCGCGGTTCCGTCGAGGCCGACCAGATGCAGGCCCGGCGCGAGCTGGGCACCATTCCGCAACGCCGGTGGGGCACTGGCCGCAGCGCCGATGGTCGGGCCGGACGACGCGCAGGCGGCGAGGCCCATGCAGACCGCCAAGGGCAACATGCCGCTGACCCGGCACGCCATTCGCTCGAAAGATCCGGCGCGACGACCGCGCCCAGCTTGCGCCAACATTGCCTCTAGGGTCCGCACCCCTGCCTGGATCGGCCGGTCAGATGCCGCCCGGCTCGAGCATCGAGACGGAGCCGGAGAGCCGACCGCCGCGCTCTATCTCGATCTCACCATATCGGACCGTGCCTTTCACCTGTCCCGTGCTCCGAATCAGTAGCCGGTTACGCACAGTCAGCTCGCCTTCGTAGATGCCACTGATCACCGCCTCCTCGACCTCGGCCTTGCCGTTGGTGAACCGGCCGGACTCGGTGATCTCGATGGCGCGGGTCTGGTTCAGCGTGACCTGCACGCTGCCGTCGACGACCAGGCGGTCGCAGGCGGTGATCTCGCCCGACAGGCTGATTCCCTGTCCGACGATCAGCCGCTTGCCGGGCTCGTCGCCGGCGGCCGGGGCAGGCTTGGCGAAGCTCGGCGGGGCGGCCGGCGCCATCGCCAGATCGGGGCGGCGGGGCGGCTCGAGCACCGGCCGGACCTCCAGCGGCGTGCGCATGCCACCTTCCACGGGATGCTCGCCGCCGACCGTCGGGCGGGTCGGGTCGCTGTCTTTCTTGCGGAACATGAAGCTCTATCCCCGAAGCTCGGCTGGGTTGCGGCAGCCGCCCCTGCGCCATGCGACCGCCGGAGATATCAGGAAGATCGCGACCATTAGGCGTGTGGGCGGCCATAGTCAATTCGAGCCCGCCACGCCAAATCGGCGAAATACAATATATCCTAATCGCGTATTACGTTTGTTGCATCGCTGCCATAGCGGTGGAAGCGCTGGGTGAGGAAGGCCGCCCCGACGATCGGCGCGACGAGGTTCAGCAACGGGACGGCGAGCAGGAGGGCGATCAGCATCCCCGCCAGCCAGAACCGCAGCCGGTGACGCTTGCGCAGCTCGACCGCGGCCTGCGGCGACATGCGGCGCAGGGCGACGAGTTCGACGTACTCGCGCGAGATCAGGTAGCCGTTGAGCAGAAGCCAGGCGGGCAGGTTGGCCCCCGGCACCAGATAGAGCGGCAGGGCCAGCAGGTTGAGGGCGAGCGCGGTCGCGAGCAGGCGCAGGGCGGCCGGAACCGAGACGCCGAGCGGTACCGGCCGCGGCGGCGAAAGGTGTGGGTAGTAGCGATCCTCGGTGGCGTCGACCACCTGGTCCAGGAAGATTCCCGAGATGGCGACGACGACGCTCGGGAACAGGAACCAGGCGACGACCAGCGTGCCGAGCACCCCGAGCACCTCGAACAGACGGTCGAGCCAGACATACCCCGTGTTCGAGGCCCAGCTCACCACACCTTCGACGCCCAGCACGAGGCCGGCCAGGGTCGCGAGCGAGAGCCCGATTCCCAGCCACAGCACGCGGCGCACCCGCGGCTCGTCGAGCATCCGAAAGGCGCGCACCAGTTCGTTCAGCATGACTATCCCGTCGTGATGTGGCCGCGGTGCGGCGCCACCTCGGTTGAGGGCAGGTCCGACGCCGCTATAGTCGCCGCCGCTACTACCGCAAAGAGGTTGGAACACATGCATCTCGCGCAACCGGCTCCCGACGGCGGTCACGACGTCGTCGGCATCGGCAATGCCATCGTCGACATCCTGGCCTATGCCGACGACGCGCTGGTGGGCGAGCTCGAGCTCGAGCGGGGCGCCATGACACTGGTCGACGCCGAGCGCAGCGCCTTTCTCTACCGCCGTCTGGGCCCGGCGCGCGAGGTCTCCGGCGGCTCCTGCGCCAACACCATCGCCGGTATCGCGGCGCTGGGCGGGCGCGGGGCCTATATCGGCCGCGTGCGCGACGACCAGTTGGGCCAGGTGTTCACCCACGACATCCGCGCCGCCGGCGTCACCTTCCGCAGCAGCCCGAGCCATGGCGGGCCGTCCACCGCGACCTCGATGATCTTCGTCACCCCCGATGGCCAGCGGACGATGAACACCTATCTCGGCGCCTGCGTCGAGCTCGGCCCCGACGACGTCGACCCCGAGCTCGTCGCCGGCGCGTCGGTGACCTATCTCGAGGGCTATCTGTGGGATCGGCCCGAGGCCAAGGCCGCCTGTCGCAAGGCAGCCACCATCTGCCACGGCGCCGGCCGCCAGCTCGCGCTGACCCTGTCCGATTCGTTCTGCGTCGACCGCTGGCGGGCGGAGTTCCGTGAGCTGGTCGAGCAGGAGGTCGACATCCTGTTCGCCAACGAGGGCGAACTCACCAGCCTGTACGAGGTCACCGACTTCGACAGCGCCCTGCAGCAGGTGCGTGGCCATGTCGGCCTGGCGGCGCTGACCCGTGGCGCCAAGGGCTCGGTGATCGTGCGCGGCGACGAGGTGCACGTGATCGACGCCGTGCCGCCGGCCCGCCTGCTCGACACGACCGGCGCCGGCGATCTCTACGCCGCGGGCTTTTTGCGCGGCCTCACCATGGGCCTGCCGCTCGCCGCCTGCGGCCGGCTGGCCAGCGCCTGCGCGGCCGAGATCATCGCCCAGTACGGGGCGCGGGCCGAGCGGCCGCTGCTGCCGCTCCTGGACGCGGCCAAGACGGCAGCCTAGCTGCGGTCAGTCCTTGCCCACCATCACGTCGGAGGCCTTGATGACCGCATAGGCCTCGTCGCCGACGGCGAGCGCCAGCTCGTCGACGGCCTGGTTGGTGATCGACGAGGTCACGACCGTCCCGCCGACGTCGATCTTCACGTGCGCCGTGGTGGCCCCCTTGGTCACCTCGACGATCCGCCCCTTCAGGCGGTTGCGCGCGCTGATGCGCATGTCTCGCTCTCCATGCGACGGCGACCCGGCCTCGGGCCGCCATGACGGGCCTCCATAGACGGCTTCGCGATGCCTCGGAAGCGTTGTATTTAGTC
This sequence comes from Geminicoccaceae bacterium, assembly GCA_039808865.1. Taxonomy (GTDB): domain Bacteria; phylum Pseudomonadota; class Alphaproteobacteria; order Geminicoccales; family Geminicoccaceae; genus Benzoatithermus. The sequence continues at coordinate 21,677 of JBDHTW010000009.1, forward strand.
GAGCATAACGCCTGGAGGACGAGGCAGAACATGTTCGAGAACCGTGGACCGACGCGCCGCCGGGCGCTGGGCTGCATGGCCGCCCTGCTGGGCCTGCTCGCCGGGATCGCCGCGGCACCGGCTCCCGTGCGCGCAGCCGACGACGGGATCTTGGTGTTCGCCGCGGCGAGCTTGAAGAACGCGCTCGACGACGCGATCGCGACCTACACCAAGGAGACCGGCACCAAGGTCACGGCGTCGTACGCGGCGAGCTCGGCCCTGGCCAAGCAGATCGAGCAGGGTGCGCCGGCGCAGCTGTTCATCTCGGCCGATCTGGACTGGATGGACTATCTGCAGGAGCGTCAGCTCATCGTCGCCGACAGCCGCAAGAATCTCTTGGGCAACAGCCTCGTGCTGGTGGCCGCCAAGGACAGCAAGCTCGGTGCGGTCACGATCCAGCACGGTTTCGATCTCGCCCAGCTTCTTGGCGACGGCAGGCTCGCCGTGGGGGAGATCAAGGCGGTGCCCGCCGGCCGGTACGCCAAGACGGCGCTCAGCAGCCTGGGTGTATGGGACAGCGTCGAGGGCAGGCTCGCCCAGGCGGAAAATGTCCGCGCGGCACTGGCTCTCGTCGCCCGCGGCGAGGCGCCGCTCGGCATCGTCTACAAGACCGACGCCGCCTCGGATCCCACGGTGAAGATCGTCGGCACCTTCCCCGCCGACAGCCATGCACCGATCATCTACCCCGCCGCCGTGACCAAGGCCGGCGAAGGCAGCGGTGCCGTGGCCTTCCTCAAGTTCCTCGGCGGGCCGGCCGCCAAGGGCGCGTTCGAGCGGCAGGGCTTCGCGCTGATCGGACCGGCAGCCTCCTGAGCGCGCGGCGATGTGGGGCTTCTCGCCCGACGAGCTGGAGGCGATCCGACTGAGCCTGAAGGTGGCCTTGTGGGCCACCTTCGGCAGCCTGCCGCTCGGGGTGTTCGTGGCCTACGTGCTGGCGCGGTGGCGCTTTCCCGGCAAGCTCCTGCTCGACGGGCTGATCCACCTGCCGCTGGTGCTGCCGCCGGTCGTCACCGGCTACCTGCTGCTGCTGACCTTCGGCCGGCGCGGACCGATCGGGGCGCCGCTGGCCGAGCACCTGGGCATCGTCTTCTCGTTCCGCTGGACCGGAGCGGCGCTCGCCTGCGGCGTCATGGCGTTCCCGCTGCTGGTCCGCGCGATCCGGCTGTCGTTCGAAGCCGTCGACCGCCGGCTCGAGGAGGCGGCCGGAACGCTCGGCGCGTCGCGCCTTTGGGTGTTCGCCACCGTGACCCTGCCGTTGGCGCTGCCCGGCGTCGCCGCCGGCATGGTGCTGGCCTACGCCAAGGCGCTGGGCGAGTTCGGCGCCACGATCACCTTCGTCTCCAACATCCCGGGCGAGACGCAGACCCTGCCCTCGGCCATCTACACCTTCACCCAGATCCCGGGCGGCGAATCGGGCGCACTGCGCCTGACCCTGGTCTCGATCGGCCTCGCCTTCGCCGCCATGCTGGCCTCCGAGCTGCTCGCCCGGCCGGTGTCCCGGATGGTGCGCGGGATCTGATGCTGGAGGTCGACATCGCCTGCCGCGTCGGCGCGCTCGACCTTGAGGTCCGCTTCGCGACGTCGGCCGGCGTTACCGCGCTGTTCGGCCGCTCGGGCGCCGGCAAGACGACCGTCATCAACGCCATCGCCGGCCTGCGCCGGCCCGAGCGTGGCCGGATCACGCTGGACGGCGACGTGCTGCTGGATACCGCGCGCAGGATCGAGGTACCCTGCCATCGCCGCCGCATCGGGTACGTTTTCCAGGATGCGCGGCTGTTCCCGCATCTCACGGTCAGGCGCAACCTGCTCTACGGCCGCTGGTTCGCCGAGCGACACCACCGTCGCGGCAGCCTCGACGAGGTCGTGGGCCTGCTCGGCATCGAGCCCCTCCTCGGCCGCCGGCCGGGCCTGCTCTCCGGCGGCGAGCGGCAGCGGGTGGCGATCGGCCGGGCCCTGCTCGCCGGGCCGCGCCTGCTCCTGCTCGACGAGCCGCTGGCCTCGCTCGACCAGGCGCGCAAGGCCGAGATCCTGCCCTATCTCGACCGGCTGCGCCGCGAGGCCGGCATCCCGATCCTGTTCGTGAGCCACGCGCTGGACGAGGTGACGAGGCTCGCCTCGACCATGGTCCTGCTCAGCGGTGGCCGGGTCGCCGCCATGGGCCCCGTGGGCGAGGTGATGGCGCGCCTCGATCTCGGCCCGGCCGCCACCGAGATCGCCGGTGGCGCGCTCCTGCACCTGCAGGTGGCCGGCCGCCGGCATGGCCTCACCCTGCTGACCCACCCGGCGGGCGAGATCGAGATGCCGGGTCTGGATCTGCCGGTCGGGCACGTCGTGCGCCTGCGGATCGATGCCCGCGACGTGGTGCTGGCCCTCGGCAGCGCGCCACTGACCGGCATCAGCATCCGCAACCAGCTGCGCGCCACCGTGACCGGGCTCGGGCGCGTCGCCGACGGCACGACCGAGGTCGGGCTCGACGTCGCGGGCGAGGCGCTTCGTGCCCGGATCACGGCCGCCTCGGCGACCGCCATGCAGCTCCGCCCCGGCCTCGCCGTGCTGGCCCTCGTCAAGAGCGTGGCGCTCGGGCCCGGTGCGGCGGCGCCCGACGCGGACGAAGCCTAGGCGCATGGGTTTACCGCCAGGGTCGCCTGTGGTTCCTTGGCGCCCGGAAACGACCGGCGGGCAGGACGACTCGGCATCATGCAGCGACGCGACGTGGTTCAAGGGGCCGCCACCCTGGCCGGCTGGAGTCTCCTCGGCCGGGTGCTCGGGCATGCGCCCGAACTGCTGGCCCAGCCGGCGCTCGGCCCGGCGCAGCCGTTCAGCTGGGAGAGCCTGAAGGACCAGGCGCGCGAGCTGGCGAGCCAGCCCTACGAGGCCCCGGGCGACCAGCGCCCGCCGCAGCTCGCCGCGCTGACCTGGGACCAGTACGAGGCGCTGCACTTCCGCCCCGAGCACGCGCTGTGGGCCGATACCGACCTGCCGTTCCGGGTGCAGTTCTTCCACCTCGGCAGCTACTACCAGGCGGCCGTGCGCATCTTCGTCGTCGACGACAGCCAGGCACGCCCGGTCGAGTACGACCCGAGCCTGTTCGACTACGGCCCGACCAGCTTCGATCCGCCCCTGCCGCACGATCTGGGCTTCGCCGGCTGGCGGCTGCACTACCACACCCAGTTCGCCCAGGACGTGGCGGTGTTCCTCGGCGCGTCCTACTTCCGCGCCACCGACGCCGGCAACCAGTACGGCATGTCCTGCCGCGGGCTCGCGATCGACACCGGGCTCGACCGGCCGGAGGAGTTCCCGCGCTTCAGCCGGTTCTGGCTGGTCCGCCCGCGCCCGACCGACACGACGCTCACCGCCTACGCGCTGCTCGAGAGCCAGAGCATCACCGGCGCCTATCGGTTCGGCATCTCGCCGGGCGGGGTGACGACGATGGAGGTGACCGCACAGCTGTTCCCGCGCCAGCCGATCGAGCGGCTGGGCATAGCCCCCATGACCAGCATGTTCTGGTTCGGTGAGAACGAGCGCCGCAACAGCGACGAGTGGCGCGAGGAGATCCACGATTCCGACGGGCTGTCGATGTGGCGCGGCAACGGCGAATGGGTCTGGCGGCCGCTGACCAACCCGCCGGCGCTGCAGATCTCCTCCTTCCTCGACGAGGACCCGCGCGGCTTCGGCCTGCTGCAGCGCGACCGCGACTTCGCCCACTACCAGGACGAGGCCTTCCGCTACGAGCGGCGGCCGTCGGTCTGGATCGAGCCCCTGGGCAGCTGGGGCAAGGGGCGCGTGCTGCTCGGCGAGATTCCGACCGACGACGAGACCAACGACAACGTCGTGGCCTTCTGGCAGCCCGACGCGCCCGTGGTGCCGGGGGCGCAGCTCGATCTCGCCTACCGGATCTACTGGTGCCAGCGCGCGCCGGTGCAGCCCTCGGTCGCGGTCTGCGTCGGCACCCGGATCGGCCGCGGCGGGGTCACGGGCTTCGTCCAGCCGAACCCCAAGAACCTGCGCAAGTTCGTGGTCGACTTCGCCGGCGGCGATCTCGCCCTGATCCCCAAGGACGCCCCGGTCGAGCCGGTGATCACGCTCTCGCGCGGCAAGGTCGAGCCGGTGACCTCGCTCGGCGGCCTGTTCAAGGTCTCGCCCTTCCTGCGCCCGCTGGCGGAAATCAACGGCTGGCGCTGCACCTTCGACATCTCCTGGGAGGGCACGGCGCCGATCGACATCCGGCTGTTCCTGCGGCTGGGGCCGACCACGCTGACCGAGACCTGGCTCTACCTGTGGACCCCGCCGCACGCCTGACCCGGCCGCGCGCCGGGGCCCTGCCCGCCACACGGCACGCCGCGCCATGAATCTCGCGACGCTGTTCTCCGACATCGTCGCGGTGATGGCGCCGGTGTTCCTGATCGCGGCCCTGGGCTATGCCTGGGCGCGGCTCAAGCTGCCCTACGACGGCGCCTTCATCACCACGCTGATGATCAACGTGGCCACGCCGTGCCTCGTCTTCTCGACGCTGCTGCGCCTGCGCTTTCCGCCGGCCGAGCTCGGCACGATCGCGGCGGCGTCGCTGGCCTGCCTGCTCTTGACCACCATGGCGGCCTTCGCCGTGCTGCGCCTGCGGCGCCTGCCGCTGCGCGTCTACCTGCCGGCGCTGATCTTCCCCAATTCCGGCAACATGGGCATGCCCTTGTGCCTGTTCGCGTTCGGCGAGACCGGGCTCGGGCTCGCGGTCGTGTTCTTCGCCGTCCTCGCCGTCGCCCAGTTCACGCTGGGGCCGGCCATCGCCGCCGGCCGGCTCGACCCGTGGCAGATGCTGCGCACGCCTTTGGTCCACGCGGTGGCCCTGGCCCTGCTGCTGCAGGCGCTGGGGCAGGAGCTGCCGCGGTGGGCCGCCAACACCACGACGCTGCTCGGCGACTGCGCCGTGCCGCTGATGCTGCTGTCGCTGGGCGTGGCCCTGGCCCGGCTGCGCACCGCCGGCATGGGCCGCGCCGTGGCGATGGCGGCCGTGCGCCTCGGGCTCGGCTTCGCCGCCGGCCTGCTCGTGGCCGAGGCCATGGGCCTCGAGGGGACCATGCGCGGCGTGGTGATGCTGGAGAGCGCCATGCCGGTGGCGGTGTTCAACTATCTGTGGGCGGTGCGCTACGACACCGCGCCCGAGGAGGTGGCCGGCATGGTCCTGGCCTCGACCGTGCTGTCGTTCGTGACCCTGCCGCTCCTGCTCCTGGTGGTGATGTAGGCATGGCATCGACATGGAGGCACAGCCCGCCGCGCCTGCATCCACCCGACCGTACCGTTTCAAAGTCCTCGAGTCTGCCGTACCAGAGCCGTGATGCCAAGTCGATGGACGATCCGGAACTGGCGCCCGCCGACGATGCGCGCTGCCAGCGCGACCTCCCGCCGCCAACTGGGTCAACCTGACCCGTCGTTCGTGTAGGTCCGCTTCTTGATCGAGCCGATCTCCAACCTCTGCGGTACTTACTTTTCCCTAAAAAAAGCAGGCCATAATGTTATTGCCGATGAGATAATTAACACTGGCAAAATATGGTAATAATCTTTAATCGTCGTTATTATAATCATATCGATGTCAATTTGCAAGAAAACATCATATTGAAAATAACAGATAATGAGTTCGTCATTGCAATAAGGATGAACACAACTGCTGGTAACTTTCCCGAATATTGAATCGTAGATCTAAAATCTGCTCTACTCCACCACCGTATAATGCACCGCCTGCTCGTCGCAGCGCGCCAGGAGCGCCCTCGCCTTCGGTGGCACCACGGCCGCCTCGTAGTTCTGGCCGGCGAACGCGCGCACGTCGCGCAAGCTGTCGAAGCGCATCACCGTCATGAACTCGCTCTCGCCGGCGCCGTCGCGGCGCAGGAGCTCGATGCCGCGGTAGCCGGGGATGCCGCGGGCGGCGATGCCCGGGAAGATCTCGGCCCGCAGCAGGCTCTCGTAGGCCGCGGCGTCGGCACGCGTGGTCCAGCCGCGCCAGATCCGGACGATCATGCATCCCTCCGTCACCCAGCGGCCATGCGGCCGCGCGGCGATCCTTGCCACGGCCGGGGCGGGCCTGGGAAGGGCGAATGCCCCTGCCCGGGCCCGCCGGCTCGGGATGCGCCGGCTACGGCGCCGTATGCCCCGCCGCGGTCAGCGCCTTGGCCGCGTGCGCCAGCGCCGCGCCCGCCGTGCCGGCCGGACCCGCGGCCCCGGCCAGCGCGAAGCTGCCGCCGAACGGTGGCATGGTCGCCCACAGCGCCGTGCAGTTGGAGGCCGCGACCGGGTCGCTCGGCACCGACAGGGCCCCGGTGGCGGCGCTGCCGGTATTGAGCACCTGGATGCCGTTGCCGCCGGGCAGCGCGGTCTGCCGGTAGCGGCCCCAGCCGCCGCCCGGGGCGAGGTTGGTGGCGAAACCGGTCCACAGGCTGCCGACGCGCTTGGCGAGCTGCGTGTTGGCGGCCGGGATGGACGCGGCATCGGTCGCCTGCAGCGTGTTGAAGACGTAGGGCAGCTCGAAGGAGTGGCAGGCGTTCTGCAGGCCGGGCTGGGCCGGGTAGGGTGCGCAGGCGGTGGAGTTGTCGCTGCTGTAGATCGGCGCCTGCGCGAACAGGTAGGCGAAGACCGGCTTGGCGCCGGCGGTGGCGACGACGTTGTCGGTGGCGAGGAAGCTGCCGCAGCGGAAGGCGAAATCGTTCATCAGCGTGCTGCCGGCCGCGGCGGCCGGGGAGTTCGCGAACCAGGGCGGCAGGGTTCCCTGGTCCGCGGGGTTGTAGACCCGCGTGCCGTTGACCGCGAACGCCTCGATGGTGGCGCCGTTGCCGGCGCCGAACAGCAGGTTGAGCAGGACCTGATACTCGAAGTTGCTGAGGCCGCCGGCCGCCTGGTTGATCAGGTCGGCGAACAGCGCGCCCTCGTCGCGGTTGACCCCGATCAGGTAGGGCTTGGGCGCGGCCGGCTTGCCCGGGCCGGCATAGAAGCCCTGGTAGGGCTGGTTCTGGATCAGCGTCTCGCCGGGGAAGATCTGGCCGTCGACGATCGGCGTCCATGGCAGCAGGTTGGCCAGCGGTGTCGGCACCTGCAGCCGGGCGAGGATGCTGTCCAGGGAGTCGTAGGTGCCGTCGGCGGTCTCGATCGCCGACAGCGGCGCCGCGCGCAGCGCCGCGAGGTCGAGGGTGCAGGTCTTGGCCTGGCCCAGCGCCGTGCACAGGGCGGCGCGGAACGCCTGCCACTTCGCCTCGACCTGCGCGGCGAGGCTCGGGTAGGGCACCGCCAGCGGGTTGCTCTCCATGATCGCCGCGCGGAACCGGTCGCGGTTGGTCGGGATGCTGAACAGATGCAGGCCCACCGACATGGCCCCGGCACTCTCGCCGAAGATCGTCACCTGCTTCGGGTCGCCACCGAAGGCGGCGATGTTCTCGGCCACCCAGCGCAGGGCGGCGCGCTGGTCGAGGATGCCGTAATTGCCCTTGAGGCCGAGCTCGGGCACGGCGAGGAAGCCCAGCGAGCCCAGCCGGTAGTTCAGGGTCACGACCACGACGTTGCCGGAAGCGGCGAGATAAGAGCCGTCGTAGAGCGGCAGCGAGCCCGCGCCGTAGACGAAGGCGCCGCCATGGACGAACACCATGACCGGCAGCCGCTTGTGCTTCTGCACGGCGGCGGTGGGCGTCCACACGTTCAGGTACAGGCAGTCCTCGGCCTCGCCGGGGCCGCCGCCTTCCTGCGGGCAGATCGGCCCGAAGGCGGTCGCCCGCCGCACGTTGCCCCAGGGCGCGCGCCGCTGCGGCGGCGCCCAGCGCAGCTTGCCGACCGGCGGGCGCACGTACGGGATGCCACGATAGTTGAACAGGCTCTGGCTCGTCCCGGCCGGCGCCGGCAGCTGCAGACCGCAGACCCTTCCCGCCGGCGGTGCGACCAGACCGGCGCAGGACGTCGTCGCGGCGGCCGTCCCGGGCAGCAGCGCGAGCGCGCCGCCGAGCATGCAGCCGCCGAGAATTGCGGCGAGCCCGCCACTCCGCCGGCCCCGCCACCGAGTTGCCGCCATCCATCGCATCGCCGTCGCCTCCCAACTACCCGTTGCGGCCACGCTATGAGCATGCGCGGAGCAACGCAATTGCCGCGCCGACGCGGTACGCCATGCTGCGCGCGGGCTGGGGGAACTCGCCGGGACCGGTCCCCGTTGGCATGGATCAGCTGCGGGAGGAGCATCGCCGTGAACGAGACCGGAAGCGGCCCCGAGCCGGATCGGCAGATCGGGGCCATCGCGCATGCCGGCGGCACCACGTTCCGGGTCTGGGCCCCGGAAGCCGCCACGCTCAACGTCGTTCTCGCCTCCGGCGTGGCGCAGCCGCTCGCACCCGAGGCCGATGGCTGGTGGAGCGGCACGGTCGCGGAGGCCGGTCACGGCACGCGGTATCGCTTCCGGATCGACGATGACGAGCCCATGCCCGACCCGGCCTCGCGCTTCCAGCCCGACGGACCGGACGGACCGTCCATGGTCGTCGATCCACGCCGCTATTCCTGGGGCGATGCCGGCTGGCAGGGCGCGTCGCGCCACGACAACGTCGTCTACGAGCTGCACGTCGGCACGTTCACGCCCGAAGGCACGTTCGCCGCGGCGGCCGGGAAGCTGCCACATCTGGCCGCCCTCGGCGTCACGCTGGTGGAGGTGATGCCGGTCGGCGAGTTCGCCGGAACGTTCGGCTGGGGCTACGACGGCGTCGCCTGGTTCGCACCGACCCGGCTCTACGGCGAGCCGGACGACTTCCGCCGCTTCGTCGACGCCGCGCACCAAGCGGGCATCGGCGTCGTGCTCGACGTCGTCTACAACCATTTCGGGCCGGTCGGGACCTACCACGAGAACTACGCCCGCGGCTGGTTCACCGAGCGCTACGCCAACGACTGGGGCGAGAGCCTGGCCTTCGAGGGGCCGGAGGCGCGGCCGGTGCGCGACCACGTCGTGGCCAACGCCCGGATGTGGATCGAGGAGTACCACCTCGACGGGCTGCGCCTGGACGCGGTGCAGAACATCTACGATTTCGCCAGCCGCGAGACGATCGTGGCCGAGCTCGCCCGCGCGGCCCGCGCGGCGGCCGGGACGCGCGGCATCTGGATCGTCGGCGAGTGCGAGTCGCAGCGCGCGGAGCTGCTGCGCGATGCGGCCGACGGCGGGGCCGGGCTCGACGCGCTGTGGAACGACGACTGGCACCATGCGGCGCGGGTCGCCCTGACCGGCCGCAACGAGGCCTACTTCACCGACTATGCCGGCCGGCCGCAGGAGTTCATCGCCGCCGCCAAGCGCGGCTTCCTCTACCAGGGCCAGCGCTACCACTGGCAGGACCAGGCGCGTGGCGTGCCCACGACCGGGCTGCATCCGGAGCAGTTCGTGATCTTCCTGCAGAACCACGACCAGATCGCCAACTCGGGCCGTGGCCTGCCCTTGTGCCGCACCACCGCACCGGCCCAGCTCCGCGCGCTGACGGCGCTGCTGCTGCTCGGGCCGAACACGCCGATGCTCTTCCAGGGCCAGGAGTTCGCCTCGAGCCGGCCGTTCTGGTACTTCGCCGAGCTGGTGCCGGAGCTGGCCGAGGCGGTGGCCAAGGGCCGGCTCGAGTCCGGCGCGCAGTTCCCGAGCCTGGCCACGCCGGCGATGCAAGCGATCCAGCGGCCGCCGGCGGAACGGGCGACGTTCGAGCGGTGCCGGCTCGACTGGGCCGAAGCCGAGCGTCACGCCGAGACCCTGGCCCTGCACCGCGACCTGATCCGCCTGCGCCGCGAGGATGCGGCCCTGCGCGCCGCGCGGCGCCCGGGCGGCGTCGACGGGGCGGTCCTGGCGCCGGAGGCGTTCGCGCTGCGCTTCTTCGGCACCGATGGCGACGACCGGCTGCTACTGGTCAATCTCGGCCGCGACCTCGAGCTCAAGATCATGCCCGAGCCGCTGCTCGCGCCGCCGCCGGGCAGCGACTGGGCCTGTCTGTGGTCGAGCGAGACGCCGGCCTATGGCGGCAGCGGCCATCAGGACCCGACGCCCGACGCTCCCTGGGTGATCGCCGGGCATGCCGCCCTGCTGCTCCACCCCGGCCCACCGTCGGCCCGGCGACGCACCGAGCAGGAGAAGGCACTGGCGGCGGCCCGTCCCGGCCATCCGCTGCGCCGGGGCGGTGGGTCGTCCTGAGCGCGCGTCGGCTCAGGCCGCCTGCCGCAGCTCCGACTGGGCCCAGATCGTCGCCAAGCCGTCGATCAACTGCTCGATGTCGGCGTCGCCGTGCACGGGCGAAGGCGTGATCCGCAACCGCTCGGTGCCACGCGGGACCGTCGGGTAGTTGATCGGCTGGATGTAGATGCCGTGCCGCTCGAGCAGCTGGTCGCTGATCCATTTGCAGCGGACCGGGCAGCCGACCATCACCGGCACGATGTGGCTCGGGTTGCGCAGGTGCGGGATGCCGAGGGCGTCGAGCTTGCGCCGAACCATGGCCACCCGGTCCTGCTGCCGCTCGCGCTCGGCGGCACTGACCTTGAGATGACGGATGCTGGCGAGCGCGCCGGCGGCCAGCGCCGGTGGCAGGGCGGTGGTGAAGATGAAGCCCGAGGCGAAGCTGCGCACGAAGTCGCACAGCGCCGCCGAGGCCGCGATGTAGCCGCCCATCACGCCGAACGCCTTGCCGAGCGTGCCCTCGATGACCGTCAACCGGTGCATCAGGCCCTCGCGCTCGGCGATGCCGCCGCCGCGTGGGCCGTAGAGACCCACCGCATGGACCTCGTCGAGATAGGTCATGGCCCCGTGCGCGTCGGCGACGTCGCAAAGCTCGGCGATCGGGGCGACGTCGCCGTCCATCGAGTAGACCGACTCGAACGCGACCAGCTTCGGCGTGCCCGGCTCCAGCGCGGCGAGCTTGCGGTCGAGGTCGTCCGGGTCGTTGTGGGCGAAGACCTGGCAGCGGGCGCGGCTGTGGCGGATGCCCTCGATCATCGAGGCATGGTTGCCGGCATCCGACAGCACGACGCAGCCCGGAAGGCGTGCCGCCAGCGTGCTGAGCGAAGCCCAGTTGGAGACGTAGCCCGAGGTGAACAGCAGCGCCGCTTCCTTGCCGTGCAGGTCGGCGAGCTCGCGCTCGAGCAGCACGTGGTAATGGTTCGTGCCGGAGATGTTGCGGGTGCCGCCGGCACCGGCGCCGCACAGGTCCAGCGCCTCGTGCATGGCGCCGAGCACGGCCGGGTGCTGGCCCATGCCCAGATAGTCGTTCGAGCACCAGACCGTCACCTGACCCCGATGCCCGGCGCGATAGTGGGTGGCGCGCGGAAAGGCGCCGGCGTGGCGCTCGAGGTCGGCGAACACGCGATAGCGCCCCTCGCGGCGGAGATCGTCGAGCTGGCCGCGGAAGAAGCCTTCGTAGTTCATGTCCGCCTCCCAAGGGCTGTCGCAGTCGCGAAGGTACGAAACGGGACGTCGAGGGCCGGCGTGCCGGCCGCCGGCGGCTCCGGCCGGCGCGAGCGCAGCGCCCAGTTCCACAACGCCGCATCCGGCAGCGGCAGGACCAGGAACCAGTGCTCGAGGATGGCCAGGGCCAAGAGAATGCTCACGAAGGTGAAGGCCACGGCATCGAACGCCCCCTCGTCCGCCGACAGCGCCAGATCGACGAGATGGGTGGCGACGACCGTCGAGACGGTGACCACGACCGGGAACAGCAGGTTCATCGGCTTCCTGGCGATGAAGCTGCGCAGATAGTGCAGATGCTCGGGCAGGAACTCCTCGGTCAGGTTCGGCACGCCCAAGTAGACGTTGAGCTTGGCGCTCAGCCGCATCACCCACAGCACGAGGAAGGTCCAGGTGCCGACCTGGTTGGTCCCGCCCCAGGTCAAGAGGACGACCAACAGCATGGTGGCGAGGATCGCCAGCTCGTGCCACAGGATCGCCCGCAGCGCGTGGCCGAGATGTCGCCAGCCGCGACAGCCCGGTGGACAGGCGGTACGGAGCGGGCCGGTGACGATGCCCATGAGGAAGCTCATCTCGTGCCAGCCCCAGATGGCGAGGCCGCAGGTGAAGGCCACATAGGCCCCGGCGATGCTGGTGTCGTCGCTGCTGGCGACGAGCCCCCACAAGGCAAGCGCGGTGATGGCCGTGGCCGCCAGCATGCTCCAGCGGAAGGTGCGGCGCGGCAGCCCGTCCAGGTAGAGGATCAGCCCGGTGCTGAACCACCACAGGAACAGAGCGTACAGCACCGGCAGACCATGATCGGCCACGGACGCGGCTCCCCGACTACCAGGCCGGCGCCAGACGGATCTGGCGCGGCAGATCGTTGCGCTTGGCCGGGATGAGGAACAGCCGCACGAATCCGACCGCGGCGGCGGCACCCAGGCCGATCTTCTTCAACCTGCCCAGGATGCCCCCCTGCTTCTCGGCCGCGTCCATGCCGACGGCGACGTGCCGCAGCCGCTCCAGCGCAGCATGGAACTGTGGGTTGTCGAGGTCGATCGTCAGCGGGAACACCTGGCGCGAGATCTCCGAGGTGATCTCGAACACCCGGAAGTCGTAGTCGGTCGGGTCGACACCCAGCGCCTTGTGGAACTCGGGCCGCGCATGGTCGCGCACGTACATGGTGGCGAAGACCGCGAGCAGGAAGAACTTGACCCAGAGCTTGTTGACCCCGCTCAGCATCTTCGGGTCGGCGCGCATCAGGAGCGCGAACGCCTCGCCGTGGCGGAACTCGTCGTTGCACCACTGCTCGAACCACAGGAAGATCGGATGGAAGCGCAATTCCGGGTGACGCTGCAGCTGCCGGTAGATGGTGATGTAGCGGGCATAGCCGATCTTCTCCGACAGGTACGTCGCGTAGAAGATGAACTTTGGTCGGAAGTAGGTGTATTTCTTCGCCCGGGTCAGGAAGGAGAGGTCGACCCCGACGCCGAATTCCTTCAGCGCATCGTTGATGAAGCTCGCATGCCGCGACTCGTCGCGCGCCATGAAGGTGAAAAGCTGGCGAATCTCCGGATTCTTGATCCGCTTCTTGATCTCGGCATAGAGCACGCAGCCGGAGAACTCGGCGGTGACCGAGCTCACGAGGAAGTCCAAAAACTCCCGATGCAGCTCGGGCGACAGCCGGTCCGGATCGAACTGCCAGTCGGCGTTGCGGACGAAATGCCCCTTGTTCGGGTCGCGCCGCATCTCGGCGATCAGCTCGTCCCACTCCGCCCGGACCAGGCTGACGTCGAGGCGGTCCATGGCGTCGAAGTCGGTGGTGTAGAAGCGCGGGCTGAGCATCGTGCTCTCCTGCGCCTGCCGGGTGGACTCGTTGACCGCCTTGGTCTGGATCTGCGCGTTCATGGCCGCCTCCAGGAAGAGAAGCCGACTTCGTAGAGCTCGGTGAGCTCGAACCTCGCGGTGAGATGGGTCCACAGCCGGTCGAGCCAGCTCGCCTGCAGCACGGTCGCCCGCCGCTCGCAGACGACGTGCCCGCCATAGGGCGGCATCTGCGTCGGGGCGTCGTGAATGTGGACCTCGTCGCCGGGACCGACGTCGATCCCGTGCAGCTCGACATAGGCGTGCAGGCTGTCCAGCGTGTTCTCGATGTCGACGGTGCACGGCACCTCGACCTTGCGGCGGAGGCCCAGCAGCTCACCGATCATGATGCGTCACTCCCTCGCTCCAGCAACCGCGCGAAGGCGTCGGCATTGGTCTGGCCGAACGCCTCCAGCTCGATGCGCCGACCGGTGGACGGATCCTCGAGCGCCAGCCCACCGCCCTGCCACCGGACCAGACGGAACGGCGGCTCGTCGCCGACCTCGTGCTGACGCCGCTCCCGAGCCAGGCCACGCAGCACGCCACGGACGAAACCGTTGGTGCCCGGCGCGAGGACGGCGACCGTCCGGCCATCCAGCGCCTCGTACACCGCGACCGCACCGTCCGGCCGGTCCTGGAAGCGCAGCTCGACCGCCTCGACCGGCGCCGTGGTCGCGACCTCGGCGACACCGACCCCGGTCCACCGGCCGACGGCCGCCGCGAGGATGGTGAAGGCGATCAGCCCCGCCGCCGCCAGCAACACGCCGCGCGGCGCCCGGCCGGTCGAACTCGCCTCGTCCTGCATGGCCATTCTCCGTCAGGCCGCCACGGCCGACGGCAGCGGGCCGCCGGTCAGCCTGCCGTCGGGCGTGGCGACCGGCGCCGGGACCGGCTGGGCCGCCGCCGCGGCCAGCGCCCGGCTCAGGATCGCCGCCACCTGCGCACCCTCCGGCACCGCACGCAAGGTCGGCTCCGGCCGGCCCAGCCGCCACGGCCGGACATGTGGCCACAGCATCAGCCAGGCCACCCGGTCGGGTCGGGCCAGGGCCAGCGGGATGTCGGCGGTGCCGTCGGGAAACACCTTCACGGCCGCCGCCGCGATCCGCGCGAACGGCAGGTTGAGCTTGACCGGCAGGGCGATGCCGAAGCTCAGCACCACTCGCCGATCGGTGATCGTGTAGACCGTGGACCGGGCGATCAGCCACGCCAGCAACGCCACCAGGGCCAAGGCGGCCAGCGCCAACGGCAGCACGCGCAGCACGTGCCAAGCGGCAGCGCCCGGGGTCAGTCCCGCGGTCAGGCTCGACACGGCGACCCAGGCCAGCAGCAGCAGGAAGTAGCCGGCGAGCATGCGGCCGTGCAGCGTGCGCCGGGCCAGCGCCGCCAGCACCGGCGAACCCTGCCAGAGCAAGCGCTCACCCTGGGGCAACGATCCGGGCAGGCCATGCACCGGGGCGTAGCGGTCGTTCACAGCAGCGGCTCCGATCGTGCTGGCGTGGCGTAGAGATGGCCACTCGCGAAGTAGGCGCAGATGCGGTCCTCCTCGCGCTTGGTGATCTGTTCCGCGCTCGCGATCCCCGGCGCCGCTGCCATCTGCGCGGCGGTGACCGATTTCACCACCACCCGACGCTTGATGCGGTCGACGACCGCCAGGGTCATCGGCACGAGCACGCCCCTGCCCTCCTCGCCGACACCGAGTTCGAGATAGCGGATCTGCGGCTCGGACCGATCGATCCACAGCTCCCGCACCGTGCCGCCGACGACACCGTCGCAGCCGACCACCGCCATGCCGCGCGGGTCGGGATCCTCGGCCGCCACCGTGGTACCGTCCATGACCCGCATCGGCGCGATCAGCGGCAGACCGTCCAGCGTGAGCTCGGGCTGATCCTCGCGCAACGCGTAGGCCGCAGGGCCGAGCGCATCCTGCATCGGATCGCCGGTCGGCACCAACGGCATGCCACGGAGCAGGCCAGCCGAATCCGCGGCCAGCGCGCGGTCGTCGGTCTCAGGCCGCGGCGCCGACACGCTGCCGCCGTGCGGCAGGAGGAACGTCTTGGGCTTGGGGACCGGCGGGAAGCCCTGCACCGTCACGCGGGCGGAGCGGTCGCTGATCAGGGGATAGCCTTCCCGCTTGTTCTCGCGATGCAGGTAATAGATCAGGCCGGCGAAGAACACCCAGAAGGCGTAAAGGACGATCTGAGCGACGTCGACATAGCCGGTGATGGCGCCAGTTGGCATCTCGCAACCTCCGCAAGCAACTCTGTCAGCCCGGAAACTCGGCCAGTCCGAATCCCGACGTCGGCCGCGGTCGCGTGACCCTCGTGGTGCGCACGAGCGGCCCGATCGCTGCCATGGTGGCGAACAACAGCACGATCTCGAGATAGTAGACGGCGCCGTAGCCGGTGGCCGGCCCGTGCAGCGCCGGCCCCAGCCAGCCCGCGGCGCCGAGATCCGCGACCAGATCCCGGATCACCCCGCCCAGGGTCATGGCCCCGCCGGCGGCCGTGGCCTGCACGGCCCCCCAGGCGCCCAGCGCCAGACCGCTCTGCCCGTCGTCGGCGAGGCTCATCGCCGCGGTCAGCGTGCCGACCGAAAACAGGCCGGCACCGAAGCCGATCAGGCACGTGCCGAGGCGGAACAGAGCCGGCGAATCGACGGGCGCGGCCAGCAGGACCGCCGCGAACGCGAGCAGGCCGGCGGCCGCGCCGTAGCCGGCGAGGCGGCAGGGATCGCCGCCCTGGCCGAGGACCCGCGCCGCCAGCGCGAAGCCCACGAGGCTGCCGCCGGCGAGCAGACCGGTGAGCGCCGTGGTCGCGGCGACCGACAAATGCAGGATCTGGCCGCCATAAGGCTCGAGCAGAATGTCCTGCATGCTGAACGCGCTGGTGCCCAGTGCCACCGCGACCAGCAGCCGGCTGGCCCGGCCACCCGCCATGAACCGGCGCCACGTCGCCGAGAAGGCCGGCCGCGCGCGCTCGGGCGAGGTGCGCGACGGGTCACGCGCCTCCTGCTTCCACAGCGCCACGACGTTGAGGACCATCGTCAGCAGCGCCGCACCCTGGATCACCTGGATCAGGCGGAGCGGGCTGAAGCTCTCGAGCAGCGCACCGAACACGAGCGCGCTCGCGAACATGCCGAGCAGCAGCATGACGTAGAGCAGCGCCACCACCCGCGGCCGCGCCTCGGCCGGGGCCAGGTCGGTGGCAAGCGCGAGCCCGGCGGTCTGGACGGTGTGCAGGCCGGCGCCGATCAGCAAGAAGCCCAGCGCCGCACCGATCTCGCCGTAGATCGCCGGCCCGTGGCCCTCGCCCGTCAGCACCAGCAACGCGAACGGCAGAAAGGCGAAGCCGCCGAACTGCATCAGCGTGCCCATCCAGATGTAGGGCACGCGCCGCCAGCCCAGCACCGAGCGGTGCGTGTCCGAGCGGAAGCCGATCAGCGCCCGGAACGGCGCGAACAGGAGCGGCAGCGAGATCATCCCGGCGACGAGCCAGGCCGGGACGCCGAGCTCGACGATCATCACCCGGTTCAGCGTGCCGTTGAGCAGGGCCACCGCCATCCCGACCGAGACCTGGAACAGCGACAGGCGCAGCAGCCGCGGCAGCGGCAGTTCCTTGGTGGCGGCATCGGCGAACGGCAGGAAGCGCGGGCTGAGCCGGCTCCAGGCAGCGATCAGCCTATCCTGCACCGCGCTCATGCCCGGACCAGCTCCTGCGCCTGCGAGGTGTAGAAGCCGCACTGCACACGCTCGGAGCGCGCGGCCCGCCAGCCGCCGAGGCCGGCGCAACCATCCAGGCGCCGGCGCAGCGCGGCACAGCCGATGGGCTCGATCGCCGGCGCCCGCTCGCCGCGCGGGAAGCAGCGGCCGACGGCATGCATCACGGCCAGCGCTGGCGTACGCGGCGCGAAGGTGAAGACGACCGACCGCTCGGCCCGCGCCGCCAGCCCCTCGACCGCGCGCACGGTGTCGGCGGCCGCGTAGTGGATCAGCGAATCCATGGCGACGACGTGATCGAAGCGGCCGAGCGTCGGATCGAGCATGTCCCCGACGCGGAAGTCGATCGTGCCACCGCCGAGGCTCGACGGCAGACGGTCGCGGGCGAGCGCGACCAGGGTCGGCGAGAGGTCGATCGCCACGACCCGGGCACCGCGGCGCGCGGCCTCGACCGCAAGGGCCCCGGTTCCGCACCCGGCGTCGAGGATGCGCGCGCCGCGCAGATCGTCCGGCAGGCAGCCGAGCAGCAGGGTGCGCATCCGGTCGCGGCCGAGACGGACCGTCGCGCGGATCCGGCTCACCGGCGTGTCGGAGGTCAGCCGCTTCCAGGCCTCGACCGCGGTGCGGTCGAAATAGTCGAGGAGCTGGCCACGCCGCTCGGTGTAGGAGGTCGTGTGCATCAGTCGAATCCGAGCAGATCGAAGATGTCGCGGTCCTTCATCGGCTTGCCGACCATGGGCTCGGTGCCGGCCCACAAGGTCGCCGCCAGCCGCAGATATTCGTTCTGCACCGCCTCGAGCTCCGGTGACGGCTCCATCTCGAACAGCGTCGACTTCTTCAGCCGGCTGCGGCGGATCACGTCGAGGTCGGGAAAGTGGGCGATGGTCTCCAGGCCGACGACCGCGTTGAACCGGTCGATCTCGTCGGTCGCGGCACTACGGTTGGCGATCACGCCACCCAGCCGCACCTGATAGTTCCTGGACTTGGCCTGGATCGCGGCCACGATCCGGTTCATGGCGAAGATCGAATCGAAGTCGTTGGCGGTGACGATCAGCGCCCGGCTGGCGTGCTGCAAGGGCGCGGCGAAGCCGCCGCAGACCACGTCGCCCAGCACGTCGAAGATGACGACGTCGGTGTCCTCGAGCAGATGGTGCTCCTTGAGCAGCTTGACCGTCTGCCCGACCACGTAGCCACCGCAGCCGGTGCCGGCCGGCGGCCCACCGGCCTCGACGCAGAGCACGCCGTTGTAGCCCTCGTAGACGAAATCCTCCGGGCGCAGCTCCTCGGCATGGAAGTTCACCGATTCCAGCACGTCGATCACGGTCGGCACGAGCTGCTTGGTCAGCGTGAAGGTCGAATCGTGCTTGGGGTCGCAGCCGATCTGCAGCACCCGCTTGCCGAGCTTGGAGAACGCGACCGACAGGTTGGAGGAGGTCGTGCTCTTGCCGATCCCGCCCTTGCCGTAGACCGCGAACACCTTGGAGGTGCCGATGTCCAGGCCCGGGTCCATCTTGACCTGGACGCTGCCTTCGCCGTCCGCGCGCACCCGCGGCCGCTCCATCACGATCGTCATGCGGCCATCTCCACGCCAATGCCTTCGAGCCGGTCCTCGAGTTCCTCGCCCGCGCGCCGCAGCGCCTCGAGGGTCGATTCGTCGGGATTCCAGTAGTTGCGGTCGTGCGCCTCGATCAGCCGGCTCGCGACCTTGGCCGAGGCGGCCGGATTCAGCGTGGCCAGGCGCTCGCGCATGGCCTGATCGAGGACGAAGGTCTGGGTGAGCTGCTGATAGACCCAGGGCGCCACCTGGCCGGTCGTCGCCGACCAGCCCATGGTGTTGGTCACC
Organism: Geminicoccaceae bacterium; assembly: GCA_039808865.1. Classification (GTDB taxonomy): domain Bacteria; phylum Pseudomonadota; class Alphaproteobacteria; order Geminicoccales; family Geminicoccaceae; genus Benzoatithermus. The sequence goes on from JBDHTW010000009.1 coordinate 40,547, forward strand.
GCGGCCTCGATCTGCCGCACGCCCTCGTAGCCGTGCTCCAGCATGCCCTCGTACCATTTCGGATTGAGCATCCGGGTCCGGGTCTCGAGCGCCACCTGCTCGCCCAGCGTGCGCACCGTGCCCTCGCCGCGGGTCTGGTCGCCGATATAGACCGGCACGGCCTGCCCCTTGGCCCGCTGCACCGCGCGGCCGATGCCGCCCAGCGTGTCGAAGTAATGATCGACCGTGGTGACGCCGAGCTCGACCGATTCGAGGTTCTGGTAGGCGAGCTGCACACCGGCGAGCGCGCTCTTGAGCAGGGCTTCCTGGCGCGCCGGCTTGCCGTCGCGGCCGTAGGCGAAGCACTTGCGCCGGGTGTAGGTCTCGGCCAGCTCGTCCTCGTCGGACCAGCAGCCGCTGTCGATCATCTGGTTGACGTTCGAGCCGTAGGTGCCGTCGGCGTTGCTGAACACGCGCAAGGCCGCCGTCTCGAGATCGCAGCCGTGCTCGGCTTGGTAGGCCAGGGCGTGCTTGCGCACGAAGTTGCGCTCGACCGGCTCGTCGGCGCTGGCGGCGAGGAAGGCCGCTTCGGCCAGCAGCTTGGTCTGCAGGGGCAGCAGGTCGCGGAAGATCCCCGAGAGCGTCACCACGACGTCGATGCGTGGCCGGCCCAGCTCGTCGAGCGGAACCAGGGCGGCGCCGGCGAGCCGGCCGAAGCCGTCGAAGCGCGGCCTCGCCCCGATCAGGGCCAGGGTCTGCGCGATCGGGCCGCCCTCGCTCTTGAGGTTGTCGGTTCCCCACAGCACGAACGCCACGGTCTCGGGCAGCGCGTTGCCCTCGATCGCGTGGCGGGCCAGGAGCCGCTGCGCCTGCCGCTGGCCGTCGGCGATGGCGAAGGCGCTGGGGATGCGGAACGGGTCGAAGCCGTGCAGGTTGCGGCCGGTCGGCAGGATGTCGGGCGTGCGCAGCAGATCGCCGCCGGGGACCGGCCGGACGAACCGGCCGTCCAGGGCCTGCACGAGGGCCGGAATCTCGTGGTCGGTCGCCAGCAGCCGGTCGGCGGCGGCAAGATCGTGCCAGCGTGCCACCGCGTCGGGCTCGCCGCGGACGATCGCCTCGACGGCGGCCCGGTCGGGGCGGTCGCCGCCCGCGGCCTCGGCCATCGCCAGCAGCAGATCGACCCGTGCCGCGGCTGCCGGCGGCTCGCCCACGACGTGCAGCCCGCTCGGGATCAGCGTGTACTCGAGCTCGAGGATCTGCGCGGCCAGGGCCGCGATCCGCGTCTCGGCCGCGCCACCCCAGGCCGGCTCGGCGTCGGCGAGGTCGACCAGCGCCGCCTGCCCCTGGATCAGGGCCGCGAGCTGCGCCCGCTCGGCCACCGCTTCCGGCGCCACGCCGCGCCAGCGCTCGACCGAGGCCTTGAGCTCGAGCAGGCCGCGATAGAGTCCGGCCTGCGCCACCGGCGGCGTCAGGTAGCTGACCAGCGTCGCGGCGCCACGCCGCTTGGCGATCATGCCCTCGGACGGGTTGTTGGCGGCGTAGAGGTAGAAGTTCGGCAGATCGCCGATCAGCCGGTCCGGCCAGCAGGTCGCGGCGAGGCCGGCCTGCTTGCCCGGCATGAACTCGAGCGCGCCATGGGTGCCGAAATGCAGCACGGCATGCGCGGCGAAGTCCTCGCGCAGGTGCCGGTAGAAGGCGGCGAAGGCGTGGGTCGGCGCGAACCCGTGCTCGAACAGCAGCCGCATCGGGTCGCCCTCGTAGCCGAAGGCGGGCTGGATGCCGACCAGCACGTTGCCGAAACGCTCGCCCAGCACATGGATCGTGCTGCCGTCGCTCTGCTGGCGCCCCGGCGCCGGGCCCCACTGCGCCTCGATCTCGGCCAGCCACCGCTCCCGGCGCACGTGATCGTCGGCCGGGATGCGGGCCAGCACGTTGGCGTTGGCGCCGAAGCGGGCGGCATTGCCGGCGATGATGCGCTCGCGCAGCTCGTCGACGCTGGCCGGCACCTCGACCGTGTAGCCGGCGCGCCGCAGGCCCAGGAGGGTGTTGTGCAGCGAGGCGAAGACGGCGAGGTAGGCCGCGGTGCCGATGGCGCCGCCGTTCGGCGGAAAGTTGAACAGCACCATCGCCAGCCGGCGCTCGGCCACCGGCGCCCGCCGCAGGGCGATCAGCCGCTCGACCCGCATCGCCAGCATCGCGACGCGTTCCGGCTCCGGGTGCATGTCGCGGGCATGGCCATTGCCGCCCGCCGACGAGCGACCGCCGAAGACGATCGGCCCGGTCGAGCCGTCGAGTTCCGGGATCGCCACCATCATGGTGGATTCGACCGGCAGCAGGCCCCGATCCGACCCGCGCCACTGCTCCAGCGTCTGCAGCTCGAGCGCATGTGCGGCGAGGTAGGGCACGTCCAGCTTCGCCAGCATCGCCTCGGCGGCCTTGGCGTCGTTGTAGGCCGGCCCGCCGACCAAGGAGAATCCGGTCAGCGAGACGAGCGCGTCGATCACCGGGCGGCCGTTGCGCAGGAAATACTTCTCGACCGCCGGCTGGGCATCGAGCCCGGTGGCGAAGACCGGCACCACGGCGAGGCCGCGCGCCTCGAAGGCGGCGATGACGGCGTCGTAGTGGGCGGTATCGCCGGCCAGCGCGTAGGCGCGCATGACCAGCAGCCCGACCGTGCCCTTGCGCGGGCCGTCCGGTGCCGGCAGCAGTTCGGCGCGCTCGCCGATCCGGCCGGGCAGGCGCGGGTGGTAGACGCCGATCTCGGGATACTCGGCCGGCGGGGCGGCCTCCCGCGTGCCGCGCAGATGCCGGCGCGGACCGTCGGCGTAGCGGCCGATCAGGAAGCGCACCAGATCGGCGATGTTCCCGTCCGACCCAGCCAGCCAGTATTGCAGGGTGAGGAAATAGGCGCGGACGTCCTGGGCGGTGCCCGGGATGAAGCGCAGGATCTTGGGCAGTCGGCGCAGCATCGCCATCTGCTGCGCCCCGGCCGTGCCGCCCTGCTTCCTGCCGCCGCGCAGCCGCTTGAGCAGCGCCATGGGCCCGCTCTGCGAGCCGTCCATCTTGAACCGGCCGAGGCGCGTCAGCCGGATCACCTCGCCGGCCGCCATCTGCCCGACGATCGCGTCGCAGCTGTCGCGGCGGGCCTGCAGCGCCGGCAGCACCGCCTGGACGTGGTCCTCCATGAACAGCATGTTGGCGAGGATGATGTCGCCTTGGGCGATGTCGGCCCGGCAACGCTGCAGCGCCGCCGGATCGTCCCATTCGGCGGCCGCATGCAGGTCGAGGCGCAGGCCCGGCAGCTCCGGCAGGAGCATCCGGCGCGCACGTTCGGCCGCGCCGGCGAGGTGACCGTCGAGGGTGACGATCACGACGCGGACGGGGGTGGCGTCAGCGGCTGAAATGCGCCTTGGCATCGTAAAGGGTCTCGACGGTGATCAGGGCGACACCGCGCTCCTTGGCGAAGCGCTCGGTGTTGCGGCGGGCCTTGCCACGGACGAAGAACGGGATCTTGCCGAGCTCGCGCTCGGCCTCGCCGGCCCAGCCGACCACGTCGACGGCGGCGGGACGTGGCGCTTCGCGCGGCAGCGGCGCGGCCGAGCCGAGATGCGAGGGCGCGGCATCGCCGTGGAACTCGAAGTCCTCGCGGAACATGCCGAGCAGATGCTCCTCGAGGCCCATCATCAGCGGGTGGACGAGCGTGTCGAACAGGACGTTGGCGCCCTCGAAGCCCATCTGCGGCGCGTAGCGGGCCGGAAAGTCCTGGACGTGGACGGGTGCGGAGATGACGGCGCAGGGGATGCCCAGGCGCTTGGCGATGTGCCGCTCCATCTGCGTGCCGAGCACCAGATCGGGCTGCAGCTCGGCGACCTTCGCCTCGACGTCCAGGTAGTCGTCGGTGATCAGCGGCTCGACGTCGTGGAACTTGGCCGCCTCGCGCAGCTCGCGCGCGAACTCGCGGCTGTAGGTACCGAGGCCGACGACGGCGAAGCCCAGCTCCTGCGCCGCCACCCGGGCGATCGCCACCGCGTGCGTCGCATCGCCGAACACGAACACCCGCTTGCCGGTGAGGTAGGTCGAATCGACCGAGCGCGAGTACCAGGGCAGGCGCGGCGCGGCATCGGCCGGCAGGGCTGCGTCGACGCCGGCGAGCTTCGCCACCTCGGCCACGAAGTCGCGCGTGGCGCCGACGCCGATCGGCACGGTCCTGGTCCAGGGCTGGCCGAAGCTGCGCTCCAGCCAGCGGGCGGCTTGGCCCGCGACCTCGGGGTAGAGCACGACGTTGAAGTCGGCCTCGCCCAGTCGTGCGAGGTCGGTCGGCGAAGCGCCCATCGGCGCCGTCACGGCGACGTCGATGCCGAGCTGCGCGAGCAGGCGGGAGATCTCGGTGACGTCGTCGCGATGGCGGAAACCCAGCGCCGTCGGGCCGAGCAGGTTGCAGCGTGGCCGCACCGCCGGGTCGCGCGGCGGCCGCTTCGTTCCCGGCGCCGGCACCGACGGACCGGCGAGCGTGCGGACGAGCTGGTAGAAGGTCTCGGCCGCGCCCCAGTTCTCCTTGCGCTGGTAGGCCGGCAGCTCCAGCGGCACCACCGGCACCGGCAGCGCCAACGCCTTGGCAAGGCCGCCCGGATCGTCCTGGATCAGCTCGGCGGTGCAGGAGGCGCCGACCAGCAGGGCCTCGGGCCGGAATCGCTCGTACGCCGCGCGCGCCGTGGCCTGGAACAGCTCCGCGGTGTCGCCGCCGAGATCGCGGGCCTGGAAGGTCGTGTAGGTGACCGGCGGCCGCTCGGCGCGGCGCTCGATCATGGTGAACAAGAGATCGGCGTAGGTGTCGCCCTGCGGCGCGTGCAGGACGTAGTGGAGGCCGCGCATGCCGGTGGCGACGCGCATCGCACCGACGTGCGGGGGTCCTTCGTAGGTCCAGAGCGTGAGCTGCATCGCCTAGGCCACCAGCCGCGTGCGCCGGTCGAGCGGCCGGGTGAACAGCTGGGCGAGGTCGCCCGCCTGCTCGTAGCCCTGGATCGGCGTGAACAGGAGCTCGATCGCCCACTTCGTGGTCAGACCCTCGGCCTCGAGCGGGTTGGCGAGGCCGAGGCCGCAGACGACGAGGTCGGGGCTGGCGGCGCGGCAGCGGTCGAGCTGCCGGTCGACGTCCTGGCCCTCGGCCAGCACCGTGCCGCGCGGCAGGAGCCCCAGCTCGATCGCCAGATGCTGGCGGTGCAGGTAGGGCGTGCCGACCTCGACCGGGACCATGCCGAGCTCGCGGCTGAGGAATCGGGCCAGCGGCACCTCGAGCTGGGAATCGGGAAAGAAGAAGATCCGCTTGCCCGCGAGCAGCGCGCGATGCCGCTCCAGCGCGCGCTGCGCCCGCTCGCGGCCGGGAGCCGTCGCCGCCTCGAACCGTCTGGCCTCGACGCCGAACGCGTCGGCCGCGGCCTGCAGCCACAGCGTCGTGCCCTCGACGCCGAGCGGGAACGGCGCCTCCAGCCGGACGGCACCGCGCGCGTCCAGCGCCCGCGCCGTGTCGGCAAGGAACGGCTGGGCCAGGAGATAGCGTGTCTGCGGGCCGAGGGCGGGCAGCTCGGCCGTGCGGCGCGGCGGCAGGAAGCGCACCTCGCCGATGCCCATGGCCGCGAACAGGCGCTGGAGCTGGTCCTCGACCGTGTCGGCGAGCGCGCCCACGACCAGCAGCGACCGCGCCGCGGCGGCCGGCGGCTGCGGCATGGTCGGTACCAGCGCCGCGAGGCAGGCGTCCTCGCCCTGGGTGAAGGTGGTCTCGATGCCGCTGCCGGAGTAGCTGAGGATACGGACCTTCGGCGCGTGCACCTGCGCGAGGCGCGCCGCGGCGCGCGACAGGTCGAGCTTGATCACCTCGGACGGGCACGAGCCGACCAGGAACAGCAGGCGGATGTCGGGCCGCCGCTCGAGCAGCCGGGCGACGATGCGGTCGAGTTCGTCGTTGGCGTCGACCAGCCCGGCAAGGTCGCGCTCCTCCATGATCGCCGTGGCGAAGCGCGGCTCGGCGAAGATCATCACCCCGGCCGCGGACTGGATCAGGTGCGCGCACGTGCGCGAGCCGACGACGAGGAAGAACGCGTCCTGGATCTTGCGATGCAGCCAGATGATGCCGGTGAGACCGCAGAACACCTCGCGCTGACCGCGCTCGCGGAGCACCGGCGCCTCGGCGCAGCCGGCGGCCGGCCTCATCGTGCCGGCTCCGCGACCAGCGCCGCCGGCCGTTCCAGCCGCGCGGCGCGCAGCTTGAGCAGGAACTGGGCGGCGTTGAGCGCATAGGTGGCGTAGGCGGCGAGGGCCAGCAACATCTGCTCCCGCGGTGCGAGGCTGCCGGTCAGCAGAGCGACGAGGTAGGCCGTATGCAGGGCGAGGACGAGGATGCTGACCACGTCTTCCCAGAAGAACGCCGCGGCGAACAGCCAGCGGCCGAACACCTCGCGCTCCCAGATCGAACCGGTGACCATGATCGCGTAGAGAATCATGGTCTTGGCGACGATCGAGGCGGTGGCGAGGGCCAGCCCCTCGCCGGTGGCGAGATAGCGCAGCACCAGCGCGAGGCTGACCAGGAAGACGACGAACTGGATCGGCGCCAGAACCGCCTGCACCAGGGTCCATCCGGACGCATCGCGTCGACGCCGCTCCTCGGGGCTGTAGAGGCTGCGCCGTCCTGCCGGCCGCGATCGTCGCGGATGCACCTTTGAACCTCCCCGGCTTGTGGCCGTAATGAGGCGACGCTAAACCTCTGCAGCGAGGTTTGTCAATGCCTCGCAACGTCAACCTTCCCTGACAACCGCCACAAAAAACGCAGTAGAATCAATACCTGTCCAAGCATTCTGCGGCGTTTTCCCAATATCGTGCGGTACCAGGGTTGAGAGGCCGTCCACTATCTGTATAGTGTTCTTTACGCGGACGGGGAGGTTTGCGGATGGCCATGGCTACGACGCAGGCCGTTGCATGCGGGATGGAGGATGCCAGCACCACGCAGGTGAACGGGATCGAACTCCGCTGGGACCGCCTGGTCGAGGCGATCGACAAGGAGATCATTCCGCGCCTGATCCTGGCACGCCGCGGCGGCCGGGAGACGCCACGTCCTGCCGTCCGTGGCGCCGCCGCCCCTGGTCCTGAGGACGTCGCCGAGCTGACCCGGCTCGTGCTGAGCCGCGACGGCGAGTTCGCCCGCACCGTCGTCGAGCGGATGCGCGACCGCGGCACCCCGATCGAGACGCTCTATCTCGACCTGCTGGCGCCGACCGCCCGCAGCCTCGGCGATCTCTGGTGCCAGGATGCGTGCGACTTCGCCGACGTCACCATCGGCCTCGCCCATCTGCATCAGCTCCTGCACGATCTCAGCCCTGCCTTCCTCGCCCGGGCCGAAGCACCGGTCACCGGCCAGCGGGCGCTGCTGATGCCGGTGCCGGGCGAGCAGCACTCGTTCGGCCTGCGCATCGTCACCGACTTTTTCCGCTATGCCGGCTGGGAGGTCTGGAGCGAGCCCGACCTTCGCGCGGATTCGGATCTGGTCCAGCTCGTCCGCGGCGAATGGTTCGCGGTGGTCGGCCTGTCCCTGTCCTGCGAGACGCGCCTCGACGCCATGACCTCGGGCATCCGCGCGCTGCGCCGGGCGTCGCGGAATCGCGCCCTCGGCATCCTGGTGGGTGGCCCCCTGTTCAACAGCCATCCCGAGCTGGTTGCCCGGGTCGGGGCGGACGCGACCGCCATCGACGGCGGCCAGGCGCCGATCCAGGCACAAAACGTCTTGGCGTTGCTCGCCCGTCGCCGCTAAAGAGCACTCACGAAGTTGATCAGCGAGCCAGCTCAATGAGTTGAGCCGGCCGACGATTGACTCGCCAATTCCAGCGTCGGCGGAAAAGTGTCAAGTATTCTTGACGTACAGATTTCTTGACAATGCCGATACTTGGCCTTCTATTGCCAGGAACGAGCTCCTCCGGCAGGCCGGATCGATACTGAACGTGTCCAGGCTGACCAAGACATCTCGCGGTGGAGGGCCGCATGTGCCGGCACGACGCTTCAGCGCGCCGGACGTGGCGTTCGCCGGCCTCGACGGCACGACGGTGGGGGAGCTGGTCACCGCCGCGAGCGATCTGGCGCTGATCCTTGACGCGCAGGGCATGGTGCGCGATTTCGCCTCTGCCGATCGCGAGCTCGTCGACGGCTGGATCGCCAAGTGGGTCGGGATGGCCTGGGCCGACACGGTCACGGTCGAGAGCCGGCCGAAGATCGCTTCCCTGCTCGCCGACGCCGCGACCGGCGGCGAGGTGCGCTGGCGCCAGGTGAACCATCCGGCACGCGACGGTCCCGACCTCCCCGTCCTCTACACGACCGTGCATGTCGGGGCACGCGGCGACATCGTGGCGCTGGGCCGCGACCTGCGCCCGATGGCCGTGCTGCAGCAGCGTCTGGTCACCGCGCAGCAGTCGCTGGAGCGCGACTACACGCGGCTGCGCCATGTCGAGACGCGGTACCGGCTGCTGTTCCAGGTCACGTCCGAGGCGGTGCTGATCGTCGACGCCGAGAATCTGAAGATCGTCGAGGCCAACCCCGCCGCCAGCCACCTGCTGCGGGACAACGTGAAGCGGCTGCTCGGACGGCCACTGCTCGAGCTGTTCGACGCCGCGGCCATGGCCGACATGCGCGTGCTGCTCGCCGGCGTGCAGGGAACGGGGCGCGCCGAGAACGTCCGCACCCGCCTGGCCGACGGCAATCGCGAGATTTTGGCGTACGCGGCCCTGTTCCGCCAGGAGCACAACGCGCTCCTGCTCCTGCGGCTGCTGCCGCTGGGTGGCGATGCCGACGCCATCGCCGTGGCCAAGGCCAAGTCGCGGCTCTTGGAGGCGGTCGAGAGCGCTCCGGACGGCTTCGTCGTCACCAGCCAGGACGGCCGGATCCTTGCCGCCAATGCCGCGTTCCTCGATCTGGCCCAGCTCGCCACCGAGCAGCAGGCCCGCGGCGAGTCCCTCGACCGCTGGCTCGGCCGGCCGGGGGTCGACCTCAACGTCTTGACCGCCAACTTGCGCCAGCACGGCTCGGTCCACCTGTTCGCGACGACGCTGCGCGGCGAGTACGGGGCGTCGACCGAGATCGAGGTTTCGGCCGTGGCCCTCCCGAACCGCGACGAGCCGAGCTTCGGTTTCACGATCCGCAGCGTCGGCCGCCGTCTGCAGCCGGCGGCTCGGCTCGGCAACGAGCTGCCGCGCTCGGTGGAGCAGCTCACCGAGCTGGTCGGCCGGGTGCCGCTCAAGGAGCTGGTGCGCGAGACCACCGATCTGATCGAGCGGCTGTGCATCGAGGCGGCGCTCGAGCTCACCGGCGACAACCGCGCCTCGGCCGCCGAGATTCTGGGGCTCAGCCGGCAGAGCCTCTACGTCAAGCTCCGCCGGTTCGGGCTCGGCGATCTCGGCTCGGACGGCGACGTCGAGGCCTGAGCCACCTCGGCCAGGAACGCATCGTAGGCGGCGAGGAACTCGGCCGGGCGCTCGAAATGGGGCAACGCACCGGTCGGGAACGGTTGGAACCGCCAATTGCCGCGCTGCGCGGCCCAACCCACGGCGCTGAAGTCCTTGAAGTCGCCGCGCGTCGCGTGCGGCACCCAGACGGGCAGCGTCAGCCGTCGGTAGACGTCCTGGATGTCGCGGCTGAACAGGCGGCCGGACACGAAAGCGTAAGGCGCGTTCCTGGCGCCGGGCTGGTGGGTGGTCAGATGATCGTACGCGACGAGTCCTTCGTCGATCGCCGTGGAGCCGAAGGTGCGCCGCAGGAAGTAGCGGATGCTGCGCCGGCTGGTCAGCAGGTCGAAGAAGGCTTGGCTCCATAAGGGAAACGTAAAGAAGGCGTGCAGGCCGGGCACCTCGCGGGTGCTGCCCGCGGTGCCGTCGAGCCCCGCGTAGCTGGCGCTGAAGCCGGTCGGGGTGACCAGCGCCAGCGAGCGCGCCCAGTCCGGGCGCTCGGTGATGGCGCGGGCGACGAACTCGGCACCCAGCGAGATCGCCAGCGCATCGATGGGTGCTGCGCCGGCCTCGGCCTGCATGGCGTCGACCACGTCGTGGATGGCCGCGACGTAGAGTGCCGGATCGTAGTGCCGGGGCGAGCGGTCGGAGCGGCCGAAGCCGGGCAGATCGGGGGCCCAGACCCGGTGATGCACGCGCGCATGCTCGAAGATCGGCTTCACCTCGTAGGCCGAGCCGGCGGCGTTGATGCTGTGCACGAGCAGCATCGGCGGCCCATCACCGGCCACGTAGCAGCCGAGCCGGCCGGCCCGGCCCTGCAGCTCCCGCCACGCCCCGGACAGCGCCGGTGCGAGACCGCCCGGCTCGTTGCTGGATGCCGCCATGCGCCTCTTCTCCTCATTCGACATTGCCGAGCGTAAACCGATCCATCGGCCCGGCCTACTAAAGTTGTCATGCTAGATTGACGGTTGCATCCGTCAGGCATACCGTCTGTGACATGGAACCCTCCGCTCCCGTCGCCACGCTGGACGTCCGCCCGGACTGGACGGCGGTCCTCGAGCTGCTGAAGCCGGTGACCTGGTTCGCACCGATGTGGGCCTTCGGCTGCGGCATCGTCTCCTCCGGCATGCCGCTCTCCGGCCGCTGGCCCGAGGTGCTGGCCGGCGTGCTGCTCGCGGGTCCGATGGTCTGCGCCACCAGCCAGGCGGCGAACGACTGGTTCGACCGTCACGTCGACGCGATCAACGAGCCGCACCGGCCGATTCCGTCGGGCCGGGTGCCCGGCCGCTGGGGCCTGTACATCGCGCTCGCCTGGACGGCGCTGTCCCTGCTGGTGGCAACGCGGCTGGGCGTGTGGGGTTTCTCGGCCGCGGTGGTCGGGCTTGCGCTCGCCTGGGCGTACAGCGCGCCGCCGATCCGCCTGAAGCGGAACGGCTGGGCCGGCAACTCGGCCGTCGCCGCCTGCTACGAGGGCCTGCCGTGGTTCACGGGTGCGGCGGTGCTGACCGGGGGCTGGCCGGGCTGGCCGGTGGTGACGCTCGCCGCTCTCTACAGCATCGGCGCGCACGGCATCATGACCCTCAACGACTTCAAGTCGATCGAGGGCGACCGCCGGACCGGCATCGACTCGCTGCCGGTGCTGCTCGGCGTCGACCGCGCCGCACGGGTCGCCTGCCTGTTCATGGCCATGCCGCAGGTGGTCGTCATCGGCGTCCTCGCCGCCTGGGGTCGGCCGTTCCATGCCGCCATCGTCGCTTTCGTCCTGGTCGTCCAGATCCTGCTGATGCTGCGCATGGTCCGCCGGCCGCGCGGCAGCGCGCCGATCTACAACGCCACCGGCACCACCTTCTACGTGCTGGGCATGCTGACCGCGGCCTGCGCGGTGCCGCTGGCCTTCCCGCCATGACGGCGACGACCGGGCTGCTGGGGTGGCCGGGCATCGTCCGCATGGGGCTGGTGCAGGCCTCCTTGGGTGCGATCGTCGTGCTGACGACCTCGACCCTGAACCGGGTCATGGTCGTCGAACTCGCGCTGCCGGCTGCCCTGCCCGGCGCCCTGGTCGCCATGCACTACGCGGTCCAGGTGCTGCGCCCGCGCCTCGGCTACGGCTCCGACGTCACCGGCCGGGCCACGCCCTGGATCGTCGGCGGCATGGCCGTGCTGTGCCTGGGCGGGCTGCTCGCCGCGGTCGCGACCGCCTGGATGATCAGCCGGACGGGACCAGGAATCCTGCTCGCGGTCGTGGCCTTCCTGCTGATCGGGGTCGGGGTCGGTGCGGCCGGCACCTCGGTGCTGGTCCTGCTCGCCAAGCGGGTCGAGGAGAATCGCCGCGCCGCCGCCGCCACCACGGCCTGGCTGATGATGATCGCCGGCATCGCGTTCACGGCGGGGATCGCCGGGCACCTGCTCGACCCGTTCTCGGCGTCGCGGCTGGTGGCGGTGGCGGCCGGCATCACCGGCATCGCCTTCGTCACCACGGTGATCGCGGTCTGGGGCATCGAGCGGGCCGGCGGCGCCGACGACCGGGCCGCGGAGGCCAAGCCACCCTTCGTCGCGGCGCTGCGCGAGGTCTGGGCCGAGCCGCAGGCGCGCCGGTTCACGATCTTCGTGTTCGTGTCGATGCTGGCCTACAGCGCCCAGGACTTGATCCTCGAGCCGTTCGCCGGCCTCGTCTTCGCCTTCACGCCCGGCCAGTCGACCCAGCTTTCCGGCCTGCAGCATGCCGGCGTGCTCGTCGGCATGCTCGCCGTGGCGCTGGCCGGCAGCCTCGGCCGCGGCCGGCTCGGCTCGCTGCCGGCCTGGACCATCGGCGGCTGCATCGCCTCCGCGGCGATGCTCGCCGGTATCGCGCTCGCCGGCTTCGTCGGCCCGGCTTGGCCGCTGCGGCCGACCGTGTTCGCGCTGGGTACCGCCAACGGCGCCTTCGCCGTGGCCGCGATCGGCTCGATGATGGGGCTGGCGCGGCAGGGGCGCGAAGCGCGCGAAGGCGTGCGCATGGGTCTGTGGGGCGCGGCGCAGGCGATCGCCTTCGGCCTCGGCGGCTTCTCCGGCGCGGTCGCGGTCGATCTGGTGCGCCACCTGCTCGAGCCCCCCGGCCACGCCTACGGCATCGTCTTCGCCGGCGAGGCCGTCCTGTTCCTGATCGCGGCCGGCCTCGCGGCGCAAGGCCGGGCGGCGCCGGCCCTGGCCGCGCCCTGCCCCGTCGGCGGAAGGTGACGACGTTGCTGGATGCTCCGCTCTTCGATGTCGTGGTCGTCGGCGGTGGCCCTGCCGGTGCCACGGCCGCGGCCGATCTCGCGCGGCGCGGCCGGTCGGTGCTGCTGCTCGACCGGGCCGGCCGGATCAAGCCCTGCGGCGGCGCCATCCCGCCACGCCTGATCCGCGACTTCGCCATCCCCGACGGGCTGCTGGTGGCGCGCGTCACCTGCGCGCGGATGGTCTCGCCCAAGGGGGTGGAGGTCGACATCCCGATCGAGGACGGCTTCGTCGGCATGGTCGACCGTGAGGTGTTCGACGAATGGCTGCGCCAGCGCGCCGTCGCCGCCGGGGCGACCCGGCTGGCCGGAACGTTCGAGCGCTTCGAGCGCGACGGCGACGGAACGGCGCTGCTCGCCTATCGCCCGCAAGGCGCGGCGCGGGGCGACGCACTCGCGCGCGTGCGGGCCAGGACGGTGATCGGCGCCGACGGGGCCAAGTCGCAGCTCGCGCGCCAGACCGTCCCCGGCGCCGAACGGATGCGCTACGTCTTCGCCTACCACGAGATCGTCCGCTCGCCGGCGGAAGGGGCGGCCGGCTTCGACGGCGCCCGCTGCGACGTGATCTATCGCGGCACGCTGTCGCCCGACTTCTACGCCTGGGTGTTCCCGCACGGCCCCACCACCAGCATCGGCACCGGCTCGAGCTGCAAGGGCTTCGCGCTGCGCGGGGCCGTGGGCGAGCTGCGGTCCACGCTCGGTCTCGACGGTAGCGCCACCGTGCGCTGCGAGGGTGCGCCGATCCCGCTGACACCGCTGAAGCGCTGGGACAATGGCCGCGACGTCGTGCTGGCCGGCGACGCGGCCGGCGTGGTGGCGCCGGCCTCCGGCGAAGGCATCTATTATGCGATGCTCGGCGGCAGGCTCGCCGCCGACGCGGTCGAGGAGCTGCTGGCCACCGGCCGTGCCGCGGCCCTGGCCGGCGCGCGCCGGCGGTTCATGCGCGCGCATGGCCGGGTATTCTGGATTCTCGGCATCATGCAGCGGTTCTGGTACGCCAGCGACGGCCGCCGCGAGCGCTTCGTCAGCATCTGCCGCGACAAGGACGTGCAGCAGCTCACCTTCGACGCCTACATGAACAAGCGCCTGGCCCGGCGCAAGCCGCTGGCGCACGTCCGGATCTTCTTCAAGGATCTCGCGCATCTGTTCGGCCTGATGTCGGCGTGAGCCGCGGGTCATGGCCAGGATGGCGGCCGATCCTCGTCGCAGCCGGTGCAGCGCTGGTCGTGGCCGGGCTGGGCACCGCGGCGACCGATCTCGGCCCCTGGTACCAGGAACTGCGCAAGCCGCCGTGGCAACCGCCCGACTGGCTGTTCGGGCCGGCCTGGACGTTGATCTACGCACTGACGGCGCTGGCCGGCGCCATGGCGTGGCAGGCCGCCCGCACCGGGCGCGAGCGCCGGCGCATTCTCGGCCTGTTCGGCCTCAATGCCGGGCTGAACGTATTGTGGAGCTGGCTGTACTTCACCTGGCAGCGCCCCGGCTGGGCGCTGGCCGAGGCCGTGCTGCTCTGGCTGTCGATCGTGCTGCTGATCAAGGGCATCGCCCCGCTGTCGGGGCGAGCGAGCTGGCTGCTGCTCCCCTATCTGCTCTGGGTGTCGTTCGCGACCGCCCTCAACCTCGCCATCGTGCTGCTGAACGCGCCGGGCCTGCCGGCATGACGGCCGTCCGACGATGAGCGCCCTGTTCGCCAGCGGCCGCATCGTCGATCTCGTTCTCGGCTTCACCGTGCTCGAGGCCCTCGCCATCATCGCCTATTTTCGCCGGACCGGCCGCGGCCTCGCCCCAGCCGATCTGCTCACCAATCTGGCGGCCGGCACCTGCCTCATGCTGGCGTTGCGCGTGGTCCTCGCCGATGGCTGGTGGGGCTACCTCGCGCTCTGCCTGACCGCGGCACTGCTCGCCCATCTACTCGATCTTCGGCGCAGGTGGATCAGCGGCTAGGCCTTACCGCGCACCCGCCGTGCCTGACGATCGTATGGTTGACTTGTCATACCTCGCCGAGACCATTACCTCAGGCATGGTACCGCCTCGCGTCCCAAGCCTGGGGCCCGGTGCTGGATCACATCATGACCGGAACGGCCATCGCCCAGCCTGACATCACCCTCTTGTTGGACAACAAGGGGGTGATCCGGAATGCAACGCTGTCCAATGGCGTGTCGGAGGAGAATTTTGCGGCCTGGGTCGGCCGGCCGTGGGTCGAGACCATCGACCTGCAGGAAGGTGGCGACGTCCAGCGGCTGGTCGACAATGCCCGCAGCGAGGGTGTCGCCGTCTTCCACAAGATCGCGCAGCGCTTTCCGAGCGGGCGCGAGCTGCCGATGGAGTACACGGCCGTCCGCATCGGCGGCGACGGTGCCCTGCTCGCGATCGGCAAGAGCCTGCTCGCGGTCACCGAGCTGCAGGCGCGCCTGATCGCCGCCCAGCATGCGATGGAGCGCGACTACTGGCGCCTGCGCGAGATCGAGACCCGCTCGAGGCTGCTGTTCGACACCTCGAACGAGGCGGTCCTCGTCATCCGCGCCAGCGACCTGCGCATCATCGAGGCCAATCCCGCCGCCATCCACGCCCTGGGCATCACCCCGACCGGACGCGGTCTCCTGGAGGAGGTGGCGAGCCAGGATCACGAAGCGATGCGGACGATGCTGGCCCAGGCGCGCGAGTACGGTCGGGCGCCGGGCGCGTTGATTCACCTCGGCGCCGAGCGACGGCCGTCGCTGATCCGGGCCTCGCTGTTGACGTCCGAACCGGGGCCGGCCTTCCTGTTGCAGCTCTCCCCGGCGGCGGGCGGGCCTCCCGCGGTCCCGCGCGAGCCGGGCGCGGGCGTCGACGAGCTGGTCGACCGCCTGCCGGACGGGTTCGTCGTCGTCGACCAGGCCGGGACCGTCGTCTGGACCAACCAGAGCTTCGTCGACCTGGTCCAGTTGGGCGCCAAGGGGGCCGTGCTCGGCGAGAAGCTGCGCCGTTGGTTGCGTCAGCCGGGCGCCGATTTCCCGGTCCTGGCCGAGAATCTTCGCCTCAATGGTTCGGTGCGGCTGTTCACGACCACGCTCGAGGGCGAGCTCGGGAGCGAGATCGACGTCGAGATTGCCGCCACGGTCGATGCGCAGCCACGCACGAGGCGGTTCGCCATCCTGATCCGCGACGTCAGTCAGCGCTTGCCGAACCCGGCGACGGCCGGCCGGCTCGAGGCCGTGATCGGCGCGCTCGGCCAGCAGCTCGGCACCACGCCGCTGCGCGCCCTGGTCAGCGAGCTGGTGGGTGCCGTAGAACGCCACTATGTCGAGGCGGCCCTCGAGCGCACCGGCGGCAATCGTACGGCTGCCGCCGAGCTGCTGGGGCTCAGCCGGCAAAGTCTTTACGCCAAGCTCGATCGCTACGGGCTGGCCGGAGAAGCGGACCAGCATTCGACGTGAGACCAACAGAAGCGGCAAGTTCGGGGATGGCGTCCGGCACTTCTCTTGATCCACGGTTCGGGCAGGCGGACCTTTCCAACTGCGAACGGGAGCAGATCCAGTTCGCAGGCGCGGTCCAGCCGTACGGCGCGCTCCTGGTGATCAGCGAGCCGGACGAGATCGTGATCCAGGCCAGCGAGAACGCGCAGGCGTTCCTCGGCCACGACCGGCCGCTGCTCGGCCGCCCGTTGAGCGCGCTGCCGGGCGATCTCGCCCAGTGCATCCGCCCCCACCTCGCCCAGCCGCTGGACCACATTCCAGTCGCCGTCCGCTGCCGGATCGGCCCGAACCGCACGCCTTTCGACAGCCTCATCCACCGTCCGCCGCACGGTGGCGTGATCATCGAGCTCGAGCGCGCCGGCCGTCCGGTCGACCTCGCCGGCGAGGTCGAGCGGGCGCTGCAGACGATCGTCGCCGCCGCCTCGCTGCGCAACCTCTGCGACGCCGCCGCCGATCTGTTCAAGCAGATCACCGGCTACGACCGGGTCATGGTCTACCGGTTCGACGAGGACGGGCACGGCGCCGTGTTCGCGGAGCGCCGGGAGCCCGAGCTCGAGCCGTTTCTCGGCAATCGCTACCCCGCCTCGGACATCCCGCAGATCGCGCGCCGGCTCTACGAGCGCAACCGCGTGCGGGTGCTGGTCGACGTCGCGGCCGAGCAGGTTCCGCTCACGCCCCGGCTCTCGCCGCTGACCCATGCCGAGCTCGACATGTCGCTGTGCTTCCTGCGCAGCATGTCGCCGATCCACGTCCAGTACCTGAAGAACATGGGCGTGCGGGCGACGCTCGTCGCCTCGCTCATGGTCGGCGGCCGGCTATGGGGCCTGATCGCCTGCCACTGCTACGTGCCGCGGTTCGTGCACTACGAGCTGCGCGCGGTCTGCGAGCTGCTCGCGGAGGCCGTGGCGACACGCATCGCCGCCTTGGAAAGCTTCGTGCACACCCAGTCCGAGCTCGCCGTGCGCCGGCTCGAGCAGCGGATGATGGAGGCCATCTCCCGCGAGGGCGACTGGCGCAACGCGCTGTTCGACCGGTCGCAGCCGCTGCTGCAGCCGCTGCGCGCATCGGGCGTGGCCATGCTGTTCGAGGGGCAGGCACTCACCGCGGGCGACGTGCCGGGCACGCAGGAGCTACGCAAGCTCGGCGGCTGGCTGGACGGGCGACCCCGCGCCGCCGTGCTGGCGACGACGTCGCTGCGCAGCGAGGCGCCGCAGTTCGCGGCGCTGACCAGCGTCGCCAGCGGCGTCTTGGCGACGCCGCTGTCCAGCTCGCCCGGCGAATACCTGATCTGGTTTCGTCCGGAGCAGATCCGGACCGTGACCTGGGGCGGCAACCCGACCAAGCCGGTGCTGATCGGCAACGATCCCGCCGATCTCTCGCCGCGCCGCTCCTTCGCGCAATGGCACCAGCTCGTCGACGGCACCTGCGAGCCGTGGACGACGGCCGACCTCACCACAGCCCGGCTGATCGGCGCGCTGGTCGCCGACGTCGCCCTCCAGGTGCGCGCGGTCCGCATGCTGATCGCCCAGGACCAGCTCGACCAGGTCAAGCAGCAGGTCGGACGGTCCGAGCAGCCGGTGATCATCGCCGACGCCACCGGCCAGGTCATCCTGACCAATCTGGCCTTCGACGTGCTTCTCGATCGCAACGGCGCGCGGCTGCGGCATCTCGACGAACTGCCGGAGCTGCTGCTGGAGAACGATCCGGCGGCGGTCGCCCTGCGCGAACTCCTCGCACACCAGCGCCCCTGGCGCGCGGAGGTGCGTCTGGTCACGGCCACGGGGTCGACCCGGCCGTTGCTGGTACGCGCCGATCCGGTCAACGCTTGGCCGGGCCGCGTGCTCGGCTTCGTGCTCCTGTTCACCGACCTCACCGAGCGCCGCGCGGCCGAATCGGCCCGGCGCCGCTTTCAGGAGGAGATGATCGGTGGGCATCAGGCCCTGCGGGTGCCGCTCGATTCCAAGGCCGATCTCGTCTATCGCAACCTGCTGGCCGCGGTCGTCGGCAACGCGCAACTGGCAGCGCTCGAAATCACCGACGGCGTCGACCTCGGCCGGATGCCCAAGATGCTCGAGAGCGTCCGCACCTCGGTCACCCGCACGGCCGAGCTGCTCGAGCATCTGGTCTGGCACGCGAGCCGCGACGGGCTCGACGGCGAAGGCACATGAAAAAAAGCGGGGCGGTGCGACGAGCACCGCCCCGGTCGTAGCGGGCCGTATCCGCCGTCACTGGGTCGGCGGGGTCGGCGGCGGCCCGAGCTCCGGATAGTCCGCGAGCATGCTCACGCCGAGCAGCGGGCGGTTCGCGCCCTGATGGCAGGTGGCGCAGTTCACCTTGGCCACGTCGCCGAGCGGGCCCAGGCGATGCGGCGGGAAGGTCGCGGTCAACGGCTCCAGGTAGGCGTTGTTGAGATCACGCGCCATCCGGATGCCGTACCAGGCCTTGGTACGTGCCGGGCTGCTCTGGTCCCAGGCGGAGAACGACCGGCTGTTGTGGCAGTAGGTGCAGTTCACCCCGAGGCCCTCGGAGATGTGCATCATCAGCCCGTAGGTCCACTCCGCCTGCTTGATCGAGTGCCGGTTGCCCTCGGGCAAGGGCGTGGTCGAGACGACGCGGATGCCGTTGTCCTTGAGCAGGAAGGGCGTGAACGGATCGTAGGGCAAGGAAGCCTCGCCCACCGACGGCGCCGGCATGTTCTGGCCCGCCTTGTTGCCGGCCATGCCCAGCGCGTGCGGCGGCCCCGGATTCTCGAACCATACCTTCGCCGGCACCGGCTGGCCGCGATGGCAGGTGTAGCAGGTGACCCCGGCCGGGGCGACGTGCGCCGACCATTGCTCGTTCAGGTGCTTGGTCATCTGCAGCATGCGCCGGGCGACGACCTTGGTGTAGAGCTTGTCCGAGCTCAGCTCCTCGCCTTCGGCGTGGCAGTAGGCGCAGCCCTGCTCGGGCGCCACCCACTCGGTGATCGCCGACATCAGGCGGGTGAACTCCGCCGAGTCGACGTCGCCCAGCACCTGCACGTTCTGGTAGACCTCCGACGACTTGGTCCCGTCCGGGTCGACCGGGTCGATCGGCGCCGGCACCTGGTTGGCCGCGGCCTGGGCCTCGAGGTGGCGTGCGGTGTTGACCTGCTCGATGCCGGTTCCGCGATAGCCGCGCTGATCGGTCACGATCGGCGGCCATTCGAGGGTCAGCGCCACCACCACGGCACCCGCAGCCACGGCGGCATAGGCGACCAGCGCAGGCTTCATCATTGCGGTGCTCCCGTGAGGGTGGCGGGATCGGGAACGTGCGTCAGCGGGTAGGCCGGCGCCACGCCGTGCTTCACGGCCCACAGGTACCAGTTGTCGACCACCGTGCCGGTGAGCAGGATGCCGATGCCGCCGGTGAGCGTGGTCAGCACCGCGAACCACCACGCCCAGCGATGGATCGATTCCGCGGTGGCGTTGAAGCCCATGGTCCAGCGCCAGAACAGGGCGCCACGCTCGAAGGCGGTGCCGCGATCGAGGATCTGCTCGACCTCGCGCTCGGCGCCGAACCGGCCGGTCGCCAGCACGGTCGCGCCGTGCATCGCGAACAGCAGGGTCGAGCCGTAGAGGAAGGCGATCGAGAGCATGTGGAACGGGTTGTAGAACAGGTTGCCGTAGCGGATCGAGAACGCCGCGGTCCAGTCGAGGTGGGGGAAGATGCCGAACGGCACCGCCTCGCCCCAGCTCCCCATCAGGATCGGGCGGATGAAGCCCAGCACGAGGTAGAGCCAGATGGCCGAGGCGAACGCCCAGGCGACGTGGGTGCCCATGCCGAGCTGGCGGGCGCGCCGGTAGACGCGCACCCACCAGAGGATGATGGCGGTGGTGAGGAAGAAGCCGGCCATCAGCCACCAGCCGCCCTCGTTCAGGGGCGGCATCAGGCTCAGCCCCCAGGCCGGAGGCGGCGGCTCGAGCGCCAGCCACGGCAACTGGCGGACGAACTGGATCGGATTCCAGTTCACCGATGCCAGCATGTTGAGCCCGATGATCTCGATCGCGATGAAGCCACAGACCAGGGAGGCGACACCCAGCCAGCCGAGGTAGATGGGCCCGATCTGCGAGTCGCCGATCTTGCCGAGCCAGTAGGAGAACCAGCTACGGCTGTCGCGGGCGAAGGTCTCCGGCGGCACCGGAACACCGACATAGGCCGGCGCTCTGACCTGAACCTGGGTGAAGATATTCTGATATTCGGCCATGGGAGGCGTGCCTTTTCTCAGTGCCAGATCGGCAGGTCGAGCCACCAGGTCCACCATTCAGGCCAGCCGCGGGTCCAGAACGGGCCGCTGATGATGATGCAGACCGCGCTCCAGAAGCCGGCCGAGAGGGCAAGGAACAGACCGAGGCGATGGATGCCGAGGGTACCGATCGAGTAGCCGAGCGTGTCACGGAAGAAGGTGTTCTCGTGCTCGGAGGTCTTGACCACCTCGCCCTTCTTGGGATTCACCGCCGACAGCACCAGGGAACCGTGCAGCGACAGAGCGAATGTCGTCGTGAAGAAGAACGACACCGCGATCATGTGCGCTGGGTTGTAATGAAAGTGCAGGTATTGATAGCCGGTGTTGGAAACCCAATCGAGGTGGCTCATGATTCCATAGGGAAAGCCGTGTCCCCAGGCACCGAGCAGCACCGGCCGGATCACCACCAGCGACACGTAGGCGAAGATCGCGACGCTGAAGGCGAACGGCACATGGTAGCCCATGCCGAGCTTGCGCGAGATCTCGACCTGGCGCAGCGCCCAGGAGCTGAAGGCACCGATGGCGCAGATGGTGATGATCTGCCAGAGCCCGCCTTCCTTGAGCGGGGCCAGCGCCAAGCCGTACTTCAGATCCGGCGGGGCGATGCTGATCTGCCACAAATTCCAGGTCGGGCCGATGGCAGCGCCGTAGACGATCAGTAGCGTGCCGATCAGGGCGAAGAAGATCGTGCTGACGCCGAAGAAGCCGACGTAGAACGGCCCCACCCAGAAGTCGAACAGGTCCCCGCCGAGTAACGTGCCGCCCCGCACCCGGTATTTGGGCTCAAAGCTGAGCATGGCCATGATCATGGACCCCGATCAAACGGCGCACCGGCTGCGTGCCGGCCGCGTTACTCCAGGCAGCGAGCAGGGCCGGACCCGTCGTGGCCGCCGCTCGCTGCCGCTGGTGAGGGACGTTGCCGCCTTGGCCGCTCAGGCCGGCGGGAGCGGCGTCATCTGCTCGATCGCGCTGGTGCGGGCGGGGCGGGGCCCGTCCAGCCAGTTGAAGCGATCGGTGCTGAGCAGGATGAAGTGGATGATGAGCGCCAGCGTGAAGAGGAAGACTCCCAACGCGACCAGGGTCCGCCGGGGATCGTAAAGTAGCCAGATCCGCCACATGTCGTGGTCCTCCTAGGCTAGAAATGACATGGCGGTGTTCGCTGCAACCTTGGCGCCGTCGATCACCAGCGCACTGTAGCCGCCGACGGGCGGCAGCCACGGACGCCAGATCCACGCCAGCAGATGCGCAACCAGCGCCACCACGACGAAGCCGATGAAGCTCGTCATGAACAGTCGATGGAATTCCTTGGCCTCGGCTGCTGTCAGACCTGACAGCGAGCTCGGCCGGTCCTCCGTTTCTATAGCCATGCGTCTACCTTCCGCATCATGGCCTCACGGCCGTTACCGCGCCTGTACCGCGCGGCATGAGTGTCCCGGACCAGGGGCGCTCCGGGACCGATCCCCGCCCGGCCGAGCCGGGCGAAGGGCGAGCTCGGCTAGCCCATGAAGGCGAGAGGCACGAAGGTGTGCGCGGCCGCCCTGGCCTCGCCGAAGATCGACTTGCTGCTGCCCGGCGGCAGCACGTGCGGCCGCCAGCTCGGGGGTAGGATTCGCTCGACCAGCGCGACCAGCAGAAAGATCGCGAAACTGACCATGAAGATGAGGCGAAACTCGCTGACCTCGCCCCTGCGGGCACGCGCCGGCGCACTGCTTGATCCGACCATCGCGGCAGCATCCTTTCTGGCAAGCGAGAGCGACGAGGCGGGAACGCTCATGCCGCGCGGCCCCCGACCAGGGCGTCCCGGGTCTTGGCGACCCGGGCGGCGGTGACGCGCTCCTCGCCGGCGCGCAGGGCCTCGCGCTCGGCGAGGTCGCGCATCTTCTTCGCGGCGGAGATGCGGATCAGGAACGGCTCGGTCTCGACATAGGCGTCGAGCAGCGCCTGCGCCTCGTCGTCCCATGGCCGGCCGTCGGCGAGGCGGCCCGGGGTCGCCTCGACCCGGTCGAGCTCGCTGCCGAGCGGCAGGATGTGGAAGAGCGCGTCGAACAGCGCGTTGCAGTATTCCTGCACGACGTAGGTCGCACCTGCATAGCCCATGAACGGGGTGCCGGTGGCCCGCCGGATGATCGCGCCCGGGAACGAGGCCGGGATGTACATGCAGCGGCTGCCGAGTTCGGCCGCGTACATCCGCTCGTTGTAGGAGCCGAACAGGACCAAGGGCGGGCGCGCCTGCATCGCCGCGCGCACCTTCGCGTTGTCCGGCTTCACCCCGGCCTTGCGGGAGAAGGCGAAGGTGCAGGGCACGCCCATCTCGTCCTCGAGGAAGCGCTTGAGGCCGCGGGCGTAGGTGTCGGTGGCGACGACGGCGAAGGAGGCGGTGGCGAAGAAGTCCTGGGTGACGCTGCGCCACAAGTCCCAGATCGGCTTGATCGTGGTGTGCTTCTCGCGCTCGATGAACGGCTGCGGATCGACGCCGGTCAGCTCGCCCAGGGTGGTGAGGAAGTTCGTGGTCGCGAACAGGCCGATCGGCGCCTGCAGGTAGGGCTTGCCCAGCTCCTCGCAGAGCTTGCGGCCGAACTCGCGGTACATGCAGACGTTGACGTCGGCGTCGGCGAGCTTCGGGATGTCGTCGAGATGCGCGCCCAGCGGGAAGACGAGGTTGACCTCGCAGCCGATGCCCTCGACCAGGCGCCGGATCTCGGCGAGGTCGGAGGGCATGTTGAAGGTGCCGTAGATCGGGCCGATGATGTTGACCTTGGGCTTCTGGCCCTCGGCGCGCGGCGCGACCTTGCGGGACTTCGCTTTCTTCGCGCCGAACTCCGACCACAGCCAGTAGATGGCGCGGTCGGCGCTCTGCCACTGGTCCTCGTCGATCGTGCGCGGCAGGAAGCGCAGCAGGTTCGAGCCTTCGGGCGTCACGCCGCCGCCGATCATCTCGGCGATGCTGCCGGTGACGACGACCGCCGGCAGATCCTGGTCCTGGGTGGCACTCGCCCGCTTGAGCGCACCCTCGGTGCCGCTCATCGACAGGTTCTCTTCGGAAAGCCCGGTCACCACCACCGGCAGCTCGTGTGGTGGGAGCGCATCGGTGTAGTGCAGGACCGCCGTGACCGGCAGGTTCTCGCAGCCGACCGGTCCGTCGATCACGACCCTGAGGCCCTTGATCGCGGTGAAGGCATAGACGGCGCCCCAGTAGCCGCCGGCACGGTCGTGGTCGAGGACCAGCATGGCTAGACCCCCACCGCGTCGGCGAGGTCGACCCGCACCCGCGCCTTGCGGGTGCGCTCCTTGGCGGCGGTGCGGTCGGGCGGGACGCCGGCCCAGCCGTAGCCAGCCGCATCGCCCTTGCCGGCACCGCCGAAGAACTCGACCATCCGGCCGAACCGCTCGCGGCCGCGGGTCTGCGCGGCGACGATGGCGCTCAGCGCCGCGGCCCCGGCCGGTCCGAACAGCGGCCGGGCCGAGACCATGTTGGTGAAGTAGACCGCCGGCGTGCCCAGCTCCTTGGCCTTCTGCACCAGCGGCGTCGTCCCCAGCGCCAGATCGGGCCTGGCATCGACCATGGCGGCGATGTCCTGCTCGACCGAGGCGCGGTACTGCACGTGGGTGCCCTTGGCCGCGAGCCACTCGCGGTCGGCCTCGCTCCACTCGGTGCGCGGGCAGGCGGTGCCGACGTAGGGCACCTCGGCACCGGCCTCGATCAGCAGCCGGGCGACCAGCAGCTCGGAGCCCTCGTAGCCGGAGACGGTGACGCGGGCCTTGACCGGGCTGGCGGCGAGCGCGCCGCGGATCGCCGGCAGCACGGCGGCCTTGGCCGCGTCGATGCGCGCTTCGCCCACGCCGGCGGCACGGCCCACCGCGTCCAGCCAGGCTGCGGTACCGTCGACGCCGACCGGACCAGAGCCGACCACGGGACGGCCGGCGGCGCGGAACTCGCGGATCGACGCGACATAGAACGGATGCACCGCCGCCACGACGGTGCTGTCCAGAGCCGCGTAGAGATCGCGCCACTCGCGCGAGGGCACCTGCGGCGCCACGGCGAGGCCCAAGGGCTTCAGCAGCGCGCCGATGCCGACCGGATCGGCCGGGAACAGCTCGCCCAGCAAGGTGACCCGCGGCTCGTCGGCCTGCGGTCCGCGCGGCCGCTGCACCGGCCCCTGCTCGGCCTCCTGGCGCGCGTAGCGCAGCATGGCGCCGGCCAGCACATCCTTGGCTTCGGCATGGGTCGGCACACCGAAGCCCGGCACGTCGATGCCGATGATGCGCACGCCCTCGATCTGCCGCGGCAGGCGGTCGAGCGGCACGCCCGAGGCCGTCGGCACGCAGAGATTGATGACGACCAGCGCGTCGTAAGCGTCGGGCTTGGCCAGATCGAACACCGCGTCGCGGATGTCCTCGAACAGCTTGCCGGTGACCAGCGTCTCCGAATCGAACGGTACGTAGCCCACCGTCCGCCGGGCGCCGTAGAAATGCGAGGTGAAGGTCAGCCCGTAGACGCAGCACGCCGAGCCCGACAGCACGGTCGCGGTGCGCCGCATCCGCAGGCCGACGCGAAGGCTGCCGAAGGCCGGGCACATCGACTGCGGCTGGTCGTGCGGCCCCTTGGGGTAGTCGGCGGCGTAGCGGTCGAGCGTGGCGCTCTTGCCGGCCGCCTTCGCCGCCTCGAGCATCGTCTCGCGGCCACCGTGGCAGCCCGAGGCGGCGGCAGCGGTCCGCGGACGTTCCTTGGTCAGGGGCACGGAGTAGGTCATCGCGGCCCCGCCCTCAGGCGGCTCCCTCGTAGATGACCTCGAGCGACGGCTTGGCCACCACCTCGACGCCGCACATGTCGGCGATGCTGGCCGGCTCGAGCACCACGTTGCGCCCCACCGTCTCGCCCTTGAACAGGCCGAGCAGACCGTCCTGGGTCAGCGGCGTCGGGCGCAGCGGCGGGGCCGTCGCGGCTTCGCCGGCCAGCGTCTCGAACAATGGCGCCCAACGGCCGCCCGGCTTGCCGATGATCTCGTAGTTCGCACTCTTGCGGCGGATGTCCTCGTCGGCCGGGATCGCCGCGAGCACCGGGATGCCGACGGCTTCCGCGAAGGCATGGGCCTCGCCGGTGCCGTCGTCCTTGTTGATGACCATGCCGGCGACGCCGACATTGCCGCCGAGCTTCCTGAAATACTCGACCGCCGAGCAGACGTTGTTGGCGACGTAGAGCGACTGCAGGTCGTTCGAGCCGACGACGATCACCTTCTGGCACATGTCGCGGGCGATCGGCAGGCCGAAGCCGCCGCAGACCACGTCGCCGAGGAAATCGAGCAGGACGTAGTCGAAGCCCCACTCGTGGAAGCCCAGCTTCTCGAGCAGCTCGAAGCCGTGGATGATGCCGCGCCCGCCGCAGCCGCGGCCGACCTCGGGCCCGCCCAGCTCCATCGCGAACACGCCGTCGCGCTTGAAGCAGACGTCGCCGATCTCGACCTTCTCGCCGGCGAGCTTCTTCTTCGCGCTGGTCTCGATGATCGTCGGGCAGCTCTTGCCGCCGAACAGCAGCGAGGTCGTGTCGCTCTTGGGATCGCAGCCGATCAGGAGGACGCGCTTGCCCTGCTGCGCCATCATGTAGCTGAGGTTGGCGAGGGTGAAGCTCTTGCCGATGCCGCCCTTGCCGTAGATGGCGATGACCTGCGTCGCCTTCTTCGGCGGCTCGGTCGCGACCGGATCGGGCTCGATCGCCGCCTCGGCGCGCAGGCGGTCGGTCCTGGTGAGGTGCGGCGTGGCGAGCGTGGCGGTGGTGCTGGGCGCGTTCATGAGCAGGCCCTCCAGTCCAGGATCATCTTCAGGCAGGCCGGGTCGCCGAACGCGGTCCGGTAGGCGGCATCCGCGGCCTGTGCCGGCTCGCGGTGCGTGATCAGGTCGCCGAGCGACAGCCGGCCGGCGGCGGCGAGGTCGCGGACGGCAAGCAGGTCGGGCTGCTTCCATTCGGCCGCGATGCGGATGCGGGCCTCGCGCATGAACGCCGGCGGGAAGGCGAACGCCAGAGGCTCGCTGTAGAAGCCGGCGAGGACGATCTCGCCGCCCGGCGCCAGGCGCGCGATCAGCGCGTCCAGCACGCGATGGTCGCCGCCGACATCGTAGATCGCCCGGTAGTCGCGACGTGCATCCTCGGCCGGGTCGACGACGGTGTAGCCTCGGCCGCCCTGTCGCCGGCCGGGATCGCGCTCCCACACCACGGGCGAGCCGCCGGCCAGCACCGCGAGCCGCGCCAGGAGCCGGCCGAGCACGCCATGACCGACGATCAGGTCGGGCGATTGCCCGCCACCGCCGGCGATCGCGTGCTGCGCCGTGGCGGCGAGTGCCAGCAGGACTCCGCTCTCACCCAAGCGCTCGTCGATCGGCACGACGCGGGCACCCGGCACGACGACACGGGCCGCGGCACCGCCGAACAGCCCGCGCACCTCGCCGAAGCAGCGGGCGCCGGGCACGAAGACACGCTGGCCGACCTGCGCCCCGGAGCCTCGTCCGGCCATCGCGACACGGCCGACCGATTCGTAGCCGGGAACCAGAGGATAGCCCATGCCGGGGAAGGCCGGCATCCGGCCGGACCACAGCAGCCGCTCGGTGCCGGTGCTGATCCCGCTCCACTCGACGTCGACGACCACGTCGTCATCGCTGGGCGGCGTCAAAGAGAGCCGGCTGAGCGCCAGCCGCTCCGGCGCCTCCAACACCACGGCGAGGGTATTTCCCGGCTCGTGCACCTATGGCTCCCTGCGGGTCTTTGTTCATGTGTCAGGCTACATTTACTATTTGGCATGTCAAGCAATACGAACAGCCCGACAGTATGGTCACACATGCGCCACCAGCACGCGGGTCAGCATCGGCATCCGGGTCGGCAGCGCGCGGCAGTCCTTGAACCCGGCCGTCCGCACCATCTCCGCCAGCCGCTCGAACGTGCGCGGCTGACCGCTGCCCATCGCCAGCAGGAAGAAGCCGAAATAGGCGTCGCCCATCGGCCGGGCGCCGGGCGTGCCCGCCATCGGCTCCGCCAGGAGCAGCGTTCCGCCGCTGGGCAGCGCCCGTCGCGCCGCGCGCAGGATCGTGAGCGCGGCAGGATCGTCGTGGTCGTGGACCACGCGGATCAGCGAGACGATGTCGGCACCGACCGGCAGCGGGTCCGCCAGGAAGTTGCCGCCGACCGCCACCGCCCGTGGGGCGATGCCCTCGGCCAGGAAGCGGCGCTTGGCACGCTCGGCCACCGCCGGCAGATCGAACAGCACGAGGCGCAGCTCCGGCGCGCGATGCGCGGCCGCGGCGAGGAATGCCCCCTCCCCGCCGCCGACATCCAGCAGGCAGCGGTGGCGCGCGAGGGGATAGGCGGCCAGGATCTCGGCGGCGACCATCGGCTGCGAGGTGGCCATGAGCGCGCTGTAGTGGTCCACCTGCTCGGGCGGCAGCGCACCCGGCTGCGGCGCGCGGGCATAGCTCCAGTAGCGCTCGAGCGTGGTGGGGCGGCCCTCGCCGCGCAGCAGCGCCACGGGGTCGACCAGATCGGCATAGAGCAGCGCATGATGCTCGAGCATCGCGGCGACCGCAGGGTTGTCCACGCATGCGGCACCGAGACGGCCGAGGCCATAGCGCCCGCCGCTGCGCCGGGAGACGAGGTCGAGCGCCGCCGCAGCCGCGAGCAGACGCTCGGCGGCGTCCGGCGCAAGGCCGAGCTGCGGCGCCAGCGCCGCGGCCGATTGCGGACCGATGGCCAGCCGATCGAACAGATGCAGCCGCACGCAGGCCGCCAGCACCTGGGCGTAGACGAAGCCGGCGCCGAGATCGAACAGGGCGGCCGCACGCCGGCGGGCGATCGGTCGGGTCAACGGGAAGGCTGCGGCCCAGCGGCGGAAGCCGGCGCTGGCGAGCAGCCGATCGCGCCACGCCAGCCAGCGATCGCGCAAGCCTGCCGCCGCCGGTGGCAGTTCTTGCCGGCGCAACGGCTCGGTGATCGGGCCCACCTGCGCTTCAGGCGGCGGCGTGGGCCAAGCCTGCCGGGAGGAAGCTGGCCCCGTAGCGCAAGATCAGCTCGCGCAGCTCGGCGGCGCCGGGACAGGGCGGGATGGCCGCCACGGCCTCGCCCATCAGCCGATCGAGCCGGCCCAGCGCACCATCGAGGCCGAGCTCGCGCACCGCGCTCTGCCGGTCCAGAGCTTCGTCGCGGCCGGTGGGCTTGCCGAGCTCCTCGGCGCTGGCCGCCACGTCGCGAATGTCGTCGGCGACCTGGAAGGCCTCGCCGAGCTGCAGGCCGAGGGCGCGCCACGGCCCGCTGCGCACGCCGGCCGCCGCGGCCCCCGCCATCGTCGCCGCGGCGAACAGGGCGCCGGTCTTGGCACGATGGTAGCGGGCGAGCTCGATGCCGGGCTCGCTTTCCCAGGCCTGCCCGGCGGCGATGCCGTCGGGCGCGCCGACGGCGCCGGCGACGATGCGGACGAGGGGTGCGAGCCGGTCCGGCGCCGTGGCGGCGCTGCGGGCCAGGGTCTCGAAGGCGAGCACGATCAGCGCATCGCCGGCGAGCACCGCCAGCTGCTCGCCGAAGGCGCGGTGCACCGAGGGCTTGCCACGGCGGATCGGGGCATCGTCGAAGCAGGGCAGATCATCGTGCACCAGCGATGCGCAGTGCAAAAGCTCGATCGCGGCGGCGGCCGCCTCCGTCACCGCCGGCTGGTCCTCGGCGCAGGCCGCGGCCACGGCGAGGCAGAGCCGCGGCCTGATCCGCGCCCCGCCCGGGAAGACGGCGTAGCGCATCGCGGCGGCGAGACCGGGCGGACAGGCCGGCGCGGCTGCCCAGCCCAACGCCATGCCGAGGGACTGCTCGATCCGTGCCGTCGCGTTCATGGCCGACCTCCTGATCGATTCGGGGACTGTAAACAATTATTGTCATTTTTCTTTGTCATAACATATAGACAGCGGATTGCCGAAGCAATCTCGAACTGCTGGAGGCCACGACCGTGCCGGCGCAGCGTGTGACGGTGATCGGTGCGGGGATCGGCGGCCTCACCGCGGCGATCGAGCTTGCCGCGCGCGGCTGTTCGGTCACCGTGCTCGAGCGGGCGGCACAGCCGGGCGGCAAGATGCGCGAGGTGGCGGTCGGCACCGTGCGTCTCGATGCCGGTCCGACCGTGCTGACACTGCGCGGTATCTTCGATGCGATCTTCGCCGCTGCCGGCGCCTCGCTGGACACGGCGGTGCGCCTGCGCCCGCTCGACGTCCTGGCCCGCCATGCCTGGGACGCAGGCGGCCGGCTCGACCTGTTCGCCGACCGCGCCCGCTCGGCCGAAGCCATCGCGGCCTTCGCCGGCCCGGCCGAGGGCCGCCGCTATCTCGAGTTCTGCACCCAGGCCAAGCGCGTGTTCGAGACCCTGGATGCTCCGTTCATCCGCGCCGACCGCCCGAGCCTACTGGGGCTGGCCGGCGCGTTCGGTCCACGCCGGCTGGGCCAGCTCGTGCAGATCAACCCGTTCGAGAGCATGTGGCGGGCGCTCGGCCGCCATTTCCACGATCCGCGGCTGCAGCAGCTGTTCGGCCGCTACGCCACCTATGTCGGCTCCTCGCCGTTCCTCGCGCCGGCGACGCTGATGCTGGTGGCGCACGTCGAGCAGGCCGGGGTATGGCAGGTCGAGGGCGGCATGCACCGCTTGGCCGCGGCGATGGCCAAGCTCGCGACCAGCCGCGGGGCCGAGATCCGCTACGGCGCCGACGTGCTCGAGATCACGCTCGCGCGCCGGGCCGTGACCGGCGTGCGGCTCGCCTCGGGCGAGCAGCTGCCCGCCGACGCGGTGATCTTCAACGGCGACTGCGCCGCCCTGGCCACCGGCCGTCTCGGTCCGGCCGTCGCCGCCGCGGTCCCGGCCCCGGCCACCCGCTCGCTCTCGGCGGTCACCTGGCTGATCGAGGCCGAATGCAGCGGCTTCCCGCTGCACCACCACAACGTGTTCTTCTCGCGCGACTACGAGGCCGAGTTCGCCGACCTGTTTCGCCATCGGCGCCTGCCCAAGGCACCCACCGTCTATGTCTGCGCCCAGGACCGCGGCCTGGGCGACGGGCCGATTCTCGGACGTGAACGGCTGTTCTGCCTGGTCAACGCGCCCGCCACCGGCGACACCCGCCCTCTTTCCGACAGGGACATCGAGGCATGCACGGCGGACGCCTTCGCTCTGCTCGAGCGCTGTGGCCTGCGGATGAGCCGCACGCCGGAACGGACCCGCATGGTCACGCCGATGGACTTCGAGCGCCTGTTCCCGGCGACGGGCGGAGCGCTCTACGGCCAAGCCTCGCACGGTTGGAAGGCGTCGTTCGAGCGGCCGGGGGTGCGGACCCGGATCGCGGGCCTGTACCTGGCGGGAGGCAGCGTGCATCCGGGGGCGGGCGTGCCGATGGCGGCGCTCTCGGGCCGGATGGCGGCAGCGGCGTTGATGGCCGACCGGCCTTCGACCGTCCCGTAGCGCCGGGCGGCTATGCCTGGTGGTACGTCGATGCGCTGAGCGACGACGGCCAGCATGGCCTCACCATCATCCTGCTCGTGGGCAGCGTGTTCTCGCCCTACTACGCCTGGGCCGGGCGTGGCGATCCGTTGAACCACTGCGCGGTCAACGTCGCGCTCTACGGCGCGTCCGGCCATCGCTGGGCGATGACCGAGCGCGGGCGGCGGGCGGTCCGGCGCGAGGCCGACACGCTCGTGGTCGGGCCGAGCTCGGCGCGCTGGGAGGGCGACGCGCTGGTGATCCGCCTGGCCGAGGTCACCTGCCCCTGGCCGTCGCGGCTGCGGGGCACGGTCCGGCTGCACCCGCTCCTGCCGACGCGGCATGTCGAGGTCCTGGATGCGCCGGGGCGGCATCGCTGGTGGCCGCTCGCGCCGCTGGCGCGGGTCGAGGTCAACCTGGAGCGGCCGGCGCTGCGCTGGTCCGGGCACGGCTATCTCGACGCCAATGCCGGCGAGGAGCCGCTGGAGGCCGGGTTCGTGGAGTGGGATTGGGGCCGTGCCGCCGTGGGCGACGAGGCGGTCGTGCACTACGACGTGCATCGCCGTGACGAGGCACGGCATCGGCTCGCCCTGCGCTTCCGGACGGACGGACGGGTCGAACCCCTGGAACCACCGCCACAGGCCGAGCTGCGCCGCACGCTGTGGCGGGTGCGGCGCCGTGTGCCGTGCGAGGCCGGGCATCGGCCGCGCGTCGAGCAGACCCTCGAGGACACGCCGTTCTACGCGCGCTCGCTGGTCGATACCCGGCTACTCGGGCGGCCGGTGCGCTGCATGCACGAGAGCCTGCTGCTCGACCGCTTCAGCGCCGGGTGGGTCCGCACCCTGCTGCCCTTCCGGATGCCGCGGCGCGGCTGACGGCCGGTCCCGGCGCAACGCGTGCAGCTCCCGGCCGGCCAACACCAGCACGAGGCCGAAGGCGAGCAGCAGCTCGACGAGGCCGAGCATCGCACCGGCTAGCCGGCGGCCTGCGACTCGGGCGGAATCAGCCGCATGGCCCAGGCCAGCGCCAGCACGATCAGGGCCAGCAGGCCCAGCTCGACCAGTGCCGCCTGGAAGTGCGGGTCGGTGAGATCGACGTTGCTGGTGCTCTCGGCCGTGATGATCAGGATGCGGCGGATCGCGGCGATGATCGCCACGATGAAGAACGGCTCCGCCTCCAGGCGGTGGCGCCGCGCGATGCTGCGCACGGTGTAGATGATCTCGGCCAGCATCAGCACGAGCAGCGTCCGGTCGAGCAGATGCAAGAGCGCGCCGGCATAGTCCGCGGCCACCAGCTGCACCACCGCCTCGGTCACGGCGACGATCAGCAGCGTCGCCGCGGCGACGACGAGAATCATGGCCGTCGCCAGGTAGATCGCATGCTCGGCACGCTCGAGCAGCCCGGCGAAGCGCGAATGCTCGTCCAGCATGCCTATGCCTCCCCAAGCTCTCGGCGTCGCTCCGCCTGCTGCAGCAGCTCGAGCATCCGGCCGAGCTGCGCATCGACGTCCCACCACCGCCAAGCGGCCGCAGGCCGGGCCGGCGCGGGGGCCGCCACCACCGCATCGATCAGGAACCGCGCCGCCGGACGCGGCTCGAACGCCACGGCGCGGGGCGGGCGCGGGATGCCACGGACGAGCTGCGTCAGCACGCGCAGCTTGCGCCCGGCGGGGACCACCGTGCGAACCGCCACCGAATCCAGCCCGCGCCGGGCCAGCTCCACCCCGATCTCGGCATAGAGCAGCCGGGCCGCGCGGATGCCCGGACGGCAGTCACCGGGCAGGTCGGCAATGCCGAGCTCGGCGCGCTGGTAGAGCATCGCCGCCGCATCGAGCAGCCGGGCGACGACCCCGGCGAGCTCCGGGCCGAAGGCCGGGCGCGCCAGCCAAGCCTCGGGGTCGATCCCGGCCTCGCGCAGCCAGTCGAGCGGCAGGTAAAGTCGGCCGGCGCGAGCGTCCTCGCCGACGTCGCGGGCGATGTTGGTGAGCTGCATGGCCATGCCGAGCTCGCACGCCCGGGCCACGGTCCATGGCGCCCGCCGCCCCATCAGCAGGCACATCATCGCCCCGACCGTGCCGGCGACCCTGGCGGCGTAGGCCTCGAGCTCGGCCAGGCTCGCGTAGCGCCGGCCGGCCGCGTCCCAGGCGAAGCCTTCGAACAGCGCTTCGAGCAGCGGCTGCGGCAGGGCGAAGTCCTGCACCAGGTCGGCCAGCGCCCGGTCGACCGGCATGGACAGCGGCCGGCCCGCGTAGATGCGCCCCAGCCGCAGGCGGAGATCGGCGATCCGCTCGGGCCGGCCACCGTCCAGGTCGGCCGCGTCGTCCGCCAGCCGGCAGAAGGCGTAGAGCGCGGTCGTCGGCCGGCGCAGGCGCGGTGGCAGCAGCAGCGACGCCGCGTAGAAGGTCTGCGATCCCTGGCGCAGCAGACGGCCGCATGCGGGCCAGTCGCCGGGCCGGGCATGGCGCATCTCAGCGCCGCGCGACGGCATCGGGCACCACTCGGTCGAGAACGCGCGCCGAGGACAGCACGCCGGGCAGCCCCGCCCCCGGATGCGTGCCGGCGCCGACCAGATAGAGTCCGTCGATGTCCTCGCTGCGGTTGTGCGGGCGGAACCAGGCGCTCTGGGTAAGCAGCGGCTCGAGCCCGAAGCCGGCGCCACGGAACGAGCACAGCCGATCCTGGAAGTCCTGCGGCGTCAGCAGGCGCGAGGTCACGATCGACCGTCCCAGCCCCGGCAGCAGCGTCCGCTCCAGATGGCGCTCGATCGCGGCCCGGTAGCTCTCGGCCGTGCGCGACCAGTCGGTTCCGCTGCCGAGATGCGGCACCGGCGAGAGCACGTAGAACGCATCGCAGCCCGCCGGCGCCAGCGTCGGATCGGTCGCGGTCGGCCGGTGCAGGTAGAGGCTGAAATCGGCCGCCAGATGCTGGCGCTGGAAGATGTCGGCCAGCAGCTCGCGGTAGCGTGGTCCGAGCAGGATCGTGTGGTGGACGACGTCCGGGTACTGCCGCCGCGTGCCGAAATACCAGACGAACAGGCTCATCGAGTAGCGCGCCCGTTCGATCTTGGCGTCGGTCCACCGCCGACGGGCCGAGCCCGGCACGAGATGACGGTAGGTCCACGCCGAATCGGCGTTGGAGACCACGATGTCGGCCGGGACGATCTCGCCCGAGGCCAGACGGACACCCGTGGCCCGCCGGCCGTCGAGCGTGATCGCGGCGACCTCGCGGTTGCACAGCACGCGCCCACCCTGCCCCTCGATCAGCCCGACCAGGCCGCTCACGAGCCGGCCCGTGCCGCCCATCGCGAAGTGCACGCCCCACTCGCGCTCGAGGAAGGCGATCAGCGCGTAGACCGAGGTCGTGGCGAACGG
The DNA here is from genome assembly GCA_039808865.1 of Geminicoccaceae bacterium. Classification (GTDB taxonomy): domain Bacteria; phylum Pseudomonadota; class Alphaproteobacteria; order Geminicoccales; family Geminicoccaceae; genus Benzoatithermus. The sequence continues at coordinate 74,832 of JBDHTW010000009.1, forward strand.
GTTGCCGCCGACCAGCAGGGGATGGAAGCTCAGGACCGTGCGCAGCTTCTCGTTGCGGACGTGGCGCGCAACCAGCCCGTGCACCGAACGAAAGCCCTCGAGCCGGATCAACTCCGGCGCGATTCGCGCCATGTCGGTCCAGGAATCGAACGGCACATGGCCGAGCTGCTCGAAGCCGACGCGGAAGATGCGCTCGCTCGCCGCCATGAAGCGCGCGTAGCCTGCGACGTCGTCCGGGGCTAGACGCGCCACCTCGGCCTGCATCGCCGCGGCGTCGCCCGAATAGTCGAACGACGTGCCGTCGTCGAAGCGGATACGGTAGAAAGGCGTGACCGGCCGCAGCTCGACATCGTCGGCCATGCGACGGCCGCAGAGCTGCCACAGCTCCTCGAACAGGAACGGCGCGGTCACGATGGTCGGCCCGGCATCGAAGGTGAAGCCGTCCTGGCGGTAGACGTAGGCGCGGCCGCCCGGCGCGTCGAGCCGCTCGAGCACGGTCACCCGGTAGCCACGGGCACCCAGACGGACGGCGGCGGCAAGACCACCGAAACCGCTGCCGATGACGACCGCGTGCGGCCGCCGGGAGGCGACCGCTGCTGTCGACGGGGCGAAGGTGAGCGTGTCCATGACCCACTGTAACGCTTACGTTACGTCAGGAAAAGTAGACAATGATCCGTCAGGGCCGATCGACCGCCATGCGTTCCTCGATCAAGGCCGCGACGAGATCGGGGCGCTCCTCGTGCGCGAGATGACCCAGTCCCGGCAGGACGACGATCTCGGCCCGCGGCAGAAGGCTGCGCACCCGTTCGGCATCGGCCGGCGGAATCGTGCGGTCCTGGCTGCCGACGACCAGGACCAACGGTGTCCGCAGGCGCGGCAGGTCACGGGCCAGGCCGGGCAGATCCCACTGCGCCATCATCGCCAGCGCCGCACCGACATGGCCGGGACGGCGGGCCAGGCGACGGTAGAACTCCAGCTCCTGCACGCCGATGCTCGAGCCGGTGTCGCGGACCAGCCGCTCGATCACGCGCCGATCGAAGCCGGCATGCCAGGCGAACAGACGCGGCAGCAGCTCGCTGCGCGCGACCAGCCGCGCCAGCGGCGAGAACAGGTGGCCGGCGGCGCCGCGAAACGGCACCAGGGCGCCGTTCAGGCTGAACAGCAGGCGCGGCGCGAGGTGACGGTCGAGGCACATCCGGGCCAGGATCGCCGCACCGGCCGAGTGCCCGACCACGACCTCCGGCCGCACCGTCAGCGCGGCCAGCAGGCCGGCCAGGGCCTCACCCATGGCCGGCAGCGCCATCCGGGCCAGGGGTGGCCGGCAGGTGAAGCCGTGCCCCGGCAGATCGACCGCGACGACGGTGAAGTGCCGTGCGAGCAGCGGCATCAGGCCGGCCCAGGAGTGGGTCGAAGCTCCGGTGCCGTGCACCAGCAGGATGGCGGGCCCGGCACCGCATTGCTGGACGTGCCAGCGCAGCCCGGCCGCGTGGACGAACCGGCTGGCTTCACGGTGCGGCCAGTCGCGACCGTCCACCTCCCAGACCGGTCGGCCATCCGCATGCTCGCCAGCCACCCGCATCTCGCGCAGCCGCTCGAGGTGACGCCGTGCGCTCACGTCGCCGTCGCGGTGCGCACCGCTGCCGACAGCGTCGTGGCACTGGCGTAGGGCAGCGGCAGGTAGCTTGCACCCATGGCCTCGGCGACCCGACGCGCGAACGGCTGCGGCTTCGGGGCGATGTCCAGCACCAGCGCCCTCAGGCCGCTGGCGCGCACGCCCTGTGCTGCGGCCAGCGCATCGGCCTCGGCCCTGGCCCGTCCGCCGGCACCGTCGCGCGCGACGTTGGCGCGGCCGTCGGTGAGCAGGATCAGGATCGGCGTCTCGCCCTTGCGGCGCACCGGCTCGGCCACGGCCAAGGCGGCGTCGATGCCGGCCGCCAGCGGTGTGCCGCCGCCACCGGGAAGGGCGGCGAGGCTGCGCTTGGCGCGGACCAGCGACCGGGTCGGCGGCAGCAGCAGCTCGGCCGTCCGGCCGCGGAAGGCCAGCATGGCGACCTGATCGCGCCGGACGTAGCAGTCGGCCAGGACCAGCTCGACGGCACCCTTGGCCTCGGCCAGCCGGTTCAGGGCCGCCGAACCGGAGGCGTCGACGGCGAAGATCGTCGTCGTCCGCGCCCGCTGCGTGCAGCGGGCGATGCGCATATCGTCGGGCCGGACCTCGATCCGGGGCACGGCACCCGTGGCCTCGCGCCGACGCAATCCCTGCCACGGAGCGGCGGCGCGCAGCGTCGCCACCAAGCTGAGGCGGGCTCCGGCCTTGGGCAGGCCACGGCGCACGCCGGTGGGGCGGCCGCGTCCCGCCGCCTGCTGCAGCATCCCCGCCCGGCCGGCGGCCGCCGGCC
>JBDHTW010000010.1:0-75624 GCA_039808865.1 Geminicoccaceae bacterium
CTAGGTCAAGGCCGCAAGCTCGGCGCGGCCGAGCCGGCCATCGTGCAAGGCACTGGCGAGCAGCACGCCGGCACAGCCCAACTGGCGCAGATCGAGCAGATCGGCCGGCCCGCGCACCCCGCCGGCGGCATAGAGGCGCTTGTCCGGCGCGAGGCTCCGCAGCGCGCGCAGTCGGTCCAGATCGGGACCGCTGCCGGTGCCGACTTTGGCCAGCGTCATCGCGATCACGCGCTCCGGCCAGCGCTCGGGCGCGGCGAACAGGTCGGCGACGCCGAGCGGCCGCTCGCCCATGAAATCCAGGGACAGCACCACGCGCGTCTCGCCGGCGAGACGTTCGAGGAGATGCAGATCGGCCTGGCTCTCGCTGCCCAGGACGAGGTCGCCGAGCCCGGCCGCGAGGAAGCGCCGGCAGGCGCATTCGCCCGTGAAGCCGGCATCGACCCAGAAGTGCAGGGTCGGGAAGGCGCGCCGCAGGGCGAAGATGAGCGCCTTGTGGTCGCCCTGCTTCCGGATCGCGTCAAGATCGGCGATGTAGAGCGTGCGGAACGGGTGCAGGGCGAGAAGACCGGCGACCACGGCTTCCGGTGCCGAACTCGCGGCAACGACCGATCCCGCCAAAGGCGCGTAACGGTCGCGCTGGCCGGCCCGGGCGTGAACGACGCAGCCATCCATCAGGTCGATCACCGGGATGAGCTCGAACGGCATCATGCTCGGCTCCCACGCAGTTCCTGCGCTGGTAGCACGGGTCGGGAAAGACAGGCGATGGCGGAATCGATCACGGGCCTCGATATCGGCGGCGCCCATCTCAAAGCGGCGCAGGTGTCGCCTGCCGGCCGCATCCTGACGGCGATCCAGGTGCCGTGCACGCTGTGGCTGGGCCTGGAGCACCTGCGACACGCGCTGGCACTGGCCACGGCCCGACTCGCTCCGGTCGGCCGGGTCGCCATCACCATGACCGGCGAGCTGGCCGACCTGTTCCCGGACCGGGCGACCGGTGTGGCCCGCCTGTGCGCCACGGTTGCCACCGCCATGCCCGAGGCCGAACAGCATGTCTGGGCCGGCCGGCTGGGCTTCCTCGAGCCGGCCCGTGTCCCCGGCCACGAAACGGCCGTGGCTTCGGCCAACTGGCTGGCGTCGGCGACGCTCGCGGCCGAGCGCGCCGGCCAGGGGCTGTTCGTCGATCTGGGCAGCACGACCACGGACATCCTGGTCATGGCCGACCGCGACGTCAGGGCCGAGGGCATGACCGATCGCGAGCGGCTCGCCACCGGCGAACTCGTCTATACCGGTCTCGTCCGCACGCCGCTGATGACGCTGGCGACCGCGGCGCCTTTCGCCGGCCGATGGGTGACGCTGGCCAACGAGCTGTTCGCCACCATGGCCGACGCCCACCGCCTCGCGGGATCGCTGCCGGAAGAGGCGGACCAGCACGCCACGGCGGACGGCCAGGCCAAGACCGAGACGGCGAGCGCCCACCGGCTGGCGCGGATGATCGGCGCCGATTTCGCCGACGGCAGCATGGACGACTGGCGCCGGCTCGCCGGCTGGTTCGTGCGACGGCAGCAGCGCCGCATCGAGGATGCGGTGGCACTGCAGGAATCGCGCGGGCTGCTCGCCGCCGACGCGCCGTTGGTCGGTGCCGGTTGCGGCCGATTCCTGCTCGAACGTCTGGCCGACACGCTCGGCCGGCCCTACCGGGACTTCGCCAGCCTCCTCGATGTCGAGCCGCCGGCCGCGGCCTGGGCCTCGACCTGTGCGCCGGCGGTGGCGGTGGCGCTGCTCCACGCGCAGGAAACGGTCGGACGGGACGACCGATGACGCGACCGGCGACGGAGGCCGAGGCCGGGATCTCCGGCTGGTCGCTGCTGCGCACCTACGTCCGGGCCTTGGGTCTGCTGCGCGGCGAGGGCGGCGTGCTCGTGCTGCTGGTCGTGGCCAACGTCGCGATCGGCCTCGTCCAGCTCGCCGAGCCGGTGCTGTTCGGGATGGTCGTCGACGCGATCGGCCATGGCGGCCGGGCATTCGGCCTGATCGGCCTCTGGGCCGCGCTCGGTCTCGGCGGGATCGCTGCCGGCGTCGCCGTGGCGCTGTTCGCCGACCGGCTGGCGCATCGCCGCCGCACCGCCGTCATGGCGGCGGCGTTCGAGCGCGCGATCACGCTGCCGCTCGGCTACCACGCCCGTACCGGTTCGGGCCGCTTGGTGCGGACGCTGCTGGCCGGCACCGACGCGCTGTTCCTGGTCTGGCTCAACTTCTTTCGCGAGCATCTGTCGGCCCTGGTCGGCATCGCCTGCCTGGTACCGACCGCCCTGGTCATGAACCTGCCCCTGGCCGGTCTGCTCGGCGCCCTGGCCGCCATCTACGTGGTGGTCAATCTCATCGTCGTCCGGCGGACGCAGTCCGGCCAGCAGGCGGTCGAGCGCCACCATCAGGACGTGTTCGGCCGCGTCGGCGACGTGATCGGCAACGTCACCGTGGTGCAGAGCTACGCCCGGCTGGCGCAGGAAGCATCCGAGCTGCAGGGCATGATGCGGCGGCTCCTCGCCGCTCAGTACCCGGTGCTGACCTGGTGGGCGCTGCTCACCATCCTGACCCGCGCCGCCGCCACGGTGGTGATGGTGGTGATCTTCGCGGTCGGCGCCGTGCTGGCGCAGCAGGGCAAGATCACGGTCGGCGAGATCGTGAGCTTCGTCGGCTTCGCCAACCTGCTGATCGGCCGCCTCGACCAGCTCACCGGCTTCATCGGCCGCTTCTTCGCCCAGGCCCCCGTCGTCGACGGGTTCTTCGATCTCTTGGCGACCCCGGCCGAGGTCCAGGACCGGCCCGATGCCGCGATCCTGCGCGACGTGCGCGGGCTGGTCCGCTTCGAGGGGGTCACCTACCGCTTTCCCGGGACCGAGCAGGGCGTGTTCGATCTTTCCTTCGCCGCCCAAGCCGGCCAGACGGTGGCGCTGGTCGGCCCGACCGGCTCGGGCAAGACGACGACCCTGGCTCTCCTGCAGCGGTTGCGCGATCCGGATTCCGGCCGCATCCTGGTCGACGGCACCGACATCCGCAGCATCACGCTCGGCTCGCTGCGCCATGCGATGGCGGTGGTGTTCCAGGAGGCCGGCCTGTTCAACCGCTCGATCGCCGAGAATCTGCGCATCGGCAAGGCGGACGCCAGCCAGGCCGAGCTCGAGGCCGCGGCCCGTCAGGCCCAGGCGCTCGACTTCATCCTGAAGAAGCCCGGCGGCTGGGATTTCGTCATCGGCGAGCGTGGCCAGGCCCTCTCCGGCGGCGAGCGCCAGCGCCTCGCCATCGCCCGCGCCCTGCTCAAGGACGCACCGCTGCTTCTGCTCGACGAGGCCACGAGCGCGCTCGACAACGAGACCGAGGCGCGGATCAAGCAGGCGCTGGATGCCGCTCGCCTGAACCGGACGACGTTCGTCATCGCCCACCGCCTGTCGACGATCCTCGATGCCGATCTGATCGTCGTCCTGGACGAAGGCCGTGTCGTCGAGCAGGGTCGCTTCGCCGAGCTCGCGCGCGGCAGCGGCCCGTTCGCGCGGTTGGTGGCCGAAGGCCGCTTCGCGATGCCGGCATGAGCACCGGCCGGTGACCCGCTGCCCCGCCTGACGTCACATCTGGACATGCGTCCGGGACTGCCCGCCACCGTCGGGCAGTTGCCGCAAAATGCGCTCCACCGAGGACGGCGCCAGCCGCATGCCGGTCTCGGCCTCGAGCCCGAACGCGATCTCGTCCGGCGATTTGCCCGCGCGTTGCAGGCGCAGCATCGAAGCCAGCGCCACGCGAGCCTCGTCGCTCTCGGGCACGGCCAGGATGCGCTCCTCCAAACCTTCCAGCATGCTCTCATCCCGTCGAGATTACCGCCAGGACACTAGCGCGACATGCCGGCATTGGTTCCTGCGCCTGCTTCAACCATGCGTGATCGGGACGTGAGCCGGCTGCGCGGCGACACGCTGCAGCCACGCGCGCACCGCCGGATAGCCGCCAAGATCGAACCCGCCCTCGTCAGCGACGTGCGTGTAGGCATAGAGGCCGATGTCGGCGATCGTGTAGCGGTCCGCGACGAGGAACGGGTGATCGACGAGCCGCTGCTCGAGCACGCTCAAGGCCGCGTTGCCGCCACGCTCCAGCCGCGGCAGCTCGGCGTGGCGGGGGCTGTCCTCGGGCAAAAAATGCCGGATGAACCGTGCCACGGCGATGAACGGTTCGTGGCTGTACTGCTCGAAGAACAGCCATTGCAGCACCTGCGCCCGCTGCAGCCGATCCTGCGGCAGGAGCGGCGTGCCGTCGGCAAGATAGCACATGATCGCGTTGGACTCGGCGAGCACGGTGCCGTCGGCGAGCTCGAGCGCCGGGATCCGGCCGTTCGGGTTCTTGGCCAGGAACGCCGGCGTGCGCGTCTCGCCCTGCAGGATGTCGAGCTCGATCCGCTCGTGCGGCAGGGCCAGCTGGTGCAGGACGAGGCGGCATTTGTAGCCGTTGCCGGACGAGAGGAAGTCGTAGAGCTTCAGCATCCTTGGCCGATCCTTGCTCAGGCGCCGATGCGCAGCAGCGCCCCTTCGTGTTCGAGCAGCCACCGCTTGCGCGGAAGGCCGCCGCCATAGCCGGTGAGGGAACCGTCCGCGCCGATCACCCGATGGCACGGCACGACGATGCCGATCGGGTTGGCGCCGTTGGCAAGACCGACGGCGCGGATCGCGGCCGGTCGGCCGAGATGCTCCGCCAAGGCCTTGTAGGACCAGGCCGCACCGGCCGGAATGCGCCGCAGCGCCGCCCAGACCAGCCGCTGGAACGGCGTACCGCCGCTATCGACGGGCAGCCCGGCCAGCGCCTCGAGATCACCCGCCAGATAGGCCCGCAAGCGGTCGACGGCACCCAGCGGGTCGGTGGCCGCGACGGGATCGATCGGCCCGAAGCGTCGGCGCAGCAGGCGCCAGAGCCGATCCTCCGGCGCGCCGAAGTCGACCGCCACCAGGGCCGTGTCGTGCGCCACCACGACGATCGGTCCGGCGGGCGAGTCGAGCCGGGCGAGCTGCAGCCGCGGCGTCAGGGCGTTTCCCAGGTGCCGCGCTCGGCAGCCCGGAACACCGCATCGACGACCCGCATGTTGGCGACGCTGTTCTCCAGCGGCACCGGCTGCGGTGTCCCGTCCTGGATGCTGGCAGCGAACGCGTCGCCCATCACGCCGTACTGGTCGCAGACCGGCAGCTCGATGGTCTCGACCGCGGTCAGGCCCAGGCCGGGCCCAGCATAGAGATGCAGCCGGGTGGGAGCATCGTTCGGCGCGTTGAACGGTATCTCGACCTCGAGCCGGGCCTTGGTGCCGAGGAACTGCATGGTCTGCCGCGGCACGAGCTGCGTGCCGTACTGAAAGCAGCACTGCACCGGGCCGAAGTCGAGCAGCGCGCTGCCGAGCCGATCGATCCCGGTCGTCGGATCGCGCTCGATCAGCGCCGCCACCCGGGTCGGCTCGCGGCCGGTGATGAGGCGCGAGGTGGTGATCGGGTAGCAGCCGATGTCGAGCAGGCCACCGCCGCCCCACTCGGCCACGTTGCGGACGTTGGCCGGATCGACGAGATAGTAGCTGAACTGGCCGCTGATCACCTTGAGCTCACCCAGCCGGCCCGAATGCACCACTTCGTGCGCCCGCAGCCACTGCGGGTGGGTGCGGACCATGAAGGCTTCCTGGATCTGCACGCCGGTCCGGTCGCGGACCGCGATCAGGGCTTCGACCTCGGCCGCGTTCAGGCCGAGCGGCTTTTCGCACAGCACGTGCTTGCCGGCCTCGGCCGCCTTGATGGTCCAGGGGACGTGCAGGTGGTTGGGCAGCGGGTTGTAGACGGCATCGATGTCGGGATCGGCCAGCAGCGCCTCGTAGCTGTCGTGGACGCGGGCGATGCCCAGCTTTGCGGCCACCTCCTGACCGCGCGCCGCATCGCGGGAGGCCAGTGCCACCACCTCGCAGCGACCCGCACGCTGCAGCGGCGGGATGACCTTCTCGCGCGCGATCTTGGCCGCACCCAACACCCCGAACCGCAGCTTGCGCATCTCACTCCCCTGCCCGATGCCGTGTCCTTCGCCTCTCCATGCTCCCGCCCCGGCATCCAAGCAAGCGCCCGCGCGACATGGCGACGGCGATGCATGCCATGCCGCGGCCTTCCCATGCTATCATCCGGACCGAGCCGGAAGCGGGCGCTCGGGGATGAAGTTCGAAATCCGCAACGCAAGGCCGGACGAGCTGGACCGGCTCGCTGCCATCATGCTGGCGGCTTGGCAGCAGGGGATCGCGCCCTTGGTGCCGGGACCGGCACCGGTGGTGGGGATCGGCGCGCCGACGCTGCCTCGGGCCACCTCGGCCCTGCTCGTCGCCACGGTGGCCGGGGAGCCCGTCGGGCTGGCCGCCGCGGACGTCGGCAACGCTTATGTCAGCGATCTGTGGGTCGAGCCGGCCTGCCAAGGCCGCGGGGTCGGCTCGGCGCTGCTCGCTGCGCTGGAGGCCCGCATCGCCGCGACCGGCCGGCGGATCGTGCAACTGGAGGTATTGTCGGCGAACGTGCGCGCCATGGCGCTCTATCGCTACCGCGGCTATCGGCCGGTCTGGGAAGGCCTGAAGCTGGACCGCGGCCTCGGCCTTCCCCTGCACAAGACGGGCATGCGCAAGCGGCTGGTGCCGCGCCCTACTCGACCGTGACGCTCTTGGCCAAGTTGCGCGGCTGGTCGACGTCGGTGCCCTTCAGCACCGCCGTATGATAGGCCAAGAGCTGGATCGGGACGGCATAGAGGATCGGTGCCACGAACGGGTCGACGGTGGGCAGCGTGACCGAGCGCCAGACATACTCGCCGAGCTCGGCTACCCCTTCCGCGTCGGACAGCAGCACGACCCTGCCACCACGCGCGACGACTTCCTGCAGGTTGGACGCCGTCTTCTCGAACAGATGGTCGCGCGGGGCCACGACGATCACCGGCACGCTCTCGTCGATCAGCGCGATCGGCCCGTGCTTGAGCTCGCCCGCCGCATAGGCCTCGGCGTGGATGTAGCTGATCTCCTTGAGCTTGAGCGCACCCTCGAGCGCGACCGCGAAGCTGGTGCCACGGCCGACATAGAGGACGTCGCGGGCAGTGGTCAGCTCCTGCGCAATCGCATGCACCGCCTGGTCCTGCTCGAGCACCTGCAGGATGCGCGCCGGCAGCTCGTCGAGCGCCTGGGTCAGCTCGAGCTCGCGCTCGGGCGTCAGCCGCCCGCGCGCCCGGGCGGTGCCCACGGCCAGACAGGCGAGGGTTGCGAGCTGCGTGGTGAAGGCCTTGGTCGAGGCCACGCCGATCTCCGGGCCGGCCAAGGTGCGCAGCAGGCCGTCGGCCTCGCGCGCCACCGTGCTCTCGGGCACGTTGACGACCGCCAGTGCCCGGTGGCCGGCAGCGCGCAGATGGCGCATCGCCGCCAGCGTGTCGGCGGTCTCACCGGACTGCGAGACGAACAGCCCGACCTGGCCCGGCACCAGCGGCGCGTCCCGATAGCGGAACTCCGAGGCGATGTCCCAGTCGACCGGCAGCCCGGCCAGTCCTTCGAACCAGTACTTGCCGACCAGGCAGGCATAGGAGGCGGTGCCGCAGGCCACGGCCGCGATCCGCGTCACGTCGGCCATGTCGAACGGCAGCTCCGGCAGGGCGATGCGGTGCGTGGCCGGGTCGGCGAACGAGCGCAGCGTGTCGCCCAGCACCGCCGGCTGCTCGAAGATCTCCTTCTCCATGTAGTGGCGATGGTTGCCCTTGCCGATCAGCGCCCCACTCAGCGCCGTCTGCCGGATCGGCCGGCTGGCCGGCCGATCCTGGGCATCGATCACGACGGCACCCTGGCGATCGAGGAAGCCGATGTCGCCTTCCTCGAGATACTGGATCCGGTCGGTCAACGGCGCCAGCGCCAGCGCGTCGGAGCCCACGTACATCTCGTCGTCGCCGTAGCCGATGGCCAGCGGGCAGCCCTTGCGGGCGACGACCAGCAGCTCCTCGTGCCCCTCGAACAGGATCGCCAGCGCGAAGGCGCCGTGCAGCCGGCGGATCGCCGCCGCCGCTGCCTCGCGCGGCGGGACACCCTGGCGGAGCTGCGCGCTGACCAGATGCGCCACGACCTCGGTGTCGGTCTGGGTGGCGAAGCTGTGCCCATGCGCGACGAGTTCGCCACGCAGAGCCTGGAAGTTCTCGATGATGCCATTGTGCACCAACGCGACGCCGGCGCTGATGTGTGGATGAGCATTGGTCTCGTTCGGGGCGCCGTGCGTCGCCCAGCGCGTGTGCCCGATGCCCGTGACGCCACCCAGCGGCTCCGCTTCCAGGCGCGCCGCCAGCCGATCGAGCTTGCCGGGTGACCGCCGGCGCTCGATCCGGCCCGCGACCAGGGTCGCGATGCCGGCGCTGTCGTAGCCGCGATATTCGAGCCGGCGGAGCGCATCCAGCAGCAGAGGTGCTGCCGGCCGCCCGCCGATCACGCCGACGATGCCACACATGACGTAGCTCCACACCGCAGTAACAGGTCGAAAGACAAGCCAAAACCATAGCAGCAGCCGTGCCACGCCGCATCAGGAACCGGCCGGCCCTCACCCCGGGTAGATGTACCCGAAGCCCCGCACGGTCTTGATCAGCTCGGGCTTGACCGGATCGCGCTCGAGCTTGCGGCGCAGCCGGGTGATCCGGTTGTCGACGCTGCGATCGAAGCTGTCCTCGTCCCGCGGCGGCGCCAGGCGCAGGAGGTCGTCGCGGCCGAGCACCTGGCCTGGACGGGTCGCGAACGCCGCCACCAAGTCCAGCTCCATCGCGAGCAGGGGCACCTCGGCCCCCTCGCAGGTGATCAGGCGGAAGCTCTTGGTGTCGAACCGGTAGGGGCCGAAGCGCAGCATGCCCTCCTGCAACGTCTCCGCCTGGGGTCGCCGGCGGCGCAGCACGGCCTCGATGCGTGCCCGCAGTTCCGCCAGGTCGAACGGCTTGCCGACGTGATCGTCGGCGCCGATCTCGAGCCCGACCACCCGGTCGACCAAGGTGTCGGCACCGGTGAGCATGACGATGCCGGGATCATGGTGCTCGCGCAGCCACCGCGCCAGCATGAAGCCGTCCTCGCCGGGCAGCCCGACATCGAGCAGCACGAGGTCGACCGGCGCTTCGGCGACGAGCCGGCGCAGATCGATGCCGTGCGCGGCGGTCCGCACGCCATGGCCTGCCATCGTCAGATATTCAGCCAGCATCGTGCGCAGATCGGCCTCGTCGTCGACGACGATCAGCTCGGCCATCGGCTCTCCCATCCAAGGCCACCGCCGCGAGCGGGCAACATTTGTTCCACCTCCGATCAAACCTAAACCCGGCACCGGCAACAAGACCCGACCACCAGCAAATGTCGGTAGTGTGACAATGGTCACGGCGGGCGGTATCGATTGCCTCTATCGATCGTTGCCGGTCCCGGATGCGCTCCTCGCCCCCCTCTGAGACCATCCGCGGTCGTATCGGACCTGCTGCGCCTGGGGGCGGCTCGTGCGAGCCGCCCCTGCGTCCGATGACACAATTGAAACCTTACATACCTCAAGTCGCGACACGGCCGAAACATCGCCGATGGATCGTCCGAGCAGGCTGGGCTCGGGCCCGGCTGCGCGCACGGGAACCGTAGGCGCGAGCGGGCTCAACGGTGCCCACCCTTGACGACGGCCCTTGCGCGATGACCATGCCGACCTGCGCGACGCCAGCCATGGATGATACTGCCACGGAAGCGGCGGCGCAGGAGGCCATCGCCATGGGCGGCAAACATGCCCGACGCCTGACCACGCTGTTCGTGCTGCTGCTCGCGATCGTGGCGGCCCTGCCGATGGTCCTGATCGTGGCGCTCGCCATGCGCCAGATTTCCGAGCATGCTGCGCTCACGCCCTACGCACTGAGCCTGGCCGTGTTGCTGCTGACCCTGCTCACGGCCCACGTCCTGCTGCAACACTGGTTCGTGCGCCCGGCAATGGCATTGCTGCGGCACATCCAGCATGGCGGTGTCGGTGCGGGACCGCCGATCCCGTCCTTGTGGCAGCCCTGGTTCGCCGCGGTCAGCGAGGCGTTCGCCTCCAGCCGCGATTACCAGTCCCGGCTCGCCGCCAGCGAGGAGCGGCTCAAGGCGGCGGCCGAAAGCCTGCCCGACGGGCTGGCGATCTTCGATGCCGAGGACCGGCTGGCTTTCTTCAACAGCCGCTACCCGGACCATCTCGCGCCAAGCGTGCGTTCCACGCTGGAACTGGGCAAGCAATGGACGGACTGGCTCCGCGAAGCGCAGGCCATCGACCCCGTCTTCCACGCGGACATGGGCGGCGACTACGCGCAGGCACGCATGGCCCAGCGTGCGCAGCCGGCCCTGGACCACGAGCATCGTCTGGCCGACGGCCGCTGGGTTCGCGTACGCGAGCGCGCGATGGCCGACGGGGGGCGCGTCAAGCTGACCACCGACATCACCGCCGAGCGGCAGCGCAAGCAGGAGCAGATGCTGCTGGCGACGGCGATGGCCCAGACCGGCGATTCGATCGAGATCACCACGGCCGACTACCGGATCCAGTACGTCAATCCGGCGTTCTCGCAGCTCACCGGCTACCTGCCCGACGAGGCCATCGGACGCACGCCGGCCGAGCTGCTGCGCAGCGAGGCGCACGACCAGGCGTTCTTCGTCGAGATCGACCGGGTGACCCGCGCCGGCCGGCCATGGAAGGGCCGCATCGTCAGCCGGCACAAGGATGGCTCCCTCATCCACCAGGACGCCACCATCTCGCCGATCCACGACGAGTGCGGCAGGCTGACCCACTTCGTCGCCGCCAAGCGCAACGTGACCGACAAGGTCCTGGCCGAGGCGGCGCTGAAGGCGAGCGAGGCACGCTTTTTCGGCGCCGCCGAAAGCCTGCCCGACGGCCTGGTCATCCTCGATCCCGAGGACCGGATCGTATTCTACAACAGCCGTCACCCGGAGCTGCTGCCGCCAGCCCTGCGCGCGACGCTGCGGCTCGGGATCGGCTTCGAGGAGTGGATTCGCGCCGGACTGGCGATGGGGCCGGTCTATCATCCGCAGATGGGTCCGGACTACGCGCAGCAGCGGCTGGCCAGCCGCGGCCGCGATCTCAGCGAGCGCGAGCATCGGCATGCCGACGGCCGCTGGGTGCGCATCCGCGAAGGCGCCATGCCCGATGGCGGTCGCGTGCTCCTGACCACGGACATCACCGCGCGCCGGGAGGCCGAGGAGCGGCTGCGCGCCAGCGAGGCCCGCTTCCTGGCCGCCGCCGAGAGCATTCCCGACGGCATCGCCATCTTCGATGCCGAGGATCGCTTCGTCTTCTACAACAGCCGCTACCCGAAGCATCTGACCGAGAATCTGCGCCGGAGTCTCCGCTTGGGGATCCGTTTCGCGGACTGGCTCCGGGAGGCGCTCGCCAGCGGGCCGATCTACCACCCCGACATGGGCACCGAGTTCGTCACCAGCCGCATCGCCATGCGGCGCGAGGACCGGACCGAGCACGAGCATCGGATCATCGACGGCCGCTGGCTGCGCATCCGCGAGAGCCGGATGGCCGATGGCGGCCACGTGCTGCTCACGACCGACGTCACCGAGCGCCGGCGCCGTGAACGGCAGCTCCTGCTCCTGGCCATGGCCGTCGACCAGGTCGGTGACGCCGTCGAGATCACCGACGCCGATGGCCATTTCACCTACGTCAACCCCGCCTTCACCCAGGTTACCGGCTTCGAGCCCGACGAGGTGATCGGGCGCCTGCCGCAGGACGTGCTCTCGAGCGGCCAGCACGATTCCGCCTTCTTCGTGGCGATGCACCAGCAGCTTGCTGCAGGCGGCACGTGGCAAGGCCTGATCATCAACCGGCACAAGAACGGCGAGCTGATCCACCAAAACACGACGATCTCGCCACTGCGCGATTCCACGGGGCGGATCACGCATTTCATCGCGGTCAAGCGCGACGTCACCGAGCAGCAGAAGGCGGAGGCCGCGATCAGGGAAAGCGAGCTGCGCTACCGGGCGCTGGTCGAGACGCAGACCGAGTTCGTCACCCGCTCGACCCGCGACGGCAAGCTGCTCTTCGTCAACGAGGCCTACAGCCGATACCATGGCGTCCCGCGGGAGACGATGCTGTCGCCCGAGTGGAACGACTGGGATTTCATCGCACCCGAAGATCGCGACCGGCATCGCGACGAGGTCGCCGAGATGACACTCGACGCCCCGACACGGATGTTCGATCTGCGCACGATCCTGCCGGATGGCAGCCAGCACTGGGAGCAGTGGGTCAGCACCGGCATCTTCGATGCGAACGGCGAGCTGATCGAATTCCAGGCGGTCGGGCGCGACGTCACCAAGCAGAAGCGGGCCGAACTCGCGCTGAAGGAGAGCGAGGCCCGTTACCGGGCGCTGGTGGAGACCCAGACCGAGTTCGTGCTGCGCCAGCTGCCGAACGGCCGGCTGACCTTCGTCAACGAAGCCTACTGCCGCTATGTCGGCCTGCCGCGCGAGGAACTCCTGTCGGACCGGTTCGACGCCTTCGACCTGATGGCGCCGGAGTATCGGCCGATCTTCGAGGAGCATCTGCAGCGGCTGACCCCGGACCGGCCGACCGAGGCCATGGAGACGCGGGCCATCCTGCCCGACGGCTCCGAACGCTGGGAACGGTGGATCGACACCGGCATCTTCGACCGTGACGGGAGGCTGATCGAGCTGCAGTCCACCGGCCGCGACGCCACGGAGCAGAAGCGCGCCGAGCTGGCCTTGAAGGAGAGCGAGGCGCGCTTCCGGGCCGTGGTGGAAGGGCAGAGCGAGTTCATTCTCCGCCTGCGTCCCGACGGCACGCTGACCTTCGTCAACGATGCCTACTGCCGGTACCGTGGCCTCGGCCGCGAGGTGCTGCTGGGCGGCTTCAACGACGTCTACCACTACCCGCCCGAGCAGCAGGCGACCATCCATGCCGCATGGGCCGGCCTGACGCCCGACTTCCCCTCGGTCACCTACGAGCTGCGCAAGCCGTGCGCGGATGGCGGGGCCTGCTGGGAGGAATGGACCGACACCGCGGTCTTCGCCGCGAACGGGCGGGTCATCGAGTACCAGGCCATCGGCCGCGACATCACCGAGCGCAAACGGGCGGAACAGGCGCTGACCGAGAGCGAGGCCCGGTTCCGGATGATCGCGGAGGGCGTGCCGCTGCCGATCGCCATCACCGCCCTCGACACGCCCCGGGTGCTCTTCGTCAAC
Source organism: Geminicoccaceae bacterium (assembly GCA_039808865.1). GTDB lineage: Bacteria > Pseudomonadota > Alphaproteobacteria > Geminicoccales > Geminicoccaceae > Benzoatithermus. The sequence continues at coordinate 13,259 of JBDHTW010000010.1, forward strand.
GCCAAGGGACGCGAGGTGTTCGGGGTCGAGCCCGGGGCGCAGGGACCCGAGCTCGTGCACCAGATCTGGGCCGATCCGGGCCTGCGCGAGCAGCTCGCCAAGCGCATCGCCAAGGGCGGCATGATCGAGCAGCGCGAAGTGCGCATGCGGCGGCGCGACGGCAGCAGCTTCGACGCCATCCTCTCCGCCCGCCCGATCCACTACGGGGGCGAGCGTGCGGTACTCGGGGTCATCACCGACATCACCGAACGGCGGCGCATGGAGGAGGCGCTGCGCGAGAGCCAGGCCCGGCTGGCGGCGCTGATGGACAATGCGCCCCTGGTCCTGCACCTGAAGGACCGCGAGGGCCGCTACGTCCTCGCCAACCCGGAGTGCGCCAAAATCTTCGGCTGCGATCCGGCCAAGGTCATCGGCCACACGCCATTCGATCTGTTTCCCCACGACGAGGCCTTGATGATCGACCAGCACCATCAGGCGGTGCTGGAGACCGGCCGCACCTTGTTCCACGAGGAGTACCAGCCCAGCCTGGAAGCCTATCAGTGGAGCATCGTGATCCGGTTCCCGATCTTCGATGCGCAGGGCAGGGTCAGCGTGGTCGGCGGCTTCGCGCTCGACATCACCGAGCGCAAGCGCGCCGAAGCGGCGCTCCGGGCCAGCGAGGCCAGACTAGCCGCATTCATGGAGAACGCGCCGGTCGGCATGTACCTCAAGGATCGCGACGGCCGCTACCTGCTCGCCAATCCGGAGATGGCCAAGGTTTACGGGCGTCCGGTCGAGCAGATCATCGGCAGCACCCCCGAAGACCTGCTGACCGCCAGCGAGGCGCCCAACATCCGTGCGGCGGATCGCGAGGTGCTCGCGCACGGCCTCCCAACCGTGCGGGAGGAGCACTTCCCGACGCACACCGCCTACGCCTGGAGCATGGTGATCCGCTTCCCGATCCGCGACGAGGCCGGCGCGATAGAGCAGATCGGCGGCTTCGACGTCGACATCACCCAGCACAAGCTGGCCGAGGCGGAGGTCAAGGCCAGCGAGCAGCGGTTCCGGACCATCGCGGAAATCCACCCGACACCGATGATCATCACCCGGCTCGACGACCGCGAGGTCCTGTTCGCCAACCGGGCCTATTTTGCCGCGTTCGAGCTGACGCCGACCCGGCTCGCGACCTTCGACCGGGCCAAGCTCTACACCAAGGCGGACGAGCGTGACGTGATCTATGCCACGATCGACGCCGGGGAGGCGATCGAATCGCGCGAGATCACGATGCGCACGGCGGCCGGACAGCCGTTTCCGGCCATGCTGACCGCACGCGGCATGCACTATGAAGGCAGCCGCTGCTGCGTGATGACCTTCCTCGACCTGACCGCCCTCAAGCAGGCGGAGGCGGCGCTGCGGGCGAGCGAGCAGCGGTTCAGGAGCATCGCCGAGGCGCATCCGATGCCGCTCGTCATCGTGAGCCAGGGCGACGGGCGGATCAGGTTCGCGAACAAGCCGTTCTTGAGCCTGTTCCAGGCGACCGGCGCGGCACTGGACGAGCTGACGCCCGAGCTGTTCTACGCCGAGCCCAAGGAGCGCCACGAATTCCTCGCGCTGATGCGTGAGCGCGGCGCCGTCGCCGGCCTCGAGCAGACGCTGCGCCGCACCGACGGGACGACGTTCCCCGCCGCCACCACCTCGCAGCTGATCGAGTACGAGGGCGGCCCCGCCTTCGTGACCTCGGTCGTCGATCTCACCGAGCGCAAGGCCACGGAGGCGGAGATCCAGCGGCAGCGCGAGGTCCTGCACCAGCACGAGAAGCTCACGGCGTTGGGCTCGCTCCTGGCCGGCGTCGCGCACGAGCTCAACAACCCCCTGTCGGTGGTGGTCGGCTATTCCAGCATGCTGCGCGAGCTGGCCAAGGACGACGGCACCCGGCAGCGGGCCGAGCGGGTGCATGCGGCAGCCGAGCGTTGCGCCCGCATCGTCAAGACGTTCCTCGCGATGGCGCGCTCGCGTCCGCCGCAGCGCGGGCCGGTGGCGATCAACGAGGTGGTCGAGGACGCGCTCGATCTCGCCGGCTACGGGCTGCGCACCGCCGACGTCGAGATCGTGCGCGAGCTGGCGGCCGATCTGCCGCACGTCTGGGGCGACAGCGATCAGCTGCATCAGGTGCTGACCAACCTGATCGTCAACGCCCAGCAGGCGCTGTTGCAGGCGGCGCCGCCGCGGCGCCTGTGGCTGCGGACCGCGCGCCAGGGTGACGCGTTGCAGATCGAGGTCGAGGACAACGGGCCGGGCATCGAGGAGGAGGTGCAGAAGCGGATCTTCGAACCCTTCTTCACCACCAAGCCGCAGGGCGTGGGCACCGGTGTCGGGCTGTCGGTCTGTCACGGTATCGTCGCCGCGCACCAGGGCCGCATCACGGTCGCCAGCCAGCTGGGTCGGGGAACTCGGTTCGTGGTCACGCTGCCGCTGCAGCACGACATGCTCGCGAGCGACGCCGAGCCCGTGATGGCGGCCGATGCGGGCCCGGCCACGACGGGACGCGTGCTGGTCGTCGACGACGAGAAGGAGATCGGCGAGCTGGTGGCCGACCACCTGCGCCGCGACGGGCTGACGGTCGAGGTCGTCGCGAGCGGCCGGCTGGCCTTGTCCCGGCTGGAGAGCCGGAGCTTCGACATCATCGTCAGCGATCTGCGCATGCCGGACCTGGACGGCCCGGCCCTGCTGCAGGAGCTGCGGCGTCGCCATCCGCAACTGGCCAAGCGGCTGGTGCTGATCACGGGCGACGCGCTCGGTGCGGAAGTCAACGAGGTGATCCGGGAGGCCAACCTGCCTGTGTTCGAGAAGCCTTTGGATCTGGTGGCACTACGCGGCCAGGTGCGTCGCCTGATGGAGGCGGCATGACCCGCCCGGCCCGCATCGTCGTCGTCGACGACGAGCCCGACCTGCGCCTGATGCTGGAGGACTATCTGACCAGCCACGGCCTGGCCGTGCGCACGGCCGGCTCCGGTGCCGAGCTCGATGCCGCGCTGCGCGCCGAGCCGGCGGAGCTGCTGATCCTGGACGTCAACATGCCGGGCGAGGACGGCTTCTCGGTGGCGCAGCGGCTGCGGCAGGCGGGCAATGGCGTCGGGATCATCATGCTCACGGCCGCCGGCACGGTCGCGAACCGGCTGGAGGGTCTCGGCGCCGGTGCCGACGACTATCTGGCCAAGCCGTTCGAGCCACGCGAGCTGCTGGCCCGCGTGCGCAGCGTGCTGCGCCGGCTGGAGCCGGCGACGACCGCGCCGCAGCCCACCGCCCGCACCGTGGCGTTCGGCGCCTTCCGCCTCGATCTGGACGCGCGGCGGCTACTGGATGAAGTCGGCAACGAGGTTCCGGTCACCGCGATGGAGCTCGATCTGCTCGCCACCTTCGCCCGGCATCCGAACCAGGTGCTGTCGCGCGACCGGCTGAGCGAGCTCGCCCACAACCGGCCCCTCGAGCCCGAGGACCGCAGCATCGATATCCGCATCACCAGGGTGCGCAAGAAGCTCGAGCCGGACCCGTCACGGCCGGCGATCATCAAGACGGTCCGTGGTGAAGGCTACCTTTTCGACCCCAGCGGGCACAAGACGGCCTTGGGTTGAGCCGTTGCGCCGGACGGTGTCGCAGGCCCCGCAAGGACGACGGCCGCGTCATCGGGGTCAGGAGCCGGCGCTTCCCGCCCGGAGCACGGATCTCGGCGAGATGCCGTAGTGAGCTTTGAACAGCCGGCTGAAGTGCGCCATGTCGTTGAAGCCCCAGCGGAATGCCACCTCGGTGATGGTGCCGCGGCGTCCGGGCTGCGCCAGCTCGCGATGGCATTGCGTCAGGCGCCGCTGCCGCAGCCAGCGCCCGAACGAGGTTCCCTGCTCGGCGAACACGAGATGCAGGTAGCGCACGGACACGCCATGCGCCGCCGCCACCTGGGCCGGGGCCAAGCGTTCGTCGCCGAGATGCTGCTCGAGGTAGCGGCAGAAGGTCCGAAAGCTGTCCCGATGCCCCACCTTGACCTTGGTCGGCGGCACCTGCGCGCCGAGCGTCGCCCCGAGCAGACTCAGGACGGGATCGAGCGCTAGGGAGGCCGCGTCCTCATCGATCGTGGCGAAGTCCCGCGCCAAGCGTCGCAGGGCTTCGGCCGCGATCCCGCCGGCGCCCCTGGCATGGCGCACGACCTGCCCGGCATAGCGTTCGGCATCCCCGAGCAGCGCACGCATGCGCGGCTTGGGGATCAACAGGGTCAGCTTGTGCAGCGGGTCCAGCACGCGAAAGTCCATCTCGCGCTCGCTGTCCCACATGACGAAGTCGCCGGGGGCGAGCAGGGCTTCGGCATCGCCCTGACGGATCATCTCACGACCGCGCAGCTCGAACAGGATGCCAAAATGCGCCCCGCCATCGCGGGTCAGCTGCTGCCGCCGTCGATGGCCGGCGCACGGATCGCAGCGGCATTCGACGATGCCGATGCCGTCCAGCGTCCGCTGCCGGACCCGGGCGCGGTAGGCCGTGTCCAAGGGTACCGGCTCCAGCTCCCATTCGAGATGGCTTTCGTTCAAGGCATGCCGCCATGCCTCGAACCGCGCGGGCGCTCGATGGGCGCCCGTCGTCCATGCTTGCGTTGGCACGTGCGCCTCCCAGGCCTGCGACGCGGCTCGTGCGCGCATAGTCAAGCCACCGCGCACCACGAGGCAAGATCCATCGGCACCACCGACCCGAGAATGCCGCCATTGGAGCCCGCGGGCTCCTGGCATGGCAAGGCTGCAGGGCAGCACGACAGGGAGGCGGACCGGTATGTCTCAGCGTCTGCAGGACAAGATCGCGGTCGTGACCGGAGCGAGCTCCGGCTTCGGCCGCGCCATCGCGGTGGCCTTCGCCGCGGAAGGCGCGAGGGTGGTCGTGGGCGATCTCGAGGCAGCACCGCGCCAGGGCGGCTTCGAGGCGATGCCCGAACGGACGACGGTCGAGGAGATCGAGCGGGCGGGCGGCACGGCCGGCTTCGTGCGCTGCGACGTGACCAAGCCGGGCGATGTCGCGGAACTGGTCCGGCAGGCGGTGACGACCTACGGACGGCTCGACGTCATGGTCAACAATGCCGGCATCTACCGCGGCGGCAAGTTCGCGCACGAGTTCACGGAAGAGGAGCTCGACGCGTGCTGGACGGTCAACGTCAAGGGCACCTGGTTCGGCTGCCAGGAGGCGATCCGGCAATTCCTGCGGCAGGGCGGCGGCGGCAACATCATCAATCTGGTCTCGACCGCAGGGTTGCAGGGACACCCCAAGCAATCCGTCTACAACATCTCGAAGGGTGGCCAGGCCAATCTCACCCGATGCATGGCGATCGAGTACGGCCATCACGGCATCCGCGTGAACGGCATCTGCCCCACCTACGCCAAGACCGCGCTCACGCGGGCGCTTTTCGACGACCGGGACTTCGACGAGTTCTTCACCCAAAGCATCCCGCTGCGCCGCTGGGGCGAGGTGGTCGACATCGCCAATCTCGCGGTGTTCCTGGCCTCCGACGAGTCGAGCTACATCCACGGCGATCTCATCCGCATCGACGGCGGCGAGACGCTCTGCCGCTACTCCGTGTGACCTCCAGGGAGGACGACGACATGCGCAAGGACATCGCGTTCCGGGCGGAGGACGGCACCACCCTCCGCGGCTGGCACTATCTGCCCGACGGCCGGCAGGGTCGGCTGCCGACGATCGTCATGGCCCACGGCTTCTCGGCCGTGAAGGAGATGTACCTCGACCGGTTCGCCGAGACCTTCGCCGCTGCGGGGCTCGCCGCCATCGTGTTCGACAACCGCAATTTCGGCGCCAGCGACGGCGAGCCCCGCCAGGAGATCGACCCCTGGCAGCAGGTGCGCGACTATCGCGACGCCATCACCTTCGCCGAGACGCTCGCGGAGACCGACCCGGAGCGCATCGGCGTCTGGGGGTCGAGCTACAGCGGCGGCCACGTGCTGGTGCTGGGTGCCATCGACCGCCGGATCAGGTGCGTCGTGGCCCAGGTGCCGCTCGCCAGCGGCCACGAGAACGCGCGCCGGCTGATCCGGGCGGACTATCTGGCCGGCGTGCAGGCGATGTTCGCCGAGGACCGGCGTGCCCGGATGGCGGGCAAGCCGCCGGCCATGCTCCCGGTGGTGGCCGAGGATCCGGCGGCGCCGTCCGCCCTGCCGACACCGGACAGCTGGACATGGTTCACCGAGACCGGGCGGACGCGCGCGCCCGCCTGGCGGAACGAGGTGACCCTGCGCTCGGTGGAGATGTTCACCGAGTACGAGCCGGGCAGCTACGTGAGCTACATCAGCCCGACACCCCTGCTGATGGTGGTGGCGCTGGGCGACGTGCTCACCGTCGCCGACCTGGCGCTCGCGGCCTACGAGCGGGCGCTGGAGCCCAAACGCCTGGTGGTCCTGCCCGGCGGGCATTTCGATGCCTACGTCAAGGACTTCGAGGCTTCCGCACGACCGGCCGTGCAGTGGTTCACCCAGCATCTCGGCGCCGGCTGAGCGTCGCTGCCCGCGCGACCGGCTGGCTCCTAGCGCGGGCACGCCGGCCCTCCCCGTCCTTGCTGCGGCTGCCCGGCCGAAATGCCATAATCGGTCGGCGTCCTTGGCATCCGCGGCAATCGGGGAGACCTCCATGTTCAGCCACCCGGAGTATGACGGGCACGAGGAGCTGGTCTACGCGCATGATGCGGCCACCGGGCTGCGCGCCATCGTGGCGCTGCACAACACGGCCCTTGGACCGGCGTTCGGTGGCTGCCGGATGTATCCCTACGCCGACGAGACCCAGGCGCTGACCGACGTGCTGCGTTTGTCGCGGGGCATGACCTACAAGGCCGCGATCTGCGAGCTGCCGTACGGCGGCGGCAAGTCGGTCATCATGGCGGATCCGCGACGCGACAAGACGCCGGAGCTGCTGCGCGCGATGGGCCGGCTGATCGAGCGCCTGGGCGGCCGCTACATCACCGCCGACGATGTCGGCACCACGCTCGACGACCTCGCGGTGATGCGCGAGGTGACCAGGCACACGGCGGGAGCCACGGCGGCGGCCCAGCAGCCGCTGGCGGTCACCGCCTACGGCGTGCTGATGGCGATCCAGGCCTCCGTGCAGCACTACTACCAGCGCGACGACTTCCGCGGCCTGCGTTTCGCCGTGCAGGGTCTCGGCAATGTCGGGCTGCCATTGTGCCGCTACCTGCGCGAGCGCGGTGCCGAGCTGGTCGTGACCGACGTCGACGCTGGCCTGGCCGCCAAGGCCGCGGCCGAGCTCGGCGCCGAGACCGTCGGACCCGACGCGATCTACGACCAGAAGGTCGACGTGTTCGCGCCCTGCGCCCTCGGAGCGGTCCTCAACGACCGGACCATCCCGCGCCTGGTCGTGCGGCTGGTGGTCGGCGGGGCGAACAACCAGCTCGCCGAACCCGGCCACGACGCGGCCCTCGCAGCACGGGGCATCGCCTACGTGCCTGACTACCTGGCCAATGCCGGCGGGGTGATTGACTTCTATCAGGAGTCCATCGACGACAGCCCCCGCGCCGTGCTGGCGTCGGTCGAGCGGATCCGGGGCATCACCACGACGGTGCTGGCCGCGGCCGCGGCCTCGGGCGAGACGCCGCTGCAGGTGGCGAACCGGATCGTGCGCGAACGGATCGCCGCGGCACGGCAGGCCGCCTAGCGCGGCAGCAAGGAGAGGACGAGAATGGCGACCTGCGGCGAGGCCCTGGTGCGGCTGCTCGAGGCCTACGGCGTCGACATGGTGTTCGGGATTCCGGGCGTGCACACGGTCGAGCTCTACCGTGGCCTGCCGGCGACGCGGATCCGTCACGTCACCCCGCGGCACGAGCAGGGGGCGGGATTCATGGCCGACGGCTATGCCAGGGTGACCGGCCGGCCGGGCGTGTGCTTCATCATCACCGGCCCCGGCATGACCAACATCCTGACCGCCATGGGCCAGGCCTTCGCCGATTCGATCCCGATGCTGGTGATCTCCAGCGTCAACCGCACCGAGCAGCTCGCGATGGGCCAGGGCAGGCTGCACGAGCTGCCCTCGCAGCAGGCGGTGGTGGCCGGTGTCGCGGCGTTCAGCCACACCGTCCTGCACCCGGCCCAGCTTCCCGAGGTGCTGGCCCGGGCGTTCGCGCTGTTCGGCAGCGGCCGTGCACGGCCCGTGCACATCGAGATCCCGATCGACGTGATCACGGCCGATGCCGGCGACCTGCCGCTGGCCGCCCGCCCGCTGCCCGGGCGGCCGGCCGCCGACCCGGCCGCCGTCGCCCGGGCCGCGACACTGCTGGCGAATGCCCGCCGGCCGCTGCTCGTGCTGGGCGGCGGCGCCGTGGATGCCGCGTCCGAGGCCAGGACGCTGGCCGAGCGGCTCGATGCGCCGGTGATCAACACGGTGAACGCCAAGGGCATCCTGCCGCCGGGCCATCCGCTGCATGCCGGCGAGAACATGGCCTGGCCACCGCTGCGCGAGGCTCTGCGCGACGCCGACACCGTGCTGGCCGTGGGCACCGAGTTCGGCGAGACCGAGATGTATCCGGACCCGCAGCCGCTACGCTTCGACGGCAGCCTGATCCGCATCGACATCGACCCGGAGCAGCTCGTGCGCGGTTTCCCCGCGGACCTGCCGATCATGGCCGATGCACGCCTCGCCCTGGCAGGGATCCTGGCGCACACGGACGCCAAGGAAGCGGGCGCTGGCGCCGTGCGCGCGGCGGCGCTGCGCGAGCAGGTGGCGGCACTTTGGTGGCCGGCCGTGGCGGTCCACCAGCGGCTGCTGGCCCTGGTGCAGGCGGCGCTGCCCGATGCCGTCATCGTCGGCGACCAGACCCAACCGGTCTATGCCGGCAACCAGTTCTTCGCCCCGGCCGGCCCGCGCTCCTGGTTCAACTCGAGCACCGGCTACGGCACGCTGGGCTACGCGCTGCCGGCCGCCATCGGCGCCAAGCTCGCGGCGGCCGGACGGCCGGTGGTGGCGCTGATCGGCGATGGCGGGCTGCAGTTCACGCTGCCGGAGCTGGCCGCCGCGGTCGAGGCCAAGGTGCCGGTCGTGGTGCTGGTCTGGAACAACCAGGGCTACGGCGAGATCAAGACCTACATGGCCGAGAAGGGCATCCCGGAGATCGGCGTCGACATCTACACGCCCGATCTGGTCGCCATCGCCCGCGGCTATGGCTGCGCCGCCGATCTCGCGACCAGCGCCGAGCAGGTGCGCGAGCTGCTGCTGGCGGCGGTCGAGCGGGCGGTGCCGAGCCTGATCGAGATCCGCGAGGGAGCAGCGTTTCTCGCATGAGCCCGCCCGCGGTCGCGACCGCCGGGCGCCGGCGTCCTGCCGAGGGCACGGCCCCGCGCGCGGGCCGTCGTGCCGCCGCCACGGGGTCGAGCGGAGGATCGTCGCATGCGGCTGGATGACTTCTCGGCATGGCAGGGCGCCAGCGATCGGGTCATGGGCGGGATCAGCCGCGCGACCGTGACGCTGGAGGAGCGCGATAACCGGCGCTGGCTGCGGCTGGCCGGACAGGTCAGACTCGAGAATCAGGGCGGCTTCATCCAGATGGGTGTCGATCTGGCGCCCGACGGCAGGCCGGTCGATTTGTCGGCGTTCACGGGCGTGCGCCTCCTCGTGCGCGGCAACGGCGAGCGCTATGGCTGCCATCTGCGCACCACCGCCTGCGTCCGCCCCTGGCAATCCTACCGCGCCGCGTTCCTGGCCCGAGCCGAGGCGGCCACCGTCGAGCTGCCGTTCACAAGCTTCGTGCCGCATCGGGTCGACGTGCCGCTCGCGCCCGCAGCGCTGCGCCGGCTCGCCCTGGTCGCGATCGGCCGCGCCTTCGCAGCCGATCTCGCCGTGGCCGAAGCCAGCTTCTATCGTGCTGGCGCAGGCTCGATCCAGACCTGGAACAGCCGGTAGCCGAGCGAGACCACGATCGGCCCGACGAACAGGCCGATCAGGCCATGCGCGAGCAGCCCGCCGAGCGTGCCGATCAAAATCACCCAGACCGGCACGTCCCCTCCATGGCTGAGCAGGATCGGGCGGAGGAAGTTGTCGCTGAGCCCGGCGATCAGGCACCAGACGAAGAACGCGATCGCTCCCAGCGTCAGCCCGAGCGAGAACTTGTAGACGACGGCGCCGAGCAGGATCAGCCCGGGGCCCAGTTGCACGAGGCTCAGCAGGAACGCGATCAGCGTGAGGAAGGCGGCACCCGGGATTCCCGCCGCGACCAGCCCGATCCCGACCAGGATCGACTGGATCAGCGCCGTGCCGAGCACGCCGCGGGCGACGCCGCGGATGGTGTGCTCGGCGAGCTCGACGAGGTCGGCACCGCGCGGGCCCATCAGCCGTGCGGCCAGGTTCTCGGCCAGACGCTGGCTCGCGACGGCATGGGCAAGCAGCACGCCGGCGATGACGATGGCCGCCATGAAGTTGAGCATGCCGAAGCCGGCTCCGGCCACGAACGTCAGCAGCCAGACACCGATCGCCCGGATCTGCGGCGCGATCCGCACCACGGCATCGCCGATGTTGGCCATCGCCTCGCGCCAGAACTGGTCGAGCGGCCCTCCGATCACCGGCCAGGCGGCGAGCCAGGCCGGCGGCGGCGGAATGTCGATCTCGCCGCGGTCGAGCGCAGCGGCGAGCCGCGCCACGTCGTCGATCAGGGCCCGCGACAGCATCGCCAGCGGCAGGATCAGCACCAGGAGCAGGATGAGGCTGACCAGCGTCGCCGCCAGACCGGAGCGGCCGCCGAAGAGGCGGCACAGCCGACCGTAGCTGCCGTGGACCGCGACCGCGATGACGATGCCCCAGACGATCGGCACCAGGAACGGCTGGGCGATCGAGAAGCACCAGAACGCGAGCAGCAGCAGCAGGCCGACCCTGACCACGACCTCGGCCGAGGTGCGCGCGATGACATAGTCGCGGCCCTCGCCGACCGGATTCTGCATGGCATCCATCCTCGGATTCTTCTTCCCCCAGCGCCACAGGCGGCCATTTGGCGGCGATGGTCAAGGCCATGGACTGCGCGCCCATGTCGTAGCCGTCGGAGGGTGACCGTCGGGGGTGGCGACGCTAGGGTGCGCAGCCGCAATGACCATGTCGGGCAGGTCTGGGGAGAAGGCACTTGAGCGAGGCGGGATACGATCTGGTCGTCATCGGCGGCGGGCCGGGCGGCTACGTGGCGGCGATCAAGGCGGCCCAGCTCGGCCTCAAGGTGGCCTGTGTCGAGAAGCGCGGCGCCCTCGGCGGCACCTGCCTCAACATCGGCTGCATCCCGTCCAAGGCGCTGCTGCAATCCTCGCATTTGTTCGAGGAAGCCGATCACGGCATGGCCAAGCACGGGATCAAGGTGAGCGGGGTCGAGCTCGACCTGCCGACGATGCTGGCCAACAAGGACCAGGTGGTGAAGGGCCTGACCCAGGGGATCGAGTTCCTGTTCAAGAAGAACAAGGTCGACTACGTCGTCGGCGCCGCCCGGATCGCCGCACCGGGCAAGGTCGTGGCGACGCTCAACAAGGGCGGCACGCAGGAACTCGCGACCAAGAACATCCTGATCGCCACCGGCTCCGACGTCATGCCGCTGCCCGGGGTCACCATCGACGAGGACCGCATCGTCTCCTCGACCGGTGCTCTGGACCTGCAGGAGGTCCCCCAGCACCTGCTGGTCGTCGGCGCGGGCTATATCGGGCTCGAGATGGGGACGGTGTGGCGACGGCTGGGGGCCAAGGTCACCGTCGTCGAGTTCCTCGACCGCATCACGCCCGGCATGGACGGCGAGATCGCCAAGGAGTTCCAGAAGCTCCTCACCAAGCAGGGCATCGCGTTCAAGCTCGGCACCAAGGTCACCGGTGTCGAGGTCGACGGCGACGCGGTCAAGGTGACGGTCGAGCCGGCCAAGGGAGGGACGGCCGAGACCATCGCCTGCGATCGGGTGCTGGTCTCGATCGGCCGCCGCCCCTACACCGAAGGCCTGGGCCTCGAGGCGGTCGGCGTCCGTCTCGACGAGCGCGGCCGGATCGCCACCGACGGGCATTTCCGCACCAACGTCGACGGCATCTGGGCGATCGGCGACGTGATCGCCGGACCGATGCTGGCGCACAAGGCGGAGGAGGAAGGCTCCTGCGTGGCCGAGATGCTGGTCGGCCAGAAGCCGCACATCGACTACGACCTGGTGCCCGGCGTGGTCTATACCAGCCCGGAGGTGGCCTCGATCGGTCGGACCGAGGAACAGCTCAAGGCGGCCGGAACCGCCTACAAGGTCGGCAAGTTCCCGTTCATGGCCAACTCCCGCGCCCGCTCGGTCGGCACCACCGACGGCTTCGTCAAGATCCTGGCGGACGCCACCACCGATCGGGTGCTCGGCGCGCACATCATCGGCCCGGAGGCCGGGACGCTGATCGCCGAGATCGCGGTGGCGATGGAGTTCGGGGCCAGCGCGGAGGATATCGCCCGCACCTGCCATCCCCATCCGACGCTGGAGGAGGCGGTCAAGGAGGCGGCGCTGGCCACCTTCTTCAAGCCCATTCACATGTGAGGACCAAAGGGTGCGCAAGCTGGTCTCGAAGCTGGTAGCGACCATCGTTCTGGCCCTGGGGCTGCTCACCGCGACGACCGCCCCCCGCGCGGCCGATCTCGACGGGGTGTGGAAGTTCGACCAGACGGCCTGGGCGGCCCAGTCGGAGAAGCTGCTGGCGGCGATGCTGGCCGCGCTCAAGCCCGAGGACGCGGCCCAGCTCAAGGCTGCCGGCATCGATCCGGAGCAGGCCTACCGTGAGGGGCTGACTCAGCCGATCGACGGCACGATCGAGTTCCTGCCCGGCGGCAAGCTACGGGCGACGGCGGCCGGCGAGGAGACGGTGCAGGAAGGCAGCTGGGCCCTGACCGGCAGCCACCTGCGCGTGCAGTACCCCAACGGCGAGCAGACGGACGCACTCGAGGGGGAGGTCGCGGGCGACCGGATCGTCCTCAAGCCGGTGATCACCGATCCCGGTGCCGAGGATGCGGCGATCCTGCAGGCCGTCGTGGTGACGCTCGTCCGTCAGCGCTGAGCGGCCGCTTCAGCAGGCCTTAACCGGTCGGGACTAACGTGGCGCCGTCGTCGCCAGGAGAGTCCCGCCATGCCCGTCCTGCTCGCTGCCATCGTCGTCCTGACGCTCGCCGGCGGCGTTGCCGCCGCACCGGCGGCGGACCTGTCGGGCGACTGGGTCATCGACCGAGCCGCATGGCGGGCGCGGCTCGACGGGCTTGCCATCGCCCTGCTGGCGCGGCTGCCCGACGACATCGTCGGCCGCATCCGCGCCCGCGGCGATGATCCTGCGCAGGTCGTCCGGCTGGCGGCCACCGGCGCCATGGACAGCACGATCCGATTCCTTGCCGATGGCCGCGTGCGCTCGCGCGGACACGGCACCGGTCCGCACGACGACGGGCACTGGTCCATGGACGGATTGCAGGTCCAGGTCGATGTCGGCGACGTCGACGGCATCACCACCCTGCGTGGCACCCTGGACGGCGACCGCATCACCCTCGTTCCCGTCGTGGCACCGACAATGCCGGGCGATGCGCCCATCCGCCAGCTGGTCTTTCCCCTCGTGCGTCGCCGCTGAGCCGACCGAAAAGCGATGTTCCACCTCATGGCGCTTGGCAGTCATAACTTCTATGCCTATTGACTAGATAGTTTATCTTGATACCTCTTCGGCACGTCCAGCCGAGGAGGCGAGATGCGACGACGCGATATGATGTGGCTGGCAGGCCTCGCCGCACCCGGCCTCTGCCTGTCCCTGCCGGCCTTCGCGGTCGACAGGGTGGTTCGGATCGGCATCCAGAAATACGGCTCGCTCGTCCTGCTCAAGGAGCGCGGCCTGCTCGAGCAGCGGCTCGGTCCGCAGGGCTGGCAGGTGGTCTGGACCGAGTTTCCGGGCGGTCCGCAGCTGCTCGAAGCGCTCAACGTCGGCGCAATCGATTTCGGCACCACGGGCGAGGCGCCGCCGATCTTCGCCCAGGCCGCCGGCGCCCCGCTGCTCTACGTCGCCCACGAGCCGCCGGCACCGCGGGGTGAGGCGATCCTGGTGCCGAAGGACTCGCCGCTCGTCGGCGTGGCCGACCTGAAGGGCAAGAAGGTCGCGCTGAACAAGGGCTCCAACGTCCATTACCTGCTGGTCAGGGCGCTGGCTGCCGCGGGGGTGCCGTACGGCGCGATCGAACCCGTGTTCCTGCCGCCGGCCGATGCGCGCGCCGCCTTCGAGCGTGGCGCCGTCGATGCCTGGGCGATCTGGGATCCGTTCCTTGCCGCGGCCCAGGCCGCCACCGGGGCGCGCACGCTCACGGACGGGGTCGGTCTGGTCAGCAACCATCAATTCTATCTGGCGTCGCAGACGTTTGCCTCGACCCAACCGTCGATCGTCGAAGCGGTCCTGGCCGATCTGAAGACCGTCGACGCGTGGGCGACGGCCAATCCGGCCGAGGTCGCGAATCTGCTCGGGCCGCGCATGGGCATCCCGGCCCCGGTCCTGCAGGTGGCTCTGGAGCGGATGGGCTATGGCGTCCAGCCGCTCGGCGACGCCGTCGTCGCCGAACAGCAGAAGATCGCCGACACGTTCCACGAGCTCGGCCTGCTACCGAAGCCGATCACGGTCCGCGACGTCGTCGGAAAGGTGAGCGCATGACGACTACCCCCGCAGCCGACATCCTCTGGTTCCTGCCGACCCACGGCGACGGGCGCTATCTCGGCACGACGCACGGAGCGCGCGAGGTCGACCTCGCCTACCTGCGCCAGATCGCCCAGGCCGCCGATGCCCAGGGCTATTTCGGCGTGCTGCTGCCCACGGGCCGCTCCTGCGAGGACAGCTGGGTCGTGGCGTCGGCGCTGGCGCCCCTGACCGAGCAGCTGCGCTTCCTGGTCGCGGTCCGGCCCGGCCTGCAGACCCCGACCGTGGCCGCGCGGATGGCGGCCACGCTCGACCGGCTCTCGGCCGGCCGGCTGCTGATCAACGTCGTCACCGGTGGCGATCCGGTCGAGCTCAAGGGGGATGGCCTGTTCCTCGACCATGCCACCCGCTACGCCGTCACCGACGAGTTCCTCCATGTCTGGCGGCGCCTGCTGGCCGGCGAGACCGTCGACTACGCAGCCGAGCACCTGCGCGTCGAGGGCGGGCAGATCTTCTTCCCGCCGGTGCAGAAGCCCCATCCGCCGCTCTATTTCGGCGGCTCGTCCGATGCCGGGATCGAGATCGCGGCCGAGCATGTCGACGTCTACCTGACCTGGGGCGAACCCCCGGCCGACGTCGCCCTCAAGGTCGAGACGGCCCGCCGGGCGGCGGCCAAGCGCGGCCGCCGGCTGAAGTTCGGCATCCGCCTGCACGTCATCGTCCGCGAGACCACGGCGGAGGCCTGGGCCGACGCCGAGCGCCTGATCGCCTACGTCGACGACGAGAAGGTCGCCAAGGCGCAGGAGGTGTTCGCGCGCATGGACTCGGTTGGCCAGCAGCGGATGAGCCGCCTGCACGGTGGCCGGCGCGACAAGCTCGAGATCAGCCCGAACCTGTGGGCCGGCGTCGGTCTCGTCCGCGGCGGCGCCGGCACGGCGCTGGTCGGCGATCCCGAGACGGTGGCGACCCGGATGAAGGAGTACATGGAGGCAGGGATCGAGGCCTTCATCCTCTCCGGCTACCCGCATCTCGAGGAATGCTACCGCTTCGCCGAGCTGGTGTTCCCGTTGCTGCCGCTGAAGGAGACCACCGGCCGGGCCAGGAAAGCCGTGCGCAATGCCGGACCGTTCGGCGAGATCGTTGCCAACGAGATCATCCTACCGGTGCAGCAGGCGCGGGCGGCGTCGTGAGCAACGCATGGCGCCGCCTCGCCGAGCGGCTGGTTCCCTGGCTGCTGCCGCTGGCGTTGCTGGTGGCTTGGGAGGCGGCGGCGCGCACCGGCCTGTTGTCCGCGCGCGTCCTGCCCGCACCGAGCGACACGGCCCGCGCCTTCTGGGAGACGCTGGTCAGCGGGGCGCTGCTGCACCATGTCTGGATCAGCACGCAGCGGGCGCTGATCGGCCTCGCCATCGGCGGCAGCCTGGGTTTCGCCCTCGGCCTGCTCAACGGAGTCTACCCGGTGGCCGAGCGCGTGCTCGACGCCTCGCTGCAGATGCTGCGCAACATCCCGCATCTGGCGATGATCCCGCTCGTCATCCTCTGGTTCGGGATCGATGAGGAGGCGAAGCTGTTCCTGGTCGCCGCCGGGGTCATGTTTCCCATCTACCTCAACACCTTCCACGGTATCCGGCACGTCGACCGGGCGCTGGTGGAGATGGCGCGCTCCTATGGGCTCGGCTCCTGGGCGATGTTCACCCGGGTGATCCTGCCGGGCGCCCTGCCCTCGATCCTGGTCGGGCTGCGCTACGCGCTGGGCATCATGTGGCTGACCTTGATCGTCGCCGAGACCATCTCGGCTTCGGCCGGCATCGGCTACATGACGATGAACGCGCGCGAGTTCCTGCAGACCGACGTCGTCCTGCTCGGCATCATCATCTACGCGCTGCTCGGCAAGCTCGCCGACTTTCTCACCCGCCGGCTCGAACAGCACTGCCTGGCATGGCATCCGGCACATCAGACGGCGGAGATACGGCCATGACCGCGGCCCTTGCCTATGCCGACAAGCCACGCCTGATTCCGAGCACGCCGGCCGCCGGAATCGACACTGGCGGCCATCCGAGCCCCGGGCTGGCCATCGATCTGCAGGCGGTCACCAAGCGGTTCGGCGAGCGCGCGGTCCTGCGCAGCCTCGACCTCACCATCCCCACCGGCAGCTTCGTCGCCATCGTCGGGCGCTCGGGCGGCGGCAAGAGCACGCTGCTGCGCCTCCTCGCCGGTCTGGACACGGCCTCCGCCGGCAGCGTGCTGCTCAACGGCAAGCCGTTCGACGGCCTGCCGGCCGGCGTGCGCATGCTGTTCCAGGACGCGCGCCTGCTGCCGTGGCAGCGGGTGATCGACAATGTCGGCATCGCCCGCGGCCCCGACTGGCGCCGGCGCGCCGCCGCGGCGCTGGCCGATGTCGGCCTCGCCGACCGTGCAGGGGAATGGCCGGCCGTGCTCTCGGGCGGCCAGCGCCAGCGCGTGGCGCTGGCGCGCGCCCTGGTCAGCCGCCCCCGCCTTCTGCTGCTCGACGAGCCGTTCGGTGCGCTGGACGCGCTGACGCGCATGGAGATGCACGAGCTGCTCGCGCGGATCTGGACGCGTGACCGCTTCACCACGGTGCTGATCACGCACGACGTGGTCGAGGCGGTGACGCTGGCCGACCGGGTGCTGGTGCTGAAGGACGGCGGAGTCGCGCTCGACGCCATGGTCGACGCGCATCGGCCGCGCCAGCCGGACGACCCGCGCGTGCTGCACCTGGAGCGCCGGGTGCTCGCCGCCGTTTGACCGGACGTCATTCGGCGGCCCGTTGCCATACCCTGACTTTCGGTCAATCCTGGCACCATGAGCCGGTAAGCCAGCAGGGGAGGCAAACCGATGGATGGTCCAAGCCACCTCACCCGGAACGTCGCGGTCGGCGGACAGCCCACGCTCGAGGATCTGCGGCTGCTCCAGGCACGGGGCTTCGTCGCCGTGGTCAATTTGCGCGACGACGGCGAGGCCGACCAGCCACTGCCGCCGCAGGCCGAAGGTGCGGCCGTCCAGGTGCTGGGCCTGCGCTACCATCACATCCCGGTCGTCCTGGCCGAATTGGACCCGGGCCGGCTGTGCCAGCTGCGGACGGCCATCGGCGCCGCCAGCGGACCGGTCTTCGTGCACTGCGGGGCCGGCCAGCGCGCCTGCGCCATGGCCCTGCTCGCGACCAGCGAGGGCATGCCGGTGCCGGTCGACGATCTGCTGGCGCGGGCGGCGGCGCTGGGGTTTCCGGTGCGCGACCCGAAGCTCGCGAGCTTCGTCAGCGAGCAGATCGAGCGCGAACGGCAGCGCGTGCTGCAGGCGATCTAGCGTCGCGCCACCGGCGGCGGCCGGCCGCCGGGGTCGTGGCGCTGCCGCCGTCAGCCACCTTGGACCTGACCGATGAACGGCAGCTCGCGGTAGCGCTCGGCATAGTCGATGCCGTAGCCGACGACGAACACGTCGGGAATGGTGAAGCCGACGAAATCGATGCTGCCCCACTCGACCTCGCGCCGCGACGGCTTGTCGAGCAGCGTGCAGGTCCAGACCTGGCTGGCGCCCCGCTCGAGCAGGAACTCGCGCGTGAACGCCAGGGTGCGGCCACTGTCCTGGATGTCGTCGACCAGCAGTACGGGCTCGCCCTTGACCCCCTCCGGCGCGTCGCCCATCAGGCTGACGATCCCGGAACTCCGCATGCCGTGACCGTAGCTGGAGACGCGCATGAACGCGATCCGCGGCGCGCAACCCGCCCGATGCAGCGCCCGGGCCAGATCGGCCACGAACACGAAGCTGCCGTTGAGCAGACCCACGAGCGTGAAGCGCGGCGGCAGCTTGGCGGCGATCGCCTGCGCCAGCGCGGTCACCCGGGTCGCGACCTCGGCTTCGGTGAACAGGGGCACCACGGTGGCGGCGGGCATGGCGTCGATTCGGCTCCGGCGTTGCGTGCGCAAAGCGTGGCACGACGCCGAGCCGCTCACAACGGCGACGACGTGCTGCTCAGCCGGACTCGCCGGTGCCGCGCTCGCGCTCGTGCAGCAAGCGGCTGAACGCCGCCAGCGTCTCCTCGCTGACGTGATGCTCGATGCCTTCCGCGTCGATCCGCGCCACCTCCTCGCTCACCCCGAGCGAGCGCAGCATCCGATGGACGATCAGATGCCGCCGCCGGCAATGCTCGGCGAGATCGCGTCCCTCGGCGGTGAGAAAGATGGCACGGTAGGGCTCGGAGCGGACCAGGCCGTCGCGCTGCAGCCGCATCACGGTGTTGTTGACGGTGGCGTTGGTGACGCCCAGCCGGGTCGCGAGGTCGACCGCCCGGGCCTCGCCGGTGGCATCGATCAGATCGGCGATCAGCTCGACGTAGTCCTCGGCGATCTCGTTGCGATGATCGTTGCGCGTACGGCCGAAGCCTTCGGCCTGCTCGTCCGCCTGCGGGAGGCGGCCATGATCCCGTGCCACTGCGTTCGTCTCCGTCACGGCGGATTTCCTACCGCAGCACCGTGGACGCGGGAAGGGCGGACGAGATGCGTCATCCGCGGCGCACGACCGGTGGGATATGAAATGGCGCCAGGACACTGCGGGAGCGCATGACATGCGGACGGGCATGCTGGATCAGCTTTGGACCTCGATCGCCGATGCCGGCCGGGATCTCGTGCGTGGCCGTCTGGGCGGCCGGCGCCGGCCGTCGATCGAGGGCCTGTGCCGCGACCTGCTGTCGACCAGGGGCGAGGCCTCCGGGGCGGCGCTGGCCCGCGAGCTGCTCGAGACCTACCAGGCCATGCCGGCGGCGGACCGGCTGCGCTTCTTCATCATGCTGGCGCAGGACTACGCCGCGGAGCCGGCGCGGATCATGGCGGCGGTCGACGCCTACCGCCGGGAGGCGAGCCCGGCCACGGTCCAGGCGCTGCGCCGGGCTTGCGAGACGCCGCGCCACGAGCTGTTCGAGCGCCTGAACATCGCCCCCGGCGGTACACGCGCCATCGTGACGCTGCGGGCGGAGCTGCTGCAGCACCTGCCCGAGCATCCTGAACTGCGTGCGGTCGATGCCGACCTGCGCGACCTCCTGGCGAGCTGGTTCAATCCCGGCTTTCTCACCCTCACCCGCATCGACTGGAACAGCCCGGCCTCGCTGCTCGAGAAGTTCCTGCGCTACGAGAAGGTGCACCGGATGCAGGCGCTCGAGGATCTGAAGCGCCGCCTCGCCCCCGACCGCCGCTGCTTCGCCTTCTTCCACCCCGCCCTGCCCGACGAGCCGCTGATCTTCGTCGAGGTGGCGCTGGTCGGCGGCATGGCCGACAAGGTGCAGCCGCTGATCGATCCCCAGGCGAGCATCGACGACCCGGCCACGGCCGACACGGCCGTGTTCTACTCGATCAACAACTGCCTCGAGGGCCTGCGCGGCGTCACGCTCGGCAGCTTCCTGATCAAGCTGGTCGTCGCGGACCTCGCGCACGAGCTGCCCGGCCTGAAGACCTACGTCACGCTGTCGCCGATCCCGGGCTTCGGCGCATGGCTGCGCACCGCGCTCGGGCAGGCCGATGCGAAGCTGCCGACCGGGATCGACCGCCAGCAGCTCGCCGCCCTCGATGCGCCGGACTGGCCCGATGATCCCGAGACCGCCGAGCGGCTGCGCCTGCCGCTGACCCGGCTCTGCGCGCATTATCTGGTCCGCGAGAAGCGCAACGGCCGGCCGCTCGACCCGGTGGCGCGCTTCCATCTCGGCAACGGCGCCCGCCTCGAGCGCATCAACTGGCTGGGCGACGTCTCGGCCAAGGGGATGGGCGAATCGCTGGGGCTGCTCGTGAACTACAAGTACGACACGGCCATGATCGAGCGGAACCACGAGCTGTTCACCAACACCGGCGAGGTGATCGTGTCCTCGACCGTGAAGGGCATGCTGCCCAGCGCCGGCTGAGGTGGTAGCGGCCATGCGCTGCTTCACCTGGACACGACGGCCCGACCCCGCCCAAACGGCTTGCGGCCGACGGCCGGGCAAGGGACAATATGTCCATGGGCCGCGCGTCGGTCCGGAAGCGCGGGCATCCGAGGAAGCGATGCGACGACATCACGACATGGGCGGGCTGCCGGCGGAGGCGGTCGACCGGCACGAGCACGAGCACGCACCGTGGGAGAACAAGGTCGACGCGATCTTGCGCGTGCTGCTGGCCAAGCGGCTGTTGACGCTGGACGAGCTGCGTCGTGGCGTCGAGGAACTGGGTCCGGGGCGCTACGACGAGCTCGGCTATTTCGAGCGCTGGATCACGTCGATCAGCAACCTGCTGCTGGAGAAGGGTGTCATCGGCGTGCACGAGCTGGGCGACGCGCTCGCCGCGGCCGAACGGCGCCATGCCGAGGCGGGCCGGGCATGAGCCGGCGCTTCGCGGACGGCAGCCTGGTCAGGACCAAGGCGCTGCATCCGCCCGGTCACTGCCGGACGCCGTTCTATGCCCGAGGCCGGCAAGGCACGGTGCTGGGCGTGGTCGACCACCAGCCGAATCCGGAGGAGCTGGCGTACGGCCGCGACGGGCTTCCCCGGCTGCCGGTGTACCGGGTCCGCTTCCGCCAGGCCGATCTCTGGCCCGACTATCAGGGTGCTTCGGGCGACGCCGTCGTCGTCGACATCTTCGAGCCGTGGCTCGAGCCGGTTGCGGAGACCGCGGCATGACCATGCACGCACACGACCATCCACATCGTCCGGACGTCGAGGACGCGCCCCTGAGCTACCATATGGCGCTCACCGAAGCCGTGGCGGATCTGCTCGTGGACAAGGGCGTCTGCACCGCCGACGAGCTGCGCCGGGCGCTGGAGACGACGGTCAGCCACAGCCCGGCCATGGGCGCCCGCATCGTCGCCCGTGCCTGGGTCGATGCGGCCTATCGCGAGCGTCTGCTCGACGACGTGAACGTGGCGGCGGCGGAACTCGGCATCGATGCCGGCGGCATCCCGATCCGCGCGGTGGCAAACTCGACGGGTGTGCACAACGTCATCGTCTGCACCTTGTGCTCCTGCTACCCGCGCCTGCTGCTCGGGCCCTCACCCGACTGGTACAAGTCGCGCGCCTACCGCAGCCGCATCGTGCGCGAGCCGCGGGCGGTCTTGCGCGAGTTCGGGCTGGAGCTGGCGGCGGACGTCGACGTGGTGGTGCACGACAGCACGGCCGAGCTGCGCTACATGGTCCTGCCGGAACGGCCGGCCGGCACCGCCGGATGGGACGAGGAGCGGCTCGCGGCCGTCGTCAGCCGCGACTGCCTGATCGGTACGGCACGGCCACGCGCCGACGCCTGAGCGCGCCTCAGTCCGCAGCCAGACACGGCATCAGCGCCGTCAGCCGAAGTCGGGCGGGCTCGCCCCGCCTCACCTCGACCAGGGCATTCTGACCGAAAGCCTCGGCCAGCGCCAAGGCGTCGGCCAGCGGCAGATCGAGCGCCAGCACGCCCTGCTCGGGCTCCCAGGCCGGATCGTCGCCGATGCCCAGATGCGGCAGGCAGACGATCCCGCGCCGGCGCAGCTCGGCGTCCAGACGGCGCTGCGCCGCTTCGTTGACCGGCCGCGGCCGTGTCCGGCTGCCGGGATTCCAGGCGGTGAGAAAGATCCCGGAGCGAGCGCCATGCCGCTCGAGGATCGCGTCGACGCGGGCGGAGTGGGCGCCGATCCGCGCTTCGACCACGCCGGCCGCAGGGTCCTCGACCACCGCGTAGCGGGTACCCAGATAGGCGCGCATCAGGGTTGCCAGAACGTCCATGCGATCGAATCTAAGTCGCGGGCGGCCGGTTGTCGCCCGGCAAAAAGAAAGCCCCGGGGGCGACCCCGGGGCGAGTGGAAGATAAGGAAGCTGCGCTCAGTGCGCCGCGGCACCCGATGCGCCGAGGCCCGTCTCGGAGCGGATGTACTGCGCATCGTAGGCGGCGGCCTCGTTCTTGGCGGTCTGGCTGCGGTCGAGGACCGAGAACAGCCAGATGCCGGCGAACGCGATCGTCATCGAGAACAGCGCCGGGTTGTCGTAGGGGAACGGCGCCGAGCCCGCCTCGTGCAGCAGCACCTTCTCCCAGACCGTCGGGCCGAGGACGACCAGGGTCACGGCCGAGATCAGGCCGAGCAGGCCGCCGATCAGGGCACCTTTGGTGGTCAGGCCCTTCCAGAACATCGACAGCAGCAGCACCGGGAAGTTGCAGCTGGCGGCGATGGCGAAGGCCAGACCCACCATGAAGGCCACATTCTGCTGCTCGAACACGTAGCCGAGGTAGATGGCGACGATCCCCAGGACGACGGTCGCGATCTTGGAGACCCGGATCTCGTCGGCGTCGGTGGCCCGGCCCTTCGCGAACACGCTGGCGTAGAGGTCATGGCTGACCGCCGAGGCGCCGGCGAGGGTCAGGCCCGCCACCACGGCCAGGATGGTGGCGAAGGCCACGGCCGAGATGAAGCCCAAGAACAGGTCGCCACCGACCGCGTCGCTCAGGTGGATGGCCGCCATGTTGGTGCCGCCGATCAGGTCCTTGACCTTGTCGTAGGTCACCGCCCCGTCGGCACCGACGACGGTCTTGTAGAAGGTGGGATCGACCATCACGAACGTGATCGCACCGAAGCCGATGATGAAGGTGAGGATGTAGAAGTAGCCGATGAAGCCCGTGGCGTAGAACACCGACTTGCGCGCGGCCTTGGCGTCGGCGACGGTGAAGAACCGCATCAGGATGTGCGGCAGCCCGGCGGTGCCGAACATCAGCGCCAGACCCAGCGAGATGGCCGAGATCGGGTCGGTGACGAGGCTGCCCGGGCTCATGATGGCCAGGCCCTTCGGGTTGATCTCGGTCGCGGCCTTGAACATCGCCTCGGGGCTGAAGCCGAAGTGCAGCAGGACCATGAAGGCCATGAAGCTGGCACCGGCGAGCAGCATGCAGGCCTTGATGATCTGCACCCAGGTCGTCGCCAGCATGCCGCCGAAGGTGACGTAGGCGATCATCAGGATGCCGACGATGATCAGCGCGTAGAGATAGGGCAGGCCGAACAAAAGCTGGATCAGCTTGCCCGCACCCACCATCTGCGCGATCAGGTAGAAGGCCACGACGGTGAGCGTGCCGACCGCCGACAAGGTCCGGATCGGTGTCTGCTGCAGCCGGTACGACGCGACGTCGGCGAAGGTGAACTTGCCGAGGTTGCGCAGGCGTTCGGCGATCAGGAACAGCACCACCGGCCAGCCGACCAGCCAGCCGACCGAGTAGATCAGGCCGTCGAAGCCGGACGTGAACACGAGGCCGGAAATGCCGAGGAACGAAGCGGCCGACATGTAGTCGCCGGCAATCGCGAGCCCGTTCTGGAAGCCGGTGATGCCACCGCCGGCGGCATAGAAGTCGGCGGCCGACTTCGTCTTCGAGGCCGCCCATTTGGTGATGGCCAGCGTGAACAGGACGAAGACGAGGAACATGGCGATCGCATGCCAGTTCGTCGCCTGCGTCTCGGTGGCGCCTTCGATCGCGCCGGCCGCGAGAGCGGGACCGCCCAAGGCGAGCCAGGCCGCGAGCGCAACCAGACCGCCGGAAATCCGTGGAGCCATGCGCATCACAGGCTGTCCTTCAATATCTGCGTGTTCAAGTCGTCGAAGGTCGTGTTCGCCTTGCTGACGTAGATGCCGGTGAGCACGAACGCGGAGATGATGACGAACAGGCCGATCGGGATGCCGATCGTCGTCACGCCGCTCGCGCTGATCGGCGTGCCGAGAAAGCCCTTGGCGAAGGCCACCAGCAGGATGAAGCCGAAATAAATGACGAGCATCGCCAACGTCAGGTTCCGCGCCAGACGGTTACGCTGCTCAACCAGCTCCTGGAATTTTGGATTGCGTCGGATCGTGGCGTAAGCCGCCGGTTCCATTGTCTGCCTCCTGTGGACCGATTGGCGCCTTGGATAGTCGCTTCATTTTCATCCTAAGGAGTGTTGCCCCGCCGTGCTGATGCGGCAAGTTGTCAAGAGCGGTCGCCGCGACTGCGGCAATTTGGCGGAAACGCCGCTCTCTGTCGCACCCGGAGCACGGCCCTGCGGCCCGGTAACGCACGACGTTGGCCGCTGCTTGATCTCGATCAACGTCGAGTCCGCAAATTCGCCTAGGCTGATCGGATCTGCAGCCGACGATCCAAGGAGGGAAGATCCATGACCATGCCGAGCGAGCGGGTCGCCGGGACCGGAGCAAGCGAGATGGCCGATGCCCGTGCACTGACGGCGACGATGACCGGAGCCATGGAAAAGGCCATGGCGTCAGGGACGACGCTGGTCGACCGCTATCAAGCCGTGAACCGGGAACTCACCGCCTTCTGGCTGGAGCGGCTCGCCTGCTGCGGCGAGCTGTTCGGTCAGCTCGCCGCCTGCCGGTCGGCCGGCAGGCTGCTGACGGTGCAGGAAGAGTATCGCCAGCAGCAGATGCGGGCCTACACGGCACTTTGGCCGCGGCTGATGGCGACGTTCGCCGACGGCGAGCCGCCGGCCGCCGACAAGCCAACCGGCAACCGGCCCGCCAGCAAGCTGGAACGTGCCGCCTGAGGCCGGAGCGACATGCGGGCGGCCCGGCAGCGTGATCGGCTGCCGGGCCGTATCGCTCAGGTGTCCAGGAAGCTGCGCAGCTTGCGCGACCGGCTCGGGTGCTTGAGCTTCCGCAGCGCCTTGGCCTCGATCTGGCGGATGCGCTCGCGGGTCACCGAGAACTGCTGGCCGACCTCCTCGAGGGTGTGGTCGGTGTTCATGCCGATACCGAAGCGCATGCGCAGGACACGCTCCTCACGCGGCGTCAGCGTGGCGAGGACGCGGGTCGTCGCCTCGCGCAGGTTGGCCAGGGTCGCGGCCTCGAGCGGTTGGACCGCGTTCTTGTCCTCGATGAAATCGCCGAGATGCGAATCCTCCTCGTCGCCGATCGGCGTCTCGAGCGAGATCGGCTCCTTGGCGATCTTGAGGACCTTGCGCACCTTGTCGAGCGGCATGTTGAGCTTGTGCGCGAGTTCCTCGGGCGTCGGCTCGCGGCCGTACTCGTGCAGCATCTGGCGCGAGGCGCGCACCAGCTTGTTGATCGTCTCGATCATGTGCACCGGAATGCGGATCGTGCGCGCCTGATCGGCGATCGAGCGCGTGATCGCCTGCCGGATCCACCAGGTGGCGTAGGTCGAGAACTTGTAGCCGCGCCGGTACTCGAACTTGTCCACGGCCTTCATCAGGCCGATGTTGCCCTCCTGGATCAGGTCCAGGAACTGCAAGCCGCGGTTGGTGTACTTCTTGGCGATCGAGATCACGAGGCGCAGGTTGGCCTCGACCATCTCCTTCTTGGCATGGCTCGCCTCCTTCTCGCCGCGCTGGACGAGGTTGACGATCCGGCGGAACTCGCTGATCTGCAGCCCGGCCTCCTCGGCGATCGAGGCGATGTCGGCGCGCAGCGATTCGATGTCGGCGTAGTAGCGCGACACGAACTCGGTCCAGCCGCGGTCCTTCAGCCGCGCGACGCGATCGAGCCAGTCATGGTCCAGCTCGTGGCCCATGTAATTCTGCAGGAAGCTCTCGCGGGTGACCCGGCAGGCCGTCGCCATGCGCAGCAGCTTGCCCTCGAGACCCAGCAGGTGCTTGTTCACGTCGAACAGCTGCTGGACCAGCGCCTCGACCCGGCTGCTGTTCAGCGACACCTGCTGCATCAGCTCGACCATGCCCGAACGGGCCGCCTGATAGCGCTTGTCCAGCTCGGCCGGCACCGACCGGCGCGCCTGCACCAGGTTGAGCCGCTCCTCCTGCAGCTCGCGCAGGCCCTGATAGGCTTCGGCGATCCGGTCGAACGTCTCGAGCACGCCCTCGCGCAGCTTGTTCTCGAGCGCCGACAAGGACAGCGTGTCCTCGTCGAAATCGTCCTCTTCCAGCAGCTCGGGAGGAGCCGCGGCCGGCTCCCCATCGCCGTCGTCGGCCTCCTCGTCGGCGCCGTTGGCCTGGGCCACGGCCCCGTTCGCCGCTTCGGCGGCAGGTGCGGCCACGCTCTCGATCGCGACCACGGCCACGGCGGACGGCGTGGCCACCACCGCCACCGCCGCGGTCGCGACGGTGCCGTTCGGGCCTTGGCCTTCGGCGGCCTCGCCTTCGCCTTCCTCCGCATCGTCGGCGATGGCGGCAATCGCGCTGGCGCTGGGTCCGGTGTCGTTCGTCGCCTCGAGGTCGATGATGTCGCGCAGCAGCACGCGGCCCTCGCGGATCGCGTCGCGCCAACCGATCACCGCCCGCATGGTCAGCGGGCTCTCGCACAGGGCCTCGAGCACGGTGTTGCGGCCGGCCTCGATCCGCTTGGCGATCTCGATCTCGCCCTCGCGCGAGAGCAGCTCGATCGTGCCCATTTCGCGCAGGTACATGCGGACCGGATCGTCGGTACGGCCGAGTTCCTCCTCGCCGCCGCTGGCACCCTCCTCGCCCTCGGCGGCCTCCGCCGCCACCGGCTCGCCCTCGGCCGCGGGCTCGCTCTCGCCGGGCTCGCCCTCGACGTCGCCGCCGGCATCGTCGTTGCGCACGGCGATGCCCTGGGCATCGAGGAGCTGGATCACCTCCTCGGTCTGCTCGGGCGGAAAGTCCTGGGGCAGCGCAGCGTTGAGCTGGTCGAAGGTGACGGCGCCGCGCTCCTTGGCCTGCAGGAACAGCCGGCGCAATTGCGGGTTGTTCTGCAGAATCGCCTCGAGCCCATCGCCGGCATGCGGCTTGGTCACGGGTTTGCTGCGCACGGGCGAGACCGTGCTCTTGATCGGTTGGCGGATGGCCATTCCGCTAGACTCCCTCACGCCAGACGCCGGCAACGGCGACGTGCCCCGCAACCGCAGGCACACCCGTGCGCATCGGGTAGCCGTCAACCTGCAGCGTGCGTGGGGCCGTCGCCCGAATCCGTGTCGTCCGCGCCATCACGGTTCAGTAAGCGATCCAGTCTGTAAAACAGTCGGTTGACCTGCTCCCCGTCGCCGTGGCGCAGATCTTCCTCGGTGGGCCGCTCCTGCCGTAACGCCGCCCGATGCCGAATGGCGGCCAGCATGTCGCGCCACCCTCGACGATGCTCCGCATCGTCGATTTCGTCGGCAGGCGCGCTCGGCTGCGTGAGGTCGGCGGCGAACTGATCCAGAAGTGGCCCGAAACCGTAACGGAGCAGGTGGCGCTGAAGGGCCGCTGCGTCAAGATTGCCGGCGTCCACGAACCACGCGACGATTTCCTGACGCAACAGTTCGAGCCGCGAATCGGACAGCTGCAGCCCGGCGAAATCGTCCTCGCAGCCCTGCAGCCATTCCGGATGGCGCAGCAGCGGCAGCAACAGCCGGGCCTCGCGCGAGCTTTCCTGGCGCGCCAGGGCCGCCTCGAGCCCGGGCGAGCCCACCCCGCTCCAGCCCGGGATACGGCCGCCACGGGCCGTCGTCCCGCCAGCGCCACCGAACTGGCCACGACGATGGTCGGACGATCGTGGCTGGCGTGCAACATGTCGTTGTCGCGCCTCGCGAATGCCGGCCAGCCGTTCCTCGAGCAGCTCGGCGAACCGGCGCTTGAGGCTCTGCCGCACGTCGACATCGGTCGCGAGCCTCTCGAAGTCGCGCAGCTTGTGCCGCAGGGCGGCGATCTGCTCCGGTCGGTCGAGATCGAGGTTGCGGAAACTGTGCTCGTTGAGCGCCGACCAGACGAAGACCGACAGCGGCTGGGCCTTGTCGCAGATCGCCCGCAACGGCTCGCCGCCGTGCCGGCGCAGGAAGCTGTCCGGGTCCTCGCCATCGGGCAGCACGGCGAACCGCAACGTCTGCCCGCCGCGCATCAGCGGCAGCGCCCGCTCGGCAGCGCGCAGGGCCGCGGCGAGCCCGGCACGATCGCCATCCAGACAGACGACCGGCGCCTCGGCCAGCCGCCACAGCAGCGCGAGCTGGCGCTCGGTGACGGCGGTTCCGAGCGGCGCCACTGCCTGCGGAAACCCGGCCTGCGCCAGCGCGATCACGTCCATGTAGCCTTCGGCCAGCAGCACCTCGCGCCGCTCGCGCGCCGGCCGCGCCGCGCGGTGCAGGTTGTAGAGCAGCTCGCCTTTATGGAAGATCGCGGTCTCGGCCGTGTTCAGGTACTTGGCGCGCGCCTCGCCCAGCGCCCGCCCGCCGAAGCCGACGATGCGGCCGCGCTCGTCGGCGATCGGGAACATGACCCGATGCCGGAAGCGGTCGAAGCCTTCGCCCGCGCCATCGGCCTGGGCGAGCAGGCCGGCCGCCAGGAGCTCGGCCTCGCTGAAGCCCTGCGCCATCAGCGCCCGCCGCAGCGCGGTCCGCTCGTTGGGTCCGTAGCCGAGGGCGAAATCCTTGATGGTGGCGCGACTCAGCCCGCGCCGCTCGAGATAGGCCTGGGCCTCCTTGCCACCGGTGCTCGCGAGCTGGGCCTGGAACCAGGCGGCGGCGGCGGCATTGGCGGCATGCAGGCGCTGGCCGGGCTCGCCGGCGCCGGCCTTGGCCCGCCGTGGCGCGGCGATGCCGGTGAGATCCGCCAGCCGCTCCAAAGCGTCGGCGAAGGGCAGGCCCTCGATCGCCATGACGAAGTCGATCGCCGTTCCGTGCGCACCGCAACCGAAGCAGTGATAGAAGCCCTTGTCCTCGACGACGTTGAACGAGGGCGTCTTCTCCTTGTGGAACGGGCACAGCCCCTGATACTCGCGGCCCCGCCGCGTCAGCTTGACGTAGCGGCCGACGATCTCGGCCAGGGGCAGCCGGGCCTTGAAGTCCTCGAGGGAGAGGTCGGAGCCGGCCACCGGGTGCGATCAGTGCAGGCGCTGGCAGAGCAGCCGCTTCGCCACCGCGAAGTCCATCTGCCCGTTGTAGCGCTCCTTCAGCAGCGCGATCACCTGGCCGGTGTCCTTGAGCCTGGTCGCACCGACGGTCGCGACCGCCTCGTCGACCGCCACCCCGATCTCGGCTTCGCCCATCTTCGCCGGCAAGAACGGCTCGATGACGCCGATCTCCTCCAGCACCTGCTCGGCAAGCTCGATCCTGGCGCAGGCCTCGCATTTCGCAATTTCCCGGCGACGCTGCAGCACCATGTCCCGCAGCATCTCCTGCACCTCCTCGTCGGTGAGGCCATCGGCGGCACCCGCGTCGCGCGCGCACTGGTCGCGCTCCCGCAACGCCGCCAGGATGAGCCGCAACGTCGCCGCCGCCCGCTGCTCACCGGCAGCCGCAGCCTCCTTCAAGGCGGCCTGGAGCCGTTCTCGGATCACGTTAGATTTCTCCCACCCGTCATGGCGGTGCCGGTCCCAGCCGGGATCAACCTGCACCGCCCATGCTAGGCTTGCTTGACGCTCGCGCCCAGCATGTTAGGAACCGCGCGACGAGGTCCGTCCGCGCCTGGCACGGCTCCCGTCCACGCGACTCGTCTCTGGAACACTGCTACATGTCCACTCTCGACCGGCGCAACCCGAACGCCGCGCTCGCGCTCGCGGACGGAACGGTATTTCTCGGCTTCGGCGGCGGCTGCCCCGGCGTGCACGAAGGCGAGCTGGTCTTCAACACGTCTATCACCGGCTATCAAGAGATCCTTACGGATCCTTCCTACGCGGGCCAGATCGTCACCTTCACGTTTCCCCACATCGGCAATGTCGGAGCCAACGGCGAGGATATCGAAGCGCTCACGCCGCATGCCAAGGGCATGGTCGTCCGCGCGCCGATCACGACACCGTCCAACTGGCGCAGCGAGCAGTCGCTCGACCGGTGGCTGGACAGCCGCGGCATCGCCGCCATCAGCGGCGTCGACACCCGCCGGATCACCCGCATCCTGCGCCAATCTGGGGCGCAGAACGCGGCTCTGGCCTACCTGCCGGACGGCCGCCTGGACATCGAGGAGCTGAAGGAGCGGGCACGACGCTGGCCGTCCCTGGAAGGCATGGACCTCGCCGCCGACGTCTCCTGCCGGCAGCGCTATGCTTGGCACGAGAAGCGCTGGGCCTGGAGCGAGGGCTATGGCCAGGGAGGCGATGACGGCCCGCACGTCGTCGCCATCGATTATGGGGTCAAGCGCAACATTTTGCGCAGCCTCGCCAGCGTCGGCTGCAAGGTGACCGTCGTGCCGGCGGCGAGCACGGCCGAGGAGGTGCTGGCGCTGGCGCCGGACGGCATCCTGCTGTCGAACGGTCCGGGCGACCCTGCGGCCACCGGAATCTACGCCGTGCCCGAGATCAAGAAGCTGGTCGACAGCGGCAAGCCCGTGTTCGGGATCTGCCTCGGCCACCAGATGCTGGGTCTGGCGTTGGGCGGACGGACGGAGAAGATGCCGTTCGGCCATCACGGTGCCAACCATCCGGTCAAGGATCTCACCACCGGCATCGTCGAGATCACCAGCCAGAACCATGGCTTCGCGATCGCCGACGCCGATTTGCCGGCCGGAGTCGAGGTCACCCACCGCTCGCTCTTCGACGGCACGATCCAGGGCATCCGCCTCAAGGACCGGCCGGTGTTCTCGGTCCAGTACCATCCCGAGGCCTCGCCCGGGCCGATGGACTCGAGCTATCTGTTCGACCGCTTCCTGGCGCTCATCAAGGACCAGAAGTCGCCCGCCTGACGCCCCGCCCCGGTCTCCCGATCGGGGCTTTTGCCGGACTGATCATGCCCAAACGTACCGACATCCGCTCGATCCTGGTCATTGGCGCCGGGCCGATCGTGATCGGCCAAGCCTGCGAGTTCGACTATTCCGGCACCCAGGCCTGCAAGGCGCTGCGCCAGGAAGGCTACCGGGTGATCCTGGTCAATTCGAACCCGGCCACGATCATGACCGATCCGGAAACGGCCGACGTCACGTACATCGAGCCGGTCACGCCGGCGATCGTCGCCAAGATCATCGCAGCCGAGCGCCCCGACGCGGTCCTGCCGACCATGGGCGGACAGACCGCGCTCAACACGGCGATGGCCCTGGCCCGCGACGGCACCCTGGCCCGGCTGGGGGTGGAGCTGATCGGCGCCTCGCCCGAGGCCATCGACAAGGCCGAGGACCGCGGCCTGTTCCGCGAGGCGATGGTCAAGATCGGGCTCGACCTGCCCAAGAGCCAGATCGTCCGTTCGGCCGAGGAGGCCCGGGCTGCCTTGGCCGACATCGGGCTGCCGGCGGTCATCCGGCCGTCCTTCACCTTGGGCGGCACCGGCGGCGGCATCGCGTACAATCGCGAGGAGTACGACCTGATCGTCGCCTCCGGCATCGACGCCTCGCCGATCGGCGAGGTGCAGATCGACGAGTCGGTGCTCGGCTGGAAGGAGTACGAGATGGAGGTGGTCCGCGACCGCGCGGACAACTGCATCATCATCTGCTCGATCGAGAACGTCGACCCGATGGGCGTGCACACGGGCGACAGTGTCACCGTGGCGCCGGCGCTGACCTTGACCGACAAGGAATATCAGCGGATGCGCAACGCCTCGATCGCGGTCTTGCGCGAGATCGGGGTCGACACCGGTGGCTCGAACGTGCAGTTCGCGATCGACCCGGCGACCGGGCGGATGGTCGTGATCGAGATGAACCCGCGCGTGTCGCGCAGCTCGGCGCTGGCGTCCAAGGCCACGGGCTTCCCGATCGCCAAGGTCGCGGCCAAGCTCGCCGTCGGCTACACGCTGGACGAGATCCAAAACGACATCACGGGGGCGACGCCGGCCTCCTTCGAGCCGACGATCGACTACGTCGTCACCAAGATTCCCCGCTTCACCTTCGAGAAGTTCCCCGAGACCGAGCCTTTGCTCACCACCGCCATGAAGTCGGTGGGCGAGGTCATGGCCATGGGTCGCACGTTCAAGGAATCGCTGCAGAAGGCGCTGCGCGGGTTGGAGACCGGGCTGTCGGGGCTCGACGAGATCGAGGTGCCCGGCCTCACGGACGGCGATCGGCCCCACGATGCGATCCTGGCCGCGCTGGCCAAGCCGACCCCGGACCGGCTGCGCCTGATCGCGCAGGCCTTCCGTGAGGGTCTGACCGTCGCCGAGGTGCAGGAGGCCTGCGCCTACGATCCGTGGTTCCTGACCCAGATCGAGGAGATCGTGCGCGCGGAGACGATGCTGCGGCAGACCGGGCTGCCGACGGATCGCGCGATGCTGCATGCGCTGAAGGCGGACGGGTTTTCCGACAAGCGCCTCGGTGTGCTGACCGGGCAGACGGAGGAGGTCGTGCGCGCGCGGCGCGCCGAGCTGGGCGTGCGACCGGTGTTCAAGCGCATCGACACCTGCGCCGCCGAGTTCGAGGCGAGGACCCCCTATCTCTACAGCTGCTACGAGACCGGGATCGTCGGCGAGGTGGACGCCGAATCCGAGAGCCGGCCGTCGGAGCGGCGCAAGATCATCATCTTGGGCGGCGGCCCGAACCGCATCGGCCAGGGCATCGAGTTCGACTATTGCTGCGTGCACGCGGCATTCGGCCTGGCCGAGGCCGGATTCGAGACCATCATGATCAACTGCAACCCGGAGACGGTGTCGACCGACCCCGACACGTCCGACCGGCTCTACTTCGAGCCGCTGACGGCCGAGGACGTGCTCGAGATCTGCCGGGTCGAGGCCAGCCGGGGCGAGCTCGTCGGCGTCATCGTGCAGCTCGGCGGGCAGACGCCGCTCAAGCTCAGCCACGCGCTCGAGAAGGCCGGCATCCCGATCCTCGGCACCTCGCCGGACGCGATCGACCTCGCCGAGGACCGGGAGCGGTTCCAGCAGCTGCTGCACCGGCTGGATCTGAAGCAACCGGCCAACGCGATCTGCCGCGATGCCGGCGACGCCATCGAGAAGGCCGAGGCACTGGGTTTCCCGCTGGTGATCCGCCCCTCCTACGTGCTGGGTGGCCGGGCCATGCGCATCGTGCGCTCGGCCGAGGAGGTCCAGAGCTTCATGACGGACGCGGCGCGGGCTTCGGATCTCGGGCCGATCCTGATCGATCGCTACCTGCAGGACGCGGTCGAGGTCGACGTCGACGTTCTGGCCGACGGGCGGACCGTCGTCGTCGCCGGGGTCATGGAGCATGTCGAGGAGGCCGGCGTGCATTCGGGCGACAGTGCCTGCTCGCTGCCGCCCTATTCCTTGCCGCCCGAGACGGTGCGCGAGATCGAGCGGCAGGCCGAGGCGCTGGCCCGGGCACTCGGCGTGCGCGGCCTGATGAACGTGCAGATGGCGGTCAAGGACGGCGAGGTGTTCATCCTCGAGGTCAATCCCCGCGCGAGCCGGACCGTGCCGTTCGTCGCCAAGGCGATCGGCAGCCCGGTCGCCAAGATAGCCGCCCGCATCATGGCGGGCGAGCCGCTGGCCGACTTTTCGCTCCGGCCGCCGCCGACCGACTATGTCGCGGTCAAGGAGGCGGTGTTCCCGTTCGCCCGCTTCCCGGGCGTCGACCTGCTGCTCGGTCCGGAGATGAAGTCGACCGGCGAGGTGATGGGCCTCGACCGGGACTTCGCCGCGGCCTTCATCAAGTCGCAGCTCGGCGCCGGCACCGGATTGCCGGAGAAGGGCACGGTGTTCGTCTCGGTCCGCGAGCGCGACAAGCCGAGCGCGGTGGCCTTGGCGCGCCGGCTGCACGAGCTGGGCTTCACCGTCGCCGCCACCCGGGGCACCGCCGCGACGATCGCCGCCGCGGGGCTGCCGGTGCAGACGGTGAAGAAGGTGCACGAGGGCCGGCCGCACATCGTCGACCTGATCAAGGACGGCGCGGTCGCGATGGTGATCAACACCACGGAGGGACAGCAGGCCATCCGCGACAGCTACGAGCTGCGCCGGGCGGCGCTGATGGCCCGCCTGCCCTACTACACGACCCTGCCCGGCGCCCGGGCCGTCGTGCAGGCGATGCACCGCGTTCTCAGCGGTGAGCTTGAAGTAGCGTCGTTGCAATCGTACTTTGAGGCCTCGCACTGATCGCGTCGTTGCCCGCGCTGCACGACGCGATCGCTGTTTTCCCACCCTTGATTGGATCAAGGCGCGCCATGACGACAAAGATCCCCATGACCCCCGAGGGCCATGCCCGCTTGAGCGCCGAGCTGCGCCGGCTGAAGCTCGAGGAACGACCCGCGGTCATCAAGGCGATCGCGGCCGCAAGGGAGCATGGCGATCTGTCCGAGAACGCCGAGTACCACGCGGCACGCGAGCGGCAGGGCTTCATCGAAGGCCGCGTGATGGAACTCGAGGACAAGCTGTCCCGCGCCGAGGTGATCGACATTCGCAGCCTCAGCGGCAGCCGGGTGATGTTCGGCGCGCGCGTCAAGCTGGTCGACGAGGATACCGACGAGAAGGCGTCCTATCAGGTGGTCGGCCCGGACGAGGCCGACATCCAGTCGGGCCTGCTCTCGATCCAGTCGCCGCTGGCCCAGGCCATCCTCGGCAAGGAGGCGGGCGACAGCGTCGAGGTCAACACCCCGCGCGGCGTACGCTATTTCGAAATCATCGAGGTCGGCTACAACTGAGCAAGCCGCTGCCGCCGGTGGCCCAGATTTCGGGTCGCGTGCCGGATGGGGGCAAGCTTCTTGGTCGCCTTGCCTCCGTCTGGACCCGGGTATCATGAGCACGATCAAACAAACCAAGGTGCTGATCATCGGTGCGGGCGCCGCCGGCCTGACCGCCGCCATTTATGCCGCCCGCGCCAACCTGCAGCCCGTCGTGATCCAGGGCCTGCAGCCCGGCGGTCAGCTGACGATCACGACGGACGTCGAGAACTACCCAGGCTTCGCGGACGTGATCCAGGGTCCGTGGCTGATGGAGCAGATGTCGGCGCAGGCGCTCCACTGCGGCGCCGAGCTGCTCTTCGACATCGTGAGCGAGGTCGATCTTGGCGCGCGGCCGTTCCGGGTACGGCTCGATGGTGGCGACGCCATCCACGCCGATGCCCTGATCATCGCCACCGGTGCTCAGGCGCGCTGGCTGGGGCTGGACAGCGAGCGCCACTTTTCCGGCGCCGGGGTTTCCGCCTGCGCCACCTGCGACGGCTTCTTCTTTCGCGGCAAGAAGGTGGCGATCGTCGGCGGCGGCAATACCGCGGTCGAGGAGGCGCTGTACCTGGCGCAGATGTGCGAGAAGGTCACGCTGGTCCATCGGCGCGACCGGCTGCGCGCCGAGAAGGTGATGCAGGCGCGTCTGTTCGAGCACCCGAAGATCGAGGTGGTGTGGGACCACACGGTGACCGAGGTGCTCGGGACCGAGCAGCCCAAGGCCGTGACCGGCGTGCGGCTGCGCCACGTCGCGACGGGCGAGACACATGATCTCGCCGTCGACGGGCTGTTCGTCGCCATCGGCCACGACCCGGCGACGGCGCTGTTCAAAGGGCAGCTGGAGGTCGACGCGGACGGCTACATCGTGACCCGCCCCGGCACCACCCTGACCAGCGTCCCCGGGGTTTTCGCTGCCGGCGACGTGCAGGACCGAATCTACCGTCAAGCCGTGACGGCAGCCGGAAGCGGCTGTATGGCCGCTCTGGATGCCGAGAAGTTTCTCGCCGGGCTCGGCTGAGCGCGATGCCGACAACGGGGAACAAGATGACGCCGATGATGGACTGGGACCGGGTGCGGGTGTTTCACGCGGTGGCGCAGGCCGGCAGCTTCACCCGAGCGGCCGAGGGGCTCGGCCTCAGCCAATCGGCGATCAGCCGGCAGATCGGCGCGCTCGAGGAGGATCTCGGCACGCCGCTGTTCCATCGGCACGCCCGTGGCCTGGTCCTGACGGAGCAGGGCGAGATCCTGCTGCACACCGCCAACGAGGTCGCCAAGCGCATGGCGGCGGTGCAGAGCGCGCTCGGCGAAAGCCGCGACTCGCCGAGCGGGCATCTGCGCGTCAACGCCACGATCGGCCTCGGCACCGTCTGGCTGGTGGCGCAGCTACCCGCGTTCGCCGACCGGCATCCCGACATCACCATCTCGTTGGTCATCGGCGACAGCGACGTCGACCTCAGCATGCGCGAAGCCGATGTCGCGATCCGCGTCGCACGGCCGACGCAGCCGGATCTGATCCAGCGCCGGCTGATGACCGTGCACACCCACATCTACGGCTCGACCGACTATCTTGCCCGGCATGGCACGCCCAGCAGCGTCGAAGATCTGGAGCATCACCGGCTGATCGCCTACGGCCACGGCGCTCCCGTTCCCGTCGACAGCCTCAACTGGGTCCTGACCGTGGGGCGGGACGAGGACGATCCGCGCCCGGCTAGGCAAGCCACGTTGAGCATCAACAACGTGTTCGGCATGCTGCGTGCCGCCGAAAGCGGGCTCGGGCTGGCATCGCTGCCCGACTATCTGGGCGCGTCCAGTAGTGTGCTGCAGCGCGTGCTGGCCGATATCGAAGGGCCGAGCTTCACGGCCTACTTCGTCTATCCTGAGGAACTCAAGACTTCCAAACGCGTGTCGGTTTTCCGCGATTTTCTTCTCGAGAAGGTCGCCGAACAGCCCGTTTGGTAGGTGGTCGGCCTACCCTTTAGGACAGGGGCAGCAAAATCGCATTCCTGCTATGCAATTTTTGCATGCTGATGTGACCATGCCCCTCTAGGCAGGACCATGACGACTCACTAATTTGTGCAGTGCAGCAAGATCGTTGCTCTGGGCGGTCTTGATGTTGGCGAGCCGGGCTCTCCGGTCCGGCTTGCAAGTCTGGGGGTGCAATGCCCTCGGACAGGGAGGGTCTAGCGGCCCTCTTGTCTCCCAGACGTTTAGCCTCCCTGATCAACTTAGCCGGGTCTTCGGACCCGGCTTTTTTTCCAACCCCCCGGTCAACGGGAGGCGATCAGGTCCATGCATTCACGCGGCCGACCCTAGGAACCGTGGCAGCGAAAGTCAAGCACTGCTGCAACGCAGCAACACCATCGTCAGCCCGACCGACGCGACATTATCGGCGTCAGCAATGGATTATGACCGATGCCTCGAGCAGAGACGAGCCAAAGAGACACGGGCGACATTGCAAAGTAATACCTGCGGCACCGCCGCCTCACGACGCGTTCGCCTGCGCCGCACGCCCTAATCCGTGGTTTGGCGATGCATGCCCGCGACGGGGTGGCCGCCCGCCTCCTCCAGCAGCACCTGACAGCGCGCACGGACGGCGCTGCGCACTTCCGGCGCGGTCTCGGCCAGGGCACGGGCCAGTGCGCCGAGCCGCCGCCGCAGGGTGTACATCTCGTCCACCAACGACAACACGACCGGAATCGCTTCCGGATCGAGCGCCAGATCGTGCCGGAGTTCCCGGATCAGGTGCAGCCGCGCGACGTCGATCGGTCCGAATTGCGGCCCTGCCGTATCCGCATCCGGCCGGACCCAGCTCGCCTCGATCCAGGTCAGGATCTCGGTCCGCTCGACCCGCACCTCGGCCAGCACGTCCTCCAGGTTCTTCATGCGCGTGCCTCCCGCATCAGTGTCGCGCGTGGATCGTAGGGGTGCGCCGCCTCCCATTCCTTCAGCGCGCTCTCCAGCTCCGGCGTTGCCTGCGACGGCAACGCGACCTCCAACCGGACATATTGATCGCCACTGCCGTGGCCACCCTGGTGCGGCAGCCCCTTGCCCTTCAGCCGCAGCGTCGCGCCCGTGCTCGACAGCTTGGGAATGGTCATCATCACCGTGCCGTGGAGGGTCGGCACCGCGATCTTGGCGCCGAGCACCGCTTCCGCGAGCGTGATCGGCAGGGCCAGATGAACGTCGGCGCCCTTGCGCTCGAAGCTGGGGTGCGGCCGGATTTCGACCTCGATCAAGGCATCGCCGGCGGGTCCGCCGCCGATCCCCGGCTGCCCCTTGCCCTTCAGGCGCAGCACCTGCCCGGCCTCGATGCCGCGTGGAATGGTGACCTCGAGGCTGCCGCCATCCGCAAGCTTGATCGGCAGCTTCGCGCCACGGGCGACGTCGCCCAGGCCGATCTCCAGCCGATAGGCAACGTCGGCACCGCGCATCTTCATCGACCGTGCGCCGCCGCGGCCACCAAACAGTTCCTGGATCATCTCCTCGAGATCGGCCGCGTTCTCGAACGAGCCGGAGCCGGCATACTTCGCCCCTCCGGGGCCTTCGGCGAAGTCGCGGTAGGAGGATTGGCGCATCGTCGGCGCGCCGCTGGCGTCGATCTCGCCCCGGTCGTACTGCTGGCGCTTCTCCGCATCCGACAGGAACTCATAAGCCGCGGAAATCTCCTTGAAACGGTCCTCGGCCTGCTTGTCGCCCGGATGCAGATCGGGATGCGAGGTCTTGGCAAGCTTGCGGTATGCCGAGCGGATCTGGTCCGCCGACACCTCCCGGCCAACCCCCAGCACCTCGTACGGATCGCGCATGCTTCCCCCTGTCCTTCACCGGACTCCCGCTTCCGGTTAGCGCCCCGGTCGCCGATGCGGCAACAAACTTGTGAGCACGACGGGCTTGCCATGCCGGGAGCTTGTGGCAGTGTTAACGCTTGGCATGGCACCGTGGAGGCAGACCGATGCGCATTTTCACCCTCGTTCTCGCGACGGTCCTCTTGCTTGCTGCCGGAGCGGCCGGTGCTTGCCCCTACACCAACGCCAGCCGCGATCAGAATCTGGCCTCGGCCAACAGCGGCCCGAGCACGCCTATGCCGCCCAAGAGCGCGCAGGGCAACAACGGCTGATCCTCGGCAGCGGTGCGGTCATGCCATCTCGGCTCGGCCGATACTCATTCGGCATGCACCCCGACGGATCGGCTTGAACGGCATTGCGTGTCGGCCTGATCGGCAACGAGACCGGCCTCGCCCGTCAGTTGGTCGGCGTCGGGGTGGAGCTCGTCGTTCATCCTGCCGGCACCACCAACCAGCAGGGGCTCGATGAGCCCAAGGTCGTCCGCATCGAGCGGTACGCGACATTCTTCGAGGCCTTGGAGCATCCGCGCCTGTTCGTGCTCGACCTCGCGCTCGGGCCGACCATCGATCGCGTCATCGACGAGGCATACGTCGTCATGGAGCCCGGCGACGTCGTTCTCGACCCGTCGGCCAGCTATTGGGGCGATACGCTGCGGCGCTATCGGCGCATGCGCCACCGTTCGCTCTACTATGTCGATCTGGCGCTCATCGGCCTGCCGCCGTCCGGCACCGTGCTCGCGGCCGGCGACGAGCGCGGGGTAAGCCTCGCAGCGCCCCTGCTGCAGCATCTGGCAGCATCGGGCGGCCTCGTCCGGGCCGGCGGCTCGGGGGCGGCCCACTATGCGCTCGCGGTGCATGCCGCCGTCGCCAATGCGGTCACCCATGCGA
The DNA here is from genome assembly GCA_039808865.1 of Geminicoccaceae bacterium. GTDB lineage: Bacteria > Pseudomonadota > Alphaproteobacteria > Geminicoccales > Geminicoccaceae > Benzoatithermus. Next base: position 53,058 of record JBDHTW010000010.1, read on the forward strand.
TCGGCGAAGCCCGGCAGCTTCTCGAGGCCTATCCCAACGAGCCGGCCGCGGACGCGATCATGCCCCGGTTATGGCCCGCGGCCCCACCTGCCCAGGGCAGCGCCGCGTGGCTGCTCGACGATGCGGTGCGCCTGCACGCGGCGATCCCGTTGCTGGCACAGGGCATCATGCTCGAGGTCGGGGCGGCGCTGGACGATCAACGCACGCCCGAACTGGCGCCACGCGTCGGTGGCTTCGTTCATCCCGACGACATTCTCTAGCTGCGCGTCGACCTAGTCGGGCTTGCGGTCCGGCGCGCCGGTGCCCGTGCTGTCCACCCACGCCGGCGGATCGCTCGCCGGGAACGATTCGTCCCCGGCTTCGTCGACGATGTCGTCCGCCGATGGCGGCGGCTCCGGCGGGGCCTTTTCCGGGGTGATCGTCGGTGGTTTCGGCTCGGGTCGGTTCGTGCTCGTCATGCTCGACCTCGCTTCATCGAGAGATCGCCGCCTTTACGCATCCCCGCCGGCGACGCGCTTCACCGGCGCAGGGCCTGATCCAGATCGGCCAAAAGATCGTCGACGTCCTCGAGGCCGACCGACAGCCGCAGCAGATCCTCGGTGATGCCGACCGCCAAGCGCTCGGCCGGTGCGATCTTGGAATGGGTCGTGCTGGCCGGATGCGTGATCAGCGACTTCGAGTCGCCCAGGTTGTTCGAAATCTTGATCAACTGCAACCGATTGAGCATCGCGAACGCTTCCGCCCGGCCGCCGCCGACCCGGAATGCCACGAGCGTTCCGCCGCTGCGCATCTGGCGTCGCGCCAGCTCGTGCTGCGGATGGCTCTCCAGACCGGGATAGAGCACCTCGGGCACGCGGGAATCGGCCTCGAGCCAGCGGGCGACCCGTGCCGCCGCCTCGCATTCGGCCCGCACCCGAAGCTCGAGGGTCTCCAGACCCTTGAGCATGACCCAGGCGTTGAACGGGCTGAGCCCCGGTCCGGTATTGCGCAAGTAGGGCTGCAGCACGTCGCGCTTGAACGCCGCCCCGCAGCAGACCAGCCCGCCAAGGCAGCGCCCCTGCCCGTCAATGTGCTTGGTCGCCGAATAGACGACGAAGTCGGCGCCGAGCTCGAGCGGCTGCTGCAGCAAGGGCGTGGCGAACACGTTGTCGACGATCACCTTCGCGCCGGCACGATGCGCGAGTGCGCAGACCGCGGCGAGGTCGACCAGCTCCAACGTCGGGTTGCCCGGTGATTCGAGGAAGACCAGATCGGCCGGCCGGCGGAACGCGCGCTCCCAGGCGCCCAGGTCCTTGCCGTCGACCAGCTCGACCTCGATGCCGAAGCGCGGGCAGAGCTGGGTCAGGATCCAATGGCAGGAGCCGAACAGCAGTGCCGAGCCGACGACCCGCATCCCGGCGCGCAGCTGGCACATCAAGGTGGCGTGGACCGCGGCCATGCCACTGGCGGTCGCCGCGCACTCCTCCGAGCCCTCGAGCAGCGCCATCCGCTCTTCCAGCATCCGCACGGTAGGATTGCCGACGCGCGAATAGGTGTAGCCGGGCTGGGTCTCGGCGAAGCGGGCCTCGGCATCCTCGGCCCGCTCGTAGCAGAAGCCGGAGGTGAGGAAGAGCGCCTCGGAGGTCTCGCCATGCGGCGAGCGGTTGCTGCCGCCGTGCACGAGCCGGGTCTGCGGGCGCCAAGTGGCTGGCATCGAAGGATCTCCAAACGACAACGCCCCGGCCGTGGAAAGGCCAGGGCGTTATCGCGTCCCGGCCTTTTAGCGGGTGGAACCGGGGCGCGGAACGCTCCGTCACGTGGCCCCGCAAGCCGACCGGCTCAAATCCACCACGTGCCCTTCATCTGTATGCCAGCCGGCAGCCGTGGTCAACGCGGCTCTGCGCATCGTGGGCCGCCGGTCCACTGGCCGCCGTCGCGTGACCACTCGATGCCTCGGCAGTCGTCGCCGATGCGGTAAGCCCGCCGAGCCGGTTCGCATGGCCGCAACGCGGGCGCCCGACTTGTCGTGCCCACATCGCGCATTAGTATGTCGCGGCAGCAACGCTGCGACGGCCCGGCTCCGCGGCAGCCGCAACATCCTGGGGAGGAATGCATGACCAAGTTCGGCATCGGCCAGCCGGTACGTCGCGTCGAGGATCAAAGGCTGATCACCGGCCAGGGTCAATTCACCGACGATATCAGCCTGCCGAATCAGGCCTATCTCTACGTGTTGCGCTCGCCGACGGCGCATGCGCGGATCGCCCGGCTCGACACCAGCGCCGCGAAGGCTGCCCAAGGCGTGCTGCTGGTTGCCACCGCCGCGGATCTGGATGCCGGCCTGCCATGCTTCATCCCGATCACCAACCGCGACGGCTCCGAACGGGCCGACCCGAAACATCCGATCCTGTGCAAGGACGAGGTCAATCATGTCGGCGACAACGTCGCCTTCGTGGTGGCGGCGACGCGAGAGCAGGCCAAGGACGCGGCCGAGCTGATCGAGGTCGAGTACGACGAGTTGCCGGCGGTGGCCGATACGGCCGGTGCGCTGGCGCCGGGCGCGGCCCAGGTGCACCCCGAAGCACCGGGCAACGTGGCTTTCGACTGGCATTACGGTGACGAGGCCGCCACGGCCGCGGCCTTCGCCGGCGCCGCCCACGTGGTCAAGCTCGAGCTGGTCAACAACCGCGTGATCTGCAACGCGATGGAACCCCGGGCCTGCGTGGCCTCGTGGGATGCCGGAGCCGCCAAGCTGACCCTGCAGACCGGCACCCAGGGCGTCTGGATGCCGCAGAAGATCCTGGCGGACAGTCTCGGCCTCGAGCCGGAGCAGGTCCGCGTCTCGACCGGCGACGTCGGTGGCGGCTTCGGGATGAAGGCGTTCTTCTACCCGGAATATGCCATGACCGGCTACGCTGCCCGTGCCCTCGGGCGGCCGGTCAAATGGACCGGCGAGCGTGGCGAGAGCTTCCTTTCCGACACCATGGGCCGCGACCATGTCACGGTGGCCCAGCTCGCCTTCGATGCCGATCACCGCATCCTGGGGCTGAAGGTCGATCTCGTCGCCAACATGGGCGCCTACTATTTCGCCTTCGCCCCCTACATCCCGACCGGGGCGGCATTGAAGGTGCTGCCGGGTGTCTACGACGTCAAAGCGCTGAGCTACGGCGTCAAGGGCGTGTTCACCAACACCGTGCCGGTCGATGCCTACCGGGGCGCCGGACGCCCGGAATCGATCTACTGCATGGAGCGGCTGATGGACTTTGCCGCCGCCGAGCTCGGGGTCGACCGGGTGGAGCTGCGACGCAAGAACTTCATCCGCCCCGACCAGATGCCGTTCCAGACCGCGGCCGGCGAGCTCTACGATACCGGCGAGTTCGCCAGGGTGATGGATGCCTGCCTGAAGAAGGCGGACTGGGCCGGCCTTCCGGCACGCCGGGCCCAGGCGCGGGCCAAGGGCCGGCTGCGCGGCATCGGCATGTGCTACTACATCGAATCGACCATGGGGGATCCGTCCGAGCACGCCACCATCGAGTTCGGGGACGACGGCATCGTGTCGGTCATGGTCGGGACCCAGACCAACGGTCAGGGGCACGCCACGGCCTACACGCAGGTCCTGCACCAGCGCCTGAACGTGCCGTTCGAGAAGATCCGGATCGTCCAGGGCGACAGCGACCGCATCAAGGCCGGCGGCGGCACCGGTGGATCGCGCTCGCTGACGGCGCAGGGAGCCGCCATCAACGGCGCGGCCGACATCGTCATCGAGCGTGGCAAGGCTTTCGCGGCGCATCTGTTCGAGACCGCGGCGGCCGACATCCAGTTCGCCGACGGTGTCTTCCGTGTCGCCGGCACCGACAAGGCGATCGAGATCCTGGAGCTTGCCGGGAAGGCGCGCACGCTGGCGCCGGCAGTGGGGATCGAAGGCGGCCTCGATGCCGAGGCGACGACCACGCTCAGCGCCTGGACGTTCCCCAACGGCTGTCACATCGCCGAGGTCGAGGTGGAGCCGGATACCGGTGTGGTGCGGGTGGTCGACTACAACGTGGTCGACGACTTCGGCGTCATCCTGAACCCGATGCTGGTCGAGGGGCAGGTGCATGGCGGCATCGTCCAAGGGATCGGCCAGGCATTGCTCGAGGGTGCGCTGTACGACGACAGCGGGCAGCTGCTGACCGGCTCGTTCATGGACTACTCGATGCCGCGCGCCGACAACATGCCGTCGTTCGACTTCTCGACGATCGAGGTTCCCTGCAAGAACAACGCCATGGGCGTGAAGGGCTGCGGCGAGGCCGGCTCCGTGGGCGCCCCAGCCGCCGTGATCAATGCGCTGGTCGACGCTCTCGGCGAGTACGGCGTGCGGCACGTCGATATGCCGGCGACCGCGGAGAAGGTATGGCGGTCGACCCGGCAGCGTTTGGCCGCCTGAGCCGAAGGGCGCTGCGGCTCACCGCGTGTCGCAGGGCACGCGGAACTGCAGCGCCCCCGTCGTCTTATTGTTACGCGGTATATCTCTTCATTGAGGATCGACGTCGCCGGCCCGATCAGGGCGACCGGCGGGCGGTGGATTCGTCTTGCCGGCCCAATTTCGACCATGGGGGAACCGGAACGCCGCCGGCGGGTTCTGCTGCTATCCTGAACCTGGATGGTTGGGCATGATGCGCAGGATTTTCGAACAGACAATACGGCGAGGCGGGGCATGTAGTTTTCCATCGCATGGTCGCCGGGATGGCAGCGGATGAAGGGAATCCTCATCCCCCATGGCACAGGCCCGGTGGAAGATACGCGTTTCGATCGCTGGCTGAGCCGCAAGCTGCATGCCGTGTACGACGATTCCCTGCATGAGCCGCTGCCGGCCGAGCTTGCCCAGCTGATGCAGTTGTTCGACGCCCCGACCGGGGAGACGGCGGAGGCAACAGCCGAAACCTCGGCGGGAGCCGCGGCCGGACCCGATTCGTCGACGAGATCGACGGATGCCGGCGAGCATGGCAGGCAACGGCACATAGACTTATAATGGTTGCTGTATACAATATTTAATCTATCTCAGGTTTTGTTCTTTTGTTTTCTTGCAGCTTGCAACGCATCATGCGGCAAGTATGCGCATGCAAAATGACGGCCGTATTTGTAATTTACCTGCTCGTGTAAAGCACTTCATACAACTTGGATCACGATCCAGTTGAGTATCCCGCCTTTACCGGGAATGGCCGAATTATAACGATTTTCGGCGTGTACGCGCCCTGCTTTACTATGCTAGCGTGTCTCCAGCCAAAGGGAGATAACGAGGGCATGGGAGTATTTCGCGAGGAGATCGCGACGCAGGTAGTGTCTCTGCGGGCTTTTGCGCGGATGCTGACCGGCGGCGATGTCAGCCTTGCCGATGACCTCGTCCAGGATACGATGGTCAACGCCCTGCAGGCCCAGGCACAATTCACAAACGGCACCAACCTTAAGGCCTGGCTGTTCGCCATCCTGCGCAACCGTTTTCGCAGTATCCTCAGCCGGCGCCATATGTCGGCCGAGATCTCCACCGACAATTTCGAGCAGCTTGCCCTAGTGCCTCCCGAGCAGGAGGCAAGGCTCGAGGTGGCGGCATTCCGCGCCGCGTTTCGGCGCCTGCCATTGGCGCAGCGTGAGGTGCTGGTGCTGATCGCCGTCGATGGGTTGAGCTACGAGCGCGCTGCCGAAATCTGCAGCTGCGAGATCGGCACCATCAAGAGTCGGATACATCGTGGTCGCGCCCAGCTCAAGTCGATGTTGCTGAGCGAGGACGCTCCCCGGCCCGGCGCGCCGGAGGCACCTCGGGCGCGAGCGGCACGCTGCCGGGCACCTCGTCCGGGGCGAGAGCATTGTCGGCTGTCGCCAGCCTGATCGACATATCGGCCATGTTGACCAGATCGGGCCCAAGGAGCTGGATCAGGCCATAGTCGCAGAACATGGCCGTGGTGAGCGCCGATTCCAGGCCGGGTGGCCGCCCGCTCGGCTCCCTCTCCGTCACCGCGAGCAGCGCACGCAGGCGGACGGGCCCCACCATGTCGGCGAGTTCGGTCAGCAGCCGTTCCAGCAGGGCATAGCGGGCGGTGCACAGATTGAGCAGCTGACGTTCGTCGGCCGGGTCCGTCGCCTGCATGAAGGCGGCTTTGTAGGATGCGGCACTGCCTTCGCACAAGTAGACCGCCTGTTGCAGCCAGCCTATTTTCGTCGTCGTGCGCATCCGGCTCTCCATGCCGTTCGATTCTGACCGATCTAACGCATCGCCTTGTCATCGGTTCCTGACGAGGCGCCCTCGGGAATTGTGATTTTTTACACCGACAACCCGGTGAACATGGAGCCACGGTGAGGATGCCGGCCGGCCGCCGGCAGATTGCCATAGCCGGGCAGCAGCTGCCGCGTGCCATGGTCGAGCCGCTTGCAGGACATCGAGACGAGGCCGCAGTGCCATGTTCGCGAAATCGACGACAAGCATCGGCACCGGCTTCCGCTACCGGCGCCCCGGCCATGGCGGGCGTCATGTCGTGGAGCGCGAGCTTACGCTCATGTTCACCGACATCACCGGCTTCACCCACATCGCCGAGACCCTTCCGGCCAAGGCGGTCGCCGAGCTGTTGCGCCGGCATTTCCGTACTCTTGCCCGCTGCATCGAGCGCGAGCATGGCCGCATCGACACGATCATGGGCGACGGGCTCGTGGCGGTGTGGGTCAACCACGGCACCGGCCCTGCCGCGGCGGCCCCGGCCCTGCGCGCGGCGCTCGGCATCCGCGCCGCCATCGAGAAGGACAACGGAGACGGTGCCGGCCGTGACCATGCTCCGATACGCTTGCGGGTCGGCGTGCATGCCGGCTCGCTCGTCGAAGTACGCCTGGGCACGAACGGTCACCTCGGCCCCACACTGTGTGGTGATACCGTGAATGTCGCGCAGCGGCTGGAGGATGCCGCCCGCAGCATGGCCGGCGCCGGCGCGGTCACTATCGTCGTCAGCGACGCTGTCGTCGCGCGCGCGGGTGATGGTTTCCGCTTCGAGCCACTGGGCGAACTGCCGGTGCGCGGCCGAACCGGATCCGTGCTCGCGTTCCGGCTCGGCGAGACGCCGGACGTCGGCTGAACGAGCCCGGCGTTCGAGCGGGAAGCGCGTGACGGGGCCATGGCCGGCCGCTACCGTCCGGGCTGGTATGGCGCAACGGCAAGGGAGCGAACACCATGACGGCTGGGGTCGTCATCGTCGGTGGTGGACAGGCTGGGTTTCAGGTCGCGGCCTCGCTGCGCGGCGACGGCTATGCCGGTCCGATCCATCTCGTCAGCGCCGAAGCGCACGTTCCCTACCAGCGCCCACCGCTGTCCAAGGGCCTGCTGCTGGGGAAGATGGACCGCGCGCGGCTGCTGTTCCGGCAGCCGGCCTTCTATGCCACGCAGTCGATCGACCTCCATCTCGGCACCGCGGCAACGGCGCTGGATCCGTCCGCACGCACGGTCACGACCGCGACGGGTCAGGTCATCCCCTACGACATGCTGGTCCTGGCGACCGGGACGCGCGTGCGGCCCCTGCCCGTGCCGGGCACCGAGCTCGAGAACGTGGTCTACCTGCGCACGCTGGACGAATCCGAGAGTCTCGCCCGACGGGTCGACGAGGCCAGCCGTGTCGTCGTCATCGGCGGCGGCTTCATCGGACTCGAAGTGGCGGCAGCGGTGCGGATGCTGGGCAAGCCCGTCACCGTGCTGGAAGCGGCCGACCGGCTGATGGGCCGCGTCGTGGCGCCCGTGATCTCCGGCTTCTATGCCGACCTGCACCGCAGCCGCGGTGTCGAGCTGGTGCTCGATGCCCGGATCGAATGCCTGATCGGCGAGGATGGCAAGGTGAGTGGCGTGATGATGGCGGACGGCGGCCGGCATGCCGCCGACCTCGTCGTGATCGGTATCGGCGTGCTGCCGAACGTCGAGCTGGCGGTGGCCGCCGGGCTTGCCTGCGAGAACGGCATCCTGGTCGACGAGCACGGCCGCACCAGCGATCCGCACATCTTCGCGGCCGGCGAGTGCACCAGCCATCCGAACCGTTTCGCCGGTGGGCGGATCAGGCTGGAATCGGTGCAGAACGCGGTCGATCAGGCCAAGGCGGTGGCGGCGGCGATCCTGGGCAAGCCGCACGTCTATGACGAGGTGCCGTGGTTCTGGAGCGACCAGTACGAGGTCAAGCTGCAGATGGTCGGCATCTCGACCGGCCACGACCAGCGCGTGATCCGTGGCGCCCCGGCGGAAGGCAAGTTCTCGGTCTGCTACTTCAAGGCCGGCCGGCTGGTCGCCATCGATTCGGTCAACCGGCCGAGCGACCACATGACCGGACGCAAGCTGCTGGCGCAGGGCACCGATCTCACCCCGGAACGGGCCGCGGACGACGGGGTCGACCTGAAGGCGGCGCTCAGGCCGCCCATGGCCGCTCCAGCTTGAGCTGCCAGCCGTCCGCCTCGCGGCAGGCGATGCCGATGCGCTGCTCCGACTGCGCCGCGGAATCGACCTGCTGGCGGTACTCGCGGCACCAGCGGCCGTCGGTGGTGCGGAAGGTGCGCAGCGGCGTGATCGTGCCCCGACTGCCGCTGGCCGGGTTCTGCCAGGTCACGCTGCCGCCGGAGATCTGTGTGTCCAACGCCGTGTTGAACGCGGCGCTCATGAGCTGCCGGTCGCGGGCCTGCTCCGCCAGCACATAGGTGGCCGCATCCTGCGCCCGGCGCTCGGCCAGCGTCAGCACACCGACGCCGATGGCCACGGCCGGCAGCGCCGCGATGGCCAGCATGGCCGCTACCCGCTGCAGGCCGGCGCGCCGTCGTCGCCGCCGACGTGCCCGGAACGCGGCCTCGACCGTGGCGACGACCGGCCCGTCGCTGTGCCGCGTCAGCGGGAATGCGGCCCGGAGCAGGGCACGCTCGGCCTCCAGCGCCGAGACCGTGGCGCCCACGAGCGGGTCGTCCCGGCACTGCCGGCCGACCAGGGCCGCGTCACGCCCCTGCAGCTCGCCATCGACGAGCAGCATGAGCTCGATCCGTCCCGTCCCCGACCCGCTCATGGCACGGACTCGACGCCGGGAACGGCCGTGGGTGCAGGTGCGAACACGGCGCGGATGGCGTCGCGCGCCCGGGCCAGCCGGCTGGTCACCGTGCCGATCGGAATCTGCAGGATCTCGGCCACGTCCCGGTAGGCCAGGCCTTCGATGGTGACCAGGACCAGCACCTCGCGCTGCTCGTCCGGCAGCGACAGCACCATGCGGCGCACTTCCTGCACGGTGGTCCACAGCTCCCCATCGAGGCTCGCCCCGATCGCGAAATCGCGTGCCGCCACGTGCTCCTCCAGGAGCCTGGAACGATTCGCCGTGTCGCGGCGCTGGTTCCGGTACAGATTGTGCGCGATTTTGAACAACCAGCGATCCAAGGCCGTCCCCCAGATCCACGTATCCAGATGTGTGATGGCACGCTCGCACGTCGCCTGCACCAAGTCGTCGGCATCGGCATGGGACTTGGTCAGCACAAGAGCGAAACGGTGCAATCGAGGCAGCAAGGCGATCAGCTCCTGGCATAGCATCTCGTCTTGAGCCGGCGACACCATCCCTCCGTGGCCATACCAGCGGTAGGCTCGATCGAACTACACGCCAGCCATGCCGTTTCTTCCCTATCGCCGTAAAAAAGCCGTCCCGCCCCGCGGAAGAAGGTGCCGGCACCACGGGTTATGCGAATTGGTGGGATGAGTCTGAATCTGCAGTCTGACTTGGAGAAGCGCATGGTTCGGCGTCGCCGGCCTTCGAAGGTCACTGCTGGACGTACGATCGTTCTGGTTCTGGCAGTTGCGTTGGGCATCGGCTGGCTCGGCTGCATCGATCCCGACACGGGCTGGCCCGGCGGCAGCCCGGCCATGGCAGCAGGGCGGCACGATGTAGGTCGGCGCGGCCCGACCGATTCGGGCAAGGCGGCATCGGCCGCGCAGACCGGCAAGAAGGCGGGCGCCATGGGCGCGGCCGGCGAGCGGCCCGCGGATGCCGGTCCCGGCTCGGCCGGTGGCGCAGCGGGGGCTGCCGGCGCATCCCAGACGCCGGGCAGCGGCGGTTCTGGTGGCGGGCCGGCGGGCGCGGTCCGCTCGCCTGGATCGACGGGCCTGTCGGGTCGCTCGGATCCGTCCGGCCGCGACACCCGCGCAAGCACCATGGGCACCAGCGCAGCCACCGCCACGCCATCGACGGGCGTGGCGCCACCGGACACCGACTGGCACACGGTGCCTGCGGACCTGACCCAGGTCGGTGGGGACCTGTCGCCAGCCGAGGAAGCGGCCCTGATCGCCGGGAAATGGCGTTGAGGCGGCGCTCGCTCGTTGCCCTGGCCGCACTGTTGGCCGGCTGCGTCGAGCGCGATTCCCCGACCATGGCCCGCTCCGCGAATCTGGTCGGCGAGGCCGCGCTGCAGCATGCGCTGGAAACCATGCCGAGCGGCACGGCCACCACGTGGCAGTCTTCGGCCGACGAGCAGTTCAGGACCGTCGTGCCGGTGCGCACGTTCCGCACCCGCATGGGCTACTGCCGCGAATATCTCGTGACCCTCGGCGGACCCGGCGAGGACACCAGCCGCTGGCGGGATGTCGCTTGTCGCGATCCTGCCGGCGTCTGGCGTGCCTTCGAGTCCGGCGCCTGAGCCAGCCTCTAGCGGATGGTCCCGTTCAACCGCTTGGGAAAGAAGCCGAAGCCGGCCGATGGACCGCCGAGATAGACGATCTTCAGCACCTCGGCGGCGCTGCGCGAGAAGGCCAGCCCGTTGCCGTCGGTCGGGATGATGTTGGCACTGTCCTTCCAGCGGATGCCCTGGTCCTTGCGGCTCGGCCCGTCGAGCCGATCGCGCGCATCGGAAATGGCCCGCGCAGCGGTGAACAGCCCCTGCCCGTAGAGCAGCGTGCGGATCTGTCCGGCGTGATAGGCCTCGACCGCAAGGATGCCGGCCGCCGCCTCGAGCACGTCCTTGCTGCCGATGAGGCGGGCAGCGCCTTTGTACGCAGTGACGCCGACATCCTCGAAAATGAATGCGGCCAGCAGGAAGTTGGTCTCGCTGGCGAACGCATCGAAGCGCTGGCTGCCGCCGATCAGCCCGGCCGCCCGCGCCGCGGTCGTGAACGCCATGTCGAGGTCGATCTTCGGGCGAGCCACCGCCGCACCGCCCAGGGCCGAGCGGATGAACTGCACGTGATGCTGCTCGTCCAACGCGATCTCGTTGGCGTATTCGCGAAATGCCTTGGTCTTGAACGGGACCTGCCGCCCGCCGATGACCGTCCCCATGGCACCGCGGCCACCGACGTCGCTCGCGGCCAGTCCCTTCCCGGTGGCGGCACGCAGATAGAATTCGGCTTCCAGATACTCGAGATTGAGGGCGAAATTGAGAATGTCGGCGTCGCTCGCGGCCGCGGCGGCCGGACCGGAGAGTGTCGTCGCCGTGCCCAGGGCAGCGACGGCCGCCAAGCCTGCCGTCGTCAGCAGGTTCCTGCGGCCGAGCGCGGAGCCCGTCCCGCCGTGCTGGTCGATCGTCATTGTCGATGCTTCCTCATGGCTGCATTCGGACGAGGGCACGGTCGCCCTCGTTCAGCCCTACGGTCGGCATCGCGCCGAAGATGCAGCTCACGGTCGGGTCACGCAGGCGTGATGGCGCCAGTCCGCTCAGCGCGGCTCGACGACGAGGGTGCCCGTCGACACGACCGGCCCGGTCGGCTGGCCGGTGGACGAGCCGCCGGGCGGCTCCAGGCTCACCGCCAGCACGTTGCCGGCGCGGAGCAGGTCGTGCACGGGCGCGACGAGGTTCCGGCGATTGCTGCCCGAGCTGTCGAGCACGCCCAACGACACCGGCCTGCCGCCACCGGCCGGCAACAGCCACAGCTCCGGCACGGTCGGCATAGGCACAGGCGCCGCGACCGGACGGGCGAGCAGGCTGCCCGCGTCGACGGCCGCGCGCACCACCCATAGCGGTCGTCCGCTGCCGTCGTTCAGAACGGCCACCAGTTGCGGCGGGGTCGGAACCGTCACCATGAAGCTCGCCAGCGCTATGGCGGCGGCGGTGGCGGCACCGGCCCAGCCGCGCCAGAATCCGATCCGGCTCCACCAGGGCAATGGTGGGGCGGGCTTCGGCCGTACGGCCAAGCTGCGCCGCAAGCGCTGCCAGACTTGCGGCCGCGGCGCGATCGGCTCGAGGTCCTCGCTCAGTGGCGCAAGCCTGGCTCCCCAGGCTTCGATGCGTCGGGCGAGATCGGGGTGATCGAGCAGCCGCCGCTCGACCGCCGCCCGCTCGTCGGCGCTCAACGTGCCCAGCACGTACTCCCCGGCCAGCAGGTCGAGGTCGTCCTCGGCCGCCATCACAGCCCCTCCAGACATTGCCGGAGACGGAGCAGGCTGCGCCTGACCCAACTCTTCACGGTACCCACCGGCCGGCCGATCAGCGTCGCCAGCTCGTCGTAGGACAGGCCGTTCCGATAGGCCAGAATCACGCAGCGTCGCGGATCGGCCTCGAGCCTGCCCAGGCAGTCCCACAAGGCACGCCGTGCGATCGATGCCTGCGACAGATCGAGCGGGTCCGCCGGCTCGGCCAAGGTCCCGGGACCGTCGTCGACCCCGACGACCTCGCGTCGATGGCGACGATGCTGGTCGAGCGCCGCGTTGCGGGCGATCGACACCAGCCACGCCATCGGCGAGCCCTTGCCGGGATCGAAGGTGCCTGCCCGCTCCCATACCCGCAGGTAGACGTCGTGCAGGACCTCTTCGGCGAGTTCCCGCCGGCGCAGCAGGCGAAGCAGCACGGCCATCAATTGGCCGCTGGTCTGGCCGTACAGCCCGGCGAGCGCGGCGGTGTCACGCTCGGCCACGCCCGCGAGCCACAGAGCCAAACCGCCATCCGGCAGTGCCTCCTCCTGATCCTCGCGCAGCGTCGTCCTCCCGCTTAGATTTCAAAGATGATTGGCAAACGGTATCGGAGGTTCAAGAGCGGCGGCGAAATCCTACTGCGCGGGATATCTAGGAGTGGCTCAGGTCAAACGTAACGGAACCCCAGAGCGACCGAAGCGCGAGCGTCTGGTCAGCGTCGGCCCCTTGGATTAAGCTTAGGAAGTACATGGTTACTCCCTGAGCACGTATGAGTTCGACCGTCACAGGCTCGATGGAACGGCGGGCGGCAATACTGTTTGCCGACGTCAAGGGCTATTCTATTCTCATCCGTCAGGACGAAATCGGCACCTACGAGCGATTGCAGCGCGCCCGGGCGCTGTTTCGCGACTTGGTCGGCCTTTATGGTGGCCGCATCGTCGACGAGGCCGGGGACGGGGTCCTGGCAGAATTCGGCCACTCCGGTGCCGCCGTCGATTTCGCGCTGGCGGTCCAGCGCGACATGACCGACGTCGCCGCCTGGCAAGGCGGAAGCGGGCCCTTCGCCTTCCGCATCGGCATTCACGTCGGCCCCGTGCATCTGGATGGCGACCGTCTGTTCGGCCACAGCTTGATCGTGGCCCAGCGGATCCAGGAGATCGCCCCGCCCGGCCGCATCTGCGTCTCGAGCGCGGTCCGTGCCGAACTCGACGGCAGGTCCGATCTGCGTTTCTCGAGCATGGGCACACGCGCGCTCAAGCACCTCGAGCCATTGGAGATCCACCGCGTCGAGGGGCGCGACGCGCCCGTGTCCATCGAGACCATCCAGATTCCAGCCGACACGGTAGCCTATACCGACGAGGCCGCCATCGCGGTGCTGCCGCTGCAGAATCTCTCCGAGATGCTCTCCGATCAGGCTCTCTGCGACGGCGTGACCGACGACATCATCGATCGGCTGTCGCGCTTTCGCGACCTGTGCGTGATCGCCCGCAACTCGACCTTCCGTTGCCGCAATCTGGCGCATGCTCCCGCCGAGGTCGGCCAGCTGCTCGGCGTCCGCTACGTGGCGCTCGGCTCGATGCGTCGGGGCGGCGATCGCCTGCGGATCACCTCGCAGCTTCTCGAGGCCGATACCGGCAGGCTGGTCTGGTCCGAGCGGTTCGACGGCACGCTGGTCGACGTCTTCGCGTTCCAGGACGAGGTGGCCGACATGATCGCCGCGCGGCTCGCGAGCCAAGTGAGCTCAGCCGAGCGGCGCCGGATCCTCAGCAGCCGCGCCCCGGAGCTGGGCGCCTACGGCCTCGTGCTGCGCGGCCAGGACCTGCTCTTCCGCTACCGGCGGGAAGCCAACGCGCATGCACGCCATCTGTTCGAGGCGGCCGAAGCGCTCGATCCGGACTATGGCCGTGTCTATTCGGGAATGTCCCACAGCCTGTACCTCGCCTGGCGGTACGGCTGGGCGGACAAGGAGGAGGCGTGCCTCGACCGCGCGGTGGCCATGGCGGTCGAGGCGATCAAGCGGGATGGCCTCGACGCGCGCGGCTACGCTGAACTCGGCTGCACGCGGCTCTACCAGAAGCGCTACGCCGAATCGCTCGCCTCTTACGAGCGGGCGATCGAGCTCAACCCCAACGATGCCGACGTGCTCGGCAACATGGCCGACGCGGTGACCGCCATGGGGCAGCCGGAGCGGGCGGTGATGCTCCTGGAGCGGGCGATCCGCCTGAACCCTTGCCATCCCGACTGGTATTTGTGGCACCTCGGCGACGCCCAGTTCAACCTCGGCCGTTACGAGGAGGCGATCCACACCCTGACGCGGATGCGCGACCCGACCGAGGCGCACCGCCTGCTCGCCGCGACGCATGCGCTGCTGGGCAATCTCGACGAAGCTCGGCGGCATGCCGCCGAGGTTCGCCGCGCCCATCCCGGCTTCACGCTGGCCGATTGGCGACAGGTGCCCCCCGACGTCGACACCTCGACGCTGGAGCGCTATTTCGAGGGCCTGCGCCTCGCCGGGCTGAGCTGATCGTTCCGCGACCTACTCGCCAGGGCCGCGCAGGCGGGTCTTCGATTCCCGGAAGTAGGGCGGAGCTTCGCCACGCTCCTCGGCATCGATCAGGATGCGCTCGAGCGGCCCGCTGTTGACGTCCAGGCGCAGCGAGAAGTCGCCGCGATCGTACTCCCAGACCATGATGTCCGACGCGAAAATGCCGGTGCCGTAGGCCTTGCCGGTGAGGTCGACCGGCTGCGCCGCCGAGTCCCCGTCGACGGCGGGCGTGCCGTCGCCGTGCACGAGGAAGATCGCCGGCCTGGACAGCGGCGTGTAACGGCCCTCGTAGCTGAACCCGTAAATGCGGGCGAGATGCGGGTGGGTCGCGGCATCGAGCTGGTTGCGCAGGAACATGTTGGCGCCGAGCTCGTTGCGTGCGCCGGCAACATCGATGTTCAACCCCTGAATCACCCGACCATAGAGCTTCACCGCCGAGGCGGTGAGCAGCGATTCACGCGTTGCGACCATAATAACCCTCCTAAGCTATGTCTTATGCCTGCCCAATGTCCCGATGCGACGGCAGCGCCCGCTGCGCGCAACGATGCACCCCCAGATGCAGCGAGCTGGGAATGCCGCCAACGGCGCCGAGATAGGGGCCGATGCCTACCCGACCGATCTCGCGCCAAGCGAAATTCTCCGCGATGGCGCCGGCGAAGCGGCCACCGCCGAGTTCCAGGTCCGCCTGCTGCAGCGTCGCCCGAACCGCCAGATAGGACAGCCGGTCGGCATGCAGATGGGTCAGCACGTAGGCGAGGTAGGCGCCGAGCCGGTCGCAGGCGGCCGCCAGCGCCATGCGGAAGCCTGGCGGGTCCGCGGGATAGCAGCGGTCGTATTCGGCCTGGATGCTGGGGCCGAACGGGCGCAGGTGACCGACCTCGTGCACCATGCGGTCGAGGCTCGGCGGAATCAGCCCCCGTTGCACGAGCTCCCACTGGTACATGTCCACGAGCAGGTCGAACACCGCCCCGGTCAGCGGCTCCGACAGATCGTGCTCGTCGCTCCAGCCGAGCGCGAATTCCGACATCTTGGCGGCGTTGGATGCCTGGCGGATCTGCGTGTTCGAGGAAAGCTCGCCCAGCCGGTTCAGCTCGTTGGCGACGTAGAGATTGCCGCGCGTCCGCTTGAGCACCTCCTCGACGACCGGCGAGAGCTGGGCGGAGACCAGGAGCGCGACGAGATCGGCCGCGGCTTCCTGGAAGCCGGCATACTCGGCGAAATCGGTGGCGGGCGGCAGGCCGACCAGACTGTAGACGATGAGATGGCCGACCTCGTGCGCGACGACGTCGAGATTGAGCGCGAACGGATGCGGCGGCCGGTCCGGGCGGACGTCGGCGCCCAGTTCGAGCCAGCCGCCCCAGCTGCACTCGCCGTTGGGATAGTGGTCGAGCAGGCCGACCTCCAGCCAGCGCATGCCCGAGGCGAACTGCCACGGGATCCGTCGCCCGAGATAGCGTTCCCAGACATCGAGCGTCAGCCGCACGCAGGCATAGGCGTGCGCCTGCGCGAAAGCCGGATCCTGCGGCTCGAGATGATCGAAATGCCCGTGCGAATCCGCCCGGGCGGGGTCGGCGACCCGACCGCGCCAAGGTGGCAGCAGCGGCTTGGCCATGCTCCGCGCCAGCATCAGCTCGCCGTACGAGCCGGCCTTGCCGAGCGGGCGGATCACGCAGACGCGGCCATCGTTCGGGCCAACGTCCACCGTTCCATTGCGCGGCGACAGCTCAACCACGACCGGCGTGCGGTATTCGACCAACAGCGGCGACTGCGGGTAGAGGCTGAATCGCGTTCCCTCACCCGGCCTGCCAGCAAAACTTATGTCGACCATCGATCCCATCTACTCGCTCGAGCGGATGGGCTGAGTATCCGGCGGAGCTTGCATGGCATCGCCGTCGTTGCCGGGCATCATGCGGACAAACAACTGCTCGCGCAAGACGGCAGTCTCCAGGCTGGCTCGGTCGGCAAAGCCCAACCGGCGCACGAGGTCGGCGCCCGATGCGACCGGCAAGGCCTCGGCCTGCTCCGCCAGCCGGGCGAGCCGGGGAGCCAGATCCACCCCGGCTTCTGCAGCCGTCACGGCGTCGAGCCCGGCTTCGGCGAGCCGCGCCGCCTTGGTGCGCGCCCGTGCGGCCAGCTCGCCATAGGCCCCGGACGCGCGCAGCTCGGCCAGCATGGCGGCGGTGAGTGCCGAGCCGGCGGCCCGGTCCAGCGCCTCCAGCTGCGCCTCCTCCTCCACCAGACGGTCGAGGTCCGGCGCCGCCATGTCGTTGGCCGCCGTCCAGCGGGCAAGATCGGCCCGGCGCCACAGCCCATGGCGGGCGCGCAGCCGCTCGGCCACGTCGCGCCGGGTCGCAGGTTCGACCCGCAGCCCCCGACGCTCGGCCTCCCGCTGTGCCAGCAGCCGCAGCAATGCCGCGCGCCGCACGACGGCCAGGCGCTCGACCTGCAGGCGCAGCTCGTCGAGAACGGGCTCGCTCGCCGCCTCGCCCGCGATCCGGGCATGCAGCATGTCCCAGGCATCGGTCCAGGCGAACGGCCATTCGACGGCCAGCGGCGGCGGATCGTCCTCGAGGAACGCACCGAGCCTCGTGACCAGCGCCTGGGCGTCCTCGCGCTTCAGGTCGACGCGCCCGACCGGCAGCCAGGGCCGCAGCCTCGCGGCGGCCTCGGCGAAACCGGCGTCGTCCGCACGCGCCAGCAGCGCGTCCCAGGTACGCTCGCGATAGTGCAGCGCTCGCGCCAGCCCAAGCATTCCGGCTGCCGTCGCCGCATCGAGCAGGCCCTCGGTCTCGGCGGCGCGCAGCGTCGCCCGGATGTTGACCAGGGCCTCGGTCACCGCCACGAAGCCGAGATCCGCCGGACCGTGCAGGACGGCGACCTCGTCGTCGGCCTCGAGCTCGCCCTGCCGGTAGGCATCGAAGATCCGCCCGACGCCCTGCATGCCGAACGCATGCAGCTCGGCGGCGCGCAGTGCGCCCATGCTGGCGGCACCGAAAACGTGCACCCCACGCGACATCGCCCAGAGAATTTCCTTGTGCCACACGGGCAGCACACGCTCGAAGAAGCCGTCGATCAGCGCGATGACCCGCGGGCCGCGGCGGACCGCACGGGCAATGTCGCCCATGCCCGCCGGCGGCAGGACGAGGGCGTCGAGACGGCCACGAATCGAAGCTGCCGGCAGGCTTGGCCCGGCAAAGACGACGACGCTCACGGCTCCACCCCTCCCGACGCACGGGCGCGAGCACCGGGTGCGTAATCGGGCTCGTCGCTGCATGCCTCGAGTCCGGGCACCACGGCCCGGACCACGGGCAGGTCGATCTCCGTCCGGGTCAGGTCGACGACCACGACCTGATCGAGGCCGACAGCATGCAGCCGCGCGCGAATCTGCTCCACCTGTGCTGCCGCGTCACCGACGAAGCCGGACTTGGCGGCGAACGCCCGCCGCCGCGGCACCGCGAGCAGCGGCTCCAGCCAGCGCAGCTTCTCCTGCGGTCCCACGCCGCTGAACTCCTCCGGGGCCATGTCGTCACGGGCGCCGACGATGTAGCTCATGCGCACCTGGACGGCCTCCAGCAGCGCCTTCAGCAGTGCCACCTCCGGGCGCGGATGGCAGGCGGTGCCGAGCCCAGGATGGCCCACGGCATCGCGGCGGTCGACCAGCAGCGCCATGTAGGCCGGGACGGCCAGATCGCTGGTGGTCTCGAACAGAGCGACCGCGAAGCCCGCCGCCTCCAGCCGCCCGAGCAGCAACCGGCAGCGCGGGTCGTCGACGGTGGCGGGATCGATCGCGGTCGCGTGGCGCTGGCTGGCGGGGCGCTGGTGCCACAAGCTGGTGGCGTCGCGCTCGATCAGCTCGCACAGCGCGCTGCAGATCGCCTCGGCCAGCGTGTTGCCGGCGGCGAGCCCGGTCGTACCGACCGGAAAGCAGCCCGCGGCCGACGGCTGCGGCAGCCGGTAGTCGGTGTGCACGAGCTCGTAGGGCAACCAGACCGGCTTGCCCGCATCGAGCTCGTGCCCTTCGATCCACAGCAGGGGCCGGTGCGGGTCGAACCGCTGCCCGGCCCGCAACGACAGGCGCTGCACCGCGAGGCAGGGCTCGCCCGCGAGCTCGGCAGCGCTGGCGAGCCGCAGCGGGGCGACGATCGTTTCCGCGTGCCAGCGCTCGACCGATTCCATGAGCGCGCCGGCCCGCGCCGCATCGGCGGTCAGGCCCTTGCCCTGGCTGGTCACGACCGAGCGCGAGTTCGGCCGGATCGAGGCGAAGACCGGCACGCCGATGCGATCGAGTCCGGTCAGGTCGGCGAGCCTGGTGATACCCATCCGCGCCTGCCAAGGGCGCACCCGCGCGACGGTCACGGCCGGCGCGACCGCGCGCTCCTCGCTGGCATCGGCGGCCGGCACGATCGCGTCAGCCATGGCGACCGGCCCAGGCCGGGGTGAGATGCCCCCTGCAGTCGCGTCCGTGGTCCATGCTCGCTACGTCGTTGCGATGTCGCCTCGTTCCCTAGCGCGATGTCGGCGGCGAAGTCGATGCGTGCGTCGCCCCCATGCCCTCAGCGCCGCAGCAGAAAGCCGTCGCCGAGCGGATCGCCGGCCTCACGGCTGAACGCGGCCTCGCCGGTATAGAACGCCTCCCCGCCCACCTCGACCACGACCGCCGGATGCGGCCCGGCCGTGGTCGTGGCCACGACCTTGCCGGTGAACACGGCCCCGGTGACGCTGCGGAACAGGTGCGTTCGGCCCGGCTCGGTCCGCCCGCGCCGGTGCAGCAGCGCCATCCGGGCGGTCACCCCGGAACCGGTCGGGCTGCGGTCGACCTGGCCG
The DNA here is from genome assembly GCA_039808865.1 of Geminicoccaceae bacterium. Lineage (GTDB taxonomy): Bacteria > Pseudomonadota > Alphaproteobacteria > Geminicoccales > Geminicoccaceae > Benzoatithermus. Next base: position 72,762 of record JBDHTW010000010.1, read on the forward strand.
TCGGCGAACACGCAGACGTTCAGCGTCGGCTCCGTCCCCGCGCCCGAACCGCCGTCGGTGAGGATGATGCCGTAGAGGAAGGCGAGATCGGGATCGTCCGGATGGCTCAGCTCGAGCTGCCCTGCGCCAGCCGCCTTGAGCTGCAGCGCGGCCTCGACGATCCGGCCGAGCGGGCTGTGGTGCAGATCGAGCCCGAGTTCGCCAGCCGGAACGATGCCGTAGAACGCACCGCCATAGGCCACGTCCAGGCCGACCGGGCCGAACGTGTCGGTCAGCACGACCGCGTCGCGGGCGAGGACGAATGCCGGCACGCTCGTGAACCGGACACGGCCGGCGCGCCCGTCGCGCACCTCGACCCGTGCGGTCACCAAGCCGCAGGGGCACTGGATGCGCACGATCGTCTCCGGCTCGCACGCCGGCACCAAGCCGCGGTCGACGGCGAAGCGGCCGAGAGCGATGACGGCATGGCCGCACATGGTGGAGTAGCCCTCGTTGTGCAGGAACAGCACGGCCAAGTCGGCATCCGGCCGATCGGGCTCGACCGGTAGCACCCCGTACATTTCGGCGTGCCCGCGCGGCTCGGCCATGAGCCGACGGCGCAGATGGTCGAGATGGGTCATGGCGTAGCGCCGCTTGGCCTGCAGGGTCGCGCCCGTCACCGGCGGATAGCCGCCGGTGACGATACGTACCGGCTCACCGCCTGTGTGCATTTCCACGGTCGTGATCCGTCCCATGCGCTACCTTGCTCCCCTAGCTGCCTTGCGCCATGTCGCTGACGAGAGGCGGGTCGGATTCGCGACGGATGGTAACCCTACGCCGCGGCTGCCGTAGCAGGAACGGCGCGGCCCGTGACCCCGGGACGTGACGGGTCGAAATGGAGGTCGATGAGACGGATCGAGCGCCTGGCCGAGGAGATCGCTGCCGAGCAGTATCGCCACGTGCGCCGGCTGTTCGTCCGGCGTGGCGCGCGGCCGCCCTTCCTGCTGTGGCAGCCCGATGCGCCGGATCTGCCGGGAGAGGCGCTGGCCGCGTTGTGGCGATGGTGGTCGACGCGGCCACGGACCGGCGGACTGCCGGAGGCAGCCGGCATCGATCTCACCCTGCCACGCGCAACCGTCGGCTATGTCAGCCTTGCCGAGCTGCCGGACAGCGGTCGGAAGCTCGTCCACCGCCCGCTCGGCACGGCCATGCCGGACGATGGCCGTCTTGGCCCGCGTGGCCATGAGGCGCTGTTCACGGCAGCGCTCTGCCACGCCGCCCGGCTGCGACGCGAGCCGATCTATGCCGCCTATCAGCCGAGCCGAGACCTCGCCGACCAGCTCGATGTGCTGGTGCTGCCTTGTGCGGGGCCGCATGGCCAAGTGGAGCTGCTCGTCATCGGCACCGTGCCCGACAGGCCCTATCGGGCCTTTCTCGACGGCCTGATGGATGGTGTCGTCGTCTTCGACGATGGCGGCCAAATCCACCTGGCGAACAGAGTCATTGCGGAGATGCTCGGCCGGCCGGCGGGACAGCTGGAGCAGCGCCGGATCGACGAAGTCCTGCGGGCGCCGTTCCTTGCCGGCGGCGGAAGGTACGGCGCAGCCTTGGTCGGCGCCGCCCGGGAAGCGGTGTTGTGCGGGGCTGCGGGCGCGAAACTGGTCGTCGAGGTCTCGATCGGCACCATCCGCCACGGCCGCGGACGGCTCTTTCTTGCCGTCCTGCGCGACGCCTCCGCCCACAAGGCGATCGAGGATCACTATCGAACGCTGGCGCTTACCGATCCGCTCACCGGCCTCGCCAACCGGGTGCTGTTCTACGATCGGCTGGGCCAAGCGACGGCCCGTGCGCGCCGGGCCCGCCAGGGGCTCGCCCTGCTGCTGATCGATCTCGACGACTTCAAGACGGTCAACGACCGGTTCGGCCATCCGGTCGGTGATCTGGCGTTGCAGGAATTCGCCCAGAGGCTGCGGGCCGCGACCCGCGAGGCCGACGTCCTCGCCCGCCTGGGCGGGGACGAGTTCGCGCTGGTCCAGACCGATCTTCAGCAACCGGACGGCGTGCAAGCGCTGGCCGACCGGCTGCTGAGCGCCTTGGCCGTGCCGACCATCCTCAATGGATGCGACGTGACGCTGCACGCCAGTATCGGTGTCGCCGTCTTCCCGCGGGACGGGCACGAGGCCGATGCCCTCGTCGCCCGCGCCGATCAGGCGCTCTATGCCGCGAAGGCCCGAGGCGGGCGCTGCTGGGCCCACTTGGACCAGGACCCCGACTGATCCGCTTGCGTGGGCGCACCGAACGTCGACCGTGAGGGTCCGCCCGAGCGATGGCCTCGACTCTGGCAGCGATGACCACACGGCACGCGTCCGATTGCATGCAGCAACAATTATACACTTTATAGTTGATTTTCGGCGAAGCGGCTGGGTATAGACGGCGATCGATCGACAGCAGTGCCGACCACGTGGCCTGGGCGGACCACAACAATACAGGGAGGAACAGCACCCTCCGGAAGAGGTGCATCCCGGTCTTGGTATTGGCTGAAGCGATCGCGCATCACCTGACGACCGGGGACTGCCTTCATGACGACAACGGCTTCTGACGGCGACTTGCCGAGCACGCCATCGTTTCCAGGAATACTCAAGCTACTGCTGGTGCTCGTGGTGGCCTGGGCCGGGCCGGCGCTCGCTGCGCCCAACCCGAACGATCGGGTGCAGATGCACCATAACCCGAATCGCGGTGTTCCATACCTGAAGTTGAGCAAGGCCGGCGCGGCCAGCAGCACGGCGACGATCGCGATGCGGGCGACGACCCGGATCGAGCTGGACGGCAGCGCGCTGCTCAACGTCCGCGGCAATCTCTACCCGATCGACCTCGACGGCGACGG
>JBDHTW010000011.1:0-66253 GCA_039808865.1 Geminicoccaceae bacterium
GGCGCTGCGGTCGTCACCCCGGAACCCGAGCCGTCCGCCGCCCGCATCGTCCTGATCCGCCTGCCGGCCCCGAGCCCGGCCTTCGCCATGCTCGACGCGATCTTCCCGCCCGACCAATCGATCGCCGACGATCTCGCCCTGGCCGGGCTCCATTTCTCCGATCGGGACGAGGTCGACCGCCGCATCAAGGCGTACCTGCCGCCTCGGCCGCGCAACGGGATCGAGCAGGTGGGCACCGCGGAATATCGCGAGCTGGTCGAGTACTTCAACCGCGAGCACTATGCCCGTGCCGCCGCGCCGCGAACCGGGTCACCGCCACCGCTGGCGCGGGTTGCCGAGTGAAGCTGGCGCCGGCTCAGCGCCCCCGCCACACCGGCTTGCGCTTCTCGGCGAAGGCACGCGCCCCCTCGAGCTGGTCCTCGCTCTCGTAGAGCTGCCTGACGGTCGGCAGCCCCTTGCTCGTGATCCGATGCAGCGCCGCCGGGAACGTCATGCCCTCGGTCTCGCGCAAGGTCTCCTTGATCGCGGCGAAGACCAAAGGCGGCCCGTCGGCGAGCAGGCGGGCGACCTCGCGCGCACGGGCGAGCAGGCGCGCGGCCGGCACCACCTCGTTGACCAGGCCCCAGCCCTTGGCCTCGACCGCGTCCATCCAGCGGCCGGTGAGCAGCAGATCCATGGCGACGTGGTAGGGGATGCGCCGCGGCAGCCTGAGCGTCGCCGAATCGGCGAGCGTCCCGGCGTTGATCTCCGGCAGAGAGAAGCGGACATGCTCGGCCGCGAGGATCAGATCGCAGGACAAGGCCAGCTCGAAGCCGCCGCCGACCGTCATGCCGTTGAGCGCCGCGATCACCGGCTTGTTCAGCCCCGGCAGCTCCTGCAGACCACCGAAGCCGCCGACGCCGTAATCGGTGTCGGGGCGCTCGCCGCTCTCGGCCGCGGCCTTCAGATCCCAGCCGGCGCAGAAGAACTTGTCGCCACCGCCGGTGACGATGGCGACGCGCAGCCTTGGATCGTCGCGGAAGCGCGCGAACGCCTGCCCCAGCGCCCGGCTGGTCACGACGTCGATGGCGTTGGCCTTCGGCCGGTCGAGCACGACCTCGCAGATCCCATCGCCGCAGGTGACCCGAACGGCGTCGCTCATGCCTCTCTCCCCTCGTCCGTCCATCGAACCAGCACATCGGCTGCCACCACCCCCAGGCCCGCCGGACGGACGATCAGCGGGTTGATGTCGAGCTCGGCCAAACGGTCGGCATGCTCGGCGGCGAAGCGCGCCACCGCCAGCGCCGCGGCGACCACGGCGTCGATATCGCCTGCGGGGCGGCCACGGAACCCCTGCAGCAGCGCGGCTCCCTTCAGCTCGCGCAGAGCTGCCCGGATCTCGGCGGGCGTGGTCGGCAGCAGCAGAAGAGTGCGGTCGGCGAGCAGCTCGACCATCGTGCCGCCCGAACCGACGACGAGGCACGGGCCGAGCTGCGGATCGCGGATCACCCCGAGGATCAGCTCGGCCACACCGTCGTCGATCATCGGCTCGACCAGGATCGCCTCGCCGAAGCCGGCCATGCGCGTGGCGGCGGCGGCCACATCGGCGGCATCACGCAAGCTCAGGGCCACCGCGCCGAGCTCGCTCTTGTGCGCGAGCGCCTTGCCCACGGCTTTGACCACGACGGGCCGATCGAGCACCGCGGCGGCACGCACGGCTTCCGCTTCCGTCGCCACCAGCCGGCCACCCGGATGCGCGATGCCGTAGCGGGCCAGCAGCTGCTTGCCTCGCCATTCGTCCAGTGTCACCGGCTCGCCATGCCCCCCGGCCGTCGGCAGCAAGGCTGCAGGCATCGGTCGTGCCTGCGCCGCCCCGACGTCGGCCGCGGCTTCGGCCGCGGCCAGCGCTTCGTCGATGCCGAGCAGCGGTGCGATGCCGGCGGCGATCAATGCCTCCGCGACGCTTTCCGGCAGGCAGTCGGGCAGCGTCGCGAGCACGGCGGCGCGGCAGCCGGTGACATCGCGCGCCTCTTCCCAGGCGGTAAGCGCAACCTGCCATTCGGCGTCGTCGCACCGGTCGGCGCGGGGAAAGTCGAGCACGAGGCAGGCGAGGTCCCAGCCGCAGGCCATGACCGCGGTGAAGGTCGCGCGCAGGCGCAGGGGCTGGTTCCAGATGAAGATGTGGTAGTCGAGAGGGTTCGAGATGGTGACGAGATCGCTCAGCGTCGTGCGGACGGTCTCGACCTCCGGGGCCGTGAACGGGCGGAAGCGGACGCGACGCTGCGCCCCTGCATCGGCGATCAGCGCCGCCTCGCCGCCCGAGCAGCTGAGCGTGATCAGGTCGCGGCCCGGCAGGGGACCCACCGTGTGCAGGAGCTTCAACGTCTCCAGCAGAATGGGGAGCGAGGCGACGCGAGCGACGCCGACCCGGCGTAGCAGCGCGTCCATGGCCGCATCGGCGCCGGCGAGCGAGGCCGTATGGCTGAGGGTCAACGCGGCCCCTGCCGTCGAGCGCCCGGCCTTGACCGCGACCACGGGCTTCCGCGCGGCGAGCGCCTTGCGGGCGGCCGCGTCGAACTTCTGAACGTCGTCGATGGCCTCGATGTGCAGGCCGATCGCGGTGACGCGCGGATCGTCGACGAGGGCATCGAGGCAATCGGAAAGGCCGACACTCGCCTGGTTGCCGAGCGTCAGCAGGTGCCCGATCGGCAGGCCGCGGCGCTGCATGGTCAGGTTGCAGCCGATATTGCCGGACTGGGTCAGGATGGCGACGCCGCGTGCGCAGCGCTTGCCACCATGCTGGTCGAACCAGAGCAGCGCCCCGTCGAGATAGTTGATGGTGCCGTAGCAGTTCGGGCCGAGAACCGGCATGTCGCCTGCCGCCGCTATCAGCTCCGCCTGCAGCTCGATGCCCCGGCCGCCGGATTCCCGGAAGCCGGCCGCATGGCAGACGGCCCCGCCCGTACCCAGGGCGGCAAGCTCGCGCACGATCCCGATCGTGAGCTCGCGGTTGACGGCGACGAACGCGGCATCCGGCGCCTCGGGCAGCTCTTCGGCGCTGCGATAGGCGCCAGGCTTCTTCGGATGCACCTGCCACACCGGTCCGGCAAAGCCCATCTCGGCGCAGCGGCGGATCACCCCCTCGGCCTGCCAGCCGCCGAACACCGCGATCGAGCGCGGCCGCAGCAGGCGGCGCAGGTCCAATTCAGGCCCCCAGCCTGCGCAGGATGTCCCGGCTGATGATGTGCCTTTGGATCTCGCTGGTCCCATCCCAGATCCGCTCGACCCTGGCGTCGCGCCAGAAGCGCTCGATCCCGGTCTCCTCCATCAGCCCCATGCCGCCGAAGATCTGGATCGCGTTGTCGGTCACCCGCGCCAGCATTTCGGTCGCGAACAGCTTGGCCTGCGCGATCATGCGGTTGGCATCCCGGCCCTGGTCGAGCAGCCAGGCGCCGTTCAGCGTCAGCAGGTCGGCGGCATCGATCTCGGTCGCCATGTCGGCGAGCTTGAACGAGGTGCCCTGGAACTTGCCGATCGGCTGGCCGAACTGCCTCCTGCCCGCCGCCCATTCCGCCGCGAGGTCGAACACGCGGCGCGCCCGGCCGACGCTGGTCGCCGCCACCGTCAGCCGGGTGGCGTAGAGCCAGGTGTTCATCAGCTCGAAGCCCCCGCCCTCCTCGCCCAGGATCTGGGCGTCGGGCACGCGGCAGCCGTCGAAGTTGAGGATGCAGTTGTGGTAGCCGCGATGCGACACGCTCTTGTAGCCCGGTCGGATCGCGAAGCCAGGGGTGCCGCGGTCGACCAGAAAGCAGGTGATCCGCTGCTTCGTGCCGGCCTTCGTCTCCTCGCTCCCGGTCGCCACGAACACGATCGCGAAGTCGGCGAGGTCGGCGTGGCTGATGAAATGCTTGGTGCCGTCGATCACCCAGTCGCCGCCGTCGCGCCGGGCGGTGGTCCGCATCGAGCGCACGTCCGAACCCGCCTCGGGCTCGGTCATGGCGAGGCAGTCGATCTTCTCGCCGCGCACCGCCGGCAGCAGATAGCGCTCGCGCTGCTCGGCGTTGCAGCCGCACAGGATGTTGGACGGCCGCCCCCAGAATACCGAGAGGCCATAGGACGCGCGGCCCAGCTCGCGCTCGAGCAGGGTGAAGGTCAGGTGATCGAGCCCGCCGCCGCCGAACTCCTCGGGAATGTTCGGCGCATAGAACCCCAGCGCCTGCACCTTCCGCATGATCTCCCGCCCGACCTCGGCCGGCACCTCGCCGGTCCGCTCGACCTCCGCCTCGAGCGGGTAGAGCTCGTTCTCGACGAAGGCGCGGACGGTCGAGACGACCATCTCCTGCTCGGGCGTCAGGGCGAAGTTCATGATTTCAAGCCGCCGAGATGGTGTGGCCGTCGACCGGAATCGCCTGGCCGGAGATGCGCGCGCCGGCGGGCGAGCACAGGAACAGAATGGTCGCCGCGATGTCCTCGGCGCGGACGAAGCAGCCCATCGCGGTCGAGGCGACGAACTCGGCCCGCACGGCCTCCGACGTGGCGCCGGTCGCGGCCGCAGCAGCTGCCACCACGCGGTCCATCCGCTCGCCCTCGACCGAGCCGGGGCAGATCGCGTTGACCCGCACACCGAACGGGCCGAGCTCGGTGGCGAGCGTCTTGGTCAGCCCGATCACGCCCCATTTGGCGGCGCAATAGGGCGTGCGGTTGCGATACCCGTAAAGGCCGGCGGTCGAGGACAGATTGACGATCGCCCCGCTGCGCTGGGCCTTGAGCACCGGGGCCGCGGCCCGCGCGCACAGGAAGGTGCCGTCGAGATTGACCAGGAGGCAGCGGCGCCAGTCGGCATAGTCGACCGCCTCGACCGGTGCCGTCGGCCCGGCGATGCCGGCATTGTTGACCAGGAAGTCGAGCCCGCCGAGCCGCGCCAGCGCGTCCTCGAACAGGGCTGCGACCTGCGCCTCCTCGGCGACGTCGCACAAGCTCGTGCCGATCTCCGGATGCGCCGCCGCGAACGTCGTGAGCGCAGCCTCGTCGACGTCGCAGACATGCACCCGGTCGCCGCGTGCGGCGAAGGCGAGAGCGGTGGCACGGCCGATGCCCGTCGCCCCGGCGGTGATCAGGACCCGTTGGCTCATGCGCGCTTCGCCCCGACATGCCGCCCGACCTCTGGCGGCTGCGGCAGCGCAGCCTGCGCCGCCGCGATCCGCAGCAGGCGATCCTGCATCTCGCCCTCTGTCGGGCAGGCCCGCCCCGCCTTGGTGTCGACGTGCAGCAGCATCTGCTCGCCGGTGGCCACCACCACCCCGTCCGCCTCGCGGGTCGCGGTCTGGAAGATGTGCATCCGCTTCGCGTCGGCGGCCAGCATCTGGATCGTCACCGCCACCGGGTCCCCGGCGTGCGCCTCGTCCTTGTGCATGATGTGGGTCTCGACCGTGAACCAGCTGTGGCCGCCCGCCAGATAGGCCTGGTCCAACCCGATCAGGCGCAACAGCGCGTCGCAGGAATCGCTGAACAGCTGCAGGTAGCGGCTCTCGTTGACGTGGCCGTTGTAGTCGAGCCAGTCGGTCGGGATCCGGGTCCGGTAGAGCGCCAGCGGCCGGCTCAGGTCGATGGCATCGATATCGGCTCGGCCGAGGCCCGCGTCGTACAGCCGGGCAGCGTAGCGCTTGAGGATCTGCCCGGCCCCCCAGTCGTGCGCCTGCAGCCCCTGCATGACCGCGATCAGGCAGTCGTCGCGCAGGCGCTCAAGCTCGCGGATCGAGTGCTGCCCCGCCTGCTCGTCCGACTGCGCCACGATCCGGTCGAGCAGCGCCTCGGTCAGCTCGGGTGCTTCCAGCTTGGTCCAGGGCAGCTTCAGGGCCGGGCCGAACTGGGCCATGAAATGCCGCATGCCCTGCTCGCCGCCGGCGATGCGGTAGATCAGGAAATTGCCCATGAACGACCAGCGCAGGCCGGCACCGAAGCGGATCGCGTCGTCCAGCTCCTCGGCGGTCGCGACGCCCTCGTCGATCAGATGCAGCGACTCCCGCCACATCGCCTCCATCAAGCGATCGGCGAGGAAGCCGTCGATCTCCTTGCGCACGTGCAGCGGCCGCATGCCGATCCGCTCGTAGAACGCGGCGGCAGCCTGCTTGGTCTCCGCACTGGTGCGCTCGCCGCCGCAGATCTCGACCAGCGGCAGGAGATAGACCGGGTTGAAGGGGTGCCCGACCGTGAACCGCTCGGGATGCGCCATCTCGGACTGCAGGCGCGTCGGCAGCAGGCCCGACGTGCTCGACGCGATGATCACCTCCGGCCGCGTCGCCCGGTCGATCCGCGCCAGCAGTGGGATCTTCAGCTCCTCGCGCTCCGGCGCACTCTCCTGGACGAAATCGGCGTCGCGAACCGCCGCCTCCACGTCACGCGTGAACGTCAGGTTCCCGCGATTGCCGCGCGGCGCCATCGTCAGCTTGGCATAAGCCCGGTCGGCGTTGGCCAGCACCTCGCCGACCTTGCGCGGGGTCTCGGGATCGGGGTCGCACATCACCACGTCGATGCCGTTCTCGACCAGCCGCGCCGCCCAGCCGGCGCCGATCACGCCGCCACCGATCAGGGCGGCCTTGCGAACGTCCATCAGCGCGTTCCCAGCCCGAGCTTCGCACGCGCTTCCTGCGGTCCCAGCACCCGCCCGCCCAGCAGCCGCACGATCTCGCAGGCGCGGCTGACCAGATCGCCGTTCGACGCGTAGACGCCCTTGTCGAGCCAGAGATTGTCCTCGAGCCCGACCCGCACGTGCCCGCCCAGCAGCACCGCCTGCGCCACCATCGGCATCTGCATCCGGCCGATCCCGAACGCGGCGAACACGGCACCCGCCGGCAGCAGGTCACGCATCGCCAGCACCGCCCGCGGGTCGGCCTCGGCCCCGTAAGGAATGCCCATGCACAACTGGAACAAAGGCGGCGCCTCGATCAGGCCCGCCTCGACCAGCATCTTGGCCTGCCAGACATGGCCGAGCTCGAACACCTCCATCTCGGGCTTCACGCCCACGGCCTTGATCCTGGCGGCCATCGCCCGGAGCATGTCTGGCGTGCTGACATAGGCGGACTGGGCGTAGTTCATGCTGCCGCAGTCGAGCGTGCAGATTTCCGGCCGCAGCTCCTCGACATGCACCAGCCGGTCGATGACCGAGGCCATGTCGGTGCCGGCGGCGCCGCGCCAGGGCTCGTTCTCGTCGGGGACGAAGTCGCCGCCCATGCCGGCGGTGAGGTTGAGGATCACGTCCACGCCCGACTCGCGCACGCGCTGCACCACCTCGCGGTACAGCTCCAGCCGCCGTGCTGCCTTGCCGGTCGCGGGATCGCGGACATGGACGTGCGCCACCGCGGCACCGGCCTTGGCCGCCTCGATCGCGGCGACGGCAATCTGCTCCGGCGTCACCGGAATCGCCGGATGCTTGCCGACACTGTCGCCCGAGCCGGTGACGGCGCAGGTGACGACGACCTCTCTGTTCATGGCGGCAAGCGCTCCCTCGACCACGCCGACTGCCGCCATGGTACGCCGACCTCGCCCAGGCTATTGATCGATCCGGCCGCAAACTTGACGGATCTTGCCATGGCACTGGAGATCGCCGTCCTGCTCCTGCCCCGCTTTTCGCTGATGGCGCTGGCCTCCGTATTGGAGCCGTTCCGGATCGCCAACCGGCTGAGCGGCCGAGCGCTGTATGGCTGGAAGTTCGTCAGTCCTACGGCCGGTCCGATCGAATCCAGCAGCGGCCTGCCGATCACGGCCGAGCTGTCGGTGTGCGAGCCGGTCGCCGCCCAGCGCGTGATCGTCTGCACCAGCTTCGAGCCCATGGCGGCCGCCGGCCACGACGTGCTGCGCTGGCTGCGCCGCGGCGCCGCCACAGGGGCGGAGCTCTGGGCCGTGGACACCGGCGCCTTCCTCCTGGCCGAAGCCGGCCTGCTCGCTGGCCGCACGGTGACCCTGCACTGGGAGAGCATCGCCGCCTTCGCCGAGAGCTATGGCGACGTCGAGACCCGACGCTCGCTGTTCGAGCGCTCCGGCCGGGTCGCCACCTGCGCCGGTGGCACGGCTGGGATCGATCTGGCGCTGACCGCCATCGCGGCCGAGCACGGCTCCAGCCTGGCCCTCAACATTGCCGATCAGCTGATCCACCAGGGCATGCGCGATGCCGCGGCGCCGCAGCAGGTGGCGCCGATGCGGCGCTACGGCACACGCAACCCGACGGTGCTGGCGGCGATCGACCTGCTGCAGCGCTCGCTGGAGCAGCCACCGTCCCTGCACCAAGCGGCTGCCAAGCTGGGCATTTCGCCCCGGCAACTGCAGCGCCTGTGCGCGGCGCATCTGGGGCGTTCCTTCAAGCGCTTCGATCGTGAGTTCCGCTTGGAACGAGCAAGAGAACTGCTGGAACAGACGGCGCTCTCCGTGCTGGCGGTGGCGGTGGCGACCGGGTTCGGCTCGGTCGAGCATTTCAGCCGAAGCTACAGGGCGAGATTCGGAACGAGTCCAAGGCAAGGACGACGAAGTTGATCTAAAAAAGCAACGGGATACTTACTTTAACCTCGACACAAAACATCGCCCGATCCGCTTTTGAAATTTGCTAATTAATTTTAAGACCGTCGATCGTTGGAAATCGGAATTACCTTATATATAGAAAAGCATCGAGCACGCAGGCAGGCTCTACGGCTGCCGGCCTGCTCCAAGTCACCTGCGACAAAGCGCAGTGACAAAATTCACTATTGCAGCCTCCATACGCATAGATATTTATCATTGACTGAGGCTCCGCACCGATCAAAATACCCAGCGCAGCGATAATATCGATTTAAGGAAGGCTTCTTATGATCAGACTGGCAACATTGGCCGGCGCAGGATTTCTGTTCCTCTGTAGCATGCCGGCGCATGCGGTATCGGTCTATGTGTCCTGCCTCGCCGGGCATGATGGCGGCAGCGCATCGTCCGCCATTCAAATCAGACGTGTGCAAGGCGCTCAATCGTTCACGATCAATCGGGTCAGGGCCTGGGACGAAAATGGCGGCCTCGTCGCCGATCGCAGCGGCGCGACGCTGCAGGCCGTCATCGTGACCTCGCCACAACCTTTCGCCGGCACGACCCTCACGACCACGGCCCTGCTCGGTGCCACGAATGCTGGGCGCATCCTCGTCAGGCTCGACATCACCGACACGCGTACGAGCCTGAGCGAGAATGCGCCGTTCCTCATTCAGGCGATCGTCAACTCGACCACACCACCGACTCGGATCTCGTCCTACTGTGACGGTGGCGGCTTCAACGGCTGAGATCACTTGCCTCGTCAAAAGGCGGGCGAGGATGGCACGGCGATCGGCTGCCGCCCGTGGCTGGGCCAGTCGCAGGATGCATGCATGTCGCCGTCACGCGTGGCCGATCCATCGCGCTGCGCACGGCGTCGCTCCGACCCCGTCCGACGGGATGCGCCGGGTGGCAGGCAGCCCTCCCTGATGGCCGGCTGCCACCTGAACGTTCCCAGACGAACAGAAGCAGGCAAAACTTCGCCGCGGTCGCCGATCGGTCGATCGCTTCCTTTGCCATGCGTGAAACGGGTCGCCTTCGCCATATGGCGCTGCAGCCGTCGATGCCTAGCCATCCTGACGGTGCCGCGATCACCCGACATGCGTCGGCACGATTGCCGACGGCTCGTCGCGATGGCGCGGTGCCTTGCTCCGGCGCCTGCTATTGCATCTGGTTCTGCAACGCCTCCAGCTCGGTGATGTGCTTCTCGACGACCGGGATGCCCTTCTGCGCAAACGCCTTCAGCTCGGCATTGTCGCCGGAGCTCGCGTAGTTCTGCAGCAGGGCCAGCGTGGCCTTGTGGTCGGAGAGCTGCTGGCTGACGTACTGCTTGTCGAAGGTGGCGCCCGGCAGCAGACCGGTCACCGCCGTCTTCGCCTGCTGGGTCAGGCTGGCATTGGCCGGCGGCTCGTAGCCGAGCTGCTGGGCCAGCAGCTCCAGCTCCTTGTTCATCTGGCCGTGCTCGGTCACCATCTGTCGGCCGAAGTCGGCAACGGCCGTGTTGTCGCTCTTGGCCGCGCTCTCGCCGGACGAGACCTCCTCGTGACCCGCCATGGCCACCTGATCGATGAACTCGCGATCGGCGTCGCTGAGCGCCGCGAGCGCCGGGGTCAAGGAGCCCGCCACGAGTGCCGCCGCCAGCAGGCCGGATTTGAGGTGCCGTCGCATTGCTGATTCTCCCAGTTGCGATGAGCCAGCACAACCGCACATCGGCCGGCGACGTTCCCTCGCCCGGGCACGCCAAGCACCGAGGGCGTACGGCGCAGCGGCCATTTCTACGCCCGGAGGAGCCTATTGCGGCAGGTTTCGGGCAGCTTCAGCATTGGACCTGCACAAGCGGACCGTCGCTGCCAGCACTCTCCGCTCGGCAGAGCGGCGGCCGGTTGCCGAACGTCTTCTCGAACGTGACCGCCAGCACGGTCGAGGCGGCATTCGGTGCAAGCGACGCGCGGCTCGTGACCGTAAGGAACGCGTACGATCCGATGGACTGGTTCCACCTGAACCAGAACGTCCCGCCCACCGCTAGCCGCTTGGTCAGGCCTCGGCCCGGATACGCTGGTTGCGCGGATCGTACCATGCGGCGAGCTGCGCGCGCGCGGGCACCCGCTCCCAGGCGACCTCGATCGCGAGGTCCTGCGCGTCGAGCCAGGCCGGGGTGACGCCCTCGGCATGGGTCAGGTAGCCCATGCCGAGGGGAGCGGCGACGCGGTGGCCGTACATGCCCGAGGTGACGGAGCCGACGATCCGCCCGCCGGCCCAGACCGGCTCTTCGTGGTAGAGCAGCTTCGCATCGTCGAGCAGCCGCAACTGGACGAGACGCCGGGTCGGCGGCCCCGCCTCGCGGAGGCGCAGGAGCGCGTCGCGACCGAGAAAGTCGGGTTTGCCCCAGGCCACGCAGAAGCCGAGCCCGGCGGCGAGCGGATCGTCCTCGGGTCCGATGTCGTGGCCCCAGTGCCGGTAGCCTTTCTCGGTACGGCAGGCGTTCATCGCGTGGTAGCCGGCATGGACGAGGCCGAACGCGGAGCCGGCTTCGACGATCCGGTCGAAGACGTGGGTCGCGAACTCGGCGGGGACGTAGAGCTCGAAGCCCAGCTCGCCGACATAGGTGATCCGGCTCGCCCGGACCCGGGCATAGCCGATCTCCAGCTCGCGCGAGGTGCCGAACGGGAAGGCGGCGTCGGACAGATCCTCGCCGCAGAGCCCGGCCAGCAGGGCGCGCGAGCGCGGCCCCATGAGGCCGAGCATGGGCAGGCCCGAGGTGATGTCGACGACCGAGCAGCGGGCCTCGGCCGGGACGTGCCGGCGGAGCCAGGCGAGATCACGGGTCTGCACGGCAGCACCGGTGACGACGAGCCAACTGGTCTCGTCGAGGCGGGTGACGGTGAGGTCGGCCTCGATGCCACCCTGGGCGTTGCACCACTGGGTGTAGACGACGCGGCCGACGGGGACGTCGACCTCGGCGACGGACAGGCGGTTCAGCACCGCGCAGGCGTCCGCACCCTGGACCAGGAACTTGGCGAAGCTCGACTGGTCGAACAGGGCCACGGCGTCGCGCACCGCGTGGCACTCCGTGGCGGTGTGCGCGAACCAGTTCTGGCGGCCCCAGGAATAGACGTACTCGGACGCCACGCCGGCCGGCGCGTACCAGTTCGGCCGCTCCCAGCCGGCCGTCTCGCCCATGACCGCACCTGCCGCCAGCAGCCGGTCGTGGAACGGCGAGCGGCGCACGCCGCGGGCGGTCGCGTACTGCCGGTAGGGCCAGTGCATGGCGTAGAGCAGGCCCAGGGTCTCGGTGGTGCGGTCGCGCAGGTAGCTGCGGTTGCTCTGGAACGGATGCAGCCGGCGCACGTCGACGTCGCTCAGGTCGACCGGCATGCGGCGGTCGCGGATCCACTCGGCCAGCACCTTGCCGGCGCCACCGGAGCTCTGGATGCCGATCGAGTTGAAGCCGCAGGCGACGAACAGGTCGCGGACCTCGGCGGTCTCGCCGAGCAGGTAGCGGTCGTCCGGGGTGAAGCTCTCCGGGCCGTTGAAGAAGGTCTGGATGCCGGCGGTGGCGAGGATCGGCAGCCGGCGCGTGGCGCTCTCGAGGATCGGCTCGAAATGGTCCACGTCCTCGGGCAGCGTGTCGAAGCAGAACGAATCGGGGATGCCGTCCATGCCCCAGGGCTTGGCCACCGGCTCGAAGGCACCTACCAGCAGCTTGCCCGCATCCTCCTTGTAGTAGGTGCACTCGTCGGTCACCCGCAGCACCGGCAGGTCGCGCGGCACCTCGGCCAGCGGCTCGGTGACGATGTAGAAGTGCTCCGCCGCGTGCAGCGGGACGGAGACGCCGATCGCCCCCGCCAACCCGCGCGACCACATGCCGGCGGCGAGGACGACGGTGGTGGCGGCGATCGGGCCCTGCTCGGTCATCACGCCGACCGCCCTGCCCTGCTCGACCAGGATGCGCTGGACCTCGACGCCCTCGATGATCCGCGCCCCGCGCTGCCGGGCTCCCTTGGCGAAGGCCTGGGTGGTGTCGATCGGGTTGGCTTGGCCGTCCTTGGGCAGGAACACGCCACCGACCGCGTCGCCGGCCTCGAGCAGCGGGTAGCGCGCCTTGATCTCGGCCGGGCCGATCACCTCGACCGCGAGGCCGAAGTTCTTGGCCATCGAGGCGCCACGCTTCAGCTCCTCGAACCGCTCGTCATTGAGGGCGAGGCTGATCGAGCCGTTCTGCTTGAACCCGGTCGCCTGTCCGGTCTCGGCCTCGAGCGCGTGCAACAGCTCGGAGGTGTACTTGGCGAGTTCGGTCATGCGGCGCGTGGCGCGGAGCTGGCCGATCAGGCCGGCCGCATGCCAGGTCGTGCCGCAGGTGAGCTGCCGGCGCTCGAGCAGCAGGACGTCGGTGATACCGAGCCTGGTCAGATGGTAGGCGATCGAGCAGCCGACGATGCCGCCGCCGATGATGATCACATCGGCGCGGGACGGAAGTGACGGGCTCACGGCCGGATCAGCCATGGCAACCGGCGATGACTTGCCCGCATATCAGGACCCATGTGCCATCCTCGCCCGCGTTCAACCCGCACCAGCCGCTCGTCGGTGCGCATGCGCATACACACGGCCGACCAAGCGGTTCGACGTCCCTGCCACCAGCGCTTCTTGCATGCGGTCGCTCGTAGCGACGCGACACGCAGCGAGATGATCGCGGTGTCCCATTACCCGTTACCCGGCCTCGGAACGGTGCTGCGCCGCGCACCGATCAAGGCCTGGAGGGTGACGGCCGCCAACACCATCGTGCCGCCGACCACGGTCCAGAAGGCCGGGACCTCGCCGACCACGAGCCAAGCCCAGACCGGCGAGAGCACGACCTCGGTCTGAGCAAGCAGGGCCAAATCGGCCGCGGGCACATGACGGGAGCCCATGGTGAAGGCGACGAGACCGCAGCCGATCTGCACGATGCCCATGACCGCACAAGCCAGCAGATCGTGGCGGCCGATGACGAGCGCGCCCAAGCCGCGGTCGAGCCACAGCAGGACGGCACAAGCCGAGGCCGACAGCAGCGCCGCCATCAACAAGGACGGCGTGCCGTCCAGGGATCGCCCGCGCCGCAGCGCCACGCTGAACAGCGCGAAGCAGACGCAAGAGCCGAGCGCCAGCAGCGTGCCCGCCAGCCGGCCACCGCCGATACCCGGCACGGCGATCACGACGACACCGGCACCGGCCAGCGCCATGGCAGTCCACGTCACCCGCCGCACCGGCTCGCCCAGGATCAGCCGTGCGAGCAGCGCGGTCACGAAAGGCGTGGCCGCGAGCACGAAGGCGGCATTGGCGACGGTCGTGAGGGTCAGTGCGGTCACGTAGGTGACGAAGGCGCCGGCGAGGCAGACCGCGCCGAACAGCCCGTTCCAGCCCAGGGCCAGCGTGCTGCGCAGCAGGTCGCTGCCACGAAAGACGATGAAGCCCGCCGCCACGGGCACGACGAACAGCGAGCGATAGAGGACGATCTGGATCGAATCGGCTCCCTCGACCAGCTTGACGAGGAAGCCGCCCATGCTCCACAGCGTGCCGGCCAGGACGACCAGCGCCGCGCTGCGCGCGTAGAGAAGATCGGTGGGCGGAGCAGCCGTGGCGGAAGGGCTTGGCATGCGCCGTTCGCTCAGGCCCGCAGGCGGGCATTGTCGGGATCGTAGAGCGGTTCGCGCCCGACGGTCGCCGGAACGAGGCGACCGTAGATCTCGACGTCGACGCTGCTGCCCGGCGCGGCGAGATCGGCACGGACATAGGCCAAGGCCACGCTCCTATCGAGCGTGAAGCTCCAGAAGCCCGAGGTGACGAGACCGACCCGCTCGCCGCGGGCGTGCACCGGCGCGCAGAACGGGGCATCGGCCTCGCCTGCATCGTCGAGGATCAGGGGCACCAGGCGCTGGCGCACGCCGCGCTCGCGTTCGGCGATCAGCGCCCCTTTGCCGACGAACTCGGGCTTGGTGAGGTCGACGAAGCGGTCGAGGCCGGCCTCGAAGGCGGTGAAACCGGTCTCCAGATCCTGCTTCCAGCTGCGATAGCCCTTGTCGAGGCGCATCGATTCGACGGCGTAGATGCCGACGTCACGGATGCCGCGCGTGGCACCGGCGGCCATGATCACCTCGTAGGCCTGGAGGAGGTGCTCCATGGGCAGGTGCAGCTCCCAGCCCAGCTCGCCGACATAGCTGACACGCAAGGCGAGCGCGCGGCCGAAGCCGAATTCGATCTCGCGGGCCGAGAGCCACGGAAAGGTGGCATTGGCGAGATCCGCCGGGGTCACCGCCTGGAGAATGCTCCGGGCGGCCGGGCCGGTCACGACGAGAGTCCCGAGCCGGCCGGACACGGGCTCGATCCGGACGCCGCCGTCGGCGGGACGGGCCGCGCGCAGCAGATCCTCGTCGTGCCACTCGGCGGTGCTGGCCGAGACGAGGTAGAAGCGGTCCTCGGCAAGGCGGGTGACGGTGAACTCGCTGACCACGCCGCCCTTGGCGTCGAGCGCGTAGCAGAGGCCGATGCGGCCGACCTTGGGCAGGCGCGAGCAGAGCAGCCGGTCGAGCATGGCCGCGGCACCTTGGCCTTCCACCATGAACTTGGAAAAGCCGCCGAGGTCGATCACGCCCACGGCCTCGCGCACCGTCTGGACCTCGGCCGCAACCAGGTTGTTCCAGTTGCGGTCGCGGCGCAGGCTGAGCGTCGGCTCCTCGATCGTTTCGACCGGATCGAAGTAGGCGGCGCGCTCCCAGCCGTTGCGGGCGGCGAAGTGGGCACCTTTGGCGAGGAGGACGGAATAGAGCGGCGTCGTGCGCGCCGGCCGGCCGGCCGGCCGCTCCTCGAACGGAAAGCCGATCGCGTACTCGTTCTGGTAGAGCTCGATCGCCTTGGCGACGGTGTAGGAGGTGGTGGCATAGCCGGTGTAGCGGCGCGGGTCGAACACCCAGCCGTCCCATTCCGGCGCGCCGTCGACCACCCACTCGGCGAGGAACTTCCCGGCCCCGGCCGACTGGGCGATGCCGAAGCTGAAGCAGCAGCACTGGTAGAAGTTGGCCAGCCCGTGCACCGGGCCAATATAGGGGTTGCCGTCGGGCGCGTAGGGGATCGGGCCGTTGACCACCCGCTTGACGCCGCCCTCGGCCAGGATCGGCACGCGGCCGCAAGCGTCCTCGATGTAGCGCTCGAGGCGGCCGAGATCGTCGGGCCAGAGCTGGTAGGCGAAGTCGGCCGGGAGGCCGTTCTGCCATTCGGCACGGCACTGCCATTCGTAGGGGCCGAGGATGAAACCCTGGCGCTCCTGGCGCAGATAGTAGGAGACGTCGGGGTCGCGCAGCAGCGGCAGCTTGTCCGCGCCGCGCTCGACCAGGGCCGGGATGTCCTCGGTGACGAGATATTGGTGCTGCATGGCGACGATCGGCAGGTGCCGGCCGAGCAAGGCCATGATCTCGCCCGCACGGTAGCCGGCGGCGTTGACGACGATCTCGGCGTGGATCGTCTCGTCCTTGTCCGTGCCGACCAGCCACTCGCCGGAAGGGCCACGGCCGAGGCTGGTGACCCGGGTGAAACGCTCGATCCGGCAGCCGGCCGTGCGGGCGAGGCGGGCATAGGCCTGGGTGAGCTGCGACGGGTCGACGTCGCCGTCCATCGGGTCCCAGAGCGCACCCTCGAGGTCGTGAGTCTCGAGGAAGGGATAGAGCTCGCGGGCCTGGGAGGGAGTCAGCAGCTCGAAGGCGAGCCCCTGGGCGCGGGCCATGGCGACGACGTGGCGGAACTCGTCCATGCGCTCGCGATGGTGCGCGAGGCGGAGCGAGCCGGTGCCGTGATAGCCGATGCCGCCTTCCAGCTCGGCCGCGAAGCGCTGGTAGAGCTTGGCACCGTAGGCCTGCATCTTCATCACCGTCCACGACCCGGAGAAGGTCGGGCAGTTGCCGGCGGCATGCCAGGTCGAGCCGGAGGTCAGCTCGTTCATCTCGAGCAGCAGGCAGTCGGTCCAGCCGCGCAGCGCGAGATGGTAGAGCGCGCTGCAGCCGACGGCTCCGCCGCCGATGACGACGACGCGGGCGGTCCGGCTCATGCCGCGATCCCTTTGGCCGCCGCCGGCCGCATCGAGGCTTCGGGCAGCCGGATCGGGAACCGGTCACGAATCTGCCGATCGACGGCGGCGAGGTGAGCCGGGAAGTGGCCACTCAGCAGTTGCTCGACCTTGGCCGTGGCACGCTGGACGATGTCGGTGCGGCCCTGCTCGGCCCACTCCTTGGGGTTGGCCCGGTCACCGAGCGCGGGATAGAAATAGTCGCGCTGCATCAGCTCGAGCGTCTGCCGGCTGCCCAGATAATGCCCCGGCCCGCCGATGCAGATCTCGCGCATGGTCTCGATCGACAGCGACGCCTCGTCGACCTCGATGCCGCGGATCGTGCGCAAGCTGGCACCGATGATGTCGTTGTCGATGACCAGGCTCTGGTGGCTGAAGCCGAGCAGGCTAGCCTGCATGCCGGCCGCCTCGTAGATCAGGTTCGCGCCGGCGTTGCCGACCAGCGCATGGTTGTAGCCCTTCTCGGCCCCCGACTGGGCGTCGGGGAGCTTGGCGTCGCTCATGCCCGAGGCGACGCCGGTCGGCAGGTCGTAGAACTGACCCATCTGCGCGCAGGCGGCCATGAGCAGCGCCTGCTCCGCGCTGCCACCGGACATCGCCCCGGTGCGCAGGTCGGACACGAAAGGCCAGGTGCCGAAGATGGCGGGTGCGCCTGGCTTCAGCGCGTTGACGTAGCAGAGCCCGGCCAGAACCTCGGCTACGGCCTGGACCACCGAGCCGGCGAGGGCGGCCGGCGAGGTGGCCCCGGCCTGTCCGGCGGAGAGCAGCAGCACGGGCATGCCGCCGGCGACGGCCACCTCGAGCCCGCGGCAAGCATCTTCGGCGAAGCGCAGCGGCGGCACGACGAAACAGCAGGACAGGCTGACGAAGGGCCGCGCCCGCCAGGCGGCCTCGCCGCCGGCGACGAGGTGCAGGATCTCGAGCCCCGCATTCAACGTCTCGCCACGGCAGAAGCTCGTGCCGACATGCTTGGTGGTGCCGGCGATGCAGGCGTAGAGCGTGTTGAGATCCAGCTCCATCGCCCCCACCATGTCGCGCGGGACCAGGGTGCGCTGGAAGAAATGGACATGGTCGAGCGCATCGACGATGCGCGCGGCGTCGTACAGGTCCTGCAGCACCGATTCGCGGTACGCGCGAGTCTCGAGGTCGACCATGTGCACGGCGGCACCAGCCGTCCCGAAATGGACCTTGCTGCCCCAGGGCTCGAGGTCGTGGCGCGGCTCCTGCGCGTGGAGCGGGAAGCGCCGCGCCGCGCCGGCGACGACATCCTCGACCAGGGCGCGCGGGAAGCAGAGCCGTCCATGCTCGTTGAGGAAGGCGCCGCGCGCGGTGCAGGCATCGATGCAGGACGGCAGCGCCTGCGCCATGCCCAGCTGCTCGAGCACGTCGAGCGCCGCGCCGTGGATCGTGCGGATCTCCGCCGCGCGCAGCGGCCGGTAGCGCCCCCCGTCGAGACCAGGGCGCACCGGCCGGAGCGCCTCCGCCAACGGTGCCGCCCGCAACTGCCGCCGTGCGTCGCGCCCGCCGCGCCGCCGATCGCCCGTCGTGCCGCTCATGGCCCGTTCCTCGTTGCTGCGCCACCCATCCTCCGCGCCCGTGGCTGCCATGCAATCGATTCTTTCGCCCGGCCGCGCGGGCTGGATTCGGCGATGGGACAACGTTAGGTTCGACCCATGGCGCTGCTCAGCTCGTTCTCGTCCATGGTCAAGGCGCAGCCGCGGTACGACCGGCATTGCCCTCGGCCACGGCCGGCCAAGGCAGCACGGCCATAGCGGTGCTCGTCGCCACGATCCTGCTGGCCGGCTTCCTGCTCTGGTGCCTGTTCGTCGGCGTGCTGTGGTGGCAGCAGGACCGGCTGGTGTTCGTGGGCTGGGGGTTCGGCCTGGTCGCGATCACCGAGCTCGCGCATGCCGACGAGCGGCTGGAGATCGTCATGCCCGACGGCATCCGGCTGGTCGGGGGGCTGCGGCGCGCGCATCGCGCCAGCCGTGGCCTGTTGCTCGTCTTCGGCGGCAATGCCGAGGACAATGGCTGGCGGCTGCGCCATTTCGACGGGTGGCTGGACGACGTCGACATCGCGACCTTCTACTATCGCGGCTACGGGCCCAGCGGGGGCAAGCCGAACGAGGCGGTGCTGACGGCCGATGCCGCACGGATCCTCGATCATCTGCAGGCCCTGCTCCAGCCGGCGCGGATTGTGGTGGCGGGCTTCAGCCTCGGCTCGGGCGTCGCGGCCCAGCTGGCGCGGGCCCGCCCGCTAGCCGGCGCCATTCTGGTGACGCCGTTCGATTCGATCGCGGCGGTCGCCGGCGAGCGCTACCCGTACGCGCCCGTGCGCTGGCTGCTGCGCCATCCGTTCCGCTCGGACGAGGCACTGGCCGACCTCGATCTGCCGGTGGCGGTGATCGCTGCCGAGCGTGACCGGGTCGTCTCGCCCGCGCGCACCAAGCGGCTCGTCGCCAGGCTGCGCCGTCCGGTGCTGGTCGCCTGGATCGAAGGTGCGAGCCACGTCTCGATCTACGAGCGTGTCGAGTACCGCGCCGCCTTTGCCGGCGCCCTGGCGTACATGCTCGGGCCGCGGACGGCCGGGCTCGAGCATCGGGCACCGTGCCTGGAGACGGTTCCCATGACCCACGGGCCGGCGTGAATCGCCTGTCGGCCCGTCGCGACGGATTGGTCATTTCACGCTAGCACGGCTGCCCTTTTGTCACCGAATAGCCCATCAATGACACGGAGCGCGCGGTTGCGATTTTGCCGAGAACGCGGTAAGTTGCACCGTGTTCTCGCTGCAGCCCTCTTTCATTTTGGGGATACTACCGATCTGGTCGATGCCGCGCCCTCTGCTCTTGAATTGCAACGGTTCGAGGGTTTGGGATCGCGCCGGCAAGTCCGGAGCGTAACGTTCTTGCAGCCGTCATCCATGCGTGCAGCTCATCGACGCTTCTCTTCACGACACGCCAGAGCGGTATCATCACCATGACCGACCGAAACCGTGCGACGACGCTGAGGCTGCGGACGCCTGCAGCACCCGCGGCGCCGGGCACGCTAGCACCGCGGAGCTATGCGCCCCTGCCCCAGCGGTCGGGTGTCGAAGCGCGCCGTCCGCCGATGCAGAGCTTTGCGCCGAGACGTCCCGATCCGACCTCGGAGGCGATCCTCGAGGAGCTCGCCGCCTTGGGGCTGGTCGATCGCGACGACTGAGGTCGCCGCGAGGTGCGGCTCGACCTTACGGCTCGAGCAGCTCGGTTTCGGCGATGACGATGCCGAAGCCGGACAGACCGATGTAATGACGCTGATGGTTGGCCAGGAGGCGGATCGAGGCGACCCCGAGATCGCGCAGGATCTGCGCTCCTAGCCCGACCTCGCGCCATTGCCGCAGCCGTCGCTGCGCGCTCGCGTGCGTCTCGTCGCCGCCTTCGGCGTCAGCCGTGGGTTGAGCGACGACGGCATCCCGCAACAACACGAACACGCCACGCCGTTCGCGGCCGATCCGCGCCATGGCCCGGTCGATGCTGCCGGCACCGCAACCGAGCAGATCGACCAGCGGCTGCTCACGGTGGATGCGGGCGAGGATGCGCTGACCATCGCCCAGATCGCCGAAGACCAGCGCCACGTGCTGGAACGGATCGAACGAGGTGGCGTAGACGATGGCCATGGCCGGGCCGACGGCCGTGGCGGTCTCGAACACGGCGACACGGCGGACCAGATGATCGCGGCGCTGCCGATACTCGATCAGATCGGCGATGGAGACGATGCGGAGATCGTGTTCGGCGGCGAACGTCTTGAGCTCGGGCAGCCGCTTGACCGAGCCGTCGTCGTTGACGAGCTCGGCCAGGACGCCGACGGTCGGCAGGCCGGCAAGCCGGCACAGATCGACGCCGGCCTCGGTATGGCCGGAGCGGACGAGCACACCGCCGTCACGCGCCACCAACGGGAAGATATGCCCGGGCCGGACGAAGTCCTCGGCACCGATATTGCCATTGGCGAGGGCGCGGATGGTGTTGGTCCGCTCGTCGGCGGAGATGCCGGTCGTCAGGCCGAACCGGTAGTCGACCGACACCGTGAACGCCGTCTGCAACGGCGCGTCGTTGACGCTCACCATGGGCTGCAGACGCAACCGCTCGGCATGGTCGGCGGTAAGGGGGGTGCACAGGATGCCGCTGGTGTGGCGGACCATGAACGCGATCTGCTCCGGCGTTGCCAGCGAGGCCGCCATGATCAGGTCGCCTTCGTTCTCACGGTCGTCGTCGTCGACGACGATGACCATCTCACCGCGGCGGATCGCCTCGATCGCCGTCTCGATCGTGTCGAGCTCACTCATCCGACAAGCATCCACGTGTCGCTGCGCTGGACCGGCGGGAGAGGTGGCAGATCGGCTCCGATCCGTCGAGCACCAAACGCGACACGGCACTGTCGCTTATCCGCCTTGGCTCTGGCATCGTCCGCCGGCGAGTGAACCGGGGCCGGCTGGCCGACCACGGAGGTAGGAGCGGAGCGAGTGACGACGGCGACCATCATCGACGGCAAGGCGGCGGCGGCGCAGGTGCGCGGACAGGTGCGCGACCAGGCCGCTGCCTTCCTGGCCCGGCACGGCCATGCGCCGGGCCTGTGCGTCCTGATCGTGGGCGACGATCCGGCGAGCCGCACCTACGTCCGCACCAAGACGCGCATGGCGGCCCAGGTTGGCATCGACGACGCGCTGATCGAGCTGCCGGTGGAGACCACGACCTCGCGGCTGCTGGCCGAGATCGACCGCCTCAACCGCGACCCGCGAACGCACGGCATCCTGGTGCAGCTGCCGCTGCCGCCGCAGATCGATGCGCAGGCCGTGCTCGCCGCGATAGCGCCGGCAAAGGACGTCGACGGCTTCCACCCGCTCAATGTCGGTCGCCTGAACTCCGCCGGCCGGCGCCTGCCCAAGGACCTGCTGGTGCCGTGCACGCCCTACGGGTGTCTGCACCTGCTCCGCGCAACGCTGGGCGAGACCGCGCTCGCCGGACGCGACGTGGTGGTGCTCGGCCGCTCCAACATCGTGGGCAAGCCCATGGCGGCCCTGCTGCTCACCGAGGACTGCACCGTGACCGTCGCCCATTCCCGGACACGCGATCTGCCTGCGGTGTGCCGGCGCGCCGACATCCTCGTCGCGGCCGTCGGTCGCCCGGCGATGGTGCGGGCGGACTGGATCAAGCCCGGTGCGACCGTCATCGACGTCGGCATCAACCGCGTCACCGAACCCAGCGGCGGCAGCCATCTCGTCGGCGACGTCGACTTCCCCGGCGCGGTGATGGTCGCAGGTGCCATCACACCCGTGCCCGGAGGTGTGGGGCCGATGACCGTCGCCTGCCTGCTGCGCAACACGCTGATCGCCGCCCGGGCACAGGTGGCCGGTTGAGCGGGGCGAAAACCTGGGAGAGAGATTTGCCAATCAAGCGTGCACTGCTGCTGGTCAACACCGGCAGCCGCCGCGGTGCCGAAGGTATCGATGCTGCGCTGGATGGCCTCAAGGCCGCCGGCATCGCCGTGGTGCGACCGCAGCTTGCCAGCTCGGCCGACATCGGGGCGGCCATTCAAGCGCATCGCGACCAAGTGGATGCAGTGATACTCGGCGGCGGCGACGGCACGATGAACGCCGCCGCCGAAGCGCTGGTCGACACCGGCTTGCCGTTCGGGATTCTGCCGCTGGGCACGGCCAACGACCTGGCACGCGTGCTGGGCATTCCACCAGATCCGGTGGCGGCGACGCAGATCATCGTGACCGGGCGGCGGCGTCGGATCGACATCGGCCGCGCCAACGAACGGTTGTTCTTCAACATCGCGACCATCGGCCTGAGCGCCAGGCTGGCAGCCAGCATGAATCGCGAGACGAAGCGCTGGTTCGGGGCGTTGGCCTACCCGCTGACGCTGATCCGCGTCGGGATGGGAACGCCCTTCCATGTCCGCATCCGCGCCAACGGCCAAACCACGGAGCAGATCGCCATCCAGATCGCCGTGGGCAACGGTCGCTACCATGGCGGTGGCATCGTCGTGCACGAGGCGGCCGCCATCGACGACGGCGTGCTCCATCTCTACGCCCTGGCGCCGCAGAGTGCTTGGGCGCTGCTGCGGCGGTTGCCGTGGCTGCTGCGCGGCCAGCATCGCGACACGCCGGGAGTGACCACGATCACCGCCGACAGGATCGAGGTAGAGACCAACAAACGGCTCAAAATCAACACGGACGGCGAACTCACCACGCATACGCCGGTGAGTTTCGCCGTCCTGCCGCGAGCGCTGGAGGTGTTTGCCCCTGACGATGCAGGCGACGCCTCCGAAAGCGTCGCCTGATCCAATCGTCAGTTCAAGGATGGAGCATGAGCGGCGTGAAGCTGTGGACGTCGGTCGCGCACCGGCGTCTTGCCCGCGAGGTCGGTCGGCACCGGCCCGAGCTTGGCAGCACGCTCCGCACCAGGCAGCTTGGCGGCATCGACCGGAACGGTCTCGTCGAGCAGAATCCGCTTGAGGATGGCACGCGCGCGGTTGACGCGGCTCTTCACGGTACCGACCTCGCAGCCGCAGATCTCGGCGATCTGGTCGTACGGCAGGCCATGCACCGCGGTCAGCACGAGCACCTCGCGGTGGGCCTCGCTCAACATCCGGAAGGCGCGCTTGAACGCGGCGACCTCGATCCGGCTTTCCTGCTCAGCCGAAACCCAAGCATGACGCTCGAGCTCGTCGTCGGAAATTTCGGACGAGACATGCTTGCGCGCGATCACGCTCCTGAAACGGTTGCGCAGGATCGTGAACAACCATGCCTTGAGGTTGGTGCCAGGCGTGAACTGGTGCTGTGCCTGCAAGGCGTTGACAATCGTGTCCTGCACGATGTCATCGGCCAAGGAGACATCACCTCTGGTCAGGCTGCGCGCAAACGCACGCAGATGGGGCACCAGCGCCGCAACGTCCTCCCGAAATACGCTCATAGCATGCTCTCTGGTTGCCTCGACTCTCTAGCATCTATTCAACGTTCCGAGCCGAACAAGGTTCCCAGCCTTTTTTGCCGAAATCTCAGCGCCACGAAACGCCTCAGATGCGGTGCGACGCCAGGGCCTGGGAGATTGCCACGGCAAGGGTCTCGGGCTCGAACGGCTTGGTGATCAAGAACGCCGGCTCGGGCCGTTCGCCGGTCAACAGCCGATCGGGGAAAGCCGTGATGAACACGACCGGCAGGCGATAGTGCTCGAGGATCTCCCGCACGGCCTCGATGCCGGAGCTGTCGTCGGAGAGCTGGATGTCGGCCAGCACCAGCCCGGGCGGGTCGGCGCGCGCCAGCTCCACAGCCTCGCGATGGGTGGTGGCGATACCCGTGACCCGATGGCCGCTCTCGCTGACCGTGTGCGAGATATCCAGCGCGATGACCGGCTCGTCCTCGATGATCAGGATGCTGGTCGGTGGCTGCTCGCGCAGCTCCTGCTTGCCCGCGGCCAGCTCGTGCCGGACATCGTCCTCGGGCAACTGCATGATCGTGGCGATCTGAGTCGCGGAGAAACCTTCCAAGGTGGACAGCAACAGCAACTGACGCCGCACGCCGGGAAGACGTGAGACGGCCTGCGCGACGATCCCTTCGTTCTCGGCCGCACCTTCGGGCGCCCGGCTCGACAGGTTGGCGGCACGCGCACAGATCGCCGCCAGCGAACGGTAGAGGGTCACCCGCACCGCCTCGCGGCCGAGCTGCGTCTGCTTGCTCAAGAGCTGCTTGAGGCTCGCGGCCACCAGCGAGTCGCCAATGCGCTGATCACCCGTCAAAGCACGCGCGTAACGGCGCAAATAAGGCAGATGCCTGGAAATATCGTGGGCGAGTTCGCTGCTCATTGGCCAAGGACTCTTCGGGAGAGCTGACGTAGCATCGGAATTCCGGTCAAGTTCTCACGACTTTCGCTCGTCCTCGTTATCCTGTGAGGCTTCCGGCGTCACGTCGAACTGCTCGACGAGACGCATGATCTCGTCGGGTACGGCCTCGTTCAGCACCGGGTCATAGATCCGATGCAGCTGACGGTTCAGCCAGCGGTCAAAGCCCCGCTCCAGCATCTTCTCGTCCGATTCCACGTCGTACTTTCTGCCGGCATCGACGTTGTTTCGGTCGGCCCGCTTGCTCATCGGTCACCAGCACACGTCCGTGCCACGCCAGACGTTTGAACTTGCCGCAGCCTCACCGGTTCCCCCACATCCGTTCGCCGGCCCGTCGCACCGGGGCGCCGGCACTCTACGGCTGAACGAGGCTCAAGTCCACATACAACCAAAAGTTGATAAATATCGAGAAAGCAAGCAATGCCCGGACTACTCTGCGGCAACCGGCAAGCCATTCTCCGCCATCGGCTCCAAGCGCGCGCGCATCGTCTGGCAATACCAGTCGACGAAATCGCGCACGCCCATCTCGATCTCCGACGAATACGGGCCTGGGACATAGGCCGAGGACAGCACGCCCATCTGCGTGATCTCGACCAGCCGCCGATCCTGGTCGTTGGTCGCGGACCACACCTCCGTGAGCCGGCCGACGTCGTAGTCGACACCTTCCACGGCATCCTTGTGCACCAGCCACTTGGTGGTGACTTCGGTCTCGGTCGGCGAGATCGGCAGGACGCGGAAGCTCACCACGTGGTCGGAGCCGAGATGATTCCAGCTGTTGGGCAGGCTCAGCATCCGCACCGAGCCGAGATCGGGGTCGGCCAGCCGGCCGAGCAGACGCTGGCTGGCGAGCTTGCCGTCCATGGTCATGGCGACGGCGCCGTTGATGTACGGCAGGCGCACGGCCCGGTAGCCGAGATTGGCCGGCGTCGGCCGGTACGGCAGGCCCAATGCCTCCCAGTCGCGGTACTTGCGCTCCAGCAGCTCGCCAAAGGCAGGATCGGCGCGCGGGTCGTCGACCGCATCGTACTCGGCCAGCGTCTCGCACAGCTCCGGATGAGAGCCGGCGCAGTGGTAGCACTCGCGATTGTTCTCCATCACGAGCTTCCAGTTGCCGCGCTCCACGATGGTGCTCGTGTAGGCCACCTTGCACCTGTCGATGTCGACCGGCGTCAGGAACGGCTCGACATCGCGCCGATAGTCCTCGAAGGACGGCGGCTGCTCGGCCAGCGACACAAACACCCAGCCGGCGACCACCTCGACATGCGCCGGCTTGAGACCAAGGCCGGTGATGTCGAAGCCGTCGCCCATGTGGCGCGCACGGACGAGCCGGCCGTCCAGATCGTAGCTCCATTGATGGTAGGGGCAGACCAGCCGGCTGGAGCGCCCCTTGGCCTCCAGGCACACCCGCGCCCCGCGATGCCGGCAGACATTGTGCAGCGCCCGCACCTGCATCGACCGGTCGCGCAGGATGATCAGCGAGTCGTGCCCGATATCGACCCGGAACCAGCGCCCCGGCTCGGCGAGCTCGCATGTGTGACCGACGAAGATCCAGCTCTTGCGCCAGATCTGCTCGAGTTCCAACGCAAAGAGGTCGAGGTCGCTGTAGAACTCGCGCTGCAGGCTGAAATGCGGCCGCCGCGCGGCCAGCAGGGCAAGCATCCGGGCCGAAGCATCCATGGCGAGTCACCGAGCAGGAAAGCGGCACCAGCACCGCGCTGCCTGCTCGGTTAGCAGCCCGTCAAATCGGCCATCTTTCGCCCCTGGACGGGCGCTTATGCGTGCGCGACACGCACAGTCGCCGTGTCGTTCCCGTTACACCGCGACCGCGGCATGGCAGGAACGACACGGCATGCCGATCAGGGATTGATCTCGGTGATCTTGGCGCCGGTGACGTCGATGCCGGCCATCAGGCCCGACTGGCCCCAGGTCACCACCACCAGAGGCTTCTGCAGCGTCGAGGTGGTCAGCGAGCCGTCCGCGCCGAAGTCGGCCGCGACCGCGGTCACGCCCGCGCCGAGCTGGAAGCCCTTGGTCTTGCGGAAGGTCTCGAGCGCTTCGGAGGAATTGAAGAAATAGGCCTGCGAGAAGCTCTGTGCGCCGATCTGCAAGCCGAACGTGCCGCCGGCGATGTTGTAATAGCCGACCACCTTGCCGTTCTCGAACATGGCGCCGTTGCCGTAGAGGCCGCCGATGCCGAGGCCGGCCTTGGTGATGCTGGGGAACACCAGCACCGCCTTCGCCGCATCGTCGAGCTTCTTCGTGCCCGGCCGCGTCCGATAGAGATCGGCGAGGGCGGCCTCGGACTGCGCGGCGATGTTCGCCTTGTCAGCGCCACCGCTGGTCGAGGCCGAAACCGGGCCTTCGGTGTTGCTGCAGGCTGCCAGGCCCAACGCCAGCAGACCCGCCCCGAGCATGGAGCGGCGAGCGACCAAGGTCATCAAGGTTCCTCCCAAGCAAAGCTTATCGCATACGCGGCCCGGCCAGCGCAGCCCGTTGGCTCGGCGACGATCTTAGGATCGCTGTCATCACAGGGTCAAGCGGCGGGCCGACCGCTGGCGGCCGGCCCGCGCTCCAGGCTCAGGCGTGCCCGGCGGCCTCGCTGGAGGCCAGCAGCGAGCGCAGCACGTACTGCAGGATGCCACCGTGCTTGAAGTAGTCGACCTCGTCCAACGTATCGACCCGGCACAGCACCGGGATCTCGGTCACCGAGCCGTCGGCCCTGGTGATGCGGCAGGTGAGATCCATGCGCGGACGCAGGCCTTCCGCGAGACCCAGGATGTCGATGGTCTCGCTGCCGTCGAGGCCGACGCTCTTGCGGTCCATGCCGTTCTTGAACACCAGCGGCAGCACGCCCATGCCGACGAGATTGGAGCGGTGGATGCGCTCGAAGCTCTCGGCCAGGACCGCCTTGACGCCGAGCAGGTTGGTGCCCTTCGCGGCCCAGTCGCGCGACGAGCCGGTGCCGTACTCCTTGCCGCCGACGACGACCAGCGGGGTACCGCGCTGCTTGTACGCCATGGCCGCGTCGTAGATCGACATCTCGGTGCCTTCGGGCCAGAGCTTGGTCAGCCCACCCTCCTTGCCGCCGAGCATCTCGTTCTTGATGCGGATGTTGGCGAAGGTGCCGCGCATCATGACGTCGTGGCTGCCGCGCCGGGCGCCGTACTGATTGAAGTCCTTGGGCTCGACGCCGCGGCCCTGCAGGTACTTGGCCGCCGGGCTGGTCTTGGCGATGTTGCCGGCGGGGCTGATATGGTCGGTGGTGATCGAATCGCCGAGCAGCGCCAGGATGTTCGCCCCCTTGATGTCCGGCACCGCGGTCGCCGGCTGCTTCGGCATGCCGGCGAAGTAGGGCGGCAGCTGGATGTAGGTGCTGCTGTCGTCCCAGCCATAGGTCATGGCGGCACTGTCGGAGCCGATCGCGGCCCAGTGCATGTCGCCGCTGAACACGTCGGCATAGGAGGACTTGAAGCCCTCGCTGGTCACCGCCGCGCGCACGGCCTCGTCGACCTCCTGCGGGGTCGGCCACACGTCCTTGAGATAGACCGGCTGGCCGTCCTTGCCGGTGCCGAGGGGCTCGGTGGTGATGTCCTTGAGCATCGAGCCGGCCAGCGCATAGGCCACGACCAGCGGCGGCGAGGCCAGGTAGTTGGCCTTGACCTGCGCGTGGACACGGCCTTCGAAGTTGCGGTTGCCCGACAGCACGGCCGCGACGACGA
The DNA here is from genome assembly GCA_039808865.1 of Geminicoccaceae bacterium. Classification (GTDB taxonomy): domain Bacteria; phylum Pseudomonadota; class Alphaproteobacteria; order Geminicoccales; family Geminicoccaceae; genus Benzoatithermus. The sequence continues at coordinate 28,207 of JBDHTW010000011.1, forward strand.
GCTTGCCGTCGGTGATCGCCTCGCCGATCGCATCCGGTAGCGGACCCGAATTGCCGATGCAGGTGGTGCAGCCGTAGCCGACCAGGTCAAAGCCCACGGCGTCGAGATGGCGCTGCAGGTCGGCCTTGGCGAGGTAGTCGGTCACGACGCGCGAGCCAGGGGCCAGCGAGGTCTTGACCCACGGCTTGCGGGTCAGGCCCTTCTCCGCGGCCTTCTTGGCGACGAGGCCGGCCGCGATCATCACGCCGGGATTGCTCGTGTTGGTGCAGCTGGTGATCGCGGCGATCACCACGTCGCCGTGATGCAGGCCGTAGTCCGCCCCCTTGACCGGGGCGCTGGCGTCGGCCGGGCTGTCGCCGGCGAGCGAGGCCAGACCGTCCTCGAAGCCCTTCTTCGCGGCCTTCAGCGCGACGCGATCCTGCGGCCGCTTCGGGCCGGCCAGCGACGGCTCGACCGAGGCCAGGTCGAGCTCGAGCGTGTCGGTGAACACCGGGTCGGCCATGCCGTCGTGGCGCCACATGCCCTGCGCCTTGGCATAGGCCTCGACCAGCGCGATCCGCTCCGGGCTCCGGCCGGTCAGGCGCAGGTAACCGAGCGTCACCTCGTCGACCGGGAAGAAGCCGCAGGTGGCGCCGTACTCGGGCGCCATGTTGGCGATCGTCGCCCGGTCCGCCAGCGGCAGCTTGCCGACACCGTCGCCGAAGAACTCGACGAACTTGCCGACCACGCCCTTCTTGCGCAGCATCTGGGTCACGGTCAGCACGAGATCGGTCGCGGTGGCGCCCTCGGGCAAGGCACCGGTCAGCTTGAAGCCGACGACCTCGGGGATCAGCATCGACACCGGCTGGCCCAGCATGGCCGCCTCGGCCTCGATGCCGCCGACGCCCCAGCCGAGCACGGCGAGGCCGTTCACCATGGTCGTATGGCTGTCGGTGCCGACCAGCGTGTCGGGATAGGCGACCTCCTTGTTGCCTTCCTTGGCCGTCCAGACGACCTGCGCCAGGTACTCGAGATTGACCTGATGGCAGATGCCGGTGCCCGGCGGCACGACACGGAAATTGTCGAACGCCTTCGAGCCCCAGCGCAGGAACGCGTAGCGCTCGCCGTTGCGCTCGTACTCGAGGTTCACGTTGCGCTCGAAGGCGCCGCTGTTGCCGAACGCGTCGACCTGGACGGAATGGTCGATGACGAGATCGACCGGGACCAGGGGGTTGATCTTTCGCGGATCGCCGCTCAGCGCCACCATGGCGTCGCGCATCGCCGCCAGATCGACCACGGCGGGGACGCCGGTGAAATCCTGCATCAGGACGCGCGCGGGGCGATAGGCGATCTCCTGCTCGGAGGTGCGCGCCGCGAGCCATGCCTGCATGGCCTTGAGATGCTCGACGGTGACGCTACGTCCGTCCTCGAAACGGAGCAGATTCTCGAGCAGGACCTTCATCGAGAACGGCAGGCGCGACAGGTCGCCCAGCGACTTTTCGGCCTCGGGAATCGAGAAGTAGTCGTAGCTGAGATCGCCCACCTGCAACGAGCGGCGGACCTGGAGCGTATCTTGGCCGGAAACGGGCAACGGAATTCTCCCTTGGTGAGTTCACGATGCCGCGCGGCGGGGAGCGCCCCGATCTCGCGGAACGACGGGCGCTTTATAGCCCCGCGGCAAAATGGCAGCAAACGCGGCGGATCGGCGCGGTCGCTGCAAGCCTGCAAGACGCATGCCGCGCAAGGGCGACGGCACTGAGCCGCGCCGGCAGCGGCAATTCGGGAGAACAAAGCCTTGGATGCGCTCTATCTTGGCCTGTTTGCCAGCGCGCTGCTGGCCGCCACGGTGCTGCCTGGGGCGTCCGAGGCGCTGATGGTGGCTCTGCTGATGCAGGGCCTCGATGCATGGACGCTGTGGCTGGTCGCGACCGCCGGCAACGTCGCCGGCTCGACCTTGAACTGGTGGCTGGGCCGCTTCGCGCTGCGGTTCGCCGACCGGCGCTGGTTCCCGGTCAGCCAGAACGGTCTCGAGCGGGCGCAGAACTGGTTCCGCCGCTGGGGCCAGTCCTCGCTGCTCCTGTCCTGGCTGCCGATCGCCGGTGACGGCCTCACCGTCGCTGCCGGTGTGCTGCGCACCCCGCTCCTGCCATTCTTGGCCCTGGTCACGATCGCCAAGGGCGCCCGCTACGCGGCGGTCATGGCCGCCGCCCAAGGCTTCGTCTGAAGCTCCCACGCAGAGGTGGGAGCTTCAGGACGCGTCAGCGCGTGGCCAGCAGGCGGTCGAGTTCGCCATCGAGAAAGTTGAGCTTGGTGGCCTGGTCGACGGACAGCGATCCGCCCAGGAGATTGTTTTTCTCGTAGGGATCCTTGGCCAGATCGAAGAACTCGCGCTGCGGCCATTTCAGGCCGGGCGCGCGCTCGATCAGCTTGAAGCGGGTGTCGCGCACGGTACGCTCGAAGGTGGTGGCCTCGTCGAGGTCGAACTTGTCGGCATAGGCCGTCGCGCGCACCGGCGCGGTCGCCCGGTTGGCGACGTAGGGCATCAGGCTGACGCCGTCGACCTTCGTGCCCGGCGGCAGGATCGTCGCCATGGTGATGCCGGCGAGATTGAGGATCGTCGGGTAGAGATCGACGCTGTTGACCAAGCCGGTGATCTGACGCCCGGCATTGACCACGCCGGCACCGGCGACGAGCAACGGCACTTGCACGCCCTGCTGGTAGACGCGCAGCTTGGCGTGATCCCAATTGTAGGGCTTGGCGATGACCTCGTTGGGCGTGCCGTTGTCGCCCATGAAGATGACCGTCGTGGTCTTCAGATCCACCGACTTCAGCAGGCGGCCGATCTCGGTGTCCATCGCCTCGATCATGGCCTCGTAGTAGGCGCGCCGGGGCGCGCCCGTGGCCGGCAGGCTGTCACGGGTGTGCAGGTTGTTCGGCGGCTTCTGGTAGGGCGAATGCGGCGCGCTCAGCGCCAGCCAGATGAAGTAGGGATGACCGGCCTTCTTCGCCCGGCCGATCGCGGCGATGGTGTCGTTGACCTGATCGGTGGTCGCATAGACGGTCGAGGTCGACTGGACGCCGTTGACGACCTTCGGCCAGGCGAAATAGTCGGGCAGGTGGGCCAGATTCGGGTGCGGGCCCGAGAAGTACTGCCAGCCGAACTGCCGCGGGTCGTCGATGCCGCGGCTCAGATGCCATTTGCCGATGTGCACCAGGTCGTACTTCCTGCCGACGGCGGTTCTGGCGAAAGCCCTCGGCAGCGTGAACTCGGTCGGCGACAGGATCGGCTCCGGCTGCGTGACGTCGTCCGGGACCGGCTTGCCGATGCCGGTGCGGAAGCCGTAGCGGCCGGTGAACACCGTGGCCCGCGACGGGGAGCAGCTCGGCTGCGCCCACGCATTGCGGAACAGCAGGCCGGCCTTGGCGAGCTTGGCCAGGTTCGGCGTCTTCGGCGCCGGTGGCGTGGTCGTCTGCCGATCGGCCTGCGGGTAGTAGGTGGTGACGTCGATGCCGTAATCGTCGGCGATCACGAGCAGGATATTGCGCGACGCCGCCGCGGCCGGCACGGCCAGCAGCAGGAGCGGCAGGGTCAAAAGCAAAAATCGCCGCGAGGCGGCGACGAGCCGGATCATCGTATTTCCTCCCCAGAGCAATGCGCGATGCGAGCAAAGTGGCTACCAAGGATAACAACCAATTAATCATTGTTGCGGCATGCCCGCAGCAAGAAAGGGCAGCCTCGTCGCGGACTACGTACCATAGGGATGTCTTGATCCGATCGCCGCGGCCATCGGGCAGCCGCGGCCGGCGGACCGGCGATAGCTCAGGTCTGCGCGCTCAAGCGCAGGTTCTGGATCCGGCGCTCCGTGAGCTGGGCGCGCATGCGCAGAAGCAGGACGGTGACGAAATAGAGCTTGAAGACCAGGACCATGGTCAGCAGCGGCCACAGCATCGAGGGGGCGAGATGCGGCCCGTCCATGCGGATGATGCTGGCCGGCTGATGCAGCGTGTTCCACCAGTCGACCGAGAACTTGATGATCGGCAGGTTGACCACGCCCACGAGCGCCAGGATCGACGCGGCCCGGGCGCCGCGCGCCGGATCCTCGAACGCATCGTGCAGCGCCATGTAGCCGAGATAGAGGAAGAACAGGATCAGCACCGAGGTCAGGCGGGCATCCCATACCCACCAGGTGCCCCACATCGGCTTGCCCCACAGCGAGCCGGTGATCAGCGCGATCGCGGTGAAGGCGGCCCCGATCGGCGCCGCGGCCCGGGCCGCGACCTCGGCCAGCGGATGGCGCCAGATCAGCCCGACGGCGCTGCCCGCGGCGACGCACAAATAGCAGAACATGCTCATCCAGGCGGCAGGCACGTGGATGAACATGATGCGGTAGGCCTCGCCCTGCTGGTAGTCGGGCGGCGCCACGACCAGGGCGAGGTAGAGCCCGACCGGCGCCAGCAGGAGCGTGGCCCAGGCCGTCCAGGGATAGACGGCATCGGCGATCCGCTGGAAACGCAGGGGATTGGCGTAGGCATGCATGGAGGCGGCCCTTTTCTGCTTGAGCCTATGTCGCGCGGCGGCGGGCCGGAGGCAAGCCGCGACCATGGTCGGTGGCCCGTGGCTATGGCGGCCGGCCTGGTCGGGCCACCGCCTCGGCACCGGTGATGACGTCCAACAGCTCCGTCGTGATCGCCTCCTGGCGCAGCCGGCGCAACTCCTCGCCGAGATGCGCGCTCTTCTCGGTGATGTTGCGGTCGGCCGCATCCATGACCCGCATCCGCGCCTCGTTCTCGCTGGTCAGCGCCTCGGTCAGGCCCTGCGCCAGCTCGGCGAGGAGGAACTCGCCGGCGAGCTCGGCCAGCAGCGCTTCCGGCGCCACGTGATGCAGCGGCGGCATGCCCTGCCGCGCGAGATCGAACCGGGCGGCCTCGATCGGCACCACGGCCTGCACCACCAGCTCGCGCCGGCCGCTGCCGAGATAGCGGACATAGACGAGCTCGACACTGTGGGCGGCGCCGAGCGCGTGGGCGAGCCGGCGGGCGACCGCGGCGATGCCACCGACATGCGCGGCGGCGGCCTCGCTCCAGGCCAGGGACAGGCCCTGGTCGATGGCCAGCGCTGCGGTCCGCCGGCCAGCCACCGCGAGCCCGCAGCCCGGCGGGGCGCACCGCAGCGCTTCCACCAGCCGCTCGCCCAGGCCGCCGACGAAGCCATGCTCCGTGCCGATCACCAACCGCAGCCGCTCCTGCCCGGCCACCGGCCGCAGCTCGGCTGGTGGCCGCGGCAACAGCGCCATGGCCAAACCGATGGCCTCGGCAATGGCGGCGCTGTAGCGGCGCGTCGCCTGCAGGGCCTGCAGGCTCTCCTGCATCCGGACGGCGGCGATGCCCCGCAGGGCGCGAACCAGTTCCTGCAGCCCGCGCAGATGGTGGACGCGGGCCTCGAGCTCGATGAGCTGGGGCATGGCTCAGCCGGCCGTCGCGGCCGGCTGAGCCAGCGCCGCGTCGATGGCGGCGAGGAGTGCGGCTTGGCCGGTGTCGTCGAGATCACCCGTCGTCTCGATCGCGGCGAGTAGGTGCGGCACCTCCGTGGCAAGGCGGACCAGGAGCTGCGGCAGCAGCGCCTCCAGCCCCTCGGCCGGCACGGCATCGAGCCGCCCGTGGGCCACCGCCAGCAGCAGCGCCACCTGCTCGGCCAGCGCGCGCGGTGCGAGCTGGGACTGGCGCAGGATCGCCCGAATCCGCCGCCCGCGCTCCAGGGCGCGACGGGTCCGCTCCTCGACCAGGGCCCCGAAGCGGGCGAACGCCTCCAGCTCGAGGAATTGCGCGTAGTCCAGCCGCAGCCGCTCGGCGAGGCGGCGCAAGGCCCGCGGCTGGGTGACGCCGCCGACGCGCGACACGCTGAGGCCGACGTTCACGGCGGGCTTCTGCCCCTCGTAGAACAGCTTGGCCTCCAGATAGATCTGCCCGTCGGTGATCGAGATCAGGTTGGTCGGGATGTAGGCGCTCAGATTGCCGGCCTGGGTCTCGGCGATGGGCAGAGCACTCAGCGACCCGCCGCCCAGCTCGGGCGACAGCTTGGCCGCACGCTCGAGCAGCCGCGAATGCAGGTAGAAGATATCGCCCGGATAGGCTTCGCGGCCCGGTGGCATGCGCAGCAGCAAGGACAGTTGCCGGTAGACCGCGGCATGCGCGGTCAGGTCGTCCAGCACCAGCAGTGCATGCCGACCACGGTCGCGGAAGTACTCGGCGATCGTGCAGGCGGCGTAGGGTGCGAGCCATTGCGCCCCGGCCGGGTCGTCCGCCCGCGCCACGACGAACACGCATCGTGCGAATGCGCCATGCTGCCGAACGGACTCGATCACTTGGCGGATCGTCGAGCCCTTCTGGCCGACCGCGACATAGACGCAGATCACGTCGCTGCGCCGCTGGTTGACGATGGCGTCGATCGCCAGCGCGGTCTTGCCGGTCTTGCGGTCGCCGATGATGAGCTGGCGCTGGCCGCGGCCCAACGGGACCATGGCGTCGACGACGGTGATGCCGGTGGCCAGGGACTGCGTGACCAGATCCCGGTCGACGATCGCCGGCACCTCGCGCTCGACCGGATCGCTGCGCTCGGCCTGGATCGGCGGCCCGCCATCGAGCGCCTGCCCGGTGACGTCGACGACGCGGCCGAGCAGGCCCGGCCCCACCGGCACGCGAGCGACGTCGCCGGTGCCGCGAACCTCCTGGCCGGCGACCACCGAATCACCGCCGGCGAGCAGCACGCAGGCCGAGCGGCGCCCGTGCAGCTGCACGGCGATCCCCTGCGCCCCGCCCGCAAAATGCACAATCTCGTGCAGGCGGGTCTGCGCCAGCCCGTCGATCTCGGCGATCCCGTCGCCGACGCGCACGACGCGCCCCACCTGCTCGAGCCGCGGCGTCAGCCACGCCCCATCCAGCCGGCCAAGGCTGGAATCCAGCCAGCCGGCGAGATCGTCATGCAGCGGGAGCATGCTCGACCAATTCCGCCCGCGCCCGGGCCAGCATGTCGGCGACCGAGAAGGTCAGGCGCGAACTCGGCAGTCGCAGCTCGAGCCCGGCCACCAGATCGGGCTCGACGGCGAAGCGCACCGGATTGCCGCCGCCCAGGCAGTTGGCCAGGCGCGCCTGCCAGGCGAGGACGAGCCGGTCCGACAGCGCCAGCGGCGTCACCACGACGATCGGCGCGTCGGCAGCGGCGAGCTCGGCGCGCAGGCGGTCGCGCTCGCCCGCCGGCAGGCCGTCGAGATAGGTCGCCGCGGCATCGAACAGGCTTTCGGTGAGTGGTCCGGGATCGAGCCGGACGAGGACGGCGCGCGCCATCGCTACCGCCAGATCGGCGAGCTGGGCGCGCAGCCCGGTCAGCGCCGCTTGCCGTTCCGTGTCGAGACCCACCCGCGCATCCGCCACGAGCTTGGCCGCCTCGGCCTGGGCCGCCACCAACGCCGCCTGCCGCTCCCGCTCGAGCCGGGTGTGCAGGTCGCGCAGCATCGCCTGGCGCTCCGCCTCGAGCGCGGCGGCCCTGGTACGGAACTCCCGCTCGGCCACCGCGGCCTGCTCCTGCTGGCGCTCGGCGTCGGCCAGCGCCGCCGCCGCCAGCTGCCGCCGCTGCTCGATCACCCGCTTGACCGGCGCGAACAGGAACCGCCGCAGCAGCCAGGCCAGGACGAGGAAGTTGACGAGCTGCAGCAGCAGCGTCGACCAGTCCGGCGTCATCTCAGTGCACGAACGGGTTGGCGAACAACAGCAGGAGGGCGATCACGAGACAGTAGATCGCCATGGTCTCGATCATCGCCAGGCCCACGAACAGGGTCCGCGAGATGACGCCGGCCGCCTCCGGCTGGCGCGCGATCGCCTCCAGTGCCGCGGCCACGGCCTTGCCCTCGCTGTAGGCCGGCAGGATCGAGCCCACCGAAACGGCGAGGACCGCGCCGAGAATGCTCAACATCTCAATGGTCATGGCGACGCTGCGCCTTTCTCGTTCTGGACGGCCGCGGCGATGAACACGGCCGCGAGGACGGTGAAGATGTAGGCCTGGATCAGGCCGACCATGATCGCGAGAAGCAGGAAGGGCACCGGCACCAGCAGACCCGCCAGCAGCACCACGACGGCGATGACGAGCTCGTGGCTCATCATGTTGCCGAACAGGCGGACCATCAGCGAGAAGGTCCGGGTGAACTCCTCGAGGATGTTCAGCGGCAGCAAGAGAGGGTTGGGCTGCAGGTAGCTCGCGAGGTAGCCGCGCAGGCCGCGCCCCTGGACGCCGGCCACATGGACCGAGCAGAAGACGACGATGGCCAGCGCCGCCGGCGTCTCCAGCCGGCTCGTCGGCGGGGAGATCCCGGGCAGCACCCCGCAGAGATTGGCCGCGGCGAGATAGACAAACAGCGTGCCCAGGAGCGCGAGGTACGGGCCCGGCTCGCGCCGCATGATGTCGTGAAGCTGCCCGTCGATGGCCTCGACCAGGATTTCCAGCGCCGCCTGCGCCGGACCGGCTTGCACCGCGAGCCGGCGGGTGACGAGCCAGCTCGCCACGACCAGGACCAGCATGAGACCCCACGTGGTCACGACCGGCATCGTGATCACGAGCGGGCCGAGCCCGAACAGTGGCTCGCTGGCCAGGGGCGAGGCGTGGATCATGTCGGCACGTGCACGGCCCGGACCACCAGGCGCCGCGCGACCAGGAAGCCGGCGAACGTCGCCAGCAGCGGCAACGCCCCAAGATGCGCGGCGAGACCGAACAGGATGATGGCCAGCGCCAGCCGAGCGAGATGCAGGGGCAGCGCGCCTCGGGCATCGTGCGCCTCGACATGCTTGCGGATGGCCTGCCGCATCAGGCGGAAATGCACCAGCCCGGCAACGACCCCGAGCCCGCCGCAGGCCATGGCCGTGATCAGCGGCATCGCCGTCATTCGCGCTCCACCCGCTTCCATGCCATCCATCCACCGGCGACGACGCCGGCGAAGATCAGACCAGCGCTCCACATGATGCCCGTGCCGAGGGCGTCGTCCAGCCATCGCCCGGCAAAGGCGCCGAGCACCGCAGGAACGACGACCAGCCAGCCGACGGCGCCGATGAGAGCGAGATTGCGGGCGAGTGGCCGCTCACCCTCCCGCTCCCATTGCGCGCGCCGACGGCGCCGCAGCTCCACGCTGCGATGCAGGTGGTTCTCGGCTTGCGCCTTGCCGTTCCGCTCGGTCATGCACGCTCAGCCGCTCGCTTCGGCCGGCGCGCCGTCGCCGGCCCATGGCTCGCCATTCCGGCGCGGCGCCGGGCCATGGCCTGCGGCGAGATAGCGGCGCAGCCGCCGCCACGTGGCAAGCTCGAGCCGCGTCGCCTCGAGGCGGGCTGCGCGCTCGGCCACTTCCTCCGCCGCGAGGTCGGCGAGCACGGCCGTGCCAAGCTCACCCGGCGCGCGCTCGACCACCACCTGACGAGAGGCCACCGACACCTCCCGGCCGCCGCGGACCACGAACACCCCGCCCCTGACCGCCACCTGCCCTTCCACCCCGGAGCGCTGGCGCCAGCCCAGCACGGCAACGGCCAGCACGGTCACGAAGTCCGCATGACCCGGCAGGATGGTGAATCGCCCCGTTGAGTCCTCCGCGTGCACGGCCAGCACGTCCTCCAGGGCGAGCACGCTCTGCTGCGGGGTCGTCAGCACCAACCTCATGCCGTTCCCCTTGCGGCCTGCCGCTCCTTGACGCGGGCCTCGGCGAGGCTGCCCACCATGTAGAGCGAGCTTTCGGCCCACGCGTCGGCCTCGCCGTCCAGGATGCGCCGGCAGCCGTCCACCGTCTCCTCCAGCGACACCGAGGCACCGCGCGTGCCGGTGAAGCCCTCGGTGACCTGGAACGGCTGGGTCAGAAAGCGGATCAGGCGGCGCGTCCGATTGACCAGGCGCCGATCCTCCGGTGACAGCTCCTCGATGCCCAGGAGCGAGATGATTTCCTGCAGCTCCCGGTAGTGCTCGATCGCGCGGCGCACTGCATCGGCGATGCGATAGTGCGCCTCCCCGACGATGAGCGGATCGAGCACCGCCGAATGCGACGCCAGCGGATCGACCGCCGGGTACAGACCCTGGCTCGCCATCTCGCGGCTGAGCACGATCGAGGTGTCGAGATGGGTGAACAGCTGCGCCACGGCGGGATCGGTGAAGTCGTCGGCCGGCACGTAGACGGCCTGGATCGAGGTCACCGACGCGCCGCGCACCGAGGCGATCCGCTCCTCAAGCTCCGCTATCTCGCTGGCCAGGGTCGGCTGGTAGCCCACGCGCGACGGCAGCCGGCCCAGCAGGCCCGACACCTCGCTGCCGGCCTGGACGAAGCGGAACACGTTGTCGATCAGCAGGAGGACGTTCCGCCCCATCGTGTCGCGGAAATGCTCGGCGACGGCCAGCGCGGTCAGGCCGACCCGCCAGCGGGCCCCGGGCGGTTCGCCCATCTGCCCGAACACGAGCGCCGTGTTCGCGAGCACGCCGGAACGGCGAAGCTCCAGCAGCAGCTCGTGACCTTCGCGCGAGCGCTCGCCGATGCCGGCGAACACCGAGATGCCGGCATAGGTCTGGGCCGTCGCCCGGATCAGTTCCATGACCAGCACCGTCTTGCCGACGCCCGCGCCGCCGAACATGCCGGCCTTGCCGCCACGGACCAGCGGCGCCAGCAGGTCGACGACCTTGATGCCGGTCAGGTAGATCTCGCGCCGGCCGTCCTCGACGGCAAGCGACGGCGGTGCGTGATGAATCGGCCGCCGGGCGACGCCGGCGGCGAAGTCGGGGCCGCGATCCATGGGCACCCCGACCACGTTGATCAGCCGGCCGAGGACCGCGTCCCCGACCGGGACGGCGATCGGCGCGCCGGTGGCACGCACGGGCGTGCCACAGCGCAGCCCGGCCAGATCCTGCATCGCCACCGCGCGCACGGTGTGGCGGTCGAGGTGCTGCTGGACCTCCGCGACCAGCGGCGTCGGCCGGTCCCAATCGACGAGCAGCGCTTCGAGGCCTGCGGGCAGCGGCGCGTGCGGAAAGGCGACGTCGATCACCGATCCACTGACCCCGACAACCGCACCCGATGGCGCATCCAGCAACGTCGTAGCCACGGCTCCACCCTGACGCCGGCGGGCGCGGCCTCCCGGCCCACCCTACCCGACGTCCCATCCTAGCATGCTCGCGGACGGAGCGCGGCCCGATGCGACACCGTGCTCGGGCGCTTCTACTCGAGCGCCAGACGGAGCGCGGCCGCGGTGGCGAACGGCGTGAGGGCCAAGGCCAGCAGCAGCATGGCGCCCATGATCAGCAAAGGCGCCGTGCCGCCGAGGCCGAGCAGCACGCCGTCGACCGCCGAGACGCCGAAGATCAGCACGGGAATGTAGAGCGGCAGCACCAGCAGGGCCATCAGCACGCTACCGCGGCGGCTGCCCAGGAGCAGCCCAGCGCCGATCGAGCCGATCAGCGTGAGCGTGGGGGTACCCAGGAGCAGAGCCACGGGCAGCGCCCACAGCGCATCCGGGGGCAGGCCCATCAGCACGGCCAGCAAGGGGGCTGCCACCACCAGGAGCAGGCCGCTGGTCAGCCAGTGCACCAGGCACTTGGTCACGACCAGCAGCTCGAGCGGCACCGGGCACAGCAGGATCAGCTCGAGGGAGCCGTCCTCGAGATCGGCCTGCCACAGCCGGTCGAGCGTCAGCAGCACGGCCAGCAGGGCCACGACCCAGATCACGCCGGCGCCAATCCTGGCCAGGATATCGGGCGAGGCGCCGACCCCGAACGGGAACAGCGACAAAGCGACGACGAAGAACGCGAGACCCATCGCGGTGTCCGCGAGCCGGCGGAAGGCCAGCACGAGATCGCGGCGGAACAGGGCGGCGAGCGCGGCCATCGGTGCTCAGGACCCGAAGTCGAGGATATAGGGATCGTCCACGGCAACGTCACCGTGGCTGGCGATGACACATACGCCGCCGGCGCGGCGATGACCGGCGATGACCGCCTCGAGCCGGTGCCGGCTGTGCCGATCGAGGCCGACACCCGGCTCGTCGAGCAGCCAGAGCGGCCGCCGGCTGGCGACGAGGCGGGCAAGGTTGGTCCGCCGCTTCTGGCCAGAGGACAGGAACCGTGCCGGGGTGTCGGCCAGACGGACGAGATCGAACTGGGCGAGAGCCACATCGAGAGCCGCCGTGCCGCCGGCCAGCGCAGCGGCGAAGGCGACGTTCTCGGCCACCGACAGCAGCGGCTTGATCGGATCGGCATGGCCGACGAACTGCAGCCGCGCGCGATGCTCGGGCGACCCGGTGCCGACCGGCTCGCCGTTCCAGGCAAGGTGGCCGGCACTGGGCGCGAGGAAACCGGCCAAGAGGCGCAGCAGGGTGGATTTGCCGGCGCCATTCGGTCCACGCAGCAGCAGCGCATCGCCGGCTTCGAGGTGAAAACCCAGCTCCGCGAAGACCAGGCGCCCTCCCCGCACGCAGGCGAGGCCGTCCGCGGCCAGACTCCCGGCTCCCGGCTCCATTCCGGCCGCACCGCTCGACGGGCCCGTCGTCATCGGCTGCTCGGAGCGTCAACCATGACGACGACCATCCGGACGCGGGTTGGGATCCGCACGACCGAAACACTCCCCGAGGCGCATGTTCGTGCGGCCGCATGGGCTTTGCCCGGAAAGCACGCTCGACAGCTCGCCCGTGGCGAACCGGATCAGGGGGTAGTCGGGGTTGAAGGCGGTCACCAGCACCTCCCCGACCTCGCCCGGCGGTACCGGCACGCCCGTGCCGGGGTGGACGATCTCGACGATGATGGCCTCGTCGACGATCAAGCCACCACCAGGGTGCCCCTCGTAGGCGATCATGCCGACATCGGTGGTGGCGTAGCACTGCGCGGCTTCGATCCCGTGCTCCTCGCGCAGCCGTTCACGCTGCGGCTCGGGCAAAGGCTCGGCCGCCACGAGCGCCTTGCGCAGGGACGAGACGTCGGCCCCCAGCTCCCGTCCCCGGCAGAGCAAGCGCTCGAGGAACGAGGGCGGCCCGACATAGGCGGTAGGCCGGACATCGGCAATGGCACGCAGCTGCAGGTCGATGTCGTCGCCACCGGCCGGAATGACCGGGAGGCCCAGCGCCCTGGCACCGGTCTCGGCCATCGCACCGGCCGGGGTCAGATGGTAGGAAAAGGCGTTGTGAACCACGTCGCCCGAGCGGAAGCCGGCGGCGTACATGGCTCGGGCAAAGCGCCAGTAATCGGTCCGCAGGCCCTCCAGATCGTAGATGGGGCCAGTCGAGACGAAGATCCGGGCCAGACGCGAGATGGGCGTGGCGTTGAGCCGGCCGAACGGCGGGTGAGACGCCTGAACATGGGTCAATTGCGACTTCCGCATCACCGGAAGTCTTGCCAGCTCCTCCCGACTGGCAACCGTGTCCGGATCGACACCCGCCAGGGTCTCGGCGAAGAACGGGGCATTGTCGAGCGCGTGGCGGATCAGGCCCGGCAAGGCGTTGAAGACCGACGTTTCACGCTCGTCGGGATCGCGCACCTCCTGCCGGTCGTAATAGGTTGCGCCCGTCTCTGGCATCCGAACTTCCCACCCACGCCGTGGCGCCAGAACCGGGCCACCGTGTCGCCGGCATCATAGCGGCGGCTAACGCGGAATGGCCACGGCATAGCGGCGCTGCAGCTGCGCCGCGACCGCCCGCAGATTGGTCGGCGCCACATCGGCGCACCATGCCTGCCACAGCTCGTGGAAGCTCAAGGCGAGCAAGGAGACCGAGCTTTCCCGGGTCCGCTCGACCAGCCGGGCCAGCTCGGCGCGGTGCGCGGCGAATGCCGGCACGTCAGCCGCATCGGCCGGCTCCAGAAAGAGGTAGAGCAGGCGCACCGGGCGGAAGGCGAAGATGCGCCCGAGACCGACGGCGAGCTTGCTCAGCGCCGGTACGTCGACGTAGCGGAAGTCGTCGGTACCATCGGCCGATGCGTGCATCAGCGTGATCCAAGGCGTCAACGACGGCGGCACCATCAACGTCAGGTAGGCCGCCGAGAGGCTGCTCTGCCGCATCGCCAAGTAATCGAACACGCATGCCGTGGCGCCGACGACGCCGGCCGGACCCGATGCCACCAGCTCGATATGCGGTGGCGTGCCGCGCACGCCAGTCGGGCAGCGTGCGTCGAAGTTCAACTCCTGGAAACGTCCAATGTCCGCGAGCTGCAGCGCCTCGACCTGGTCGAGCCATGGCAGGAACGAATTCAGCACCAGGGCCATCGCCGTGTCGGGCCGGGTCAGCCGCGGCTGCAAGTCGGCCAGGCGATGCCCCAGCAGGTCAGGCGACAGGCCAGCGACCAGCCCGGTCTGCCAACTGATCAACTGGCTGGGACTGCTGCCGAAGCGCTCGGAACCGATGACATCACGCAACTGCCGCGCAAGCGCCTGCTGAAGCGATTGGGCAAGAGAGGAGGATTCGATTCTTGAGGCCGAATCTGACTCTTCGGTATAACCCGTCTCTCCGCGTTCCACCTGGAGTCACCGTTTCCGCCGTTCTTGGTTTATTTCGGCCGCTGGGCACCTTCCGGTAGCATTCTGCAAGCTCCGGTAGAATACTCTCACGGCAACGTTCTTCTTGAGCGTTTCAATGACGACGTCAAGCACCGCCATCTGGCCGCGACATCAATCCGGCAGAAGTGAGGCAAGTAGACGTCGAGGTCGACGCGCCAACACAAACAAGCGGCTGCCGTTACGACAGCCGCCATCTGAAACATCGGCAAAAAACTTAATGCGTGCGATCGGACGGCGGCACGAGAACCGGCCGCACCGAGGTGAGCTTGGCGCCTAGCCCAGCTTCTTGGTGTAGCGCCACACCGCTGCCGGCGGGAAATTCCAGAGCACGTAACGGGCAATCTTGGCGGTGACGCCAAACTGCTCGGCCGGAATCGGCGCGATCGGGGAATAGCTGTACTGCAGCATGAAGCTGCCCGCCGGCATCACCTTGAAGCCCTGCTCGATGATCGAGCGCTGGAACTCCACCGGCATGCCCACCATCGGCAGACCGGACACGACGGTGCCGATCTCGCCGAAATCGTGCCGGGCGAGGATCTCGCTCAACCGCGTTGCATCACCCTGAATCACGTGGCAGCCGGTCAGCCGCTCCTTCAGGTAGCCATGCAAGGCACCGTCGAGTTCGATCACGATCAGCCGGTCGCGCGGGATCCCGCGCTCGATCAGGCCCTGGGAGATGGCACCGGTGCCGCCGCCCAGCTCGACGACGTACTGACCGGGCTGCCATGCAACCTCGGCCGCGATGGCACGAGCCAGCACGCGGGAGGACGGCAGGACCGAGCCCATCGACTTGGGCGAGCGAAGCCACTGGCGAAAGAACAGCTCGCCTTCTTTCATGAGCTCGGTAGGCTGCATACTCTAGACTCCCGCGATCCCAGACCTTGTACCTGCCCGATCGCGATATGAACGGTGGCGCCTCGTGCCTGTCGTCAGCCCTTAGCAGCCAGCCCGCAACCCGGCCGGCTCAACGGCGGGCGCGACCATAGCGATACCCAAGCGCCTTGGCAAACGTCGATGCGCAACAAAGGATTCTTTGTTGCAACGCCGCACATAGGATCAGCCGTCGTCCGGGACAAGCCCCGCCAGTGTTCTTGCCGCAACAGTCAGCATCGCAAGATCGGTGGCCGGCGACTGGCGCAGATCCTGCAGGAGCGCACGGTAGCGCGGCAGGCCCTTCACCTTGCCCTCGAGCCAGTCGGCGACGCTCTCGGCAGCGGCCAGCGCATCGTCGCTCGGCAGCCCCGCGGCGATGGCGGCGGCCGTCAGGCGGCGTAGGATGCGCGCCAGGTCGTCCTCGAGGCCGGTCAAAGCGAACCGGTCCCAGCGGCCGGCCCGAGGCGCGTCCTTCACGCTGCTGCGCAACCACGGCAGCTCGAGGATGCCGTCCAGCGCGAAATAGACGCGCGCCGCGCGGAGCAGCGGATCGAAGTCCTCCGTCGTCGCGTTCCCGGGCGCGACGCAGACGATGTCGCAGGCGGCGAGAAGGTAGGGCAGGCCGGCAATCGTCCGTGCCAGCCCCGGCTCGATGCCGGCTGCAGCATAGTCGGCCGCGGCGGCCTCGACGCCGGCGGCGTGCGACGGGCTCATCACCTGATCCAGCCGCTGCATGATGGCGGCGATGCCTGGCCGGAACAGCGCCACCGTCTCGCTGAGCTTCCGCGGATGCCCGCCCTGGGTCATGAACCAACGGGTGCCGCGCAGCAGGACGTCGCGCGCGGCGACCAGCAGCTTCGGCTGCAACGTACCGGGAACCGAGGCCGGCAGCGCCTCGATGGCACCCCAGACCGCGAGCAGACCGAACGAATCGCGCGCGACGACGTAGGCGAGGAGCACGTCCTCGAGCGAACCGCCGGTCTCGTCCTGCAACTCGGACACGAACACGTCCAAGCCACGATTGACGACGCTGTTCGCGATCCAGGTGGCGACGATCTCCCGCTTCAGGCGGTGATGCTCGATCTGCGGCATGAACCGTCGGCGCAGCGGGCGCGGAAAGTACTTGGCGATGTCCTTGGCCAAGTAGGTACGATCGGGAATTTCGGTCCGCAGCAGATCGTCGTAGAGCGTCATCTTGGCGTAGGACAACAGGACGGCCGCTTCCGGGCGGGTCAGCCAGCGGCCTGCCTTGCGCCGCTCGGCGAGCTCGCCGTCGCTGGGCAGGAACTCGATCCTGCGATTGAGCCGGCCCTGGCGCTCCAGCTTGCGCATCAGCCGCAGCTGGGCATCGGACAGATCGAGTCCGAGCTGCTCGGTCATGCTGAGCGCCAGATTTTGCAGCACGTTGTCGCGCAAGACCAGACCGCCGACCTCGTCCGTCATCGTGGCCAAGAGTTCGTCGCGCTGCTTGCGGGTCATGTCGCCACTATCGAGCACCGAACGCAGCAGGATCTTGATGTTGACCTCGTGGTCGGAGCAGTCGACGCCGGCCGAGTTGTCGATGAAGTCGGTGTTGATCCGCCCACCCTTGAGCGCGAACGCGATCCGGCCCTTCTGGGTGAAGCCGAGATTGCCGCCCTCGCCGACGACACGGCAGCGCAGATCCTCGCCGTCGACGCGGATGGCGTCGTTGACCCGGTCCTGCGCGTCGGCATGGCCCTCGCTCGCCGCCTTGACGTAGGTGCCGATGCCACCGTTCCAGAACAGATCGACCGGCGCCTTGAGGATGGCCGTGATCAGCTCGTTCGGGGTCAGGGTCTCGGCCTCGACCGCCAGCACCTCACGCGCTTCGGGCGACAGCGTGATCGACTTGGCCGAGCGGGGCCAGATGCCACCGCCGGGGCTGAGCGTGGCGCGGTCATAGTCGTCCCAGCTCGAGCGCGGCAGGTCGAACAGGCGCTGCCGCTCGGCAAAGGCGCGTGCCGCATCCGGGTCGGGATCGACGAAGATGTGCCGGTGGTCGAAGGCGGCGACGAGCCGGATCGTCTCCGAGCAGAGCATGCCGTTGCCGAACACGTCGCCGGACATGTCGCCGATGCCGACGGCCGTGAACGGCTGGGTCTGCGTGTCCACCCCGAGCTCGCGGAACAGACGCTTGACCGATTCCCACGCCCCTTTGGCGGTGATCCCCATCTTCTTGTGGTCGTAGCCGGCCGAGCCACCCGAGGCGAACGCATCGTCGAGCCAGAAGCCGTACTCCTGGCTGACCGCGTTGGCGTAGTCGGAGAAGGTGGCCGTACCCTTGTCGGCGGCGACGACCAGATAGGGATCGTCGCCGTCGTAGCGGACGACGTCGGCGGGCGGGATGATCGCTCCGCCACGCTGGTTGTCCGTGACGTCGAGCAGGCCGCGCAGGAAGGTCTTGTAGCAGCGCACGCCCTCGGCCAGGAACGCCGTCCGGTCGCTCGCCGGCGGCGGCCGCTTGACGACGAAGCCCCCCTTGGCGCCGACCGGGACGATCACCGCGTTCTTGACCATCTGCGCCTTCATCAGGCCCAGAACCTCGGTGCGGAAATCCTCGCGCCGGTCCGACCAGCGCAGGCCGCCGCGGGCCACCCTGCCGCCGCGCAGATGCACGCCTTCGACGTAGGGCGCGTAGACGAAGATCTCGAACGCCGGGCGTGGCGCCGGCAGGCCGGGAATCTGCGCCGGATCGAACTTGATCGACACGTAGTCCTTGGCGCGTCCGCTCGCGGATTCGCGCTGCCATGCATTGGTCCGCAGCGAAGCCTTCATCAGCTCCAGATAACGACGGAGAATCCGGTCCTGATCCAGGCTGGCGACGCGATTGAGCTGGTCGACGATCCTCATCTCGATGTCGGCCTGCAGCGCCATGCTGCCGCCGGCGTGCACCGGATCGAAGCGGGCGTCGAACAGCTCGGCCAGATCACGCGCGAGCCCGGGGTTGGAGCTCAGCGTCTGCTCGATGTAGGTCTGGCTGAACGGCGTGCCGATCTGCTGGATGTACTTGCAGTACGCCCGCAGGATCACGATCTGCCGCGGGCTCAGCCCCGCGGCCAGCACCAGCCGGTTGAAGCCGTCGCTCTCGAGACGGTTCGACCATACGCCCAAGAACAGATCCTGGAAGTCATCGCGGACCGCGTCGACGTCGACCGGATCGCCCGCCACGGGACGCAGGCCGAAATCGTGCAACCAGTAGGTCCGTCCGTCGCGCGCCTTGATCTGGCTCGGCTCCTCGCTGAGGACCTGCAACCCCATGTTCTCCAGCACCGGCAGCGCATCCGACAGCAGCACGGTCTGGTCGCGGCGGATCAGCTTGAAGCGCAACAGCTCGGGCGGGTCCTCGAGCCGCCGGTAGAGGCTCATCGACAGGTCGCCGGCATCGGCGCGCGACAGCTGGTCGATGCTCTCGATGTCCGGCACGGCGGCGCGGGCGTCGAGGCGCTCTTGGTACGACGCCGGGAAGGCCCGGCCATAGGCTTCGAACAGCCGGTTGCCCTGCTCCTCGCCGACGGACTCGAGCAGCGCCTCGCGCAGACGGTCGGGCCAGCTGCGCGAGAGCTCGATCAGGCGCCGCTCGATCTCGTCCGTATCGATCTCGTCCGGCACACCGTTGGGCGTGCGCAACGTGAACAGCAGGCGGGCCAGGGCGGACTCGGAAAGCTGCGCCTGGAACTCGCTTTCCGTGGCACCGAACACCTGCTCCAGCACGTGCTGCATGCGCTCGCGCATCGCGGTGTTGTAGCGATCCCGCGGCACGAAAACGAGGCAGGCAGCATAGCGGCCGAACGGATCCGCCCGCACGAACACCCGCAACCGCTGCCGGTCCTGCAAACGGAGAATGCCCAGCGCAATCCGGAACAGCTCGTCCTCGGAGGTCTGCAGCAGCTCGTCGCGGGGATAGGTCTCAAGGATGTGCGAAAGGGCCTTGCCGGCATGGCCGGTCTTGGAGAAGCCGGCCCGTTGGACGATCCGGGCGACCTTGCGGTCGATCAACGGTATGTCGTAGGGGCTCATGCTGTAGGCGACCGACGTCAGCAGGCCCATGAACCGATGCTCGCCGATCACCGTGCCGTCGGCCGCGAAGCGCTTCACCCCGATGAAGTCGAGATAGGTCGAGCGATGCACGGTGCTGCGGCTGTTGGCCTTGGTGATCGTCAGCGCCGGCAGCGGCTCCTTGGCGCGGGCGCGCACCTCGCGCGGCAGGGTGGCGAAGCTCTGCGACTGCCCCGCATCCCCCTTCATGCGCAGGATGCCGAGGGCAGCACCGGGCACGCGCCGGAGTTGCACGCCGGCGGCGTCCTCTTCGAGCGAGTAGGCGTTGTAGCCGAGCAGGGTGAAATGGTCGTCAGCGAGCCAGCGCAGGAAGGCTTCGATTTCCTGCCGCTGCTCGAGCGGCACGGCAGCGGCGCCGGCATCAAGTTCGACGATGGCCTCGTCAATCTTGTCACGCATCGCCGCCCAGTCGGTGACCGCGCAGCGCACGTCCTGCAGGACGCGACGCAGATCCTCCTCGAGCCCCGCGAGCAGATCGGGATCGCTCTGCCGGTCGAACTCGACGTGCATGAAGCTCTCGCGGCGGCCGTCGACGATCTCGCCCGGCAGGCCGAGATCGCGCAGATGGCCGGCCTCGTCGCGACTGACGGCCAGCACCGGATGGATGATCAGATGGATGCCGAGGCCACGCCGGTTCAGCTCCTGGCTGACGCTGTCGACGAGGAACGGCATGTCGTCGTTGACGATCTCGACCACGGTATGGGTCGATTGCCAGCCATGCTGCTCGAGCTTGGGGTTGTAGACCCGCAGCTTGGCCTGCCCGGCAGGTTTCTCCCCGCCGAAGCGGAGCTGGGCCAAGGCGGCGCCGTAGAGGTCGAGCGGATCGCGCTCGGCCAAGTCTTCCGGCGCAACGTCACGGAAATAGGCGCGCGCGAACCGCTCCGCGATGACTGCCTCGCGGCCGCCGAGACGATGGCACAGCTGCGCTGCGAGTCCATCGATGATGTCCGTCTTACGTTCTTCGGCGCGAGCGGGCATTTTGCCCCCTTTGTTTTCATGGCCCAGCCAAGGCATGAAACCACACTCGTGTGAACGGAAGAAGACACATTCAACCGCTTGGTCTTGGCTGGTCATCCGCGCCGGTGTCGGCCGACGGACCTGCCCGGCATCTCGGCCAGGGAGGATTGTGCGGATAGGCTATTCCTTACGGCGCCCGGCACGTGTAACGGGGCCATGCGCTGCAGCAATGCCGTACGCTTTTGCGTGGGGAGGACCGTCCGGTTCGTCGGGGCCTCGAGCCGTCCGTCAGATCGAACACCAGCACCGCGGTCATGGCCGTGCCCGCCACGACGGCGGCGAATATCCGTCGTGTCATTCGCGTAATGCGAAAGAGCGACCTCCGCTGCTGGCGGCGACAACGGGCATAGGCGCCGAACACTCCTGCTGATACGACTGTGCCACGCAAGCTTGCGGGCGGAAGGACGACGAATGAACGAGGACGCGATGCCCGCCTTCAAGGGTGGGCGGAATGTTGCCATAAAGGTGCCCGAGCACGCGTTCGAATTAACTGTCGCGTTCTATCGCGACACGCTGGGACTACCTTTGGTGTACGATGCGGCCGGCACGAAGGCGTTCGACTTCGGCCCGATCCGCCTTTGGATCGACCGGATGGCGCATCTGGCCCAGGCGGAAATGTGGCTCGAGCTGATCGCGCCGGATACGGCCAAGGCCGCCGCTCACCTGGCAGCCGCAGGCGTCGTGCGCTGTGACGAGGTCGAGCGCCTCCCGCCGGACCTCGACGGGTTCTGGATCCTGAATCCGGCTGGAATCGTGCACCTCGTCTGCGCCCCCGAAAGCGACGAGGTCGTCGAGGAGGCCGTCCCGGCCGACATGACCGACTAGAATGTTCACGCCTTGCCGGCGGCGCGGCCGGTGCACCGTGCGCAGAGACCCGACAGCTCCACCTTGGCCGACTCGGCGTGAAAGCTGGCGCTGCCGACGCAGCGGGCGAGCGAGGCCGCCAGTTCCCCGTCGTGGAACTCCGCCGCATCGCCGCAGCCACGGCAGATGAGAAAATAGGCCTGATGCGGCAAGGTCGGCGAAGGACAGCCGACATAGGCATTCAAGCTCTCGATCCGGTGGACGAGGCCCTCGCGGCTGAGGAAGTCCAACGCCCGATAGACCGTCGGCGGCGCGGCACCCGAGCGGTCGTTGGCGAGCTGCTCCAGGATCTGGTAGGCACCGATCGGCGCGTGGCTGCGCCAGACCAGCTCCAAGACCTGTCGACGCAGCTCCGTCAGCCGGGTGCCGCGCGCGGCGCAGACCGCGATCGCCTGCTCGACCGCGTCGCGCACGCAACGCCGATGGTCGTGCGTCGCTGGCTTGAACGGATCGGCATCAGAAACGGCCGGCATGCAACCCTTCCACGCTTGTTGCGCCGACACGAAGGCGTCGTCGCCAGCAGAATGTAGGACGTTACAGGAAGCCTAACAGATCCGGCTCTGGCTCGGCCAGCGCATCGGCCGCAAACCTGGGTGAGGCCAGCAACGAAAAACGCCCGGGCTCTGTGACCCGGGCGTCAAGTCGAGAAACTGGGAGGCAGCCCCAGAGATAGCCGAAGCGATCGGATCAATCTGTGCGATAGATCACATCGCACCGAGCCGTTCCGCTTCACCTTCCGGGTGAACGGAATCGCCCGCAGGGCAAGCCATCGCCCTGCGCCGTCAAGAATGGAATTTCCCTGCCAAGTGAACCCGACCCATAGCCAATATTGAAAGCTGCGCCGCAATGCGCTCTGATGATGTGCCTCAGTATCGGCCAGGCCTCAGCCGAGCCAGAACAAGCGGTGAACCGCCCATGGATCCCGGACGCCCGCACCCGTTGGCGAAGATCGACCTGTTCCGCGAACTCGGCCCGGCCGAGCTCGGCGAGGTCGAGCGCCATATCCGCATCAGGCATTTTCGGGCCGGCCAGACGGTGGTCGGTTACCAGGACGACTCCCACGACCTGTTCTTCATCCTGAGCGGCAAGCTCAAGGTCACGATCTTCTCCGAGGCCGGACGCGAGGTGGCGTTTCGCGAGCTGACGGCCGGGCAGAGCTTCGGCGAGCTGTCCGCGATCGACGGGCAGCCGCGCTCGGCCAACGTGATCGCACTGACCGAGGCTTCGGTCGGGTCGATGACCGCACCCGACTTCATGGCGGCGCTGCGCCAGCAGCCGGCGATCGCATTGGCGACCCTGCGCAAGCTGACGCTCCTGGTGCGCGCACTCTCGGAACGCGTGCACGAGTTCTCCGAGAAGGTGGAGGTGCGCATCTGCCACGAGATGCTTCGGCTCAGCCGCGACACGATGCTGAACGACCATGCCGCGCGATTATGCCCGGCGCCCAAGCATGCCGAGATCGCCAACCGGGTGAACACGCATCGTGAGGCCGTGACCCGGCTTCTGGGCAAGCTGGCCAAGCTCGGTGTCGTGCAGCGCGGCCGGGGCGAGCTGATCATCCGTGACGTTCACGCGCTGGCGGCCTATGCGAGGCAACTGCACAATGGCTGAGATCCGGCGGATCCCCTAACACGCCCATCGGAACGGCCTCGCCGACGGCGAATTGCGTCCGTACGGAGATCGGTCTACGCCGCTCCTGCCGCCAGGGCGGCCCCCCCGCCCAGCCTGAGAGGGCATATCGAGCATGGTGGCCGATCCTCCACCGCCCGCCAAGGCCGCGCCGCGCACGTGGCTGCTGCTGGGCGCGAAGCCCGGCGACAACGGACAGGTGCTGGCGCTGGCCGAGGCGCTGGGCTGGCCGTTCGAGGCCAAGCGAATGGCCTATCGTCCGACCGAACTGCTGACCAATCGTCTGCTGGGCGTCACGCTGCTCGGGCTCGACCCAGCCCGCTCGAGCCCGCTGGAGCCGCCATGGCCCGAGCTCGTGATCACCGCCGGTCGACGCAACGAGCCGGTGGCGCGCTGGATTCGCCGACAGGCGGGCGGCCGCGATCGGGTGAAACTCGTCCATATCGGCCGGCCATGGGCCCCGCTGGACGAGTTCGACCTGATCGTCACCACGCCGCAATATGCGTTGCCCGAACGTCCGCCCGTCCTGCACACGGAGGCGCCGATGCATCGCATCAACGCCGCCCGCCTGGCGGAAGCGGCGCTGGCATGGCGCGATCGCTTGAAAGCGCTGCCGGAGCCGTGGATCGCCGTCATGCTGGGCGGGCATGTCGGACGCTGGACGTTCGACGTGCCGGCGGGGCGCGAGCTCGCCGAGCGGGTGAACCGGATGGCCGAGGCCAGCGGCGGTTCTCTGCTGGTGTCGACCAGTGCCCGCACACCGGCCGACGTGGTCGAGGCGTTCGCCGGCGCGCTGCGGGTGCCGCATCACCTTTACCGCTGGCGCCGCGACGATCCCGACAATCCCTACTTTGCCTTTCTGGCGCTGGCGCAGCAGATCGTCGTCACCAGCGACAGCATGTCGATGCTGGTCGAGGCCATCGCCACCGGCAAGCCGGTGCACATCTTCGATCTCGCGACCGCCGCCCATGCGCGCAGCTGGCAGCTGCCGAACGGCCGCGCCATCGTCTGGTGGCTGGGCCGGTGGTTCGGTCCCCGGCAACTCCTGCGCAATGTCACGGCGATCCATCAAGGACAGGTGGCGGCCGGGCGGGCGGTGTGGCTGGGCGAGCCTTGGCCAGCGGACCACAAAAGCGTGCCACTGAGCGATACTGGCCGTGCAGCTGCCGCCGTGCGCGCGCTGCTAGGACGTTGATGACGGAACCGATCGCCGGCCGCCGCGGCGCGGATGGCGGCCGGTCATATTTCCCCCGGTGACGTTAACGGCCGCTCAATTGTTCACGCCTATGCTTGGCTTCAAGCTTGGCACGAGAACCGGTCTCTCCCGCCACCAAGGCGCTGAACCGGTACGCGAGTCAGGCTTGTCCTCCCTGACGTTGTGATGCCTCCCTGAACTTCTGGCCGCCGGCACGCCGGCGGCCAATTTTCTTACTGGCTGATCCACAGAATCCGCGACAGCCAAGCGACGTCGGCGGCGTCGACCGATTGTTCCTGCTCGGTCTGCGCAAAATGGCCGAGCGAAATACGCTGCGCGGTACGGCGTCGGAGGATGCCGAGTTCCACCTCGCCGCTGCGTCGACGGAGCACGACCCGGTCGTGCCGCCGCACGCTGCTCTTGGGCGAGATGATCAACATGTCGCCCGCCTGCAAAATCGGCGGCAGCAGATCGCGATCGAGCTCGATCGCATAGGCGCTGTCATCGTTGATCGCCGGGAACTCGATGTCCTCCCAGGGGCCGGCCTGTGGAAATCCGGCGGCGTCGAACGCATTCTCGCGTTCGACCTGGCTCAGGCTCAGGCAACGCACGCGCCGTGCCGGGGCCGGCCGGCCCTCGCCGCTCTCGGCGATCAACGCCACGAACTCGCTCATCGAGGTGCCCGTCGCCTCGAGGATTTTCGACAGGCTCTCGGTACTCGGCCAGCGCGACTTGCCCTGCTTGGTGGTGCGCTTGCTCTTGTTGAAGGTGGTGGGGTCGAGACCGGCACGCTTGGCCAGACCCGAGGCCGACAGGCGATTGGTTTCGGCCAGCAGATCGATGCCGCGCCATATCGCCTTGTGGGTCAGCATCTGGGCCAGCGCTCCCGCCGCTCGATTTGCTTCTAGGAAGAGTATCTTGACCTTTCCAATACCTGTCAGTAGGGATATGATCCTAGATCGTGGAGCGAGCGTCCGAGATGCAGGTCGCGGGGCTCTGCTGCGTCACGTCGCGATGATGAGCACACGAAAATCGGAAGGTGGTCATCGATGGGTACTCGCGCCATCGTCGTGTTCGAAGACCGGCAGAAGCGCTCGATACTCCAGCTCTGCCGTTCAGGCTTTCGCCACTGCTTCTGCCTGGTCGGCAACGACCTCGCCTGGACGATCTGCGACCCGCTCGCGGCACGGATCGAGATTCTTCCGCTGTTGGGCTTCGACGAGCAGGAGCTGGCGCGCCACTACAGCCGCTCCGGCCGCACGGTCCTCTTGGGGCACGTCTCGATCGGAGACGAGCGACGGCGTGCCTGCCTCCGGCCGGTCAGCTGCGTCGAGATCGTCAAACGCGTGCTCAACGTCGATGCGCCCCGCGTGCTCACGCCCTTCCAGCTCTACCGCTGCCTGCTCGCGTGGCGTGCGCCCTTCCACAGGTTCCAGGCGGATGCTTGACATCATCCTAATATAGGAATATTAGCTTATTGATTGATGGTGACTACCGTCCTCGATCCTGCGCAGCACGGGAGATCATGATGACGGGCCTTTCTGCGGAAGCCGTCCGCCGTGGGTACGAGCGAGCGCGGATGCGCCGGCAGCCCTGGGAACCATTGTGGCGGGACTGCTATGGCTATGCCTTGCCGCAGCGTGGGCTGGGGCTCGGCACCGAATTCGCCCCGGCCCGGCGCTACGCGGATAGCCTGTTCGACGGAACCGCCGCCGACGCGGTCGAGCAGCTGGCGGCGAGCCTGCTCGCGGAGCTGACGCCGCCCTGGTCGCAATGGTTCGGCTTCCAGCCGGGGCACGACGTCCCGGCCGCGGAACGGTCCGCCCTCGCCGCGCAACTCGACGACATCGCCGAGCGGGTCCGCGGCCATTTCGACCGGTCGAGCTTCGCGGTGGAGATCCATCAGTGCTTTCTCGACCTAGTGACGGTCGGAACCGCGACCTTGTCGTTCCAGGAAGCACCGATCGGCGAGTCGTCCAGCTTCCGCTTCTGCGCGGTGCCAGCGGCGGAGATGTTCATCGACGGCGATCAGAATGGCCAGATCCGGCACCATTACCGTGCCACCAGCCTGACCGTGGCCGCGATCCGCGGGCGCTTTCCCGATACCAAGCTGCCGGCGTGGCTGCTCGAGGAGGGCGAGCGCGACGCGGAGCGGCGGCACGACGTGATCGAGGCCGTCCTGCAGCGGGGCATCGGCTATGTATACGGCGTGCTGCTGCTGCATCCGGCCCAGGACGGCACCAAGGACTGCCTCCTGGCCGAAGGCGTGTTCGAGCAGTCGCCCTTCCTCACCTTCCGCTGGGTCAAGGGCGCGGGCGAACTCTATGGCCGCTCGCCGGTGATGACCGCGCTGCCCGACATCAAGACGGCCAACAAGGTCGTCGAGCTGATCTTGAAGAACGCGTCCATCGCGGTCACCGGCATTTGGCTCGCCGACGATGACGGCGTGCTGAATCCTGCCAACATCAAGCTGACGCCCGGCAGCATCATTCCCAAGGCCGTGGGCTCGGCGGGCCTGACCCCGCTGCAGGCGCCAGGCCGGTTCGACGTCTCGCAGCTCGTCCTCGACGACCTGCGCGCGCGCATCCGGCACACGCTGCTCACCGACCGCTTGGGGCCGGTGGCGAGCGGCAAGATGACGGCCACGGAGGTTCTCGAGCGCACCGCCGAGATGAGCCGCCTGCTCGGCGCCATGTTCGGCCGCCTGCAAGCGGAGCTGCTGAACCCGCTGGTGCATCGGGCGACGGCGATCCTGCGCCGGCGCGGCGAACTCCCAGGCTTCGCCATCGACGGTCGCTTGGTCGAGCTGCAGGCGCGAGCGCCGCTGGCCCGGCTGCAGGCGCGCGACGACGTGCAGAACGTGCTGCTCTGGCTGGACACGATCACCCGGCTGGGTCCGGCCGCGACCCCGACGATCAACGTCGCCGAGACCGCGCGCTGGCTGGCGCTGCAACTGGGCGTTCCGGACGAGCTGGTGGCCAAGGAACAGCTGCCGGCCGGCCTCGTGGCCGCGGTTCTGGGCAGCGGCGAGGCCGGCGATGCCACAGCCTGAGCCGTCGGCGGGCTGGGCTTGGCTCGATCCGACCGAGCAAGCGGGCAACGCCAACGACACGGTCTGCCGTGACGCGGCCGGCTGCTTCGATGGCCGGCACGGCCGGAACCTGCTCGTTCACCTGCGCCAGCGCTTCCTCGACCGGCGGCTGCCGCCCACGGCCTCGGATGCCGAGCTGCGGCATGTCGAAGGCCAGCGCTCGGTGGTCGCGCATATCCTGCAGCTGATCGAACGCGGCCGTCTCGACCCGGCCACCGCGCCCTCGCCCCTTCCGTCCTTCGGGGAACTGCCATGACCGAATCGGAAACCATCGACGCGCCCACGACCGAGCCTGCGCCCGTCGCCGAGCGCCCGGCCGATCTTCCGGAGAAGTTCTGGGATCGGGACGCCGGCGCCATTCGCGTGGACGCTTTGGTGAAATCCTATGTCGAGCTGGAGCGCAAGCTCGGCTCGCCGCGCAACGAGTCCACGCCGGTCGCCGAGGCTGCCGTCGCCCCGCCGCCCGAGCCGGCCGCCGATGCCGGTGGCACGGCGCCGGTGCCGCCCACGGGCTACACGATCGTGTCTCCGCATCCGCTGATCGCGGCCGATGCCGAGGTCGACGCCCGGCTGCTCGGAGCCGGCCTGACCCAGGCGCAGGCGCAACTGGTCTACGATCTGGCCGCCGAGCGGCTCCTGCCGGTGCTTCGCGACGCCCTGGACGAGATCGGGGCCCGGCAGCAGGTCGAGCGCCTGCAGCAGCATTTCGGCGGGGCGGAGAGCTGGCAGCACACCGCCCGCCAGCTCAAGGCCTGGGCGTCGGGCAATCTCGATCCGGAGACGCATGCGACGCTCGCCGCGAGCTACGACGGCGTGCTCGCCCTGCACCAGATGATGCGGGCGAGCGAGCCCGCCCTCCTGGACGCCACCGGCATGCCGGTCGGCGAGCTCAGCGCGGATGCGCTGGCCGAGATGATGCGCGACCCGCGCTACTGGCGGCAGCGCGATCCCGAGTTCATCGCCCGCGTCACGGCAGGGTTCAAGCGGCTCTACGCCGACTGACGCCGGCGGTCGGGCGCGGACAACCAGCCGGTCCCAGGCTGGCCCGCCGCACCGGCCTGCAACCGCTCGAGCCGGCCCGCTGTGCGGACAACCTCGCTCGGCGCCCTCCCCTCCCACCATGGAAAGGACGCTCGATGTCCACATCGATCGACCAGGCTTTCGTCAAACAGTTCGAGCGCGAAGTCCATCAGGCCTACCAGCGGCAGGGCTCGAAGCTGCGCGGCACGGTGCGGGTCAAGAACGGTGTCGTCGGCAGCTCGACCGTGTTCCAGCGGGTCGGCACCGCGTCGGCGATGACCAAGGGGCGGCACGCGATGGTGCCGGTCAACCCGATGGAGTACAGCGCCGTCGACGTGCCGCTGGTCGACTTCTACGTCGGCGAATGGATCGACGGCCTCGACGAGCTGAAGACCAACGTCGACGAGCGGCAGGTGCTGGCCCAAGCCGGGGCCTATGCGCTCGGGCGCAAGACCGACGAGCTGATCATCGACGCTCTCAAGGGGGCGAGCCAGACCGCCGGCGACGGCTCCAGCGGCCTCACCAAGGCCAAGGTACTGTCCGCTTTCGAGCAGCTCGGCAGCAACGACGTTCCCGACGACGGCCAGCGCTTCGCCGTGATCGGCTGGCGCCAGTGGTCCGACCTGCTCGACCTGCAGGAGTTCGCCAGCGCCGAGTTCGTCGGCGACGACCAGCTTCCCTGGCGCGGCATGCAGGCCAAACGCTGGCTCGGCACCACGTGGCTGCCGCATTCGGGACTGCCGGTCGGCGACGGGGTCCGCGCCTGCTTCTGGTACCACAAGAGCGCGGTCGGCCACGCCATCGGGCAGGAGGTGACCTCGGACGTCACCTGGCACGGCGACCGGGCGGCACACTTCGTCGCCAACTCGATGTCGCAGGGTGCCGGCCTGATCGATCCCGCCGGCGTCATCAAGCTGCCCTGCCTGGAGGCCTGAGCATGGCGTACCAGTCCAAGGATTTGAGCGCCCTCGGCTATGCCAACGGCTTCACGCTCTGGCATTACCGCACGGCGGACCCCGCGGCAGTCGTCGACGACGCCGGCTACTTCAACGCCGCCAACCGGATGGTCCGCGTGGGCGACTTCATCCTGCTCAACGCCGGGCAGGGCTCGACGCCGACCCACGGCGTGATCGTGGTCGTCGGCAACGCCGGCGGCACGGTGGACGTCACCAACGTCACCACCTTCGGCGCGATCAACACCGACTGAGCCACGGCGCACCGCCGAGTCGGCCGACTTGGCGGTGCATTTATAGGAACATAGTCTTAAAAACTCAACTGACCACGGGGGTCGCCCGCCCGCATCCCCGATCCTGGAGTTGGCTCATGCCCCTCTCCGCCGTCGAGCTGTGCGCCACGGCGCTGGTCAAGATCGGCGCCCAGCCGATCGCCAGCCTGGAGGAAGACTCGGCCGAGGCCGCCTGTGCGCGCCGACTCTACCCGATCACCCGCGACGCACTGCTCAGCCTGCACTCCTGGTCGTTCACCCTGGCGCACGCGGAGCTGACACCCGTTGCGGAAGCGCCGCTCGCCGACTTCGCCCATGGCTACGCCCTGCCCGCGGATCATCTGCGGACGATCTCGGTCGGCGCCGCCGGCCGCAGCCGCGGCCTGATCTACCGGGTCCAGGGCAACCGCATCCTCAGCGATGCCGAGACGATCGTGCTGCACTACCAGCGCCGCGTCGACGAGAGCCTGCTGCCCGCCTTCTTCATCCCCCTGCTGGTGACCCGGCTCGCGGCCGAGTTCTGCATCCCGCTCACCGAAGGCTCGAGCCGGGCCATGGATCTCTATCGGCTGGCCGAGGCCGAGCTGCGCACGGCCCGGCTGATCGACAGCCAGCAGGCGACACCTCGGCGCGTCGACGACTTCACCCTGATCGAGGCCCGCGGCGCATGAGCCGCACCTACGTCACCAAGACCAGCTTCACCGCCGGCGAGCTCGATCCCCTCCTGCATGGTCGACTGGACCTGAAGGCACAGGAGGATGGTGCCGCTCGCCTGCACAACGTGGTCGTGCATCCGACGGGCGGCGTCAGCCGCCGGCCCGGCCTGCGTCTGCTCGCCCAGATCCCGGGCGCCCTTCGCCTGCTGCCGTTCGACGGGCCGGACGGCGGCGAGCTGCTGGCCTTCGGCGCCTATCGGCTCGACCTGGTCAAGGGCGGCATCGTGGTGCGCTCGTTCACGGACACGCTGTGGGGCGCTGCCGAGGTCGCCGAGCTGAGCACCGCCCGCTGGGGCGACCGGCTCCTGATCTGCCATCCCGGCATCCCGCCCAAGGAGCTCGTCCGTGGCGGCGCATCGAGCTGGACGCTGCAGAACTGGGACTATGAGACGGCCCTGCAGGCGTCGGGCTATCGGCGCACGCAACGCCCGTTCGTGAAGTTCGCCCGGCCGGAGGTGGCGCTCGAGATCCAGGGCGGCACCTCGGCCAAGATCCCGGCCGACACCTACCTGACGATCCGCACCAGCGAGCCGGTCTTCACCGCCGACAGCATCAACACCGTGCTCCGGGTCAAGGGCCGGGATTTGCGCATCGTCAACGTCGATCCGCTGGAGCGCACCCGCCTCAACGGCGTGGCGCTCGAGGAGCTCGTCGACGGGCTGCCGACGCGCGACTGGGCAGAGGAGGCGTTCAACGAGGCGCGGGGATGGCCGGCCTGCGTTGCCGTTCACCAGGAGCGCCTCGTGGTCGGCGGCTCGCGCGACCTGCCCGATCGACTCTGGTTCTCCAAGACCGGCCATCCGTTCAACTTCGATCCCGGCACGGGCCTCGACGACGAAGCATTCTCGTTCCGCCTGACCGGCGACGAGCAGCATGCGATTCGTGGCCTGCTCCCGGGCCGGCTGCTGCAGGTGTTCACCAGCAGCGGCGAATGGATCGTACGCGGCGCGTCGCTGACGCCGGACTCGGTCGCGGCCGAGCTGCAGACCCGGATCGGCTCCTGGCCCGGCCGGCGGATCGATCCGGTCGAGGTCGACGGCGCCGCCCTGTTCGTCGGCGCCTCCGGCCGGGAGCTGCGCGAGTTCCTCTACACCGAGAGCGAGCAGGCCTACCAGGCCGCCGACATCGCGCTGCTGGCACGCCATCTCCTGGTCGAGCCGCTGACCGTGCACTTCGACCGGCGCCGACGCTGGCTGCTGATCGCGCGCGCGGATGGCCGGCTGATCACCGTGACGCTCGACCGCAACAGCAATGTCGTGGCCTGGAGCCTGCACAGCTGCACCGGTCGTATCGTCTCGGTGGCGACGCACCTGGGCGAGCCGCATTTCCTGGTCGAGCTGGACGGGCGCATGCTGCTCGAGCAGCTCGACGACGAACTCGGCATCGACCATGCGGTGGAGCTGACCAGCGTCGCGCCACGTACCACCTGGAGCGGGCTCGGCCATCTCGACGGGCTGGCGGTGCTGGCGGTGGGCGATGGCCTCGTCGCGCGCGGGCACGTGACGGCCGGTACGATGACCGTTCCAACCGCGGCAACCGCGGTGACCGTCGGCACGCCCTACCTGCACGAGATCGAGCCGCTGCCGCTGGTGGTGCCCGGACCCGCCGGGCTCAGCCTCGACCGTCCCTACCGACCGGTTCGGCTCGTGTTTCGCCTGCTGGCCACCCCCGTCCTCCGGGTCGACACCGGTGCGGGGTCGCGGCCGGTGCCGCTCGCTATCGCCGCGCCAGATGCGCCGTTCACCGGTGATGCGGGCGTACGTGCATCCGGCTGGCGACGCGGCGCGCGACAGCCGCCCTGGCGCATGGCCCAGGACGATCCCACCCCGTGCACCATCCTCTCCGTCACCACCGAGATCATGGGAAACAGCTGATGGGTGCCTATGGCAGTCTCGCGACGCTCGGGCTCAACCTCGCCTTGAGCCAGCAGGCGCAGCAGGCGCAGAGCAAGGCGCTGCGCGAGGAGCGGGATCAGCAGCTGCGCACGATCCAGCTGCGCGACGGCGAGGATCGCCGGCAGCAGGAGCTGGCCCTGCGTCGCCGGCTGGCCGAGGAGCGGGCCCGGGCGGGTGCGGCCGGCGTGGGCTCGTCGGGTGGCGCCGCCGACGCGGTGCTGCAGGGACTGATCGAGGAGAGTCGCCTGCTCGACGCCGCGCGCGACCGGGCGAACCGCGAACGGATCGCGGACATCCGCCAGACCTACGACGAGCGTCGTCGGCGCAGCCTGCTCGATTTCGCCGGCCGCTCGGTCGGGCTCGGCATGCGCAGCGGCAGCGGTCGTTCCGGCCGGAGCCTGCTCGATTGAGCGGTCCCGGCCGGATCGGTGACGTCGCCCCTGCTGGCGACGAGACCATGGCGCCACGGGAGGGTCGTGCCACAGCCGGCGGCACGGGACCGCTCGCCGGCGTTCCCTTCCGGCATTTTTTGCTGTGCTGGAACCTGCAGCAGGGCAGGAGCACGCCGGACCTGCATCTGCGCATCGCCGAGTGGCTCGACCAGCGCTGGGCCGCCGGCGACCGCCGCCTGCTCTTGATGGTGTTCCGCGACGCCGGCAAGTCGACCATCGTCGGCCTGTTCTGTGCCTGGCTTCTGGGCCAGAAGCCCGATCTGCGGCTGCTCGTGCTGTCGGCCGAGGCGGGTCTCGCCACCAAGATGAGCCGCAACGTCCGGCGGGTGATCGAGCGCAACCCGCTGACCCGGCATCTGCTGCCGAAGCGGCGCGAGGAATGGGCCGCCGACCGGCTCACCGTCCGGCGCGACACGACCCACCGCGACCCGTCCCTGCTCGCGCGGGGCATCGGCGGCAACATCACCGGGTGTCGCGCCGATGTCGTGATCTGCGATGACGTCGAGGTGCCGAACACCGCTGGGACGCAGCAGAAGCGCGTCGAGCTGCGCGAGCGCCTGCGCGAGGTGAGCTTCGTCCTGGTCCCGGACGGGACGCAGCTCTTCATCGGCACACCGCACAGCTACTATTCGATCTATGCTGACGAGCCGCGGCCCGAGCTCGACGAGACGGTCCCCTTCCTCGCCGGTTATTCCCGCCTCGAGCTGCCGCTGCTCGACACGGCACTGCGCGGCAACTGGCCCGATCGGTTCGCGCCGCCGGCCGTGCGCGCGCTGCAGGAGGACACCGGCCCGGTCCGCTTCCGCAGCCAGATGATGCTGGCGCCGGGGCACCATGGCGAGATCCGCTTGGATCCCGGGCGTCTGGTCCGCTACGAGGCGCCGCTGGCGCTGCACCAGGGCAACGGCACACCCGTGCTGACCATCGACGGCCGTCGGATGGTGGGCACCGTCTGCTGGTGGGACCCGGCCCTGGCACGGCCCAAGGGCGGCGATGCCAGCGTCGTCGCCGCCGTGTTCGCCGACGACGGCGGTGGCTACTGGTTGCACGGCATCCGCTACCTGCGGGTCGACGAGCGACGGCTGAACGAGGAGGATCTGGCAACCCAGCTCTGCCGCCAGGTGATCACGTTTGCCTGCGAGCACGAGCAGCCCGGCATCACCGTCGAGACCAACGGTCTCGGCCGGTTCCTGCCGACGCTGCTGCGCCGCGAGCTGGCCGTGCAGGGTCTGGGTCTCGCCGTGCTTGAGCAGGTCAGCACCACGGCCAAGGAGCAACGGATCCTGACGGCCTTCGACCCCCTGCTCGCCGCCGGCGCGCTGCGTGCCCATGCCTCGGTGTGGGAGACGCCGTTCATCCACGAGATGCGCGAATGGCAGCCCGGCGGCCGCGCGGCCGACGACGGGCTGGATGCGGTGAGCGGCTGCATCCTGGCCCAGCCGGTTCGGCTCGGCACGCGGGCGGTGGCGTCGACCCGACGCGAGTGGCGGCATCGGGGCACCCTGCAGGCACGGACCGAGGGTTGGAGCCCGTAACGCGCGCTATGTTCGGCCGGAACCGGCGCTTCCGATCGAACGTTGGGCGTCGAGGCGGCAGGCATCACGAAGTGGTTGCGGGGATGGAAGGCGGATCGGCCGGGACGGCTTCCCTCCACATCGGCACGTCGGGCTGGAGCTACCCGAACTGGCGCGGGCCGTTCTACCCGCGCGGGTTGAAGCCGGCCGATTGGCTCGCCTTCTATGGCCGCCATTTCGGCACGGTCGAACTCAATGCGAGCTTCTATCGGCTGCCCGCGCCGGCCACGGTCGAGCGATGGTCGGCCGCGACGCCGGCGGGCTTCGTCTTTGCGGTCAAGGCTTGGCGCGTGCTCACGCACGAGCATCGCCTGCGCGACTGCGGCGAGCCGCTGCAGACGTTCCTGGACCGAATCCTGCCGCTCACCGGTACGAACGGCATCGTGCTGTTCCAGCTGCCACCGCGCTTTCCGGTCGATGTGCCGCGCCTCGGGGAGTTCCTCGCCGAGCTGCCGGTGTCGCACCGCTACGCGTTCGAGTTCCGCGACCCGAGCTGGTGGCGCGACGACGTGCTCGAGCTGCTGGATGCGCACGGAATGAGCTTCGTCAGCTTCGACCTCGCCGGGCTGCATCCACCGCGCCGGGTCTGCGGCGGCCGCGCCTACGTGCGGCTGCACGGCCACGCGCAGCGCTATCGCGGACGCTACCCGCATGCGGTGCTGCGGGACTGGGCGACTTGGCTCGCCGCCCAGCGCGCCGCCGGGCATGGGACGCTGGTCTATTTCGACAACACGATGCTCGCCGACGACGCCTTGCGCGACGCGCGGGCGCTGGCCGACCTGCTGGGCCCGGGCCCGACGGCCGGAGGCTCACCTCATTCGGGAACGCCCGCGCTGCGCAGCGCCTCGACGTAGCTCTCGGCGAACCGCTCGTCCTGCCAGGGATTGATCCGCCGCTGCAAGGCAAGGGTGTAGGTCGGGAATGCTTCCAGCAGGCGCTTGGCCGCCAGCCGCGCCTCGTCCAGGCGGCCGAGGCCGACCAGCGCCCCGATCACGACGCGGTGCGACGAGCCGTAGTTGGGCATCTCGCGCAGCGCGTGCGCACCCCAGGCCAGGGCGTCGTCGTGCCGCTCGAGCATCAGGTAGCTCATGCCGATGCCGGACAGGGCGATGCCCTTCTCGGGATCGACCGGGCTCAGCCGCATGGCCTTCTGGAAATGGTCGATCGCGACCAGAGGGCGGCCCGCATGCGCGTTGACCCAGCCACCGCCGGTGTAGCCTTGTGCGGAGTTGGGGTTGAGGTGCAGCGACCGCTCGATCGCGCCCAGCGCCGTCTCGTAGTCCTTGGCGCTGTAGGCCAGCACCTGGGCGGCGAAGCGCAGGCTGGTCGGATCGTCGCGCGCCTCGGCCAGCACCTCGCGCGCCATGCGCACGGCGACTCGGACGTCGTCGGGCTCGTGCCAGCACTGGCTCACCGAGATGCTGCGGATGTAGGCACCCAGCGCCTTGGCCAGGGTGAACGCAGGATCGATGCTCAGAGCCTCGTTGGTGAGCCGGCGGACGTCGGCGAAGCCCGCCGCGGTCATGCTGTAGAAGCCCGGCAGGGCGCGCAGGTAGAGATCGTAGGCGGTGATGTAGCTCGTGGGCTTGGTGCGCGCCTGCCGGATCTCCTCCAGGCGGATGCTGGGCTCGACCGCGCCGACGACGCTTTCGGTCACCCGGTCTTGCAGATCGAAGATGTCGCTCAGCTCGCCGTCGAACCGGTCGGCCCAGACGTGGTGGCCCGTGGTCGCGTCGACCAGCTGGCCGACGATGCGGATGCGCGCGCCCGCCTTGCGGATGCTGCCTTCGAGCACGTAGCGGACGCCGAGCTCGCGCGACACCTGACGCACATCCACCGGCCGGCCCTTGAAGGTGAAGGAGGAGTTGCGCGCGATGACGAAGAACGCGCGCACGCGGCTGAGCGCGGTGATGATGTCCTCGACGAGCCCGTCCGCGAAATATTCCTGCTCCGGGTCGCCGCTCAGGTTGGTGAACGGCAGCACGGCGATGGAGGGCTTGTCGGGCAGG
This sequence comes from Geminicoccaceae bacterium, assembly GCA_039808865.1. Lineage (GTDB taxonomy): Bacteria > Pseudomonadota > Alphaproteobacteria > Geminicoccales > Geminicoccaceae > Benzoatithermus. The sequence continues at coordinate 64,369 of JBDHTW010000011.1, forward strand.
CCCGGCACGGTCGGTAGCGCGCCGGCGGCGTCGAGTTCGACGCGGTAGATGCGCACCGGCCGCTCGATGTTCTTCAGGCGGCGCTCGCCGAGAAAGGCGAGGCCGTACCCCAGCCTGCCCTGCAGATGGTCGCAGGCCGTGCCGGAGACCACGATCCGGCCCGGCTCGGCGATACCCTCGAGCCGCGCCGCGATGTTGACCCCGTCACCGTAGAGGTCGCCGTTCTCGTCGCAGACGACGTCGCCGAGATTGATGCCGATGCGCAGGCGGATGCGCTCGGCCTCGGGCAGGTCGGTTTCGCGGCCGGCCAGATCGCGCTGCAGCGCCACGGCGCAGGCGACCGCGTCGACGACGCTGGCGAACTCGCAGAGTGCGCCGTCGCCGACCAGATTGACGATGCGGCCGCGATGCTCGGCGATGCACGGCTCGAGGAAGGATTTGCGGTGCAGCTTCAGCCGGGCCAGCGTGCCCGCCTCGTCCCGCTCCATGAGCCGGCTGTAGCCGACCACGTCCATGGCCAAGATCGCGGCGAGACGCCGCTCGGCCCGCGTCGCCGTCATGGTCCCCCTCCTCGGCCGGCCGGCGAGCGACCGGCGACAGCCCCGTTGGGAACACATGATAGCCGGGTCCGGCCGCGGCGACGACAGCACCGATTGCCGGCATCCACGGGCACGGGACGACCGCGAGCAAAGAGCGGGCAGGTGGGGGATTTGGTGTAAGCGGAGCCTGGCGGGCCTGTGCCTTTCAGTTTGACAAGGATTTGGCGGCCCACGGCAGGAGTTCGTTGACGCGGCTGTTTGGGTGGCCTTGGGCAATGGCCTCGAGGGTAGCGGTCAGGTAGGCTTCGGGATCGACGCCGTTCATCTTGGCGGTCTCGACGAGCGAGGCGATGCGGCCCCAATTCCCGGCGTCCTCGTCATGGCCGGCGAACAGGGCGTTCTTGCGGTTGAGAACCAAGGGGCGGATGCGATTCTCGACGGCGTTGGTGTCGATCTCGACGCGGCCATCGTCGAGGAACAGCAGCAGACCCTGCCAGTGGTGAGCGAAGTAGGCGAGCTTCTCGCCGGCGCGGGACTTCGGCGACAGCTTCGCGCGCGCCTCGGCGAGCCAGTTGCCGAAGGCCAGGACCAGAGGCTTGGCGCGTTCCTGGCGGACAGCCCGGCGCCGTCCGGGCGACTGGCCCACGATCTCGGCTTCGACCGCGTAGAGCTCGGCGATCCGGCGCAGGCCTTCTGCTGCGATCGGCGAGGCGTCCTGGTCGAACAGCTCGCGCAGCTGCCGCCGGCCGTGCGCCCAGCAATGGGCGAGCCTCAGCGGTGCGTCGGCGGGCCGCTTGCCGGCGAGGGTCTCGTAGGCGCTGTAGCCGTCCACCTGCAGCACGCCGGTGAAGCCGGCGAGCATCGCCTCGGCATGCGGCGCGCCGCGGCCCGGGGCGTAGAAGGAGACGACACCCGGTGGATCGGCGCCACCCCAGCGGCGGTCGTCGCGCGCCAGGGCCCGGAGATAGCCGGTCTTGGTGGCACCGCGGCCGGGATCGAGCACCGGCGCCTTGGTCTCGTCCATGAACAGCTTGCCCGAGGCTTTCAGGTGCTCGGCCAGGCAGTCGACGACCGGCTGCAGGTGGAACGCCGCCTTGCCGACCCAATCGGCCAGCACCGCGCGGCTCAGGTCGACCCCGGCCCGGGCATGGATCTGCGCCTGACGGTAGAGAGGCAGGTGGTCGGCATACTTGGCGACCAGCACATGGGCGAGCAGCGCCTCGGTGGGCAGCGCGCCTTCGAGCAGGTAGGCGGCTGCCGTGGCCTGCACGACGGCACCGGCGCAGCGGCGGCAGGCATATTTCGGCCGGACGGTCACGATGACCCGGAACCGGGCGGGGGTGATG
>JBDHTW010000012.1:0-64928 GCA_039808865.1 Geminicoccaceae bacterium
ACGAAGAAGACGACGAAATTGGGCCTGCCGGTCGCGGGCCGCGGCCGATCGGTGCGGCCTTCGCGCAAGCCGCTCGTGATGTAGTGCGTGGTCGCAGCCGTGCCGTTGGCGCCGAACGCGGCCCGCAGGTCGGCATAGTTGGCGAGGTACTGCTGCTCGTCGAACCGGTCCGGCGAGCGGCCCTCGCTCTTGCCGTAGTTCTGATAGTGCCAGGCCCCGAGTGCCCTGTTGGGACCGAACGCCTGGATGAGATCAGGGTACGAGGCGATGTACTGCAGTCCGTCGAAGACGGGCACGGCCGTGGGTTCGGCTTGGCCGTCCGCATTGCTGCCTGCCCCCAGGACGGGGAAGGCTGCGGCGGGTGGCAGTGCGAGCTGGCCGATCCAGAGCGACAGGACGAAACAGGACAGGGCCGGAAGCACGCGTCGCCACTGCAAACTCAACTCTCCTGCGCAGGCCAACCTCCAAACTCACGGGTTGGAACGATCAACCGATATCTGCTTTGTCGTACCCGAGCTGTCAATCATAAGTTGAACAAGTTGGTGAATCGACATCCTTCGCCAAGTTTGTGGCGACTTGGGTCGCCACGCTGACTTCGAGCCGGAGCAGCTTGCTTCGATACTGCGGCCTTGGTGGGACAATGCTCCGCAACGGCGCGGCGTTCCCTCACCATCGATTGGTCGCCCACGGGTAGGAGGGTGCGATCTTGCTATGGGCGATGCCGCGCGCCGTCCAGTGCCGATATTGTTACTTGGCGCGTCGCAGCTCAGCTTGGGCGCGGTGCCGCCGCGCGCCGCAGACGATCGCGGACGGCCTCGCCCAGGCCCGCCGCGGGAATCGGCATGACCGCGATGGCCCTGGCGCCGCTGGCATCCAGCTCGCGCAGCATCGCGAACAGATTGCGCGCGGCTTCGGCCGGGTCGGCCGCGACGCTGAGATTGCGCATTGCCAGGGGGCCCGGTAGCGGCGACGGGCCGAATGCCAGCAGGGCCTCGTCGGCGGCGACCTCCAGCGCATCGAGCCGGACCGGCAGGCGTGGCGCATAGTGGCTGGCGAGCTGGCCCGGGCTCCGCGGCGCGATCGTGGTACCGGCAACGGACAGCGGGCCGAGCAGATGTTCCAACGTCGCGCGCGGCAGGCCGCCGGCGCGCAGCAGGCGCGGCACGTCGTCGGCGAGATCCAGGACCGTGCTCTCGACGCCGACCGGGCACGGTCCGCCATCGAGGACGATGTCGACGGCTTGCCCGAGATCGGCGGCGACATGCGCGGCGGTGGTCGGGCTGACCAGGCCGGACGGGTTGGCGCTGGGTGCCGCGACCGGCAGGGCCACCTGCTCGAGCAGCGCCCGGGCGACCGGATGGCAAGGAATGCGCACCGCCACCGTGTCGAGGCCGGCCGTTGCCGTCGGTACCACCTGCGCGGTTGCGCCGCGGGCCAGGACCAGCGTGAGCGGCCCCGGCCAGCACGCTTCGGCCACTGCCAGGGCCCGGTCGTCGAAGCGGGCCACGGCGCGGGCCGCAGCCAGATCGGCCACGTGCACGATCAGCGGATTGTGGCTGGGCCGCCCCTTGGCCCGGTAGATTCGGGCGACGGCGGCGTCATCGGTAGCGATGGCGCCAAGGCCGTAGACCGTTTCAGTCGGGAAGGCGACCAGACGGCCGGCGACCAGCGCCTCCGCCGCTTCACGCAGGGCCGCAGCCGTCGGCGCCAGGATTCGGCTCATGCCGCGGCCTTTGCCGGATCAGCCGGCGAGGTGCGGGCGCAGGCGGCGCAACCCGGCCTCGGCCAGTGCCGCGACCAGAGCCAGCTTGAGGAAGTCGCCGAGCAGGAACGGCAGCAGCCCCAGCGTCATCGCCTTCTCCAGGCCGACGAAGGTTGCCAGCCACGCCACGCCAAGGCCGTAATTGACGGCGAGCGCCGCGACGAGGCCCAGGGCCGTCGCCAGCCAGTGGCGGGAGCGTTCGGCGACCCAGCCGGCGATCGCCGCCGCCGGCAGCCAGCTCACGATGTAGCCGCCGGTGGGGCCGAGAATGTAGGGCAGGCCTATGCCACGCTCGGGGGTGCCGGCGAACACCGGCAGGCCGACGGCGCCTTCGGCGATGTAGAGCAGCACCGTCGCCACCGCGAGGCGTGGGCCGTAGGCGATGCCGAGCAGCAGCACGACCCCGGTCTGCATCGTGATCGGGACCGGGTAGAACGGTACCTGCACCTTGGCCGAGGCCCACAGCAGGAGGCTTCCGGCCAGCGCCAGCACGACGGCGCGCAGCGCCTTCTGCTCGCTGCGGTTGGCTGGCCAGAGCCGATCGACGAGAGTAGGGGTCAAAATCGTGGAGAGCATGGCATGTCCCGGCGGCGGAAGGGCGGAAGAGCTCTTATGGATCATAAGGGCGGCGCCGACGCCCACAAGGTCCGGCGCCGCGGCCCCTGCGCGCAAGGTCGTGCCCGGCTGCGATGTTCGGACAAGCAAGGGGAGGCCGACGCATGGAAGGTGTGGCGCTCGCGGTCGATCAGGTCAGCTATGGCTACGTTCGGGCGGTCAAGGCTCTGGACAAGGTCAGCTTCACCGTCCGCTACGCAGGGGTGACCGCGCTGCTGGGCCCGAACGGTGCCGGCAAGAGCACGCTCATGGCGCTGATCACCCGCCTGTTCGCCGCCGAGGAGGGCCGGATCGAGGTCTGCGGCCACGATCTGCGCGCGGCGCCGCGCGCGGCGCTGGCCTCGATGGGCGTCGTGTTTCAGCGCCCGACGCTGGACGTCGATCTCAGCGTCGAGCAGAATCTCCGCTATGCGGCGGCCCTCTACGCGATGGCCGAGCCGACCGCGCGGATCAGGACGGTGCTCGAGCGGCTGGGCATGGCCGAACGCGCTTCGGCCAAGGTGCGCACGCTGAGCGGCGGCATGAAGCGCCGGGTCGAGATCGCGCGCGCCCTTCTGCACCAGCCGCGCTTCCTGGTTCTGGACGAGCCCACCGTCGGGCTCGATCTCGACAGTCGGCGCGAGCTGGTCGAGCACGTTCATCGGCTGTGTCGGGACGAGGGCTTGGCCGTGCTGTGGGCGACGCACCTGATCGACGAGATCCATGCCGGCGACGACGTGGTGCTGCTGCATCGCGGCCGGGTGCGCGCGAAGGGCTCGATCGGCGACGTCATGACGGCCGCCGGCGCCGCCGACCTCGGGGACGCCTACCGGCGGCTCACGGCGCCGCTGGCTGCCTGACCGGGATCAGGCGTGATCCTTGCGACGCCGGACCTCGGCGAAGACCTCGACGTCGGTGGCAGCCTCGAGCCCGAGTGCTTGGCGAAGCGCCGGGTCGGCCGCGCGCAGGAACGGGCTCGTCGCCTTCTCCAGCCCGATCGTGGTCGGAATCGTCGGCAAGCCCTTGCCACGCAGGGCCTCGACCTCGGCCGCCCGTTGCCGCAGGGCCGGATCGTCAGGCACGAGGCTCAACCCGAATCGCGCGTTGCTCAAGGTGTACTCGTGGCCGCAATAGACCCGGGTCGCATCGGGCAGGGCGGCGAGCTTGGACAGCGAGCGCCACATGGTGGGGGCATCGCCCTCGAACAGCCGGCCGCAGCCCAGCGCGAACAGCGTGTCGCCGCAGAACACCGCCTGGCCTTCGGGAAAGAAATAGCTGATGTGGCCGCTGGTATGGCCCGGCGTCTCGAGGACCCGGACGGGCTGGCGGCCGAACGCGAACTCGTCGCCTTCACCGACCAGAAGATCGAGGCCGGGGATGCGCCGGGCATCGGCGCGTGGCCCCACCGCCTTGCAGCCGGTCGCTGCCCTGAGCTCGGCGAGGCCGCCAATGTGGTCCTGATGGTGGTGGGTGATCAGCACCCAATCGAGCTTGTGCCCGCGCGCGGCCAGTCGATCCAGCACCGGTCGCGCCTCGGCCGGATCGACCACGCCCGTGGTGCCGCTGTCGTGGTCGCGCAGCAGATAGACGTAGTTGTCGGTCAGCGCCGGCAGCAGTTCGACCTCGAGTCGTTCCATGGGCATCTCCCGTGCCGTTCGTCGGGCTTCACATAGGGCATCGTCTACCGATATCGTAGGGGTCATCGTTGAGGATCGGGCAAGCGGATGCGACCGGACATCGACGAACTGCAGCGGTTTTACGCCAGCCGGCAGGGGCAGCTCGCCCGACGGCTGATCCATCGCCAGCTCAAGGCGCTCTGGCCGGAGTTGCGCGGCTGCAGCGTGCTCGGGCTGGGCTATGCGGCGCCCTACCTCGCGGGGCTGGAGGGCGCGCCGCCTGCCGTCGTCCTGATGCCGACGGCGCAAGGCGCCTGCCGGTGGCCGGAAGGCGCAGCCGGCCGCGTGGCGGTCGTGCGCGAGGACGAGCTGCCGCTGGCCGACGGCTCGATCGATCGTGTCCTGCTCGTGCACGCGCTGGAGTGTTGCAACAACGTGCCGCGACTGCTGCGCGAAGTCTGGCGTGTGCTGGCCGACGGCGGCCGGCTCCTGGCCGTGGTGCCCAACCGGCGGGGCCTGTGGAGCCTCAGCGATCGCACCCCGTTCGGCTATGGCCAGCCGTACAGCCTCGGGCAGTTGCAGCGGACGCTGAACGGCCACCTGTTCACCCCGGGGGCCGAGCGAACGGCCCTGTTCATGCCGCCGACGCAGTCGCGGCTGTTGCAACGGCTGGCGGTTCCGGCGGAGCGTCTGGGGTTGAGCTTCGCCCGCCGGCTCGCGGGCGTGGTGCTGATCGAGGCCGAGAAGCAGATCTATGTCGGCACGGCGGTGCCCGCGCTGCGTGCCGGCCGCGCCCGGCGCTACGTGCCGATGATGGAAGGGCTGGCGGCGGCCAGAGACCGGGCGGAAGCGCCGGCGCGCACGCGCGACTCGCGGCATCCGGGCACGATCGTCATGCTCGCCAAGCGCTCTTCGGTAGCCGGCGCGGACGGATGCGAGCCTAAATCCTAGGCGCGCCTGCCTGCACCATGGGCGCTGCTGCGTTGCAATAGCTGCGGCGCAGCAGAAGCGTGGATTTCCTATGCTCTTGCGGAGATGGCTATCTTGGCATGGCGGTTGCATGGCTTGCTGCGGTGCAGCATAGCGGCCATGTGCACCCGTGTCAGCGTTCGTGCCGTGCGAAATCTGCCGATGTTCAGTCTGGTCCTGACCTTCGTCGCCTGCCTCAGCGCCTCCGGTCCCAATCGCTGTCAACAGGTCGAGCTGCCATGGGACGGTTCCCTCATGCAGTGCATGATGTTCGGTCAGCACGAGGCGGCGCGTTGGACGAACGAGCATCCCGGCTGGGCGCTGGCGCGAGGTTGGAAGTGCGAGAGCGGCAAGCCGATCTGAAGCGAGCGGGGCCGACACGCAACCCGTGCCGGCCCCTGCGGATCAAGCCGTTCGGACGATGTCCGGTCGCTTAGCCGCGGACGTGGGCGAAGCCGCCGCGATGGCCGGACCAGCCGGCGGCTTCGCGGTAGGCAGGGTTGGCGCGGACGAAGCGAGCGACCGCCAGGTCGGCACTCTCCGTCGCTACGCCAGGAATCTCCGAGCGGGTCATGCGCAGGTCGTCCATCAGCTCCCGAGCGGTGTAGCTCTGCAGCTCGCGGCTCACGCGCTTGTATTCCTGGCGGTGGATGCGGCGCAGCGTGAGCCGCTTGCCGAAGTCGGTGTTGGCCAGAAGGCGCTCGAGCGCCAAATAACCGTCGATCATGCCCATCACCCGCTGAAACTGTCCGTTCGCCGTATGGCGGGCCAGCTGGCCGCGCGCATAGGCAATGGCCTGGGGCTGACCCTGGCCGGCGATGCGGGCGGCAACCGCCGCATCGCGGCTGCCATCCGCTTCCGCCCGCACCCGCGCCACGATCTCGGATAGGACGATGCCCTGGGAGCCGAGCTGCGTCGCGAGACGGGCGACGGGGCGGATCTCCTCGCGGGTCAGACCAAGGTCGGCCAAGCTTCTGTCGTCCCGCCGCTCCAGGCGCTGGATGGTCATATGCTCGCTGTACATGGCTGCGAGCGACTGCCGTGCACGGTGCACCAGATCCATGGCACCGATCTCCATCTGGGCCGGCGCCGCCGGGGTCCGTTCCCTCGCGCGGCCGGCAAGTTGCCACCGGCCCCCCAGATCCATCGGGCATCTTCTTCGTGCCCACGGCGTCAGATTTGGGGTGTCACGCCGCCATCGCCAGGAGTTTTGCTGCAATGCAGCAATGCAGAATGAGATGAAAGCTCATTCGCCCTCATTTAATCGTAACTCGTTATGGTTGCATCATTAATTCAGCTGACGGCCAAGGCGGCATGTCGGTGGACATGCCGCGAGGCATGCAATTCGGCATGGCTTGAGCCGGCCGCCAGCCCTATTCGGCCGCCGGCTTCTGGATCATCGCCACCGCCTGTTGGGCGACGGCAGCGCTCGGCATGCCCTCGCCACCGGCCACCGTGACGGTCGGGAAGGCGAACTTGATGCCATTGGCATCGAAGGCCTTCTTGATCTTGTCGTAGATCACCCGCCGCACCACGAACTGCTCGCCCGGCTTGGCCATGAACTTCAAGCGGACCTGGATCGCGAAGTCACCCATGGCCGCGACGCCTTGCGACTTCAACGGCTGGATGATCCCCTTGGCCAGGGCCGGGTCGGCCATGATCTCGCGGCTGACCTGCTTGACGACCTTCTTCACCAGATCGAGGTTGGTATCGTAGGTGACGCCGACCGTGATCTTGTCGATCACCCAATCGCGGCTGAGATTCTGGATCGCGCCCAGCATCCCGAACGGCACGGTGAAGATCGGGCCGCGATGGTGCCGCAGCCGGATCGACCGCAGCGAGAAGCCTTCGACCGTGCCGCGATAGTTGCCGCTGACGATATACTCGCCGACGCGGAAGGCGTCGTCGAGCAGGTAGAACATGCCCGAGATGATGTCCTTGACCAGCGTCTGCGAGCCGAAGCCGACCGCGACGCCGACGACGCCGGCACCGGCGATCAGCGGGGCGATCTGCACGCCCAGTTCGGACAGCGCCATCAGGATGGCGATCGCCGCGAGCACGACGAACAGAACGATCCGCAGGATGGGCAGCAGGGTACGGAGACGGCTGCGGCGGCGCATCTCCTCGACGGAAAGGACCGTGTCCACCTCCTCGCCATGCCCGCCCGCCGGCTGCGTCTCGCGAAGCTGTCGGTCGATCGCGGTACGGGCCAACTGCCAGAGCAGGTCGGCGATCAGCAGGATCACCACCGCATGCGCGGCTCCGATCAGGAACCGGGTCAGCGGTGTGTCCTGCCCGGCGATCGCGTTCATGTCGACATTCAGCACCGAGATCAGGAGCCAGATCGCGGCCACGATCAAGAGGGCGCGGGCGCCGCGGTCGACGATCACCGCCCAGACCGAGACGGGCCGGACATGGGCATCCTGATCCGTCGCCTCCACGGGCCGGAACAGGTGCATGACCGCCCGATGGGTCACGCGGATGGCGACCGCCAGGCCGGCGCCGATGATCAGCACCCACATCAGGATCGGGGCGCTGATCACCCAGGCGATCCAGATCGTGACGACGAGCACGGTGGCGGCGATCCGGCCGGTCGGGTGTGCCGGTCCGGTGGGCCGCCAGATCATGCGCAGCAGGATGCCGAGCAATCCCAGGCCCAGCACGTAGGCGAGATCCTGCGTCGCCAGGAAGTTCATGCCGAGCTGGCGCAGAATCTCGATGGTCACGTAGCCGAACGCGAACCAGCCGACGAAGGCCGCGCACCATTTCTGCCAGAAGCTGGCGGCGGCATCGTCCATCGGCAGCACGCGCAGCCTGGCATTGTCCGGGGCAAACAGAAATCGACCCAGCGCCAGCGTCAGCCGAAACACCAGCACGGCGGCGAGATAGCCGACGACGACCCGACGCAGCAAGGGTGGCCAGGTCATGGCGAGGAAGCCGCCGACACTGCCGGCCGCGAAGCAGAGCACGTGCGCCAGGTCGAGGCTAAGGCCGGAGAATACCGCTCTGATCCGGTCGGGCACGGTGACGAAGGGCGCGCTCTGCAGCCGGGAGCGGTAGCCCTTGGTGGCCCAGCCGAACAGCATCTCGGCTGCAACGCCAAGACCGACGAACACCGCCAACAGCAGCGCCACCTCGCCCGGGCCGTGCCCGGCGAGGCCCTCCTGAAGGCGGCCACCCGCCGCCATGAACTCCGCCGGCAGCCCCGGCAGTGCTGCGGTAAGGCCACGCAGATGGTCGCCCCAGAACTGGACCCTGGCTTCCAGCAGGCCGGACAGCGAGGCTTCCTCGACCGCCAGCGTGGTGGGCTCCGTGGGTGCGGCGGCAACCGGACCTTCCGCTCGCACCGGGCCGGCCGCCAGGAGTGCGAGCAGCCCGATCATGCCGATCGCATGCCACATGGATGCGGTGCGCACGCCCCTGACGGCGGTGAGCACGCATCCTTTTGCCCGCAGCCACATCCGCTCGGGCTGGAATCCAGCCTGGTTCATCTTGTTTCCCCCGCAAACCCTTTCGGCCTGCAGACCGCCGCCGTTGTAGCGAGGATGGCCTTAGCTGCCGAGGCAAGCAAGCGGACCAACACACGAAAGTGCAACGACCGTAGCGGTTCAGTCGTGGCGGCGCCGGAGCAGCACATACAGCGCCCCCTCACCGCCATGGCGCAGCTGCGCCTGGGCGAATGCCAGCACGAGCGCACGGTTCGGGGCCTCGTCGAGCCAACGCGGCGTCATCGTGCGCAGCGTTCCGCCGCGGCCCAGCGCGCGTCCGGTGATGATCAGCACGCAGCGGTTGCCGCGGGCGTGGGCGCCGCCGAGAAAGGCGCCGAGACGCGCATACGCCTCGGCCTGGGTCAAGCCGTGCAGGTCGAGGCGGGCATCGATCGGGTAATTGCCGCGGCGCAGCCGCAGCCACGTCCGGCGGTCGATGTCGACCGGACCCAGCGGGTCGAGCCGGCGCGACGCGGCCTGCCGGGGCGATGGGATCGGCTGTGCCCGCGCACGTGCCGGCTCCGCCGGCGGGACCGGCACGTGCGCGGGCTCGTCGGGCGGTGCGGCTGGCACGGCTTGGCCATGCAGCGGCGCCGTGTCGCGGACCATGTGATGCCACAAGGAAAGCTCCTCGGGCGTGACGTTGCGCGACCGCCGGCTCAAGCTCGAACTCCCTCGTGTCAGTCCGGCAGCTGCTCGACGATCAGGATCAGCAGGCGCTTGGGGCCATGCGCACCGAGCTCCAGCTTCTGCGCGACATCGGCGGTGCGCGAGGGACCGGTGACGAAGTTGACCGAACGCGGCACGCCCCCGGGCATCGCCCGGACCGATTCCCAAGCCTGCTCGTAGGCGCCTTCGATCCAGGCCGCAGCGACGACGACGATGCAGGTCTCCGGCAGGGAAACCAGGAGTGCCGGGCGTTCCGGGCTCGATGCGAGCACGAGCGTCCCGGTCTCCGCCACGCCGGCGACGGCCAGGGTCACCCCGACCGCATCGCTGTCGACGGCGGTGCCGCGACGGACGCGCAGCAGCGGCTGGCTGTCCCAATTGGCCAGATCGAGCAGCGGCTCCGGCGCCAGCACGAGCTTCTGCGGCAGGTTGTGCTCGCGCAGGTAGCTGCTGGTCGCGGCGGGCACGTCGCGCAAGGTCGCGAGGCGCCGCACGTCGGCCGCGACCGCCGCCGCCATCTGGGCGAACAGCTGCACCCGCTCTTCCTGATCGAGCTGACCTCTGGCCGGGATCAGGTTGGGCTGCGGGAGCTCCAGCCGCGCCTGCACCGCGGCGGCCGCCGCCGCCTGCGCTTCCGCCGTGCGGGGCAGGGCATCGCGCAGGCGGGCCAGGATCGCTTCCCGGGCGCTCATCGCGGGCTCTTTCGGGCCGCGCGCCATTGGCTCATGAACGTCCCCCCCTGCGGTGCCGGGAGGTCGCGGGTCCGGGTCCAGCCGCCGGCCAGTGGCGCCCAGCGGATGCGTCCATGCCGCCCGAGCAGCCGTAGGGCGCGCGCCGCGACACGGGCGGTCAGGCGGTAGAGTCCGGGTCGTTTGGCGACGAAGCCCCAGAAGGACAGGCCATAGCGTGCCGCAGCCGGGGTCAGCTGACGGCGGAACTGTTCCTCGCGCCAGTGTCGCATCAGCTTCGGCAACGGAATCCGCACCGGACAGACCTGCTCGCAGCGGCCGCAGAAGGTCGAGGCATTGGGCAGCGGGCCACCCTGCTCGATCCCGATCAGCTGCGGCGTCAGCACCGAGCCCATCGGCCCGGGATAGACCCAGCCATAAGCGTGGCCACCGGTGGCGATGTAGACCGGGCAGTGGTTCATGCAGGCGCCGCAGCGGATGCAGCGCAGCATCTCGCGGAACTCGTTGCCGAGCATCTGCGTGCGGCCGTTGTCGAGCAGGACGACGTGGAAATGGTCCGGCCCGTCGAGGTCGGCGGCGCGTTTCGGTCCGGTCAGCACGGTGGTGTAGGTCGAGAACTCCTGGCCGGTCGCCGAACGGGCGAGCAGGCGCAGCAGGGTGAAGGCATCCTCCATCGTCGGCACGACCTTCTCGAGGCTCGCGATGACGATGTGCGTCCTGGGCAGACACTGGGTCAGCTCGGCATTGCCCTCGTTGGTGACCGTGATCGCGGAGCCGGTCTCGGCGATGAGGAAGTTGGCGCCGGTGATTCCGACATCGGCCGTCAGATAGTGGCTGCGCAGGATGCGGCGCGCGTCGGCCACGAGGTCCGCCGCGTCCTCGAGCCGGGGGCCGCCGTGCTGCCGCTGGAACAGGTCGCTGATCTCGTCCTGGGTCATGTGCACGGCCGGGCCGATGATATGGCTCGGCGGCTGGCCGGAGATCTGCAGGATGTACTCGCCGAGGTCGGTCTCGATCGGCTGCAGTTCGTGCGCCTCGAGGAAGGCGTTGAGCCCGATCTCCTCGGTGATCATGCTCTTGCTCTTGGTCACCGTGCGCGCGCCGGCCGCCCGGCAGAGATCGAGCACGATCGCGCGGGCCTCGGCGGCATCCCGCGCCCAGTGGACGATGCCGCCTTGCGCGGTGACCTTGGCTTCGAATGCCTCGAGGTAGAGATCGAGATGAGCCAGGCTGTGGTTCTTGATGTCGCGGCCGAGGTCGCGCAGCGCCTCGAACTCGGGCAGCCGCTCCGCCGCCCGGGCGCGGCCGGCGACCCAGCCGGTCTTGATCTTGGCCAGCGCCGACTGCAGCGTCGGATTCTCCAGCGCCTTGTGGGCGTTGGCCTCGAACTCGAGGGTGGTGGCTTGCATGGGCGCTGGCCTCGGCTCAGTGTTCGGCTTCGCCGATGGCGGGCGAGCTCAGATCGCCGGCCAGCACCTCGGCCACGTGACGCACCTGGACGTTCGATCCCAGCCGCTTCAGCCGTCCGGCCATGTTCAACAGGCAGCCGAGGTCGCCGGCCAGCAGCAGCTCGGCCCCGGAGGCCTCGACGTAGGCCGCCTTGTTGGACACCATGCGCGTCGAGATCTCGGGATATTTGACGCAGAACGTGCCGCCGAAGCCGCAGCAGACCTCGTTCTCCTCCATCTCGACGAGGGTCAGGCCGTCGACGCTGGCCAGCAGCTCCCGGGGTTGGCGCTTGACCAGCAGCTCGCGCAGCCCGGAGCAGCTGTCGTGGTAGGTGACGGTGGCCTCGACCGCCGCCTGTACGGCGTGCACCCGCCGCACGTCGGTCAGGAAGCTGACCAGCTCGTAGCAGCGTCCGGCGAGCTCGACCGCCTGTGCCTTCGTCTCGGGATCGTCGTCGAACAACTCCGGCAGGTGGCGGCGCAGCATGCCGGCACAGGAGCCCGAGGGCGCCACGACATAGTCGTAGCCGGCAAATGCCGAGAGCAGGCCGCGCGCCAAGGCTTCCGCCGTCTCGCGATCGCCGGAGTTGAACGCTGGCTGGCCACAGCAGGTCTGCGCCCGCGGCACGTCGACCTGGCAGCCTGCCTGCTCCAGCAGCTTGACGGCCGCGAAGCCGACCGAAGGACGGAACAGGTCGACGAGGCAGGTGACGAACAAGGCGACGCGAGGCTGTTCGGACATTCGGCGATGCGGCCATGCAACGGTTGGTAAGAAAGTCGTAGCCCAGCAGACTGTGGCCCGGCAACTCCGCAGCCAGGACAATCGGCCAATGCTGCCGATTCGCCGGAGGCATCCTCCCTTATGCCGGCCGAGACAGGTTTGGTTCCTCAATGGCCATGTGTTACGTGCGGCAAGGACGCAATTTGCGCGCGTTTGCTGTACCCGGCTATGAAGGACACAGCGACCGCCGCGAGTTTGCTTGCAGGGTGTCGACGATGATGGTTCGATTTCGGAGCGTCGCTAGCCCGTGACGCTCGAGCCAGGAGCGTAGCCGAGCGCGTGACCGAGTGCATCAGACCCAGCGAAGGTGTATCCACGTAGGCTCAATGCGAGGCGACGACTGGGCTCCGGCATTAGCTTCGGTTGCGCTGTAGCAGGTGGGTCTATAAGTTTAGTTGATATGATGTGTGGTGGAGAAGTGCTCGGCTGTTGCCTCGCCGGACCGCGTGAGGCAAGCTCGGCATGGATGCGCCGCCGAGCATGGAGCTTTGGCCAGCAGCGGATAGCGCGATCGCCGCCACGAGTTCGGGCGATCCGGGTTGCCGTGTGGGTCGAACTCGCAAGGTCAGCTTCCGATGTTGATCGAGCGTTATCACGGGCGTACGACGTAAGCACATCGGTTCGTGCGCATGATGTTCGCGAAGCAGGGGCGGGTAGCCAAGCAAGGTGGTGCCGGTTGGAGTGGCGCGGTTGAAGGCGGATAGGCGACCGCTACGCATTGCCATGGTGGCGGCATGCCCGATGCCGGCACGTCGCGGCACGCCGTTGCGTGTCGAGCGCTTGGCACAGGCCTTGGCCGCGCGTGGTCACGAGGTCGAGCTGATCACCTACCATCTGGCCGAAGAGGACGCCCAGTACAGCTTTCCGGTACGGCGAATTTTCGACCGGGTCGAGCTCGGCAGCCTTCCTCCGGGCCCGACCCTCGCCAAGCTGGCCGTCTACGACCCCGCGCTCGCGCGCCTCGTCGGCCGCCGGTTGCGCGAGCGCGAGTTCGACGTCGTGCACGCGCATCATTTCGAGGGCATTCTGGCAGCGGCGTTCGGGCGGCGCGGGACGGACGTGCCCATCGTCTACGACGCGCACACCATGCTCAGGGCCGAGCTGCCGGCCTATGGCAAGCAGTGGATGGCCCGGTTCGCCGGCGGTCTCGGCCGACGCCTCGACCAGTGGATTCCGGCTCTCGCCGATCACATGATCGTCGTCACCGAGGACATCAGCCGCGCCCTCGCCACGAGCCACGGGTTCGATCCGCACCGGATCACGGTCGTGCCGAACGGCGTCGAGCTCGACTCGTTCGCGGCGATGCCGCTGACCGCGGCGCAGCCGGGGGTCCTGGTCTATACCGGCACGCTGGCGCCCTACCAGGGCATCGACCTGATGCTGGAGGCGTTCGCCCTTGCCTTGCGGCAGCGGCCGTACCTTCGCTTGCGCCTGCTGATCACCGCCAGCTTCGAGCCCTTCCAGGCCTTGGCGGAGCGGCTGGGCGTGGCGCATGCGATCGAGATCGTCCAGGACAGCTTCTCGGCGCTGCCGGTGCGCCTCGCCGAAGCCTCGGTCGCGTTGATGCCGCGGGTCGAATGCCCGGGTCTGCCGCAGAAGCTGCTGAACTACATGGCGGCCGGCAAGGCCATCGTCTCGTTCGCGGGCTCGGCCAAGCTGCTGGAGCACGAGGTGACCGGGCTGATCGTGCCGAACCGCGACATCGCCGGCTTCGCCGACGCCATCGTCCGCGTCAGCGACAACCCGGCCATGGGCATGCGCCTTGGCACGGCGGCCCGCGAGCTGATCCTGGAGACGGCGACCTGGGACAAGGCGGCCGAGCGCTGCGAGGCGGTCTACGCACGCGTCATGGGTGCCCGCGCCAACCCGGTGCCGTCCTCGGGCTCGGACGCCTCCGGCCTGTGCCGCATGCCCTCGGGGAGCATGCGGCGCGAGGAGCAGGTCACCCCAGTGCCGTGAGCTCGGGCGTGAGCCCGCGACGTTCCAGGTCGGCGCGAATCTCGTCGACATAGATCGGGTTCATCACCACGACCACGTCCGGTCGGATGTCGAGGAGCGCGTCCGGGCCGACGATCTGGTGGCCGCTGCCGGCTTGGTACTTGCCGTGTTTGTGCGGGTTGATGTCGACCACGGCGGCGATTTCCTCGCCCAGGCCCAGCGTCGTCAGGTAGCCGACGGATTTGGAGCCCGAACCCCAGACGACCACGGTCTTGCCCGCGGCCTGCCAGTCCCGCACCGCGGTGCGCAGCTGGTCGAGCTTGCGAGCGACGGCCGCGGCGAAGGCGTCGACCCGACGGCCGATATCGGCGACGTCGGCCGCGTCGTCCGGGCTCGCCGCGGCCGCGTGCTCGGCCACCCGTGCTTCCAGCATCAGGTATTGCGCATCGAACGCCTTCCACTGCCGGGTCACCTCGAAGCCGGCGCGCCGGAACAGCCGGGCGAGCGAGCCTGGGGTGAAGTAGGAGCAGTGCTCGTAGTAGATGTCCCAGAACGCACACTCGGCCAGCACCCGCTCGGTATCCGGCAGCTCGAAGAACAGGGCCACGTCGCGGCGATCGCCGATGCCGTCGCGCAGCAGGCGCAGGAAGCTGCCAACGTCCGGGATGTGCTCGAGCGTGTGGCGGCAGCAGACGTAGTCGGCGGTGATCGGGCCGTAGGACGCATCGAACCGGTCGCGCACGAAGCTCAGCCGGGCGGCGGCGGCACTCTCCAGCCGATCCGGCCGGTAGGCCGGGTCGATCCCGATGCCGTGGCAGCCGGCGCGCTCGCACAACGCCGCCAGGAACTCGCCCTTGCCGCAGCCGACCTCGAGCAGGGTCTTGCCGGCGAGTTCGTGTCGCGTGATCTGGTCCGCGCAGACCTCGTCGAGAAAGCGCCGGAAGCGCGGCGAGAAGCCCTGCGTCTCCTCGTACTCGCCGGAATAGTCCAGCCGGCCGAGGTCGAACTTCCCGTTCTGGATGAAGCCGCAACGGTCACAGACGGCGAGCTCGAGGTCGCCGCGGGGGAATGCCAGCGCCGCCTCGCGCGTCTCTACCAGGACGCAGCTGTGCACGGGGATCGAGCCGACCGCGTAGAAGCTGCGCGGGCTGGCGGCGCCGCAGGCAAGGCATGATGGAAAAGCGTCCACGATGTCCTCGAAAGTTGAAGGAGAGCGGGATTGCTAGCAGGCGGACGGAGCGCCGTGGTCACTGGCGCATGCGCGTCGATGGGCGGTCATGGATAGTGGAGTACGCGGCAGCCACATTCCTTGACGATGTTTCAGTGGTCGGAGCTTACGGCGTATGCGCATGTGCGGTCACGTGGTAAGCGAGCCGCTGCGGTCCAAGCTCCGGTGGAGCAAGCAACATTGCGGGGTGCCTCCCGGCCCCGCCATCGAGGAGCTTTCCCTTTGCCCCGTGTGAGCATCGGCATCCCGGTCTTCAACGGCGAGAATTTTCTGGAGGACGCGATCCGCTCGGTTCTGGCGCAGAGCTACCAGGACCTGGAGCTGGTGATCGCGGACAACGCGTCGACGGACCGGACGGCGGAGATCGGGCGGGACTTTGCCGCCAGCGACGGTCGGGTCCGCTACCTGCGCAACGAGCGCAACCTGGGCGCGGCGCCGAACTACAACCTGGTCTGGGAGCAGAGCCGCGGCAGCCTGTTCAAGTGGCTGTCGCACGACGACCGGATTTTGCCGGAGTTCGTGGCGCAGACGGTGGCGGCGCTGGACGCCGAGCCGGACGCGGTGCTGGCCAACGGCCTGGTCGAGTACATCGACGCCCAGGGCAAGGTCTTCGCGCATTACCAGAGCGTCATGGGCGCGGCCGGCGGCCCGTCGCCGGCGCAGCGCTTCGCCGCCATGGTGCTGCGCTCGCATTCGTGCGTCGACCTCTATGGGATGATTCGGCGCGAGGCCATGCAGGGCTCGCTGCTGCATGCGAGCTTCCACGGCGGCGACCGGGCGTTCCTGGCGCAGATGGCGCTGCGTGGCCGGCTGCTGCAGCTGCAGCAGCCCCTGGTGCAGATGCGCGAGCACCAGAGCCGCTACACCCGCAACCAAGCGGACGCCCGCGACCGGCTGCTGTGGCACGACAGCAGCCTCAAGCGCGCCGCGACGATGCCGACGCTGCATCTGTACCGGCAGTATTTCCACTTGGTGCAGCAGGAGCAGCTGAGCCCGGCGGAACGGCGGCGCTGTATGCAGGTGCTGGCGCGCTGGTGGTTCAACAACTGGAACGCGGTCCGGGTCGGCACCGACGCACTGAGCCTGCTGCTGCCGGGAATCGTCGGCTACGCCGAGCGCGTCAAGATCCGTATGTTCGGTCCCGCACCCGGGCATTTCGTCCGCTGATCGGTGGCGCCCCCGGCGGGCTTTGGCTCACCGGGGGCGGTCGCCACCCAGGTCGACGACCACTTTCGGCGCGTAGAACGCTTCGGCGAACCGGGTCGGGCTGCCGCTTTCCAGGCCACGCAGCCGGGCCAGGCCGCGGAACGTGTCGCGGTCGAACCAATGCTTGGTGGCCTGGCTCGGAAAGTGCTCGTGCAGCAGATCGACCTTGCGCTCCACGGCCTGCTCCGAGACCGGCAGGTAGACGGAGGGCCGACCGAGGTCGCCGTCCCACTTGGGAATCTCGTATTCGAGGATCAGGTGGTTGCGGAAGGTGTTCCAGGTCAGGCCGCAGACCTCACGGTGGTCCTGGTGCCGGTCGTCCCGCGTGTGGGTGAGGATCAGATCCGGCGTGGGCAATGCCCGCAGCGTCTCGAACCAGTCCTTGATGAGCGCGTTCTGCGAGGGAAAGTACGCGTTGCGGAAGTCCTGGACGTCGACGACGACGTCGGCCGCTCCGGCGAGGAACGCCGCGGCGCTGGCCCTGGCTTCCTTGACCCGTTCCGGCGTGGCCGAGAGCACGCACCATGTCACCTCGAGCCGCACGCCGCGGGCCAGGAGGTCGAGGATGGTGCCGCCGCAGCCGATCTCGATGTCGTCGGCATGAGCGCCCAGGCACAGTAGCCGGAGGCGCTCGCCGGACAGGATGGTGAGCGGCCGCATCAGCGAGGCTGTTCCTTGCTGGTCCAGGGCAGCCAGGGCGTTCTGCCCTTCTCGAGCATGTCCTCGAGCAGCTGCTTGTCCTTGAGCGTGTCCATCGATGCCCAGAAGCCCCGATGCCGGTAGGCGACCAACTCGCCGGCATCGATCAGCCGCTGGAACGGCTCCACGACCAATTCCTCGCCGGGGCGCATGAACTCGAATATCTGGGGCCGGAAGATGAAGTAGCCGCCGTTGATCCACGTCTCCGAATCATGGCTGGTCCGGAAAGCCTTGACGCGCCCGTTCTCGGCGAAGTCGACCAAGTGGTAGCTGAAGTTGGGCCGGATCGCGAGGAAGCAGGCGATCTTGCCGCTGGCCCGGAAGAACTCGATCATCTCCGGCAGCGGCGCGTCGCTGAGGCCATCGCTGTAGTTGGCGAGGAACATCTCCTCGCCCTCGACCTGGTCGCGGACCGCGAGCAGGCGCTCGCCGATGTTGCGCCAAACGCCGGTATCGATCAGCGTCGCCCGCCAGTCTTCCTGGATGGCGCCCAGCATCTTCACCTTGGCCCCGTGCTCCGAGATGGTGAAGTTGCTGTGGATGGTCGGGCGATAGTCGAGGAACCACTGCTTGATGACGTTGGCCTTGTAGCCGAGGCAGAGCACGAAATCGCGATGGCCGTGGTGATGGTAGTACTGCATCACGTGCCAGAGGATCGGGTCGTGCCCGACCGGCACCATCGGCTTGGGGACGTTCTCGGAATAGTCGCGGATCCGCGTGCCGAGACCACCGCAGAACAGAACGACCTTCATGCCGGGATCTCCGCGGGGTCGATCACCCGCACCTCCGGAATCGGCACGACGAACCGGCAGCCCCAGTCGCCGACGTGCCGCATCTGGTGGGTGATCTCTTTGGTCAGGTTCCAGGGCAGGATGAGCAGATAGTCCGGCTTGGCCTCGTCCACCCGCTCGACCGGATGGATCGGGATGTGCGTGCCGGGAGCGAAGCGCCCGTGCTTGTAGGGATTGCGGTCGACCAGGAAGTCGACGAAGTCGGTGCGGATGCCGCAGTAGTTGAGCAGCGTGTTGCCCTTGCCGGGCGCGCCGTAGCCGACGACGCGCTTGCCCGCGCCCTTGGCCTCGATCAGGAACTGCAGCAGGCGCCGCTTGGTCTGCTCGGCGCGCGCCTTGAAGGCGCGGTAGATGGCGAGATCGGCATAACCCGCCTCGAGCTCGCGCTGACGCAGCGCGGCGACGCGTGCGCTCGGCGCCGGCCCCTCCTGATCGGCACGGCGGAAGAACACGCGCAGCGAGCCGCCATGCGTGACCAGTTCCTCGACGTCGAACAGCAGCAACCCGTGTGCCGCGCCAATCCGCTCGATCGCGATCAGCGAGAAGTAGGAATAATGCTCATGGTAGAACTGGTCGAACTGATTGCCGTCCAGCGTGCGCTCGAGATGCGGGAATTCCAGCGTCGCGACGCCGTGCGGCTTCAGCAGCCGCGCGATCCCGCCGACGAAGTCGTTGAGGTCGGGCACCTGGGCCAGCACGTTGTTGCCGGCGATGAGGTCGGCAGACTGGCCGGCCGCGACCATCTCGTCGGCAAGGGCACGCCCGAAGAAGGCGATGCGGGTCGGAACGCCGAGCTCGATCGCCTTGGCCGCCACGTTGGGCGCTGGCTCGATGCCCAGCACGGGCACGCCCATCGGCAGGAAATGCTGCAGCAGGTAGCCGTCGTTGCTGGCCAGCTCGACGACGAGGCTCTCGCCGTTCAGCCCGAGACGGTCGCGCATCGCGACGCAGTAGCGCCGCGCATGCTCGACCCAGCTCGTGGCATAGGAGGAGAAGTAGGCATACTCGCGGCCGAAGATCTCGACGGCGCTGACATACTCGCGGAGTTGCACGAGCCAGCACTGATCGCACACCAGGACGCGCAGCGGATGGAACAGCTCGGCCTGGTCCAGTTCGCCTGCGGCTAGAAAGCTCTCGCACGGCGGCGACATCCCGAGGTCGACGACCTCGTGGACCAACGGGGCCCCGCAAAAGCGGCAATTCGGGCCATCGGTACGCATTGCTCAATCCCACAGGCAGGCCGGGCGGAAACTAGCCACGGCATCGGGCGACGTCAAACTGGCCGGGCTTTCGACGACACACCGCTGTCCCGATAGAGCAAATCGGGCCGCCGGCAACCAAGCCAGGTCAGCCCTGTGCAGCCGAGTACATCAGGCCTCATGTGGCGCGTTCTCGCTGAGCCCGATGCATGCGATGTGCCGGCCCGTGCCAGCCGATAGAAGCCGCTACTGCGGTCGGCGCCACCGCCGCAAGGCATGATGCAATGCAGCAACCAATATGGCTCGCAGTGTGGCCGCGCGGCACTCGCATGCGCGGCGAGGGTCGCGCTTTGACCGATGATCGTGTAGCTGACCGGAGCGCGCCGGCACGAGAGCCGCCGGGAGCCGGACGGCTGTCGCGTGGCAATGGCCCCGTGGCGAGACGTCGTGCCGGCGGGGTCTTCTGGAAAGGGACAAGGGATGAGGAATGCCGCCGACGTGGTCCGGGTCGACCTGGATTACATGCTGGCCGCGTTGCGCGACGAATGGCCGGCACTGGCGGGCCGTCGTCTGCTGATCACCGGCGGGGCCGGTTTCCTCGGCTACTACTTCACGCTCGCCGCCGTGCACTTCAACCGCTCGGCGCCGCGTGAGCAACGCATCGACGTCACCGTCTACGACAATCTGGTCCGCGGCGCGCCGACATGGCTGAGCGAGCTGCACGCGGCCGGCGAGGTCGCCCTGCACACCCACGACATGCGGCTGCCGCTGCCCGCCGGCTTCGGACCGTTCGACTACATCATCCATGCGGCCTCGATCGCGTCCCCGACCTACTACCGCGCCCATCCGGTCGAGACGATGGACGTGAACATCAACGGCCTGCGCAACCTTCTCGACCATGCCTGTGCGCAGCGGGACGGCGACCGGCCGGTGCGCGGCATCCTGTTCCTGTCGAGCAGCGAGATCTACGGCGACCCCGACCCGAGCTCGATCCCGACGCCGGAGACCTACCGCGGCCTCGTCTCGTGCACCGGGCCGCGCGCCTGCTACGACGAGGCCAAGCGCTACGGCGAGACCTTGTGCACCGTGTTCGCCCGGCAGCACGGCGTGCCGGTGCGGATCGCGCGGCCGTTCAACAATTACGGCCCGGGGCTGAAGATCAACGACGGCCGGGTGCTCCCCGATTTCGCCCGCGACGTGCTCAATGGGCGCGACATCGTCATGCTGTCCGACGGCACGGCCACCCGCACCTTCTGCTACAGCGCCGACGCGGTGGTCGGCTACTACAAGGTCCTGGTGCGTGGTCAGGACGGCGAGCCCTACAATATCGGCACCGAGACACCGGAAATCTCGATGCGCGCGCTGGCCGACCGGGTCGTCGCCGCGGCAGGCCGCCTGTTCGGCTACGAGGGCAAGGTGATCTCCAAGGCGAGCGTCGACGCCGACTATCTCGTCGACAACCCGAACCGGCGCTGCCCGATCATCACGAAGGCCCGCGAGCAGCTCGGCTACGATCCGCAGATCGCGTTCGAGGAGGGCCTGGACCGGGCGCTGATCTGGTACCGCGACCACCAGGACGCAGCACCGGAGCCCTGGGCCTCGACCACCTCGCAAGCCAAGGCGGGCGCGTGATGAAGGTCTCGATCATCGGCACGGGCTATGTCGGGCTCGTGACCGGTGCCTGCCTGGCCGAAAAGGGCCATCGGGTCATCTGCGTCGACACCGAGGCCGCCAAGGTCGATGCGATCACGCATGGCAAGGCGCCCTTCCACGAGCCGGGCCTCGACGCGCTGCTGCAGCGGCACGTGGGCCGGCTGCTGTTCGCGACCACGGATCTGCGGGCGGCGGTCCTCGATTCGGAGCTGACCCTGCTCGCCACCGGCACGCCGTTCGACGGCCGGACGATCGACCTAGCCTACGTCCGGCAGGCGACCCGGCAGGTCGGCGAAGCGTTGCGCGACAAAGCGGGCTACCACGTCGTGGCCGTCAAGAGCACCGTCGTGCCGGGTACTACGGACACCGTGGTCCGGCCGATCCTCGAAGAGGCTTCGGGCAAGCTGGCCGGGCGCGACTTCGGCGTCGGCATGAACCCGGAATTCCTGTCCGAGGGCTCGGCGATCGACGATTTCATGCTGCCCGATCGGATCGTGATCGGCGGCATCGACGAGCGCACGCAGGACGTGCAGTACGAGCTTTACGCCGCCTTCGCCGGCACGCCCGTGGTGCGGACCAGCAACGCCACGGCCGAGTTCATCAAATATTCGTCGAACGCGCTGCTGGCGACGCTGATCTCGTTCTCGAACGAGATCGCCAACATGTGCGCGACCGTGCCCGGTGTCGACGCCGCCGAGGTCATGCGCGGCGTGCACCTGATGCGCGAGCTGCAGCCGCGCGGCACCGACGGCGCACGGGTGCAGGCCGGAATCAGCTCGTTCCTGTTCCCGGGCTGCGGGTTCGGCGGCAGCTGCCTGCCCAAGGACGTCAAGGCGCTGGCCGCCTGGGGCGCCCAGCGCGGTCAGGAGGCCGGTCTGCTCGATGCCGTGCTGCGGATCAACCAGGGCCAGCCCGAGCGGATGGTCGAGCTGATCGAGCGCGCGCTCGGCTCCTTGTCCGGCAAGCGGGCCGCCGTCCTGGGCCTGGCCTTCAAGCCGGGGACGGACGACGTGCGCGAGTCGCCGGCCTTTCCGATCATCGCTGCCCTGACCGGACGTGGTGCCACCGTCGGCGCGTTCGACCCGGTGGCGGCGGAGACGGCAGCCGCCGTGCTCGCGGGCCGGCCGGGGGTGTCGATCTGCCCCAGCCTCGATGCCGCTCTCGAAGGCGCGGACGTGGCGGTGCTGGTGACGCGGTGGGAGGATTTCCGACCCCTGCCGACGCTGCTCGCGCGGATGTCACCGCGGCCGCTGCTGCTCGACTGCCGGCGGATGCTCGACAAGGCGGCCTACGCCCCCTATGCGGGAGTCGGGCTGGGTCTCGGCCCGGATGGAGCCGCTGGGTGACGAGGACGTTCGATCAGCGCTGGGCCGGACGCCGGGTGCTGGTGACCGGCGCTTCCGGCTTCGTCGGCACGGCGCTGGTGCAGCGTCTGGTCCAGGCCGGCGCGCAGGTGAGCGGCGTCGCCCGGCGGCCGCCGGCGCACGGTCCGGGGATCGAGCTGCATCTGAGCGACCTTGCGGATCTCGCCGCCTGCCGGGCGCTGATCGCGAGCGAGCGGCCGGAGATCGTCCTGCACACGGCGGGCCATCCCTACGCCGCGCGCGATCTCGCCGCCGTGGTGCCGACGTTCCGCGACAATCTCGAGACCACGGTCAACCTGCTGGTGGCGACGGCCGAGGCCGGGATCGCGCGCCTCGTGCTGTGCGGGTCGCTGGAGGAGCCGGAGGCCGGCGACGAGACCGGCGCACTCTCCTCGCCCTATGCCATCAGCAAGTCGGCGGCGACGAACTACGCCCGCATGTTCCACGAGCTCTACGGCCACCCGGTCGTGGTGGCGCGATTGTTCATGATCTACGGCCCGGGGCAGTGGGCGCTGGGCAAGCTGATCCCCAGCACCATCCTCGCCCTGCTGCGTGGCGAGGCGCCGCAGATCGCCTCGGGCGACCGTCCGGTCGACTGGATCTACATCGACGACGTGGTCGAGGGCATCCTCGCCTGCGCATTGGCCAGCGGCGTCGAGGGGCGTCGGGTCGACATCGGCACCGGCGTCCTGACCACGGTGCGCGAGGTCGTCGAGACCTTGAGCGCGCTTCTGCCCGCCGGACCCGCACCCCTGTTCGGCACGCTGCCGAGCCGGCGGGCCGAACAGGTCCGGGCGGCCCGCGTCGAGCGCACGCTGGCACAGGTCGGCTGGCAGGCCGAGACGTCGCTGCGCGCGGGCCTCGAGCGCACCATCGCCTGGTATCGCGAGCAGCAGCTCACGCCTTGCCGCTGACGCCCGCTGGCTCGGGCACCTCGAAGTCCACGACCAGCAGGCCATCGACGCCGCCTGCGGCGGCCGCGACCAGCTGCGCGCTGATCGGCGCGTGCTCGGGCGCGTGGTGGTAGCGCAGGCGCGCCGCCTGATCGGCGAAATCGAGGATGAAGCCGTGCCGATAGCCGCGGTCCAGGCCCTCGAAGTTCACGTCCGGCCCGCCGTGCACGGCGAGCAGGCCATCGAGACGCCCGACCAGCGCCTCGAGCCCGGCGGCGATCGCCGCGATCTCCTCGGCCGCGACGTCGGGCCGGAAGCGTGCGAGGACGATGTGGCGGATCATGCGGCATGCTCCAGCTGGCGGTCGACGGCGCGGTTGCCGAGGACGAGGTCGCTCGCCTTCTCGCCGATCATGATCGTCGGTGCGTTGGTGTTCGAGGACGGCACGCGTGGCATGATCGAGGAATCGCATACGCGCAGACCATCGAGGCCGCGCACCCGCAGATCGGGGTCGACCACGGCCTGCGCGCCGGTGCCCATGGCGCAGGCGCCGGTCGGGTGATGATCGGTCTTGCAGGTGCGGAAGGCGTACTCGGCCAGCTGTTCGTCGGTGGTGAGGTCGGGGGCCGGGCTGCGCACCGCCTGCAGGAATGGTCGCAGCGCGGGTTGCAGCAGGATCTCCCGCGCCATCCGCAGGGCCTGCAGGGACATCCGGCGGTCGTAGGGGTCGGCCCAGTAGTTGGGGTCGATCAGCGGCGCCGCCGTCGGATCGCCGCTCGGCAGCCGGACGGTGCCGCGCGAGCGGGGCTGGAGGAAGGCCGAGTTGAGCGTCAGCCCCGGATTCTGCAGCTTCTCGACCCCGGCCTCGATGCCCGAGCCCAGGCCGAGATGGAACTGGGTGTCCGGCTGGGAGGCCGACCGATTGGCGTACCAAAAGCCGCCGGTCTCGAAGAGCGTCGAGGCGACCGGGCCGCGCTTGAACAGGATGTACTGGATGCCGGCCCACAACGTGCGGTGCAGCTTGACGTAGTTGTCGTAGGTGTGGTCGCCGCTGCACTCGGCGACGGCATAGAGGTCGAGGTGATCCTGCAGGTTCGTGC
The DNA here is from genome assembly GCA_039808865.1 of Geminicoccaceae bacterium. Classification (GTDB taxonomy): domain Bacteria; phylum Pseudomonadota; class Alphaproteobacteria; order Geminicoccales; family Geminicoccaceae; genus Benzoatithermus. The sequence goes on from JBDHTW010000012.1 coordinate 24,088, forward strand.
CCACGCCGGGCAGGTCGTGCACGACCTTCACGCCCACCGTCCGCAGATGGTCGGCCGGTCCGATGCCCGAGAGCAGGAGCAGGCGCGGCGAGCCGATGCCGCCCGACGTGACCAGGACCTCGCGCTCGCAGCGCAGCACCGTCGGCGTGCCGTCCGCCGCGACGACCTCGACCCCGACGGCACGGCCCGCTTCGACGACGACGCGCGTCACCAGGACGCCGGTCCGGATCGTCAGGTTCGGCCGGTGCCGGATCGGCTTCAGGTAGGCGACGGCGGCCGACGAGCGGCGCGCGTTGCGGACCGTGACCTGATAGTGACCGACACCTTCCTGCCGGGCGCCGTTGAAGTCGGGGTTGTAGGGGATGCCGTACTGCTGCGCCGCCCGCAGGAAGGCCTCGCTGATCGGCAGTGGGTTGATGGGAACGGACACGCCGAGCGGCCCGCCATTGCCGTGATATTCACCGGCGAACCGTTCGTTGTCCTCGGCCCGCTTGAAGTAGGGCAGGACCTCGCGATAGCTCCAGCCGGCGCAGCCCTCCTCGGCCCAGCCGTCATAGTCGGCGGCATTGCCGCGGGCGTAGACCTGGGCGTTGATCGAGGAGCCGCCCCCGATGACCTTGGCTTGGGTGTACCACAGCACCCGGTCGTTCAGGTGCCGTTGCGGTACGGTCGACCAGCCCCAGCTGGCGATGCCCTTGGTCATCTTGGCGAAGCCGGCGGGCATGTGGAAGAACGGATGCCGGTCGGACCCGCCAGCCTCCAGGAGGAGGACCTGCACGGCAGGATCGGCGCTCAGCCGGTTCGCCAGCACGCAGCCCGCGGGCCCGGCGCCGGTGATGATGTAGTCGTAGGTCACGCGCCCTCTCAGGGTCACAGTCGCGGGATACCGAGCCCGCCGTCGACGTCGATCACGCTGCCCGTGGCGAAGGCGAATTCCCCCCGCGCCAGCGCCGCCACCACCCGGGCGACGTCCTGGCGCTCGCCCCAGCGCCGGGCCGGCACCAGCCCGTCGGCGATCTTGCGGTCGTAGGTGTCGGCCACCCCGGCGGTCATGTCGGTGCGGATGATGCCCGGTCGGACATCGAACACGGCGATGCCCTCCGGTGCCAAGCGAAGAGCCAGCCCCTTGCTCCACATGGCGAGGCCGGCCTTGGAGATGCAGTAGTCGAGGCGCTCCGGCGACGCGAGCATGGCGCTGACGGAGGTCACGTGGATGATCGCGCGCGCGCGGTCGGATGCCGGATGGGCGAGCATCCAGCGCGCCACGGCCTGCGTCAGGAAGATCGTCCCGCGCAGATTCACCCCGACGACGCGGTCGAAGTTCTCGGGCAGCAGGTCGAGCACGTCGCCACGCGCCACCGCTCCCATGCCGGCATTGTTGACCAGGCAGTCGATGCGGCCGAACCGGTCGACGATCCGCGCGAGCGTGGCGGCATGGCCGGCGAGATCGGCAAGATCGGACTGGAAGAAGGCGGCGGCGGCGCCGTGGGCTCGCAGAGCGGCGATCGCCGCGTCCGCCTCGTCGGCGAGATCGGTGATCGCGAGATCGAACCCGGCCGAGGCCAGGGCTTCGGCGATGGCGCGGCCGATGCCGCGGCGCGCGCCGGTGACCAGGGCCACGGGCCGGTCAGGCATGGGCCATCTCCCGGCCGGTCGATGCCGGTGCCGCCGCCAGGTGGTCGGCCACGCGCAAGGCCTGGGCGGCGATGGTCAGGGCCGGGTTGACCGCGGCGGAACTCGGCAGGAAGCTCGCGTCCACCACGAACAGGTTCGGATGGTCGTGTGCGCGGCAGTACGGGTCCAGGGCCGAGGTCGCGGGATCGGTGCCGAAGCGGACGGTGCCGCACTGGTGCGACGGGGTTCGCCGGTCGAATGGCCGGGCGAGCACGATCGGATAGCCGGCCGCACGGAACAGCTCGCGCATGCGCGTGGTGAGCCGGGCATGGGCGGTCATGTTCGACCGGCGCCAGTCGAGCACGATGGCGCGGCCATCGAGCCGCACGCGGCTGTCCGGATCGGGCAGATCCTCGCTCATCAGGTACCAGTCGACGCTGTGCGCGGCGAGCCAGGCCAGCGCGGGCGTCGGTGCCCAGCGCAGGCTGCCCTTGAGGATCGGGGCCGTGATCTTGCCCAGGAGCTGCACGTTGCCCAGCGGTGGTCCGCCGTGCCCGTCGTCGAAGTAGAAGTCGTTGATGCCCAGTGTCTTCTGGTAGACGGAGTCGTTCCGCACCCGCGGGTCGACGGTCAGCATCGCCGTGCAGTTGTGGTTCATGAAGTAGCGGCCGACGACGTCCGAGCGGTTGGCGACGCCATGCGGGCACGCATCGGTCGCCGAGCGCAGCAGCAGTGCCGCCGAGTTGACCGCGCCGGCGGCGAGCACCACGGTCGCGGCGCGCAGTCGGCGGCGCTCGCCGCGATGCAGGTACTCCACGCCTTCGATGCGGCGGCCATCCGGGGCCACGAGCAGCCGCTCGACCTGCGCCCCGGTAACCAGCCGTGTCGTCGAATCGCGCAGCGCCCGGGCGAGGGGCGCCGTCTCGGCGTCGAGCTTGCCGCAGCGGGTGTCGGGGAACGCATCCCACGGCGTGGCCGCGCGGCGCAGCCAGCGCTCGATGTCGATCGCCAGCGGCAGCGAGAAGGGATGCACGCCCTGCGCGGCCAGGCGCTGCCGGACCGCGGCGATGGCCGGCTCGTCCGGTACCGGCGGATGCGGATAGGGTGTCGAATGGCCCGGCTCGGTCGGGTCCTGGCCGATGGCGCCACGCACCTCGAACAGCCGTTCGGCCGCGCCGTACCATGGCTCGAGCTCGGCATAGGGGAACGGCCAGGCCGGCGAGACACCGTCGGCATGCTCGAGCGCCCCGAAGTCCTGCGCACGGTAGCGGATCAGCACCGCGCCATAGAACTTGGAGTTGCCGCCGACATAATAGTAGTTGCCGGGATTGAACGGCTGGCCGCCGGCGTCGTGCCACATCTCGTCGGGACGGAAGCGCTGCTCGACGAAGATGGCGCGGGCGTCGCGGCTGGCCGGACCGTCAGCCAGCTGCTCGCCGCGCTCGAGGATGGTGACCGCGGCCCCGCGGCCGGCGAGTCCCGCGGCGATCGTGGCACCGCCGATGCCCGAGCCGATGACGGCGATGTCCGTGCTCTCGCCGGGCGCCGGCATCACACGATCCGCCGCTCGGTCTCGGGGTCGAACAGGCAGACCTTGCCCGTGTCGACCATGAACGGGCAAACCTCGCCGGGCCGTGCATTGGTGTCGGCGCGCAGCCGGGCGGTGGTCTCGACGCCGCCCAGGAGCATGACCGCCAGCGTGTCCGGCCCGGTCGGCTCGGTGACCTCGACCAGGCAGTCGAGGCGATGCACGTCCGCGCCCAGGCTCTCCGCGTTGCTGGGATCGCTGATCTGCTCCGGCCGCAGGCCCAAGATCACCTCGCGTCCGAGATGATGGCGCCAAGCGCCATTGCCGTTGGCCAGTGGCAGGACGGCCGGCGGCGCCTCGGCGCGCGTGACCTCGACGCCGAGCCCGCCATTGCTCTCGACCAGCTTGGCCGGGATCAGGTTCATCGACGGCGAGCCCATGAACCCGGCGACGAACAGGTCGGCCGGGTTCTCGTAGATCTCCTTGGGCGTGCCGAGCTGCAAAAGCTCGCCGGCCTTCATCACCGCGATCCGGGTCGCCAGTGTCATGGCCTCGATCTGGTCGTGGGTGACGTAGACGATCGTGGCCTTGAGCCTCTGGTGCAGCTTCTTGATCTCGGTGCGCATCTCGACACGCAGCTTGGCGTCGAGGTTGGACAAGGGCTCGTCGAACAGAAAGATCTTCGGCTGGCGGACCAGGGCCCGGCCCATGGCGACGCGCTGGCGCTGGCCGCCCGAGAGCTGGCCGGGCTTGCGGTCGAGCAGATGGTCGATCTGCAGGAGCTTCGCGACCCCGCTCATGGCCTTGTCGCGGTCGGCCTTGGGCACGCCGCGCATCTCCAGGCCGAAGACGATGTTCTGACCCACGGTCATGTTCGGGTAGAGCGCGTAGGACTGGAACACCATGGCGATGTCGCGGTCCTTGGGGTGCAGCTCGTTGACCCGCCCCCCGTCGATCGCGATCTCGCCGTCGGTGATCGTGTCCAGCCCGGCGATCATGTTGAGCAGGGTGGACTTGCCGCAGCCCGAGGGACCGACCAGGACCAGGAACTCGCCGTCGCCGATGGCGATGTCGATGCCCTTGAGGATGTGCAGGTTGCCGAAGTGCTTCTTGACGTTGCGGATGGTCAAGGAGGCCATGGCGTCACCCTTTCACGGCGCCGGCCATCATGCCGCGCACGAAATACTGACCAGCCAGGATGTAGACGAGGAGCGTGGGCAGGGCCGTCATCATGGCCGAGGCCATGTCGACATTGTATTCCTTCACCCCGGTCGACGTGTTGACGATGTTGTTCAGGGCGACCGTGATCGGCGCCGCCCCGCCGGCGGCGAAAGAGGCGCCGAACAGGAAGTCGTTCCAGATGTTGGTGAACTGCCAGATCACGGTGACGACCAGGATCGGGATCGAGTTCGGCAGCATGATCCGCCAGAAGATGGTGAAGAAGCCGGCCCCGTCGATCTTGGCCGCCTTGACCAGGTCGGTCGGGAAGGCGGCGTAGAAGTTGCGGAAGTAGAGCGTGGTGAAGCACAAGCCGTAGACCACGTGCACGAGCACGAGGCCGGGCGTGCTCGAGGCCAGACCCAGCAGCCCCAGCGTACGGGCCATCGGGATCAGGACGATCTGGAACGGGATGAAGCAGCCGAACAGGATCAGCGCGAAGATGACGTTCGCACCTTTGAAGGTCCACTTGGTCAGCACGTAGCCGTTGAGCGCGCCGACGATGGTCGAGATCGCGACCGCCGGGATCACCATCTTGACCGAGTTGAAGAAGAACCGGCCGATGCCGGTGCACTCGACCCCGACACAGGCCGCGGACCAGGCCTTGGCCCAGGCGGCGAAGCTCGGGTCCTGCGGCAGGGCCAGGAGGTTGCCGGCACGGATCTCGTCCACGCTCTTCAGCGAGGTCGCGATCATCACGTAGAGCGGGGCCAGGTAGAACAGCGCGAACAGGAGCAGGATCGCCCAGAGCAGCACGCGCAGCCAGGACTGGCCGGTGTCACCGGCAATGGTGTCAGCCATGACCGCTCCTCCCCGCCTGCCGCAGCTCGGAGTAGAGGTAGGGCACCATGATCGCGGCCACGGTCATCAGCATCATCACCGCCGATGCCGCGCCGAGCGCCACCTCGTTGCGGGTGAACGTCATCTTGTACATGAAGATCGCGGGCAGCCAGGTAGCCGTGCCCGGCCCGCCATCGGTCAGCGCCACGATCAGGTCGTAGCTCTTGATGGCGAGGTGGGAGAGGATCACGAACGACGACAGGAAGACCGGCCGCATCAGCGGGATGATGATCCGCCAATAGATCTGGAAGGTCGAGGCGCCATCGATCTGCGCCGCCTTGACGATCTCGCCGTCGACGCCGCGCAATCCCGCCAGGAACATGGCCATGACGAAGCCGCTGGACTGCCAGATGGCGGCGATGACGATGCAGTAGATCGCCGTGTTCGGCTGCACGATCCAGTCGAGCGAGAAGCTCGTGAAGCCCCAGTCACGGACGATCTTCTCGATGCCGATGCCGGGATTGAGCAGCCACTTCCAGGCCGTGCCGGTGACGATGAACGACAGCGCCATCGGGTAGAGATAGATGGTCCGCAACACGCCCTCGCCGCGGATCTTCTGATCGAGCAGGATCGCCAGCAGGAGCCCGATCAGGGTGGCGAGGCCGATATAGAGGACGCTGAAGATCGCGAGGTTCTCGAGTGCTGTCCACCAGTTGCCATTGGCCCACAGCCGCTGGTAGGGCCGCAGCCCGTCCAGCTCCAGCACCGGCATGAAGCGCGACTTGGTGAACGACAGGTAGGTCGTCCACAAGATGAAGCCGTAGACGAAGAACAGCGTGATCGCGAAGGTCGGCGCCAGCACGATCTTCGGCAGGTTCTCGCCCAGCCAATCCACGGGACGGCTCGGCGTCGCACGTGCGACGGCGGTCGCCATGTTGCCCCTCCCCCTAGGTAGGGGCGCCGGCGTGCGGCGCCCCTCGAGCGTGCTTACTTCGCGTTGGCGACGGCTTGCGCCAGCTGCTTCGCCGCGTCGGCCGAGTTCATGTCGCTGTTGAAGAACTGCGTGACGACGTCGTAGACGGCGCCCTTGACCGCCTCCGACGCGGCATGGCCGTGGGCCATGCTGCCCATCAGCGTATCGCTCGCCGTCGCTTCCTTGGCGTCGGCGATCGCCTTCTTGCCGCAGGCGTCGAAGTTCGTGTCGGGGACGTCGCTGCGCGCCGGGATCGAGCCCTTCTTGAGATTGAACGTTTCCTGGAACTTCGGGTCCATGATCGCGGCGGCGAGCTTGAACTGCGCGTCCTGATCCGCCTCGCTGATCTTCATCATGCCGAACGCGTCACTGTTGAAGGTCACCGAGCCCTGCGTGCCGGGGTAGCGGAAGCAGAGCACGTCCTGGCCGGGGACCTTGCCCGCGTTGATCCACTCGCCCTTGGCCCAGTCGCCCATGATCTGCATGCCGGCCTGGCCGTTGATGACCATGGCGGTGGCGAGGTTCCAGTCGCGGCCGGGGAAGTTGGGGTCGACCATGCCGCGGATCGCGCGGAGCTGGTCGAAGGCCTTGGCCATGGTGTCCGAGCCCAGCGCCTCCTCGTCGAGCTCGATGAAGGCCTTCTTGTAGAAGTCGGGCCCGCCGGCGCTGATCACGGCGCCATCGAAGATCGTGGCTTCCTGCCAGGCCTGTCCGCCATGCGCGACCGGGGTCACGCCCGCGTCCTTGAACTTCTTGGCCAGCTCGACGAAGTTCGCCCAGCTGGTCGGCTCCGGGCCGCCGACCTTGTCGAACAGCGCCTTGTTGACCCACACCCAGTTGGTCGAGTGCATGTTGAACGGCGCGGCGACGTAGTGCCCGTCATACTTGTCGATCGCCTGCAGCGCCGGCGGGACCACCTTGTCCCAGCCGTCCTTCTCGGCCAGCGGGGTGAGATCGCCCAGCGCTCCCTGCGCCGCCCAGTCCTGGATGACGAGACCCAGCATCTGCATGGCGGTGGGCGGGTTGCCGGCGGCCATGCGGGCCTGCAGCACGGTGCGCGCCTGATCGCCGCCGCCGCCCGCGATGGCCGCGTCCTTCCAGGCGACCCCTTCCTTCTCGAGGTTCTGACGCAGCACCTGCAGCGCCGCGGCCTCGCCGCCCGAGGTCCACCAGTGGATGACCTCGACCTCCTCGGCGGCGCGCGCCTGCGCCGTTCCCAAGGCGAGGCCGACGATCGCAGCACCCGCCAGCAAAATCCGTCTCGTCACCATCCAGTCTCTCCCTGTCTGCTCGCTCGCCATCCGTCCCCGCGCGGCACCTCGAGGGCTTGCGGGAAACGGTCCAGATCAGCCGGCGGCCATGGCCGCGGCACCTGCTGCCGGCCGCAACCACCAGTCCCTGCGTGGCCCCCGGCGCATTTGCAACGTCTTCACCTCGGTGTAGTCGAGGGCGGCATGCCGGCCGAGCTCCCGGCCGATGCCGCTGGCCCCGAAGCCGCCGAAGGGCAGCTCGGCGAACCCCTCCATGAAGGTGTTGACCCAGACCGTCCCGGCACGGATGCCGGCGGCAACCGTTTGGCAGGTGTCGTGGTCGCGACTCCACACGCCGGCCGAGAGGCCGTAGCTGGTGGCGTTGGCCAGGGTCACGGCCTCCTCGACGGTGTCGAAGGTCAACACGGACAGGACCGGCCCGAACACCTCCTCGCGGGCGATCGGCATCGTCCGGGTCACGCCCGTCACGACCGTCGGCGCCATGAACCGGCCGCGTTCCGCCGCCAGCCGCGCGCCGCCCAGGCGCACCTCGGCACCGCCGCGGGCGGCCTCGGCCACGAAGCGCTCGATCTTGTCCAGATGCTCGGGGGTGATGATCGCACCCACCTTGGTCTCGGGCGCGAGTGGATCGCCGACCGGGACCTCGCGCGAGCGGGCCACGATCTCGGCCACGAACGTTTCGGCGATCGAGCGCTGGACCAGGAGGCGGCTGCCGGAATTGCAGCATTCCCCAGCATTGAAGTAGACGCCGAACAGCACGGCGTCGAGGGCGGCCTCGAGATCGGCGTCGGCGAAAACGAGCTGCGGGTTCTTCCCACCCAGCTCCATCGAGATCCGCTTGAGGCCGTCGGCCGCCGTGGCCGCGGTCAGCTTCCCCACCGCCGTCGAGCCCGTGAACGAGATCATGTCGACGGCCGGATGACCGGCCATCGTTGCCCCCACCTCCCTGCCGAGGCCGGTCACGATGTTGACGACACCCGGCGGCAGGCCGGCTTGCAGCAGAATCTCGCCCAATACCAGCGTCGAGCCGGAGGTCAGCTCGGATGGCTTGACCACGGTCGTGCAGCCAGCGGCCAGCGCGAACGGCAGCTTCTGGCTGACGATCAGGAACGGGAAATTCCAGGGCGTGATGATCGCGACCACGCCCATCGGCTCGCGCACCACCACACCCAGCATGCTCTCGCCAAGGTTCGTGTACGCTTCGCCGTGCAGGTCGCGGGCGAGCCCGGCCGCGTAGCGCCACAGATCGGCGGCACCCGCGACCTCCCCACGGGCCTGGGCCAGCGGCTTGCCGCTTTCCAGCGTGTCGAGCAGCGCCAGCTCCTCGATCCGCGCCTCGATCAGCTCGGCGGCACGGAGCAGGACCCGGCTGCGCTCGGCTGCCTTGAGCCGCGGCCACGGGCCGTGGTCGAACGCGCGTCGCGCCGCCAGCACCGCCGCCTCGGCATCGGCTGCCGTCGCCGCGGGATAGCTGGTGACGGCCACCTCGTGCGCCGGGCTCGCGCGGGTCAGAAGCGTGGACCCCCGCGCCGGGCGCCAATCCCCATCGAGGAGCAGGTCGAAGTGCCGGGGCGCCTTCGGCAGCAAGGGATGGTGCGGATCGATCGTCAGCATCTCAACGTCCCCGGTACGCGGCGGCGCGCTTCTCGCGGAACGCGGCGACACCCTCCTTGGCATCCTCGGTCATGCCGGCCAGCGCACCGGCCAAGGCTTCCAGAACCGCCGGCCCTTCCTCGCCCTCGGCGACGTTCACGAGCTGCTTGCTGATCTGCACCGCCACGGGCGCGCGCTCGGCGATGGTGGCCGCGAGCGTCCGTGCGCGCTCCAGCCCCTGGCCCTTCGGGCACAGGAAATCGACCAGGCCGAGACGCAGGGCCTCGGCGGCGTCGACCGGCTCGCCGGTCAGCACCAGGCGCTTCACCGCGCTCGGCCCGGCGCGGCGGACCAGGCGCTGCGTGCCGGACCAGCCGGGGACGATGCCGATCCGGGTCTCCGGCAGGCCGACCCGCACATGGTCCTCCGCGACGCGCAGGTCGGCGGTGGCGGCGAGCTCGAGCCCGCCGCCGAAGGCGATGCCGTTCAGCACCGCGACTACAGGCTGACGCAGACGCGCCCAGCGGTCGAAGATCCGATGCCCTTCCCAGACCCAGCGCCGGCCGAAGGCCAGCGGATCGAGCGCACCCCAGTCGGCGATGTCGGCGCCGGCGCAGAACGCCTTCTCGCCCTCGCCGGTGAGCAGCACGGCGCGCACGTCGTCCTCGCGCTCCAGCCGGGCGGCGGCCGCCTCGAGCTGCTCCAGCATGACCGAGGTCAACGCGTTGAGCTTGGCCGCCCGGGCGAGGGTGACGACCGCCACCGACCCCTCGATCGCGATCCGCACGCTGCCGGCGCTCATGGCAGCACCAGCCCGAACGGCTCCGGCCGGAACAGCCGTGCCTCCATCGTGCGCAGGTCCGGCGCCACCTTGAGCGGGATCGCCGCCTGCGCGAGCACGTGGCGCTCGAGATCGACACCGGGAGCCAGCTCGGTCACGACGATGCCGTCCGCGGTCAGCCGCATCACGCAGCGCTCGGTGACGTAGATCACCTCCTGGCCCTGCTCGATCGCGCGCCGGCCGGCGAACGACACGTGCTCGACCTCCGGCACCAGCTTCTTGACCTTGCCCTCGCCGGCGATCGCGAGGCGGCCGTCCTCGATGCCGAGCTTCGCACCGGCGGTGAAGTAGCCGCTGAACACGATCCGCTTCGCGCGGGCGGTGATGTCGACGAAGCCGCCGCAGCCCGCGGTCACGTGCGGCTTGGCGGCGAGCCTGGAGACGTTGACGTTGCCCTCGGCGTCGATCTGCATGAAGGACAGGAGCGAGCAGTCGAAGCCGGCCCCCTGGAAGTAGGTGAACTGCTGTGGCGAAGGCATGATCGCCTCGGCATTGGCCGAGCAGCCGAATTGGAAGTCGAGGAGTGGTACCCCGCCGACCGCACCCTGCTCGATCACCCAGGTGACGTCGCCGTGCCTGCCCTCCTCGAGCAGCACGCGCGGCACGTGCGCCGAGATGCCGAAGCCCAGATTGACCGCCCAGCCGCCGTGCAGCTGCTGGGCCACGCGCCGGGCGATGACCTTGTCGACGCCCCACGGCGTGTGCCGGAAGCTGCTCTCGGCACGCACGTACTCGCCGCTGATGGCGGGGTCGTAGACCGTCTGGGTCGTCTGCATCTGCTCGGGGGCGACGACGATCACGTCGACGAGCACGCCCGGCACGTGCACCGCGAACGGCTTGAGCGTGCCCGCCCTGGCCAGCCGCTTGACCTGCGCGATGACCAGGCCGCCATTGTTGCGTACGGCCAGGGCCTGATCGAGCGGGCCCAGATAGGCGCCTTCGTGCTCGTAGCTCAGATTGCCGCGCTCGTCGGCCGTGGTGGCGCGGATGACGGCGACGTTGGGCGTGATCGTCGGAAAGAACAACCATTCCTCGCCGGCGAACTCGACCTTGCGCACGATCGGCTCGGCGGCCGCCTTCGCGTTCATCGCGCAGCCCTGCCGGACCGGATCGACGAAGGTGCCGAGGCCGACCTTGGTCAGCACGCCGGGCCGCTTGGCGGCCGCCTCGCGGGTGAGATCGAACAGGATTCCCGACGGCACGTTGTAGGCCGGGATGTGGTCGTGGGTGATCATCTCCCAGATCGCCGGCGACGGGGCCGAGGACGGGCCGCTCGGGTAGGAGCCGGCCAGCACCTTGGCCAGCAGGCCGTCGCGGGCGATGTGGTCGATGCCCCTGATGCCGTACATGTCGCCGGCGGCGATCGGATGGATCGTCGTCAGGTTGCGCGGATGGCTGCTCGCGGCGAAGCGCTGGCCGATCGCCGCGAGCACGGCATCGGGGCAGCCGAGCCCGCTCGACGAGCTGACGGTGACGACCGCCTCGTCCGGGATCAGCGCGGCGGCGTCGGCAGCGGAGAGGACACGGACGCGGCTCATCGCTCAGGCTCCGCCCTGGACCGGCACGGACCGGCCGCTCGCCGCCGCCTCGCGCACGGCCAGACCCGCGGCCAGCGACCAGACGCCGTCCTCGCCGGTGGCCGACGGCCCGCCCTCGCCGCGCACGGCGGCCTGGAAGAGCCGGACCGCGCGGGCATAGAGATTCTCGTGCGCGACCGGCAGCAGCTCCTCGCCCGCGGCGGTCCGCAGCCGCACCTCGCCGACCGGCCGCTGGGTCATCACGTCCCGCGCCACCAGCGAGCCCTCCGTGCCGTGGACCTCGAAGCCGGTCTGGGCGAAGGGTGTCGTGAACGCGTCGTGGAACTGGGCCACCAGGCCCGAGCGGAAGCGCAGCACGCCCATGGCCCCGTCCTCGAGACCGCTCGAGGCCATCCCGGCGCTCTGGGTCATCGCCACCGCTTCGATCGGATCGTCGTCGAGCACGAAGCGCAGCGTGTCGGCATCGTGCACGGTGATGTCGAGCACCACGCCGCCGCCGGCACCGGGCGTGGTGATCCGCCAGCCTTGCAGGTGGGGCGGCAGGTGGACCGCATGGAACACCCGGGCGAACAGCGGCCGGCCGATGCGGCCGGCGGCGATCGCGTCGCGCATCGCACGATGGGTGGCCGCATTGCGCAGATGGTGGTTGGTGCCCATGACCACGCCGGCGCTCCTGCAGGCCGCGACCATCTCGCGGGCCGCGTCGAGGTCCAGCGCCAGCGGCTTCTCGCACAGCACGTGCTTGCCGGCTGCCGCCGCGGCCAGGGTCTGGGCGCGGTGCAGCTCGTTCGTGGTGCTGATGTAGACGATGTCGACGGCAGGATCGGCCAGCAGCGTCTCGACGCTGGCGTAGCTGTTGGCGATGCCGTTCGCGGCGGCATACTGCCGGCCGCGGGCGGCGTCGCTGCTCATGACCGCCACCACCTCGCCGTCGGGCTGGGCGCGGATGGCGCCGATCATGTGTTCCTTCGCGATGGTGCTGGCGCCGATCAGGCCCCAGCCGAGCTTCTCGGCCATGTCAGGCGATTCCTCGTGTGAATGACGGCTGCGCCCCGCACGAGGCACGCACGATCAGCCGGGCCTCGCCGGTGAAATGCTGTGGCACGTGCCGGTTGCCGTGGAGCAGGTCGAGCAGGATGGCGGCCGCACGTTCGCCGAGCCGGCGGCTCTCGACGGCGACGCTGGTCAGCGCGGGACGGATCAGGCTGGCGTCGGCGACATCGTCGAAGCCGACCACGGCAAAGTCGTGCCCGGCGTGCAGGCCACGGCCGGCCAGCTCGTGCAACACGCCGATCGCGACCACGTCGTTGAAGCACAGCGCCGCCGTCGGCGGATCGGGAAGGGACAAGGACTGGCGCAGCGCCAGGATGCCGCCGTCGCGGTTGGGCGTGGCCTCGATCGCCAGCGCCGGATCGGCGGCGAGGCCGGCGGCTTCGAGCGCCCGGGTCCAGCCGGTCCGGCGATCCTCCTGGACCACCATGCCGGCCCGGCCGCCCAGGAAGGCGATCCGCCGGTGTCCGAGCGCCAGCAGATGCTCGGTCGCACGCTTCGCACCGCCGATATTGTCCGGTGCGACGCTGCTGATCCAGCCGGCCCGCAGCCGTCGCATCACCGTCACGACGGGCAGGCCCCAAGCCTCGATCTCGGCCAGCATCGCGCCGTCGGTCCCGATTGCCGGGCAGAGGATGTAGCCGAGCGCGCCGTGCTCGCGCATCGTGCGCATGACCTCGGCCTGCCGCTGTGGCGATTCACCCGTATTGGCCAGGAACGGGACGAGGCCCGCCGCCTGCAGCCCCGCCTCCAGCCCGACCGTCATCTCGGCGAAGAACGGGTTGGTCAGATCGTTGATGACCATGCCGACCACGTCCGAGACGCTCTTGCGCAGGTTGGCGGCACCGCGGTGGTAGACGTAGCCCAGCCGATCGATCGCATCGCGCACCCGCTCCCGGGTCACCGGCCGGACCAGCGGACTGTCCTGCAGCACGAGCGACACGGTCGACTTCGACACACCCGCGGCCTGCGCGATGTCGATGATCGTGATCCGTGGCTGCGCAATGTCCGCTGTCACCCGAACCAGCTCCCCGAAACGTTTGCTCTTGACGTTTGGAACGTTCCAAATCATAGAAACGCCAACCGATCGACGTCAAGGGGGTTTTTCGTTCATGGCCACGCTCCGCCTGCCGACCGCCCGGTTCACGGTCGAGGACTATCGCGTCGGGCCGGCCTCGCCGTTCCCCGCGGCCGTCACGGGGACGTTTCCGCGCATCGCCTATGCGGCTGCGCACGTCGTGGCCGATCCTCTGGCCGATATCGCGCCGTGGCAGGGGGTTGCCGTCGACTGGGACGCGACGCTGGCCTTCCGACGGCATCTGTGGGGTCTCGGCTTCAAGATCGCCGAGGCCATGGATACCTCGCAGCGCGGGATGGGCCTGGACTGGCCGACGGCGCTCGAGCTGATCCGCCGCTCGACGGCCGAGGCCCGCACGATCGCTGGCGCCGATCTCGCCTGCGGCGTCGGCACCGACCAGCTGCCGGCGGCGCCCGGGGTCAGCCTGGAGCAGGTCCGCCGCGCCTACGAGGAGCAGCTGGAGGCAGTCGAGGCTGCGGGTGGACGGGCGATCTTGATGGCCAGCCGGGCCCTGGTCCAGGCCGCCCGCTCGGCCGAGGACTATCTCGAGATCTATGGCGGGCTGATCCGGCAGGCGAGAGAGCCGGTCGTCCTGCACTGGCTCGGCGCGATGTTCGATCCGGCGCTCGAGGGCTATTGGGGCAGCGCCGATCTCGACACCGCCACCGAGACCGTGCTGGCATTGATCCGCGCCCATGCCGACCGCATCGACGGCATCAAGATCTCGCTGCTCGACAAGTCGCGCGAGGTCGCCGTGCGGCGGCGCCTGCCGGCGGGCGTGCGGATGTTCACCGGCGACGACTTCAACTACGCGGAACTGATCGAGGGCGATGCGCACGGCTTCAGCCATGCGCTGCTCGGCATCTTCGACCCGATCGGCCCTGCCGCCGCGGCGGCGATGCAGGCCCTCGGCGCCGGCGATCGCGAACGCTTCCGGGCCATCCTCGGGCCCACCGTGCCGTTGTCGCGCAAGATCTTCGAGGCTCCGACGCAATACTACAAGGCAGGCGTGGTCTTCCTCGCCTGGCTGAACGGGCACCAGCGCCACTTCGTCATGGTCGGCGGGATGCAGTCAGCACGCTCGGCCCTGCACTATGCGGAGGTGTTCCGCTTGGCCGACCAGGCCGGCCTGATCGTCGACCCCGAGCTTGCCACGGCACGGATGCGGCAGCTCATGGCGACCTGCGGAGTCGCGTGAGGTCGCCTGGTCACTGCCGGATGCGCACGCCGCGCGGGTCGTAGGGGGCGGTGAGGAAGATCTCGGCCGGGATGCGCTCGCCCGCGACGTCGAGTTCGTAGCGGCCGCGCAGCAGCTCGTCGCGGTCGACGCCGTCGTGCTCGCGGACGTAGCCGTAGCCGATGCTGCGGCCGACCGTGTGGCCGAAGCCGGCGCTGGCGAGCCAGCCGACGCGCCGGCCGTCGCGGTAGATGGTCTCGCGCCCCAGCAGCACGCTCTCGGGAGCTGCGATGAAACCTGCGAGCAGTCGCGGCAGCCGGGATGCCTGCTGCCGCACCAGCGCCTCGCGGCCGAGGAACGGTGTGTCCTGCCCGAGCTTCACCGCCCAGCCGAGACCCGCCACGAGCGGCGAATGGTCGGGGCCGATATCCGACCCCCAGGCGCGGTAGCCCTTCTCCAGCCGCAGGGACTCGATTGCCCGATAGCCGGCGTTGGCGATGCCGTGCGGCTGGCCGGCCTCGATCAGGACGTCGTACAGCGTGAGTGCGAACTCGACCGGGACGTGCAGCTCCCAGCCGAGCTCGCCGACATAGGTGACGCGCAGGGCCGTGACGGGCGCGCCGGCGAGCTGGATCTGCCGGCACGTGCCGAACGGGAAGCCCGCATTGTCCAGCGGCTGCGCGGTAAGGGGTTGCAGCACGTCCCGCGCGCGCGGTCCGAACAGTGAGAGCACGGCGTAGGCGCTGGTGACGTCGACCACGTGCACGGCCATGCCGGAGGGGATGTTGCGGGTGATCCAGTCGAGATCGTGCGTGGCGAAGCCGGTGCCGGTGACGAGGTAGAAGCGGTCCGGCGCCAACCGGGCCACCGTCAGATCGCATTCGATGCCGCCGTGCTGGTTCAGCATCTGCGTGTAGACGAGGCTGCCGGGCGGCTTGGCCACGTCGTTGGCGCAGAGCCAGCTCAGCGCGGCCTCGGCATCCGGTCCGACCAGCAGGAACTTCGCGAACGAAGTCTGATCGAACAGGGCCACCCGCTCGCGGCAGGCCCGGTGCTCGCGGCCCACGGCGACGAACCAGTTCTGCCGCCCGTAGCTGTAGCGGTCCACCGCCTGCTCGCCGGCATCGAGGTCGGCGAACCAGTTCGGGCGCTCCCAGCCGAGCTTCTCGCCGAAGCAGGCGCCGGCACGACGCAGACGCTCGTAGAGCGGCGAGCGGCGCAGCGGTCGGCCCGACTTGTGCTCCTCGAACGGCCAGGCGATCGCATAGTGCTTGGCATAGGCTTCCAGCGTCCGCGTGCGCACCCAGCCCGTGTCCAGATGGTTGCGGCCGAAGCGGCGGATGTCGACCGGCCAGACGTCGAACGGCGGCGCGCCCTTGGCCACCCATTCCGCCAGCGCCATGCCGGCACCGCCGGCCGAGGCGATGCCGAAGGCGTTGAAACCGGCGCCGACGAAAATGCCACTGGTCTCGGGCGCCTCGCCGATGATCCAGTTGCCGTCCGGCGTGAAGCTCTCCGGGCCGTTGATGAGCTGCTTGACGCCGACGCTGCCGAGGGCCGGTACCCGGCCCAGCGCCAGCTCCATGATCGGCTCGAAATGCTCCCAATCCTCGTTGAGAAGCTCGAACTCGAACCGTTCGGGCATGCCTGCCTCGGCCCACGGCTTGGGGTTGGGCTCGTAGCCGCCCATGACCAGCCCGCCCACCTCCTCCTTGTAGTAGGTGAGCCGGTCCGGATCGCGCAGCGTCGGCAGATCCGGCGTCACCCCGGCGATGGCCTCGGTGACGACGTACTGATGCTGCACCGAGACCAGCGGCACGTTGACGCCGGCCAGCGCGGCCAGCGCCCGGGTCCACTGTCCGGCGCAGAGCACCACCTTCTCGCAGGCGATCCGGCCGGACGTGGTCCGGACCGCACGAAGCGTGCCGAGCTCGAGCTCGAAGCCGGTCACGGCCACGCCCTCGCGCAGCGTGACCCCGGCCGCGCGCGCGCCCTTCGCCAGTGCCTGGGTGATGTCGGACGGGTTGGCCTGGCCGTCGGTCGGCAGGAAGGCCGCACCGACCACGTCGTCCACACGCATCAGCGGCCACAGCGCCTGCGCCTCCTGCGGCGTCAGCAGCGCCATCTCCAGGCCGAACGAGTGCGCCGTCGTCGCCTGCCGGCGAACCTCGATCCAGCGCTCCGGGTTGCAGGCGAGGCGCAGCCCGCCGTTGCGCTTCCAGCCGGTCGCCTGGCCGGTCTCGGCCTCGAGCCGGTCGTAGAGCGCGACCGAGTAGCCGAGGAGCTGGGTGATGTTGGCGCTGGTGCGCAGCTGGCCCACGAGTCCGGCCGCGTGCCACGTCGACCCGGAGGTCAGCCTCCCCTGCTCCAGCAGCAGCACGTCGGTCCAGCCGAGCTTGCCCAGGTGGTAGGCCACCGAGCAGCCGACGATCCCACCGCCGACGATCACGACCCGGGCGGAGGAGGGGAGTTCGGTCATGCTCGGTCCCATGCGGCGAAACCGGCCCAGGCGTGCTCGAAGCGGGCCAGATTCTCGGCGGTGTAGGCGGCGAAATCGAAAGCAAGGCGCGAGTGCAGCTCGGAGACCATGCTCCACAGCGCCTCGCGCAGCAGCGAGGCGGCGAGCATCGCCTGCGCCCGGCGCTGCAACTCGTCCGTCGGCGGCCGGCCGAAATAAGCTTCGAGCAGCCACAGCCGGTCGGCCATGGGCAGCTCGCTGTTCGACGCGAGCCCGCCCAGGTCGAACAATGGGCTGTTCCAGCCGGCATAGTCCCAATCGACGAGCCAGAGGCGCCGGCCGTCGTCGACGAAATTCGCGGCCAGCAGATCGTTGTGGCCGAAGACGAGATCGATCGGTCCCGTCGCCCGCTCCAGCCGTTCCGCCCGTGCCAGCAGATCGGGCAGACCGGGCAGGTGCCGGCTCGCACCGTCGCGCAGGGTGGCGGCGTAGTCGCGGACGACGTGGAACACCCAGAACACCAGTGAGGGTCCGCGCAGATGGAGCGGCAGCTCGCGATGTACCCGGTGCAGCAGCGTCACGATGCGCTCGAGCTGGCGTCGCTCGCGCACGTCGGCCGGTGCCAGGGTCCGTCCGTCGATATGGCCGAGCACGAGCACGCCCGGCTCGGCATGCAGCACCGGCGGGGAGATCCCGGCCGCGGCCGCGGCCCGGCTCGCCGCCAGCTCGTGCCAGCGCGCGACATGGTGGACCGGAATATCGTCGCCGACGCGGACGAAGCAGCGCCGGCCGCCATCGTCGACGAGGAAGTTGGCATTCGTGATGCCGCCGCTCACCGGCTCCGGCTCGACCGGCCTCCGCCAGATCGCGAGCGAGGCGACCTTCGCGCGCGCGTCCATCCGCGGCCCCGTCCCCCATGGCTAAGCCGCCCGATCATTCGCGCGCCGACCGAGGGCGTCAACGCCGATGCGCGGCCCGGCCGCCGAGCTGGAGGTACGGCCGGATACGTCGCCGGGGACCCTTTCGTACCGTACCTGCACCCGCCATGATGGCCGTCCACATGGATCCCCCGGGGAGGCACATATGGAGATCCTGCAGTTGCACCACGTCAGCCTGCCGACGTCCGATCTCGAGCGATCGCGAACGTTCTATCGGGAGGTGCTGGGCCTCGAGGAGATCGCCCGACCGCCATTCCCGTTCCCGGGCGCCTGGTTCCGGCTCGGCGAC
The DNA here is from genome assembly GCA_039808865.1 of Geminicoccaceae bacterium. GTDB lineage: Bacteria > Pseudomonadota > Alphaproteobacteria > Geminicoccales > Geminicoccaceae > Benzoatithermus. Next base: position 42,434 of record JBDHTW010000012.1, read on the forward strand.
CGCGAGCTGCACCTGATCGCCGGCGAGAGGGTCGATCCGCAAGGCGGCACCGGGGTCGAGCCGAGCCAGCTGCACTTCGCGATCCGCGTGCCGAGCTACCGTCTGGCGCTCGAGCACCTGCGCGGCCTGGGCTACGACGAGGAGCGGGCCGAGGGCGACCCCAAACGCCTGGTCGCACGCCCGCAGGCGGTGACCGGCTATCCGCAGCTCTACCTGGTCGATCCCGACCTGCACCTGATCGAGATCAATGCCGCGCACCTGGACGGCTGAGGCGCCCTCGTCTCAGCTCGGGCTCGGGTTGAGCTGCCGGGTCGGTGGATCGCCCGAGCCGTCGCGGCCGAGCCGGCCCAGCGCCGCATCGGCGTAGAGGCGCAGCCGGATCCGCTCGCGCTCCAGCCCCTCGGCGATGCCGGCGCTGTTGCGGACCATGGCCACGAGCTTGCGTGGCGGGTGCTCGATGTAGCGACGGTAGGCGCGATCGGCGGAGGCGATCGGTGGGGCCGCAGTGGCACGCGCATAGCCGCAGGCATCGAGCGTGGGTCCGGCGATGCTCTCGAACACGGCGAGCTGGTCGGGTCCGATCTCGCTCGCCCACTTGCCGCTGTTGCGCACCTGCAGCGGCTTGAGGATGTTGCGGTCGTTGAGCGGGTCGGTGCCCACCGGGCGCGCGTTCTTGTGGAACTGCAGCATCGCCGGGTCGAACGGCTCGCCCACGAGCTGCAGCACCCTCGTGATCGTCGCCTCGGGCTCGGCCAGGAGATCCTCGTAGCGCAGCTCGGCATAGCGGGCCGGACCAAGCCGCTGTCCGATGGCGCGGATCAGGTCGATGTGTCGGACCCAGCGCTCGGCCGCCAGGGCCATGGTCTTGGGTCCGAACGGCGCGGCGATCTGCGAGAGCGCCACGTCGCGTCCGTCGCGGACGATGTGCACGACGAGCGCGGTCGGGAACCCCGCCTCGATCAGGTCCCAGTAGAACAGGTTGTTGGGCGACTTCTCGCCCCATCGCGGCTTGCCCCGGCCCGCCGTCCAGGCCGCCAGCAGCGCCCCGAACACGCCGCACAGATCGGGCTGCCGCACCCGCGCCAGGACATCCTCCAGCCCCGGCGGATCGGGCAGGCGGCGGATCCAGCGCCAGCCCAGCACGTCGCGGGCCAGCCGGCGCAGCCGTGCCGGCTCGCGCAGGTCGCCGTACAGTGGCAGCAGGCGGACGAAAGCTTCGAAGATCTTGGTCTCGTCCGGCACCGCGATCGAGGGGTGCGAGCCCAGCATCCGGCTCAACAGCGAGGTGCCGGAGCGTGGCGCGCCCAGGATGAACAGCGGCGCGGGTACCGGGACGGCGGCAGATGCCATCAGGTCGAGTCTCCGAGAGCTGGGCCCGCGGCGCGCAAATGGCCTTTGCCTAGCCACAGCAGCCCGCCCGGCATCGACAGCACGGTCGAGACCAGACGGCGCAGCAGGGCCGCGGCGAACGCCTGATCGGCGGGTACACCCATCTGGGTATAGAACAGCACGAAGGCGCCTTCGGCCAAGCCCAGCCCGTTGGCGGTCACCGGCAGGAGCGAGACCAGGGGCACCAGCGGCGCCACCACGGCGGCCTCGCCGAGATCGATCGAGCTGCCGATGGCCCGCAAGACCAGGAACTGGAACAGCACCAGGGAGCCGTAGAAGACCACCGACCAGACCAGCGCCACCATGAGCTCGCCCGGCGCCTGGCGGTACGCGGCAACGTCGGTGGCGACGCGCGCGAGCTTGTTCGCCACCCGGGCCACGACACGCGGCGCCCTGGCGCCGTGCCGGGCGAGCATGCCGGGGAGACGGGCGCCGCCGAACCAGATCAGGGCGATGGCACCGGCGATGGCGGCCACCAGCAGCCACAAGGCGATGCCGAGCTGGATCGGTGCCGGCGTGTGCAGGCCGAGGCAGATGGCCGCCAGCAGGGCCAGAGCGGCGACGCCGGTGAGCCGTTCGACCAGCACGCTGGCCGCGATCGGCGCCTTGGGCGCCAGCGATCCCAGCGCCAGCACGCGGACGACGTCGCCGCCGACGCTGGAAGGAAAGTAGTTGTTGAAGAAGCTGCCGATCCAGTAGGCGCGCAGCAGCGGCCAAAGCTCGACCGGCGCGCAGACCACGCGCACGAGGCGCGACCATTTGACGGTCGAGACGAAGATGCCGAGGAACAGGACCACGCCCGACAGCAGCACCAGCTCCGGGTCGCTGCGCAGCAGCATGTCGATCGTGCGCCGCCAGTCGACCAGCCAGCCCAGCAGGATGAGAAGCGTCACCCCCAGGACGAGCTTGGCCCACGGCCATAGCGATGCCAGCCGCTGGACGACGCTGCGTCGCGGCGGCGCGACCTCGGCATGAGCTGCCTGCTCGGTCAATGCCAAACTCCTCGGTGGGCCCAACCGTCCGCCGTCGGGGGGCGGCGTGGCACGCGATTGCCCGGGCAAGGCCGGATACTGCCTACTTCAGCTCAGAGCCGCACGGAAGATGGCATCGGCATCTCGACCGCCTGCCATGCTCCGTCGCGCCCAAAAGCCCACACTTGGCGCGATGGCGGGGCCAACGAGACGCACCGTCATGTCCAACGGCTCCACGACTCCGTGCCTGCCGTTGTAACGCCCAACTACACGCGAAGGTTGCGAGCGTGTCGACGCACCTGCCGGTAAACGTACGCCGCGCCCGCAAGCGGCGCGTTGACTTTCACCGATACAGCATGTTGGTGGCTGACAGCAGCTACCGCGCGGGCCGGATCGCCGCCAGATGGACATCTACCTGCCCGTCGCCGAGATGTCGGTGAACCTGTTCGAGGTTCTGGGGCTCGGTGGCGTGATCGGGTTCCTGTCCGGCCTGTTCGGTGTCGGCGGGGGGTTCTTGATGACCCCGATGCTGATCTTGATGGGGATCAGTCCGGCAGTGGCGGTGGGAACGCAATCGGCGCAGATCCTGGCGTCCTCGGTTTCCGGCGTGCTCGCCAACCTGCGGCGCAAGGCCGTCGACATCAAGATGGGCTGGGTGCTGGTCGCGGGCGGCATCGTCGGCTCGACCAGCGGCGTGGCGCTGTTCCGCCTGCTGATGCGCTTCGGGCAGATCGATCTGTTCGTCAATCTGACCTACGTCCTGTTCCTGGGCACGATCGGCATGCTGATGTTCGCCGAGAGCCTCGGCGCCATCCTGCGCAGCAAGCGGCCTTCGGCGCGGCGCGGCCGGCTGCATCAGCACTACTGGATGCATGGCTGGCCGTGGAAGGTCCGCTTCCCGGAATCGCGGCTGTACATCAGCGTGCTGATGCCGCTGCTGGTCGGTGCGTTCGGTGGCCTCATGGCCGCCATCCTGGGCATCGGCGGCGGCTTCGTGATGGTGCCGGCGATGATCTACCTGATCGGGATGCCCACCGCCGTCGTCATCGGCACCTCCCTGTTCCAGATCTGCTTCGTCGCCGCGGCCACCGGCTTCCTTCACGCCTACCTCAACCACAGCGTCGACATCCTCCTGGCCCTGCTGCTGATCGCCGGTGGGGTCGTCGGCGCGCAGTTCGGTTCACGGTTCGGCGGCCGGCTGCGCGCCGAACAGACACGCATCCTGCTGGCCCTGCTCGTGCTGCTGGTCTGCGGCAAGCTGGCCTACGATCTCGTCGTCCCGCCGCGGGACGCCTACTCGGTCACCGTCAGCTGACCGGCTCGGATGCCGCACCGATGGCCAAGCTCCTTCGCCACGGACGACCCCTGTTCCAGGCGCGGCTGGCACTGGTCCTGCAGTATGGGCGCTTCGTGCTGGTCGGCTGCGGCGCCACGCTCGTGCACGTGCTGGTCTACGCGGCGAGCATCGAGTTCTGGCGGCTGCAGCCGCTGCTCGCCAATGCGCTGGGCTTCGCCGCCGGTGTCAACGTCTCGTTCGTCGGCCATCGCCGCTGGACCTTCCGCGGCACGGCGGCAGAGGCGCGGCGCAGCTTCGTGCGGTTCTGGGTCGTGGCCCTGCTCGGCTTCGCGCTGAACTCGCTGTTCGTCCAGCTCGTCACCGGCACACTGGGCCTGCACTATGGCTGGAGCATACCCCTGATCGCCGGGGTCACCCCCGTCTTCACCTTCAACCTCAGCCGGGCGTGGGCATTCCGCGGCTAGCTGCCGATGCGCGCCTGCGGTATGGCCGGCAGCGCCAGCGCCAGCACGGCGCGAAACGGCGCCAGGGCCAAAACCGCCAGCAGCAGCTTCACGCCGAGGTCACCCAGCGCCAGCGTCAGCCACGGCAGGTCGGTGCCGGCGAAAGCGAGCGAGAAGAACAGAGAAGTATCCACCACCGAGCCCACGCTCGAGCTGACCAGGGGCGCGCGCCACCAGTTGCCGGCGCGGAGTCTCTGGAACACCTGGATGTCCAGGAGCTGGCCGACGAGAAAGGCCGTGCCGGATGCCAGCGCGATCCGCGGCGTGGCGAGCCAGACGGAAAGCGCCACGGCGAGGCCGAAGCCGACCCAGACAGCGCGCCGGGCCCGTCCCGGCCCCTGCAGGCGCGTGGTGAGGTCGGTGACGAGGAAGCTGAAGGGATAGGTGATGGCCCCCCAGGTCAGCACGTCGTTGATCGGGAACTGCACGAGCCAGTTCGAGGCGACCACGATGATGGTCATCGCCCCGACGGGGAGCAGGAGCGCGGCCAATCGATTCACGTCGCTTTCTCCAGCGTCCGGTCGAGGTCGAGCAGCACCGGCTCGTGGCCGGTGGCGCGCACGAAGCGCAACAGATCTTCGCTGCTCAGGGTGGTGGTGGCATCGTTCTCGAGCGGATGGCAATTGATCTGCGCATGCGCCAGCAGCTTGGTGTCGAGCACCGGCGTGACACGGCCATCGCGGTCGTTGACGATGGCGAGCGGCGTGACGCTGCCGGGAGTGACGCCCAAGGCTTCCTGCAGCAGCTCGGGCCTGCCGAACGAGAACCGGGCGGCGCCGAGGAGCTTGGCGAGGCGGTTGAGATCGACCTGCTGCTCGTCCAGGCAGGTCACCAGCCACAGCCGGTCCTTGCGGTCCTTGAGGAACAGGTTCTTGCAATGCCCGCCGGGCAGATGGTGGGTGTGCCGGTGCGCTTCCTCGACCGTGTACACGGGCGGGTGCAAGACGGTGCGCTGCTCGATCCCGAGCAGCGCGAGATGGGCCAGCATGGCATCCTTGGTGGTCAGCATGGCGGCGCTATAGCCGTGGGCGGCGGAAGCGACAAGCAGGACCGGAAGACGAGGCTCACGCCGACGTTACGGCCCGTGGCTTGAGCATGACCACCGTATCGGTCGTTAATCCGAGCTGGCGCTGACGAGGCCCGACATGCCGCTTGTGCTCAATCCCGACCTCTGCGTGATCGGTGCCGGCGCGGCGGGCCTGAGCGTGGCCGCGGGTGCGGCGCAGCTCGGCGCCGGCGTGGTGCTGGTCGAACGTGGCGTCATGGGCGGCGATTGCCTGAACGTCGGCTGCGTGCCGTCGAAGAGCCTGATCGCGGCTGCCGCCGTGGCCCATGCGATGCGCAGCAGCGCACCGTTCGGCATCCTGCCGGCGCCGCCCGAGGTCGAGTTCGCGGCCGTGCGTGCCCACGTCCGCTCGGTGATCGCCGGCATAGCGCCCACCGACAGCGTCGAGCGGTTCGAGCGCCTGGGCGTGACCGTGCTGCGTGACCAGGCGCGGTTCACCGCACCGGACGAGGTGGCGGTCGATGGGCAGCGAATCCGGGCGCGTCGGTTCGTGGTCGCGACCGGCAGCAGGCCGGCGCTCCCGCCCATCCCCGGTCTCGACACCGTGCCCCACCTGACCAACGAGACGGTGTTCGACCTGGCCGTGTTGCCGGAACGGCTCCTGGTGCTGGGGGCGGGTGCCATCGGCTGCGAGCTGGCGCAGGCCTTCCGCCGCCTGGGCTCGGCCGTGACGCTGCTGGACGAGGGGCCGTTGCTCGCGCACGGGGATGCGGAGCTCACCGCGATCATCCGCCACCGGCTGACGGCCGAGGGCATCGAGCTGCACGAGCATGCCCGAGTGGCCGCCATCGAGGCGGGACCGCGGCTGGTGCTCGCGGGCGGGCGCGGCGCGCTCGGCGGATCGCATCTGCTCGTCGCCACCGGCCGTCAGCCGCAGATCGACGGGCTCGGGCTCGAGGCGGCCGGCGTCGCCACCGATCGCAGGGGAATCAAGGTCGATGCCCGCCTGCGCACGACCAACGCCAGGATCTTCGCGCTCGGCGACGTCGTCGGCGGCCCGCAGCTGACCCACGCGGCCAGCTACCAAGCCGGGATCGTGATCCGCAACGCCTTGTTCCGCCTGCCGACCCGGGCTCGCTATGGCACCATCCCACGCGCGATCTACACGGATCCGGAACTGGCGGCGGTCGGCATGGACGAGGCCGAGGCACGTGCCAGCGGCAGGCTGCGCGAGGTCGTGCGCTTCCCCTTTGCCGAGAACGACCGCGCCCGCGCCGAGCGCACGACCGAGGGCCTGATCAAGGTGATGGTCGGACGGCGCGGCCGCATCTTGGGCGTCGGCATGGCCGGGCCGCATGCCGGCGAGCTGATCCTGCCCTGGGTTCTGGCGCTCCAAGGCCGGTCGCGGCTCAGCGCCATGGCCGCGCTGGTGGCGCCCTACCCGACGCTGGGCGAGGCGAGCAAGCGCGCCGCCGGAGCCTACTACGCGCCGCGCCTGTTCAGCCCCATGGTCCGTCGGATCGTGCGCCTGCTGGCCAAACTCGGATGAACCCAGGTGCGTGGCGGCGCTGGCTGCCCTTGCTGCTCTTGGTCGTACTGGCCGCAGCCGCCTATCTGACCGGCCTGCACCGCCAGCTCGATCCAGCCGTCCTGCGGGCGCATCATACCGGGCTGGAGCAGTTCGTCAGCGAGCGTTGGCTCGTCGCGCCTCTGGTCTTCGTGCTGACCTACGCCGTGGCTGCCGCCACGTCGTTGCCGGGCGCGGCGCTGCTCACGATCGCCGGCGGCTTCCTGTTCGGGACCTGCATGGGGGCGCTGTGGTCGATCCTGGGCGCCACCGCCGGCGCCGTCGTGCTGTTCCTCGCTGCCCGCACCGCCCTGGGGGATCTGCTGCGTTGCCGGGCGGCGCCATGGTTGCAGCGCATGGAGGGCCGGTTCCGTCGGGACGCCTTCACCTACCTGCTCGTGCTGCGCCTGATTCCCCTGTTCCCGTTCTGGCTCGTCAACCTGGTGCCGGCATTCCTCGGCGTGCCGTTGCGCACCTTCGCGCTCGCCACCGTTCTGGGCATCGTGCCCGGGGCGCTGGTCTACGCCAGCGCCGGGCGAGGCCTGGATCTGCTGCTCGATCGTGGCGAGGAGCCCAAGCTCGGTCTCCTGCTCGAGCCGCAGATGCTCGGGCCGCTGCTGGGTCTGGCCGCGTTGGCGGTGCTGCCGCTGCTCTACCGCCATTGGCGGCAGCGCCCGCGGCGTCCCTGAGGTCAGGCCGGTGCCGGCGCTTTCGGCTCGGGGGCCTGACCCATGCGCAGGAACTTCTCACGGCGGTTGCGCTTGAGCTCGATGCCGGAGAGCCGGAGCAGGGGGCGGAGCTGATGCTCGATCGCATCGCCGACCGCCGCCATCGTCGTCGACCGGCCACGATGCGCGCCACCCATGGGCTCCGGCACGATCTGGTCGACGAGCCGGTGCGCGAACAGATCCTGCGCCGTCAGCTTGAGCGCCTCCGCAGCGACCGGGGCCTGATCGTTGCTGCGCCAGAGAATGGCGGCGCAGCCTTCGGGCGAGATCACCGAGTAGATCGAATGCTCGAGCATCAGGACGCGATCGGCCGCAGCCAGCGCGATGGCGCCGCCCGAGCCACCCTCGCCGACGATGGTGGCGATGATCGGCACCTCCAGCCCCAGGCAGACCTCGATCGCGCGGGCGATGGCCTCGGCCTGGCCGCGCTCCTCGGCGTCGACCCCGGGATGGGCGCCCGGCGTGTCGACGAAGGTGAGCACCGGCAGCCGGAAGCGGTCGGCCAGGCGCATCAGGCGCACCGCCTTGCGATAGCCTTCCGGCCGCGCCATGCCGAAATTGTGCCGCACCCGGTCCTCGGTGTCGGCACCTTTCTCGTGGCCGATCACCACGACCGAGAGGCCGCGAAAGCGCCCGAGCCCGCCGACGATGGCGCGATCCTCACCGTACAGACGATCGCCCGCCAGCGGCGTGAAGTCGGCGATCAGCGTGTCGACATAGTCCTTGAAATGGGGCCGGTCGGCGTGCCGGGCGACCTGTGTCTTCTGCCACGCGGTGAGCTTGGCGTAGGTCTGCGCCAGCAGCTTGGAGGCGCGACCCTCGAGGCGGGCCACCTCCTCCTCGATGTCGAGCGTACCGCCGTCGGACAGCAGGCGCAGCTCCTTGACCTTGCCCTCAAGCTCAAGGATCGGCTTTTCGAAGTCGAGAAGCGTGCTCATCCAACCATCACTGCTGGCCCTGGGGCGATCCGGGCGGATGTGGCCCCGTGCTTGGCCGTTGTCAATTCACACGCGGGCTGGCGTAAGGTGCAGCGACAGGCCGAGTGGAACCGCATGGCGCGGCAAAAGGTTGATCGAGGCAACCTGGAGAGAGCCATGGCCGTCATGAACCAGCCCGCTGATCCGGAAATCCCCGCCGGAGGGCCCACCGAGATCCCGCCTCCTCCGGGTCCCGACATCCAGCCGCAGCCGCCGCAACCGGAGATGCCACCGGAGCCCAGCGAGGCGCCGGACGTCGGCGTGCCGGGTCCGGACACGGTGCCGATCCCGGCCCCGGACGTGATCCCGCCGCCGACCAGCGATCCGCCACCAGCGGCCGCCGGCTAGGCATCGGCACTTTCGCTGCCCTTCCTTGACATGCCGTCGGGTTGCTTCGCAGATGTCGGAGCAAACTGGGGGCTGTGCATGGCGGATCGGTCGCGATGATCTTCGGGCGAACGAAGGCACCGGAGCCCGATCGTCCCAAGCGTATCCTGGTTTTCGGCGATTCGGTCACCTGGGGCTGGGTGCCCCAGGCGACGTTCATCCCGTCCAAGCGATTCCCCCCGTCCGAGCAGTGGCCGCGGGTCATGGCGGAACGGCTGGGTGCGGGCTACGAGGTGATCGTCGACGCCCAGAGCGGGCGCACCACCGACGTGGCCGATCCGCTGGTACCGCAGGTGCCGGGTGTCGGGCTGGACGGCCACGCGGCGCTGCCATCCTCGCTCGTGGCCCATCTGCCGCTCGAGCTGGTCGTCCTGATGCTGGGTTCGAACGACCTCAAGCCGCAGTTCGGGCGCAGCGCGTTCCGCATCGCCCTGGGCGCCGGCATGCTGATCGACAGCGTGCAGCGGTCGGCCAACCTGTACGGGACGCTGTGGTACACCTACCCGGCACCACAAGTTCTATTGGTGTGCCCGCCGCCCCTGGCCGAGCCGGTCAAGGCGGCGCGGACGCTGTTCGAGGGCGCGGAAGAGCGCGGCGAGGGCCTGCCGGCAGCTTATGCGCACATCGCCGCGGCGGCCGGTGTGGCGTTCTTCGATGCCGGCACGGTGGTGCAGAGCGACGGTATCGACGGCGTGCATCTCACCGGCGAGTCGCAACGGCGGCTGGGCGAGACGATGGCAGCGCAGGTGGTGTCGCTGCTCGGTTGACCGGCCGAGACCCCGACGCGACCGCCGCACGCCGGGGTCGGCAACGATGGCCGCGGCTCAGCCGGCCAGGGCCGCGTTCTGCGGAAACAGGTGCCGGCGGGCGTCCTCGTCGACCTCGGTCTTGAAGGTGAACCGCGCCTTGAGCGCGTTGGCGCGCGCGGCCGCCGGCCGGGCGTTGATCTCGTCGAACAGCCGCTTCAGATGGGGCATCTCGGCCCAGGCATCCTGCCCCAGGATGAACGGTACGCGCGTGGCCCAGCCCCAGACGGCCATGTCGACGATCGTGTAGGTCCCGCCGACCATGTAGGGCTGAGTCGACAGCCGGGCATCGAGGATCGACCAATGCCGCTTGGCCTCGTAGCGGTAGCGGTTGATCGCGTAGGGGACCTTCTCCGGCGCGAAGTGGGCGAAGTGCACCGCCTGGCCCGAGTACGGGCCGATGCCGGTGGCGACGAACATCAGCCAGGACAGCAGCTGCGCCCGGTCGGCAGGCGTGTCCGATGGCAGGAACCGACCAGTCTTCTCGGCCAGGTAGAGCAGGATGGCGTTGCTGTCGAAGACGACCGCGTCGCCGTCGACCAGGGCCGGCGTCTTGCCGTTCGGGTTGATGGCGAGAAACGCCGGTAGATGCTGCTCGCCCTTGCGCGTGTCGACGGGCACCGTCTCGTAGGGCAGGCCCGTCTCCTCCAGCAGCAGCGCCACCTTCTCCGGGTTGGGTGAGGGGTGGTAGTAGAACTTGAGCATGGGCGTGCCTCCGTTGAGCGTGCGCCACTCCTATCGTCGGCTGGGCGGCGGTGCCATCCGACAGAACGCAAGACGGGGCTGCGGGAATGCGGTGGAGATTCGGTGTGGCTGCGGTCGTGGCCATCTTGGCCGGGTGCGGGCACGTCACCAGCCCGACCATGGGCGCTCCCATGACCGGCAAGCAGTTCCAGGACGAGGTGGTGGGCCAGGTGCTGAGCTTCCGCCTGGCCGACGGCCGGCTCGCCGAGGCGCAGTTCCAGCCGGACGGCACCGCGGTCTATTCCGGCCAGTTCATCGACCGGCTCGGCCGCTGGCGCCTGTGGGAGCACGGCTACTGCGCCTGGTATCCGTCCCTGGGCGCCGGTCCGGGTCTCAAGCGGCCCTTCAGCGGCCCGGTCGATCGCGATGGCTACCGCTGCTACAAGGTCCGTGCCGTGGACGGCTACTACGTCCTATTCCAGCCGGACGACGTCTATGTCGGCACGCTGATGCCGGTAGGCTGAAGTTCGGCAGCGGGGGCGACGGCCCCCGCTGCGAACGGTCGGCTCAGGCGCCGGCGGCGGCGATGCGGTCGGCGGTCTTGACCAGCGCCTCGGCCTGACGGATCGAGGCGATGTCGATCAGCCGGCCGTCGAGGCTGACCGCGCCCTTGCCCTCCTTGGAAGCCTGCTCCATGGCCGCCAGGATGCGACGGGCGCGCTCGACCTCCTTGGCCGGCGGGGTGAAGATCTCGTTGGCCAGAGCCACCTGCTTGGGGTGGATCGCCCACTTGCCTTCGCAGCCGAGCACCGCCGAGCGGCGTGCCTGCGCGCGGTAGCCGTCATCGTCGGCGAAATCGCCGAACGGCCCGTCGATCGGGCGCAGCCCGTTGGCGCGGGCGGCGACGACCATGCGCGCGATGGCGTAGTGCCACATGTCGCCCCAGTGCAGGTCGCGAGGGGCGCCGTCCTCGCTCTTGTCGGTCAGCACGGCGTAGTCCGGGTTCGGCCCGCCGATGCCGGTCGTCCGCGCCCGGGTGCTGGCGGCGTAGTCGGCGACGCCGAAATGCAGCGACTCGTTGCGCTTGGAGGCCTTGGCGATCTCGTGGATGTTGGCCATGCCGAGGGCGGTCTCGATGATCAGCTCGAAGCCGATCCGCTTCTTCCGGGCCTTGGCCGTCTCGACCTGGGTCACCAGCATGTCGACCGCATAGACGTCGGCCGCCGTGCCGACCTTCGGGATCATGATCAGGTCGATCCGGTCGCCGGCCTGCTCGAGCAGGTCGACCACGTCGCGGTACATGTAGTGCGTGTCGAGCCCGTTGATGCGCACCGAGATCGTCTTGCTGCCCCAGTCGATCTCGTTCAGGCCCTGGATGATGTTCTTGCGCGCCGCATCCTTCTGGTCGGGCGCCACCGCGTCCTCGAGGTCGAGGAAGATGACGTCGACCGCCGACTTGGCCGCCTTCTCGAACATTTGCGGGCTCGAGCCGGGCACGGCGAGTTCGGAGCGGTTCAGCCGCGGCTGGCACTGCTCGACAATGGTGAAGCTCATGAAGGATCTCCTTCGCTGATGTCCTTGGAGGGGGACGACGGCTCGTCGGGGCGACGTGCCAGGGGGTGATGGTGCTGGACCACGGCGGCCAGCCGCTCGGTCTGCACGTGGGTATAGATCTGCGTCGTGGCGATGTCGGCGTGACCAAGCATCGCCTGCACGGAGCGCAGGTCGGCGCCATGCGCCACCAGATGGCTGGCGAACGCGTGCCGCAGCACATGCGGCGACACCCGTGCCGCATCGAGCCCCGCCTCGGGGGCCAGGCCCTTGAGCAGCTGCGCGACACGCTGGCGGGTGAGGTAGCCCGCGCGGCCGCGCGAAGGGAAGAGCCAACGTTGGCGGGAAGGTTCGGTGACGAAGAACGGACGCACGCCGAGCCATGCCGCGAGCGCCGTTCGTGCCGGCGCGCCGATCGGCACCATCCGCTCCTTGCCGCCCTTGCCGCGGACGGTGAGCGTCGTGCGGTCGGCCGACAGTGCCGCCAGCGGCAGGCCGGCGAGCTCGCTGACCCGCAGCCCCGTGGCGTAGAACAGCTCGAGCAGTGCTACGAGGCGCAGGCCCTCGGGTCCTTCGCGCGCGCGGGCCGCGCCGATCATCGCTTCGATTTCGTCCTCGTCCAGCAGCTTGGGCAGGCGCCGGCCCAGCTTGGGAGTGTCGATGTGCAGCGACGGATCGTCCTCGCGCCGGCCCTCGAGATAGAGGAAACGGTAGTACTGGCGGATCGCGGCGAGCCGGCGGGCCGTGGTCGATGCGGCGAGGCCAATCTCGGCGAGATGGGCGAGATAGGCGCGGATGGCGTCACCGTCGGCCGTCGGCAGCGTCCCGTGTCGTCGGGACAGGAAGCCGGCGAAGTCGGCGAGATCGCCGCGGTAAGCGTCGAGCGTGTGCCGCGAGGCTCCCCGTTCCGCGGCCATCATCTCGAGAAAGGCATCGAGCATCCCGGTCACAGGCCGAGGGCGCCGCCGGTGCCGGCTGCCAGCGCGCGTGCCGCATCGTCGAGGCCCAGCTCGTTCAACGCATCGAGCGAGCGACGGAGCGTGATCGGGGCGGCGGCCTCGGGCCGTCCGTCGAGCAGCAACAGCACGTAGAGCAGCATCGCCCCCCGCTGGCCGGCGGCACGGGCGACCTCGAAGCCGCGCCAGAGCAGGAGATCCGGCGCCGGCTCCTGCGGCGCCGCGGCCACGCCGTAAAGCTCGGTCCAGATCGATTCCGGCACGTCGAGCCCGAGACCGTCGGCCAAGGCCAGCCATCGCGGGCGCTGGGCAGCCGGGATCGCGTCCATGGCGGCCGTCCAGTCGGTCGGTGCGCGTCCGTTCAACTCCGGCCGCACCGACGGGCCCGGGCGCGGCGGGCCGGCGGCGGCGGCCCGGGCTGCCGCGGCGAGGTCGGGGTTGTCGGCCAGGGCCCGGCGCGCCGGTGCCGGCAGTTCGGCCACCAGTTTGGGATCGACGTCGATGGGCACCCGGCCGAGCAGCGGCAGCAGCAGCGGATCGTCGGCAAACGGCTCGTGCAGGGTGAAGCGCGCGCCCGTGGCCGCAGCCTGCGCGAGGCCGGCGAGGACGTCGTCGGCCGGCGCGCCGCGCGCGTCGAGCAGGTCGAGCCCGGTCTGGACCGCGGCGGCGTCGCCCGCCAGGGCGGCGCAGACGATTCGCGCCTGCGGCCATGGCCGGTCCGGCTGCTCCTGCGCTCGTGCCACGGCGCAGCCGGGGTCCGTCCGGCCCAGCGCGAAGCTCGCCTCGAGCCGGCGCAGTTCGACCTCGGCATCCCGCGTGCCCTCGGGGGCCATGGCCAGGAGATCGGCAGCGGCGCCGGGCTCCGCCATCGCCAGCAGATCGTCGACGCGCAGCAGGAACAGCTCGCGCGCGGAACCGGCCGGTCCGGGCGCGCCGAGCAGCGCCTTCTGCAGGGCGCGTAGCGTGGGGTCGGCGACGTTGCTCGGCAGCCTGCCCAGGAGCAGCATGAGCGCCGGCGGCGTGCCCTCCGCCCAGAGCTGACCGCCGAGCTCCGTCTCGGCATTGGCGAGGCCCAGGCTGGCCAGGGTCGGCGCGGCCAGGCTCTCGACCGTGATGGGGGCATCCGCTTGGCTAGGTGGAGGAGGCAGCGCAGGTGGCGGTGCTGCTTCCGGCGAAGGTGCCTGGATCAGGGGGCGCGGCGCCTGCTGCGCCGCCACCGGCGTCGCCACCAGCAACGCCGCGGCCAGCAGACGAAGGCAGGCCACGCTGCCGCCTACCGTGGCAGACGATCGTCGGGAAGCACCATCTCGACCTGCTTGGTGGGAGCCGGAATGTCCACCACCGACAGATAGACGGTGCCTCCGCCGAGAACCAGCAGCACGACCGCGACGGCGAGGAGTAGGCGGCGCACGGTGGAATCCTCCACAAATCACGGCCAGCGGACGCAAATCCACCGGCCGAAGGTTGTCCGGGCGCAAGCTGACGGTTGCCTCACTCCAAGCGCGCGGCTTTATATCGAGGCCGCGATCGTTATTCAACGCCGACCCCCGATGTCGATCATAGCCGACGAGCACCCCAACGATGTCACCCTCGGACCAATCCTGCCGCCTCGAGCGCAGTGTCGTGCTGGTAGGTCTGATGGGGGCCGGCAAGACGTCGATCGGCAAGCGGCTCGCGCGGGCGCTGGGCGCGGCCTTTGCCGATTCCGACGACGAGATCGTCACCGCGGCCGGACTCAGCATTCCGGACATCTTCGCGCTGTACGGCGAGCCGCGCTTCCGCGAGCTCGAACGGCGCGTGGTGAGCCGGATGCTGGATCAGCCGCCCATGATCCTGGCCCTGGGCGGTGGGGCCTTCATCAGCTCCGAGACTCGCGACCGGATCAAGGAGCGCGGGCTTTCGGTCTGGCTGCGTGCCGATCTCGAGACACTGCTCGCGCGCACCCTGCGCAAGAAGGGCACCCGGCCGCTGCTGGCGCAGGGCGATCCGCGTGACATACTGGCGCGGCTGATGGTCGAGCGCTACCCGATCTACGAGCTGGCCGATTACACGGTCGACACGAATGCCGAGCCCCACGAGGTGGTGGTCGGGAAGATCATGGCAATCCTGCAGCCGACGATGAAGGAGGCCTGATGCCCGCCGATCGCGTGCTCCGCCTGGAGCTTGGCGAGCGGAGCTACGCCATCACGATCGGGCAGGGCGTGCTCGACCGCGCTGGGGAGCTGCTGGCGCCCTTGCTGTCACGGCGGCAGGTCGTCGTGATCACGGACGAGAATCTCGCCCGCACCGCCCATCCGGACCGGCTGGCCGCGGCCCTGACGCGGGCGGGCATCGGTCATCGGCCGATCGTGCTGCCGGCCGGGGAGGCCAGCAAGAGCTGGCGCCAGCTCGAGCGGCTGGTCGAGGAGCTGCTGGCGCACGGGATCGAGCGCCGCTCGGTGCTCGTGGCCCTGGGTGGCGGGGTCATCGGTGACCTGGTCGGATTCGCTGCGGCCATCACCCTGCGCGGCCTCGACTTCATCCAGATCCCGACCACGCTCCTGGCCCAGGTCGACAGCGCGGTCGGCGGCAAGACCGGCATCAACTCGGTGCACGGCAAGAATCTGGTCGGCGCCTTCCATCAGCCGCGCGCGGTGCTGATCGATACGGCCGTGCTCGACGACCTGCCGCTGCGCGAGCTGCGCGCCGGCTACGCCGAGGTCGTGAAGTACGGCTTCATCCAGGATGCCGACGGCTTCTTCCCGTGGCTGGAGGCGTGCGGTGCCGACCTGCTCGCCGGCGACCCGGCGCTGCGCGCCGAAGGGGTGTACCGGTCGCTCGCGGTCAAGGCCGGCATCGTCGCCGAGGACGAGCGCGAGCTGTCCGGCCGGCGGGCGCTGCTCAATTTCGGCCATACCTTCGGTCATGCCTACGAGGCGCTGGCCGGCTACGATGGCGGGCTGCTGCACGGCGAGGCGGTGGCGATCGGCATGGTCGACGCGTTTTGCCTGTCGACCCGCCTGGGCCTGTGCCCGCAGGAGGATCTCGAGCGGGCACGGTCGCACCTGCGCCGGCTGGGCCTGCCGGTGCGGCCGGCCGAGGCGAGCAACCGGGACTTCGCCGCCGACGCCCTGCTGACGGCCATGGGACGCGACAAGAAGGTCGAGAACCAACGCTTGCGTTTCGTCCTGGCCCGTCGGATCGGGGATGCGTTCATCAGCGCGGACGTGCCGGAAAGCGAGGTGCGCGCGGTGCTGACCCGTCATGGGTGAGCGGTGCCGACCCAAGCGTGGGCTGTGCGGGTAGCGATCGATGTACCTGTCGCTCCTGGCCGTCGTCCTTTTGCTCGCGGCCAACGCGTTCTTCGTCGCGGCCGAGTTCGCCCTGGTCAAGGTGCGCGCGATCCGGCTCGAGGCCCTGGCCGCGGCCGGTAGTCGCCCGGCGCGCCTGTCGACCAGCATCCTGCAGCACATGGAGGCCTATCTCGCCGCCTGCCAGCTCGGCATCACCATGGCCTCGCTGGGCCTGGGCTGGGTCGGCGAGCCGGCCGTGGCGGCGCTGCTCGAGCCGTTGTTCCGCATGGCGGGCCTCGGCGAGTCGGTGCTGCACACGGTGTCCTTCATCGTGGGCTTCCTGATCTTCTCCTCGCTGCACATCGTCGTCGGCGAGCAGGTGCCCAAAACCTTCGCCATCCGCCAGCCCGAGCCGATCACGCTGTGGATCGCCGCCCCGCTGCACGCGTTCTTCCTGCTGTGCTGGCCGCTGAACTGGGCGCTCAACAACGCCGCCCGCGGCATTCTGCGCCTCATGGGCGTCGCCGAGGCCAGTCATCTCGAGGTCTATTCCGGGGCCGAGCTGCGCCAGCTCATCGGCGCGTCGCGCCAGCTCGGCGGCATGGAGAAGCAGGAACACGACATGCTGGGGGCGATCCTCGACTTCGAGAAGCTCGAGGTCGGGGAGGTGATGACCCATCGGCGCAACATCGTCTCGATCAACGCCGACGCGCCGGTGGAGGAGATCGTCCGCCAGGTGCTCGAGGGGCCCTACACCCGCTACCCGATCTGGCGTGGTGATCCGGACGCGATCTCGGGCGTGCTGCATGCCAAGGACGTGCTGGCCCTGGTGCAGCGCCAGGGCGAGCAGGTCACCAATGCCGAGCTGCGCCGGCTGGCCTCGCCACCCTGGTTCATTCCGGACACGACCTCGCTGTTCCACCAGCTCCTGGCCTTCCGCCAGCGTCGGGCGCATCTGGCTTTCGTCGTCGACGAGTACGGTGCGCTGATGGGCCTGGTCACGCTCGAGGACATTCTCGAGGAGATCGTCGGCGACATCGTCGACGAGAAGGACATCGAGATGAGCGGCGTCCGCCAGGAGGCGGACGGCAGCATCCTGGTCGAGGGCCGCGTCACGATCCGCGACCTCAACCGTCAGTTCGAGTGGCATCTGCCGGACGACGAGGCCACGACCGTGGCCGGCCTGCTGCTGTACGAGGCGCGCCGAATCCCCGAGGTCGGCGAGACCTTCATCTTCCACGGCTTCCGCTTCGAGGTGCTGAGCCGCCAGCGGCATCAGCTCACCCTGTTGCGGCTGCACCCGGTGCAGGATGGAGCCGCCGCGGCGAGCTGATCGGGCCTGCCGGCGCCGGCTAGCCGAACCGCGAGAACACGAACAGGCAGATCGCGTACAGGCCGAGCACCAGACCGGCGCCGGCGAGATCGGTGCGCAGCGTCGCCCGGTCGCCCGGCCGCAGCCACCAGCCGAAATGGCCGCCCACCCATGGCACCAGGCGGCTGAGCAGCAGGACGCTGGCGACGTTGCCCACGAACAGCGCCAGCCAGAACGGCATGCCGATCCGGCCGATCAGGATCGGGGTCTGCACCCATGCCCCGAACAGGAAGACCACCGGGTAGAGCAGAAGCACGACCACCATGTTCTGCTTCCACGCCGCGGGCGGGTCGCTGCCGTCGGGCTGGAACCATTGCTCGAAGCCGGTGCGCGCGATCCGGGTATGCGACTCGGCGGTGAAGGCCTCGGCCTGGCGCAGCAGCTTGTGCCGTTCCGGTGAGTCGAGCCAAGCCTGCAGGTTGGCTTCCGAATCGAAGCGCAGGATCGCGAGCCAATCCGCCTGCACGCCCGCCATCGGCGGCTCGAACCGGTAGCCCTGGAAGCCGGGAGCGCGCGCTTGCGCCGCTGCGATGCGCCGCTCCCAGATACGGTAGGCATCCTCGCAGCCGGGCTTGATCCGGGTCGAGATCACCGCCGAGATCGGCGCCGGCAGCGCGCCGCGGGCGGCATCCTTGACGATGTGCACGTCGTCGCGCCCGACCAGCATCGGCTGCGCCTCGTCGATCAGCGCCAAGCGTCGCTCGGAGTTCAACCACGCGGCAGCGGCCTCGGCGTCGACGAACTTCTGCAGGATCACCCAGTCCACCTGCGCCGGCGGGCTCGGCGGGATGACGGACTGATGGATGAACCCGGGCGCCCCGGCGACCACGTCCTGGATCCTGGCCTGCCAGCGGGCGAACGGCTCGGCACAGGCCGGATCGACCCTGGTCTGGGTGACGATCGTGACCGCCGGCGAGGGCGTCGTGCCGCTCACCGGGTGACCCCGAGCGCCGCGAAGATGCGGTCGGGGGTGAGCGGCAGGTGCGCGAAACGCACACCCGTGGCGTCGGCCACCGCGTTGGCGATCGCAGGCGCTATCGGATTGATCGCGCACTCGCCCTGCGACTTCGCGCCCTGCGGTCCGATCCGGTCGTAGGTATCGGCGAAGTGCACTTCGCTCGGCGGCACGTCGGCGAACGACGGGATGCGGTAGTTGCGCAGCGCTGCGTTCTGCAGGCGGCCGTCCGCGTCGTAGTCCATGTGCTCGGTCAACGTCCAGCCGATGCCCATGGCGATCGCGCCGTCGATCTGGCCGCGGCATTGCATCGGGTTGATCGGGCGGCCGATGTCGGCGGCGTGCACGCTGTGCAGGAGCCGGATCTCGCCGGTGACCCGGTGCACCGCCAGCCGGACGCCCTGGACGTTGAAGGCCACTGAGCGCGGCGACAGATAGGCCTTCCGCTTGGCCTCGAAGCGATGGCCCGCGGCGGTGCCGGCGGCGTGGAGTTCGGCCAGCGGCAGGCGGCGGTCGCCGCAGACGACCGCGTCGTCGTCGAGGCGGCACGCCGCCTTGTCGATGCCGGTGTGGCGGCTGGCAAAATCCAGGATGTTGACGCGCAAGGCCGCGGCCGCGAGCTCCACCGCCTTGCCGGCGACGACGGTGCCGGTGCTGGCGAACGTGCCGGTGTCGTAGGGCGCGAGATCGGTATCGGCGTTGATGATGGCGATGCGCCCGGCCCGGGCGCCGAGCTCGGCCGCCGCGATCTGCCGGTGCGAGGTCACCGAGCCGTTGCCCATCTCGGTCGAGCCCACGGCCAGATGGTAGCCGCCGTCGGGCAGCAGCTTCATCTGCGCACCGGCACGGTGCTCGGTCGGCGGCCCGCATTCGAGCATCGCCATGGCCATGCCGGTGCCTTCGGCCCAGTCCTCGCCCTCGGGCCTCGGCACGCCGCCGCCGCGCGCCAGCCCGGCTTCGACCAGATCGAGGCATTGGTCGAGGCCGTAGCTGCCGAAGTCGACGTCGGTCGGGTCCTGCCAGACCGATTCGATCCAGTCGCCGGGGCGGATCATGTTCAGGCGGCGCAGCGCGAACGGCTCCAGCCCGAGCCGGCGGGCCAGCTCGTCCATCGCCGATTCCATGGCGAAGGTCGTCTGCGAGGCGCCGTAGCCGCGAAAGCCGCCGGCCGGCACCATGTTGGTGTAGACCGCGACGCCGTTGGCCTTCTTGTTCGGGCACCGATAGGCGGTGAACGGGCTGCCCAAGGCGGCGGCCAGCGTCTCGCCGGCATGGTTGCCGTAGGCACCGGTGTTGGAGACCACGTCCAGCTCGATCGCCGTCAGCGTGCCGTCGCGCTTGGCGCCGAGCTTGACCCGCGTCGTCATCGGATGGCGCGTGCTGGCGCCGATGAACTCCTCCTCGCGGGTGAATTCCCACTGCACCGGCCGGCCGGTCTTCAGCGTCGCCAGGAGGCAGAGATCCTCCGACAGCATCTCCTGCTTGCCGCCGAAGCCGCCGCCCACCCGTTCGGTGAAGACGTGCAGCTCGTGCACGCGCAACCCGAACAGATAGCAGAGCTTCTGCTGCGTGATGAACGGCGCCTGCGAGCTGGTGCGCACGTGCAGCCGCCCGTCGGTCCCCCGCCACGCCCGCGACGCGTGCGTCTCCAGATGGGCGTGCTGGACGCGGGAGGTCGAGCAGGTCATCTCGTGCACGAGGTCGGCGGCCGCAAACCCGGCCTCGACGCTGCCGAGCTCGCCCTTGATCTCGACATAGACATTGCCGCGCTCGACATCGCCCTTGTCGTGCAGGAGCGGTGCGTCCGGCGCCATGGCCGCCACCGGATCGAACACGGCCGGCAGGATGTCGTAGTCCACCTCGAGCAGGCGGCAGGCCGCTTCGGCAGCACCTTCGCTCTCGGCCACCACGGCGGCGATGCGCTGGCCCACGAACCGGACCACGTTGTCGAGCATGTAGGTGTCGTCGGGATCGACCAGATGGTCCTCGTGGGTGGCCGTGCTGTAGAGCCGGCGCGGGACGTCCTCCCAGGTGAACACCGCCACCACGCCGGGCACCGCCATGGCCCGGTCGCGGCGGATGGCGGTGATCCGGGCGTGGGCATGCGGCGAGCGCAGGGCCTTCAGGTGCAGGACCTCGTCCGCCGCGATGTCCAGCGTGTACCGGGCGCTGCCGGTGACGATGGAATCGGCGAACGGGTTGGGCAGGCTGGCGCCGCAGGCCTGGCCCGCCACGTCGGCCTCGGTCGCGGCGATGCCGTGCAGCGCGTCGCCGATGGCACGGTAGCCGGTGCAGCGGCACAGATTGCCCTTGAGCGCCTTGGGCAGGTCGGCCCGCTGCGCGTCGTCGAGCGCCGAGGTCGTCATGAGCATGCCGGCGGTGCAGAAGCCGCATTGGAATGCCTGGGCGTCGAGGAACGCCTGCTGCATCGGGTGCCGCGCCCCGGCTGGCGCCAGTCCCTCGACGGTGGTCACCGCCCGTCCGGCGGCACGGAAGGCCGGCCACAGGCAGGAATGCACCGGCATGCCGTCGACCCAGACCGTGCAGGCGCCGCAGTCGCCGGCATCGCAGCCCTTCTTGACACCGAAGCAGCCGTGCTCGCGCAGGTACGTGCGCAGACACTGCCCGGGGCGCGGCTCGGCGGAGACGTCCTCGCCGTTGATCGTCAGATTCATGCGGCCCCCTCCGGCAGCGCGAGTTCCGCGCGGATCTGCTCGGCATGGTGGTAGGTGAGATGGCGCTTGTACGCGGCCGAGCCGTTGGGATCGGCGAAATAGCCGTCCTCGGGCACCTGCGCGTCGATCGTCCGCCGCAGCGCCGCGGCCGTGGGCGGCCGCTCGAAACACAGATGGACCGGCCGCGGGGTGGCGGCGGTGATGGTCAGCCGGAACTCGCCGGTCGAGCCGTCCTGCGTGCCGATCAGCAGCGCCGCGGAGCGGCCGAGCTTGACCAGCGACGAGCGCCGGACCGCATAGCGCTTGTGCAGAGCACCCGCAGGAACGATGACGCGGCGGAGCAGCTCGCCCGGCTGCAGCAGGTTGGCATGGTTGCCGGTCACGAAGTCGGCGGCGGCGACCTCGCGCGGCGCGCCATCGCGTGGCCACAGCTCGTACGTCGCCTCGAGCGCGACGGTCAGCGCGATCATCGAGCCGGCGGGCAGCGACATGCAGATGTTCCCGCCGACCGTGGCGGCATTCCAGATCTTCCAGGAAGCGAGGAGGGCGTCGCAGCAGTCGCGCAGCAGCGGCGCGGCGGTCCACGCTGCCGGCGCCTCGAACCGGTACAGCTCGGCGATACGGCAGGTGGCCGCGACGTCGAGCCCGGCTGCGGAGGCGGTGAGCGGCGTCCAGCCGAGCGTGTCGAGGTCGATCAGCGTATCCGTCGCCGGCTGCGGTTCGGAGAACAGCCAGGTGCCACCGGCAAGCCAGGCATGGCCGGGCCGCCACGCTCCGATCTCCTCCACCGAGAGAGGGCGCCGAACGTCGGTGATCGTGTTGAGATCCATGTCCAATGTCCCTGGCAGCCGGTGCTCGCCGTAATGTGCGGTTCAGGGCAGCTCGGCAAGCGATCCGGGACCTGTCCCGGGGGTGATCAGCATCGGCCATTGATGCGAGCCGAACGGCACCTGCGGTGGCAGGAACGGTGCGACCCCACGCTTCGCGCTCTCGGCGATGATCGCCGCGCGCGCATCGCCGCCCATCAGCTCATAGTCCATCAGGTGGTAGCTGTTGAAGAACAGCGCGCCGACCGACCGATCGGCAATGATCCGGGTGAGCGAATCAAGCATGTCATCCGGCGTGGTCGTGAACGAGATGGTCTCGATCAGCATCAGTCGATCGTTGATGGCGTCGGGCCCGAAATACTGTGCAAGCACGCTGAACAGCACGTTGTTCTGGCGCGCGACATAGATCGTGTTGCTGGCGGCATAGGCCTGCTCCCAGCTTGCCCCGAGCAATTGCTTCCAGCCATCGAGGACGCCCATCCAATGCGCGACCTGGGTTTGTGCCGCCCAGGCGACGTTCTTTTTCAAGAGTGGCCCCTGCTGCCGTGCCAAGCTGGCCAAGTCCTCCTGGC
>JBDHTW010000013.1:0-64742 GCA_039808865.1 Geminicoccaceae bacterium
GACCGAGACCTGCACCAGCGGCAGCAACATCACCACCTACTCCTGCACGGACGCCAATCCGCTGGGCCACACCTGCATCACTTGCTCCGGCTAGCGCCGCTGGAGCGGGTGCGGTTCGTCCAGGTATGAGCACGGGAAGAGCACCGTCGATCACCTCGCCGACGCCCGGCCGCACGCACACCGATCCGGAAAGCGGGCGAGGGCCGGTCGGGGCTCTTCCCGTCGGGCGGAGCTACCTTCCTCCGGCGTCGCCCGTCACCGTCGGGGAACCGATGCCATCCTCGATCCGCCCGGCCAGGTACGGATAGAACGGGTTCGAGGACATCCGCAGCAGCGAGTCCAGGCTGAGGATCAGTGCCCCGCGCTCGCCGCGCGGCGCCAGCGTGCCGAGATGGATGCCGAAATCCTCGCCGGGGTCGGGAGCCGAGCCGTAGAGCGAATCGCTGGGCGGGAACGGGATCGCCACGTGCGAGAGCGAGAAGACGTCCAGCGGGTAGGTCAGGCCGAGGTCCCGCACCTGCTCGGTCGTCGCCCCGGCCTCGATCACCCGCTCGACCATCTCGTTGCTCGTCGGATCGGCGTTGGTGATGATCGTCGTCCGGAATGCGCGCGGCGGCGGTGGCAGCACACGGCCGAGCACGGTCTCCGTCGCGGCCCGCAGCAGCGGGCCGAACTTGGCCGAGCGGTTCAGGTCGAACAGCACGAGCTCGCTGCCGTTGGCCGGGAGATGCGTATAGAGCGCGGTGACGATCGCCCGCGTGCTGACGGTGAAGTCGATCACGGACTGGAACGTCAGCACCGGCGCCAGCGTGCCGAGCTTGTCCTGCGCGGCCAAGCGCTGGATCTGCTCCTGCAGCGCCTGGGTCAGCAGGAACGACTGCCGCGCCCCGTTGACCGGAAACGAGTTGTACTTGAACGGGTTGAACTCGGGCACGACGCCGAGCCACGCCGCCTTGGCGAAGGCCGGAAAGACCGCGGGCAAGCCGGCAAGACCGGCGAAACGGGCGAAGGCGGTGATACCGATCATCGGCGAGAACAGCACCAGCCGGTCCGGCCGCGTCAGGCTCGAATCCTCGATGGCATCGAGCGCGTACTTCAGCGCCAGCGCGCCACCGTTGGAGAAGCCGACGAGATGCAGCGGCAGCGACGGCCCGATGCGTCGCCGGGCCTCGCGCACCGCGAGCCTGGTCGCGGCCGACCAGTCCTGCCACTCGACGTCCGTCAGCGCCGCCGGCACCGTGCCGTGCGCCGGCATCCTGATCCCGATCGCGACGAAGCCGCGCGCCTGATAGATCCGCGCCATGTGGCGCAGGCTGTAGGGCGAGTCGGTGAGACCGTGCAGCAGCACGACGGCCCCCACCGGCGGACCGGCGGGCTCCAGCACGTAGGACCGGTTCCAGTCGTGCTCGAAATGCTCGGGGAAGATCGGGCTGCCTTCGAAGTAGCGGTTGATCGGGATCCGGTCCCGATCCGGCAGCTTGTCGGTGACCTGGGCCCGCACCTCGGCGAACACCCTATCCTCGGCCGCGAGATAGGCCTGCCAGTCGGCGTGGTCGAGGTCGGCCGCGTGCAGATCGTCCGGCACGAACTTGTGCCACGGCTCGAGCGGCAGGCCGCGCTGGGAATCGTAGATTCGCACGCCGAGAAAGGTGACCATGGCGATCGCCGCCACGAGCGCCGTCCATTTCAGCAGCCAGGCGGCCCTGTCCCGCATCCTTCTCCCCCGGCTCAATTGACCAGCACCTGCGACATCTCCTTGAGCTGCACCAGCATCCGTTTCAGATAAAAGCCCTGGATGGCCAGATGGTTGGCGAAGATCGAGCCGCGCGGCGACGCGTCGGCGACGATGAACGGGCGCAGCTCGCCGGCCTCGCGCATCGTGTCCAGCACCTGGCTCCAGACACCGTCGAGATTGTTCTGGCGGATGACCGGCTCGAAGTCGCGACCGAGCTCGCGCAGCATCATCTGATAGGCGTAGAGCCGGCCCTTGACGTGGTAGAACAGGCGGTCGGCGTCGAAATTGATCAGCCAGCCGCTCTGGTCGCGCAGATGGTCGTCGATGGCGGCCGACTGCGCGCCGAGATCGTTGACGACGCGATCGAGGGTCGCGGCCAGCGAATCGGTGCGGATGTCGAACACCGCCCCTTTGGCGGCCAGACGCTGGTTGTAGGCGAGCAGCGCCTGCCGGCCGGCGCGGTAGTTCTGCTCGCTGGTGATCGTCGGCAGGAGCGACTTGCTGAAGTCGAAATACCAGACGTTGGGCGGGAAGTTCAAAAGACCCCGCGCCCGCTCCAGATCCGGGTCGACACGCGACGAGCCGCGGATGCGGCCGAGCTGGTCCTCGAACTCGATCGCCATCCGCGCCCAGGCGCCCTGGATGCCGGCCTGGAAGGCGGCGGCGTGGATGACCATGCCGTTCGGCATGAACAAGGGGTCGTTCGGCTGCCAGGCGTGCTGGTTGACCTCGCGCTCGATCAGCGCCGCCGCCATGTCGACGACGCGGCTGCCGCCCTCGATCGGTGCCGGCGGCGTGAAAGCGGGATCGTCGTCGACCCGCATGTAGAGATAGCCGCCGATGCCATAGTAAAGGACCAGCAGCACCAGGATGGCGACCAGCCCGCGCACGATGTTCCGGCCGCGCAGCAGGCCGGCGAGCCTGCGCCAGCGCGACGGTGGCGCGACCGCGGCGGCGTCATCCATGGCACGTCCTTTCGATCCGGTCCGTGGCAAGCGGTGCGGCGGGCCGGATCGGGCCAGCGCAGGTCATGTCGATGCTCCTCTCGGAAAGTCCTCCGGCTCGCGATGCTGGCGCAACTCGGGCACG
Organism: Geminicoccaceae bacterium; assembly: GCA_039808865.1. GTDB lineage: Bacteria > Pseudomonadota > Alphaproteobacteria > Geminicoccales > Geminicoccaceae > Benzoatithermus. The sequence continues at coordinate 2,825 of JBDHTW010000013.1, forward strand.
CTGCGGGCTGGCTCCTCGGGCCGCCGCTCGAAGGCGCCGCCGTCGCCGGACAGACGGATGCCCTGCACGCATTGCCGCGCCATCTCCTCTGCCATGCCCATGCTGTGCAGCGCATATTCGAGCAGGCCGAAGGCGAGCTCGCGCTCGCCCATGATGGCGATGCCGATCCCGTCCTGCGCCAGATGCGCGACCTCGGCCTCGCTGCTGGTCCGCACCGCGGTGTCGATGGTCGGGCACAGCTCGCGGGCGAGCTCGATGATCCGATGGGTCTGGAAGCCTTCGGGTGTCGCGACCACGATCAGCCGCGCACGCTCGGCGCCGGCCAGCTCCAGCACGCCCGGCCGCGAGGCATCGCCGTAGATGGCCGAGATGCCGCGGCGGCGCAGATCCTCGACCCGGCGGCGGTCCTCCTCGACCACCACGACCGGGATGTCCTGACCCTGCAGGCCGGCCCCGACGAGGCTGCCGACCCGGCCGTAGCCGACGATGATGACGTGGTCCCTGGGCCTGCTGTCCGCGCCGCTGCCGGGCAGCGCGCGCAGGGCCGCGCCCCCGCCACGCTCAAGCCGGTCGAGCAGGCCCGGACGCTGGCGGAACCAGCCGCCGATCCGGTCGGTGGCGGCGAAGACCAGGGGGTTCAGGGTGATCGACAGCAGGGCGCCGGCCAGGATCAGATCCCGTCCTTCGGCCGGCAGCAGCCCCAGCGCGATGCCAAGGCCGGCCAGGATGAACGAGAACTCGCCGATCTGGGCGAGGCTCGCCGACACCGTCAGCGCGGTCCCGACCGGGTAGCCGAAGGCGAGCACGATGGCGAAGGCCGCCACCGACTTGCCCAGCACGATCACGGCGAGCACGGTCACCACCGCCAGCGGCTCGCGGACCAGGATCGAGGGGTCGAACAGCATGCCGACCGAGACGAAGAACAGGACCGCGAACGCATCCTGCAGCGGCAGCGAATCGGCGGCGGCCTTGTGGCTGAAGTCGGATTCGCTGAGCACCACGCCGGCGAAGAAGGCGCCGAGAGCGAAGGACACGCCGAACAGCTTGGCCGAGCCGTAGGCGATGCCCAGCGCCGTCGCCAGCACGGCCAGCGTGAACAGCTCGCGCGAGCCGGTGCGGGCCGCGCGCTCGAGCACCCACGGCACGGCACGGCGGCCGACGACGAGCACCAGGGCCAGGAACATGGCCACCTTGGCCAAGGTGAGCAGCAGGGTGAGGACGAGGTTCTCGCCGCCGACATGGCCGGCGAGCCCGCGCGCGTCGCCGCCGAGCACGCCGGCCAGGGCGGGCAGCAGCACCAGCGCCAGGACCATGGCCAGATCCTCGACGATCAGCCAGCCGACGGCGATCTGGCCGTTGACCGAATCCAGCGTGTTGCGCTCCTCCAGCGCGCGCAGGAGCACCACCGTGCTCGCGACCGAGAGCGCCAGCCCGAACACCAGACCGGCGCCGAACGGCCAGCCCCAGATCATGGCGACGATGCAGCCCAATGTCGTGCCGACCGTGATCTGGCCCACGGCGCCCGGCACGGCGATGTTGCGGACCGCCATCAGATCCTTGATCGAGAAGTGCAGCCCGACGCCGAACATCAGCAGGATGACGCCGATCTCGGCGAGCTGCGCGGCCAGTTCCTCGTCGCCGACGAAGCCCGGCGTGAACGGGCCCACGGCGATACCCGCGAGCAGGTAGCCCACCAGCGGCGGCAGGCGCAGCTTGGTGGCGATGAAGCCGCCGACGAAGGCCGTCACCAACCCCATGGCGATGATGGCGATCAGGGCGGTCTCATGGGGCATCGGCGCGCTCGCGTTGTCATCGGCGGCCGTGGCTCGGGGCCCGGCTGCCCTGGGGCGATGGTCACAATTCCCCGGCCAAGGCCCCATCGGGCGACCAGCGGGTTAGCTGGATATCACGCCGTGAGGCCAGCTGCCACGCGCGCGATGGCCGAAACAAGCCCGGACCGGCACGCTGACGCTGCGATCGACGAACGGAACCATCTGCGCGACGCATGGCGCTGACGCGGGCATCAGGTCGAGGCGATGCGGTGCGCCGAACCGGCGAAGGGACGACGGCGCCACCCTTGACGACCCGGCGAAGTTTGCCGACGACAACCGGGTCGGGGTCAGGGAGGAGGCGGGCGATGAGCCGCCAATATGTGCTCGCGATCGATCAGGGCACCACCAGCAGCCGGGCCATCGTGTTCGACCGCGACGGGCGGGCGATCGGCAGCGGCCAGAAGGAGCTGCGCCAGCACTTCCCCAAGGACGGCTGGGTCGAGCACGATCCCGAGGACATCTGGCGCGACACGCTGGCGGTGTGCCGGCAGGCGATCGCCGCGGCCGGGCTCGCGGCCGGGGACCTCGCCGGCATCGGCATCACCAACCAGCGCGAGACGACCGTGCTGTGGGAGCGCGGGACCGGCAGCCCGGTGCACCATGCGATCGTCTGGCAGGATCGGCGGACCGCCGAGGCCTGCCGGCGCCTGGTGGCGGACGGGCTCGAGGAGCGGGTGCGCAGCCGCACCGGCCTCGTCGTCGACCCCTACTTCTCCGGCACCAAGCTCGCCTGGCTGCTCGATCACGTCCCCGGCGCACGCCAGGCGGCGGAGCACGGCGCCCTGGCCTTCGGCACCATCGACAGCTTCCTGCTCTGGCGGCTGACCGGCGGCCGCGTGCACGCGACGGACGCCACCAACGCGTCGCGCACCATGCTGTTCGACATCACCACCCAAGCATGGGACGAGGAGCTCCTGCGCGCGCTGGGCATCCCGGCGAGCGTGCTGCCGGAGGTCAAGGACTGCGCCGGCATGTTCGGCACGACCGATCCCGACCTGTTCGGGGCGGCGGTTCCGATCCTCGGCATCGCCGGCGACCAGCAGGCGGCCACCGTCGGCCAAGCCTGCTTCACCCCCGGCATGAGCAAGAGCACCTACGGCACCGGCTGCTTCATGCTCGTCAACACCGGCCCGCACTTCGTGCCGTCGCGCAACCGCCTGCTGACCACCGTGGCCTACCGTCTCGACGGCCGCGCCACCTATGCCATCGAGGGCAGCATCTTCGTCGCCGGGGCCGCGGTGCAGTGGCTGCGCGACGGGCTCGGCATCATCCGTGGTGCCGCCGAGACCGAGGCTCTGGCGCGCGATCTGGTCTCGACCGAGGGCGTCTATCTCGTGCCGGCCTTCACCGGTCTCGGCGCACCGCACTGGGACCCGGACGCGCGGGGCGCCATCCTGGGCCTGACCCGCGACAGCGGTGCGGCGCATGTCGCACGCGCGGCGCTGGAATCGGTCGCCTACCAGACCGCCGATCTGGTCGAGGCCATGGTCGCGGACATGCGCGCCGGCGCGCCCGACGCCGGCTTCGGCACGCTGCGGCTGGATGGCGGCATGGTCGTCAACGATTGGCTGTGCCAGTTTCTCGCCGACATTCTGGAGCGGCCGGTCGAACGGCCGGCCGTGGTCGAGACCACCGCCCTGGGCGCGGCCTATCTCGCCGGGCTCGCGGCCGGCATCCACGGCTCGCTCGACGCCGTGGCCGCGGCCTGGCGGCTGGAGCGGCGGTTCGAGCCGCGCCTGGCGGCGGCGGAGCGGCAGCGCCTGCTCGACGGCTGGCGGCGCGCGGTGGCCCGCGTGCGCAGCTGACGGTTTTCGATTTGCAAAGCCTTCCCGGCCTGACATGTTCGCAAGCGAACAATGCTCGGGTACGGAGGCGACCTCCGTGGTGGACGGCCAACGGCGGCGCGCACAGATCGTCGAGCTGGTACGCCAGCAGGGTTTCGCCAGCATCGACGCACTGGCGCAGCGATTCGCGGTCACGCCGCAGACGATCCGGCGCGACATCAACGCGCTGTGCGACCAGGCCGTGCTGCAGCGGCATCATGGCGGTGCCGCCCTCGCCTCCTCGGTCGAGAACATCGCCTATCCCGACCGGCAGGTGCTGTGCATCGCGGAGAAGCGCCGCATCGCGCGGCTGGTCGCCGCGCACATCCCCGACCATGCCTCGCTGTTCATCAACATCGGCACGACCACCGAGGAGATCGCCAAGCAGCTCCTGCACCATGTCGGGCTGCGGGTGATCACCAACAATCTCAACGTCGCGGCCATGCTCAGCGGCAAGCCGGACTTCCAGGTCACGGTCGCCGGCGGCGTGGTCCGCCCCCGTGACCGCGGCATCGTCGGCGAGGCGACGGTCGACCTGATCCGCCAGTTCCGGGTCGATGTCGGCGTGATCGGCATCAGCGGGATCGACCTCGACGGCACGCTGCTCGACTTCGATTACCAGGAGGTGCGGGTGGCGCAGGCGATCATCGCCAACTCGCGCCAGGTCTTCCTCGCCGCCGATCACAGCAAGTTCGGCCGCAACGCGATGGTGCGGCTGGGCGGGCTCGAGGACGTCGACGCGCTGTTCACCGACGAGGCGCCGCCGCCGCCCCTGCGCCAGCACATCGAGGCCGCCAGCGTCGCCCTGCACGTGGCGGCGGCCGCCCCGGAACCGGCGACGTAAGTTTTCGATTGCGAACGACCACTGTTCTGATACGAAAATCCCGGAGCGACGACGAACGAATCGCGCGAGGGGGGCAGAAAGCTGGGTGACCAGGTCGATCTGCTGATCGTCGGTGGCGGCATCAACGGTGCCGGCATCGCCCGCGACGCCGCGGGGCGCGGCCTGTCCGTCCTGCTGGTCGAGAAGGACGACCTCGCCAGCCACACCTCGCGCTGGTCGTCCAAGCTGATCCATGGCGGCCTGCGCTATCTCGAGTATTACGAATTCCGGCTGGTCCGCGAGGCGCTGATCGAGCGCGAGGTGCTGCTGCGCGCGGCCCCGCACATCGTCTGGCCGTTGACCTTCGTCCTGCCGCACAGCCCCGAGCAGCGGCCGGCCTGGCTCGTCCGTCTCGGCCTCCTGCTCTACGATCATCTGGGCGGCCGCCAGATCCTGCCGGCCTCGACCGCGGTCGATCTCGGCGCCGGCGGCGTCCTGGGCGCGCCGCTCAAGCCGTGGGTCAAGCGCGGCTTCACCTATGCCGACTGCTGGGTCGAGGACAGCCGGCTGGTGGTGCTCAACGCCATGGACGCGGCGCAGCGTGGGGCGCGGATCAGGACCCGGACCCGCTGCGAGCGGGCCGCGCGCGACGGTGACGGCTGGGTCGCCGAGCTGGTCGGCAGCGACGGCCGGCAGCGGCGGGTGCGCGCCCGCGCCATCGTCAACGCGGCCGGGCCATGGGTGTCGAGCTTCCTCGCCGACGGCCTGGGCGTGCGCTCGGCCAAGCGCGTGCGCCTGATCAAGGGCTCGCACATCGTGGTGCCACGGCTCTATCCCGGCGAGCATCCCTACATCCTGCAGAACGACGACAAGCGGATCGTGTTCGTGATCCCGTTCGAGGGCCGGTTCAGCCTCGTCGGCACGACCGACGTGCCCTACGACGGCGACCCGGCCGCGGCCAGGATCACGCCCGAGGAGACCGACTATCTGTGCCGGGTGGTCAACCGCTACTTCCGGCACGAGATCGGCCCGGCCGACGTGGTCTGGACCTATGCCGGGGTGCGGCCGCTCTACGACGACGCCAGCGGCAGCGCCTCCGCCGTGACCCGCGACTACGTGTTCGATCTCGATGCCGGCGACGGCAGGGCACCGCTGCTGTCGGTCTTCGGCGGCAAGATCACCACCTACCGGAAGCTCGCCGAGCATGCGCTGGCCAAGCTGCAGCCGGTGCTGGGCTTCGCCGGCGGGCCATGGACCGCCGGCGCGCCGTTGCCCGGCGGGGACATTCCGCGCGCGGACTTCAAGGCGTTCCGGGCCGAGGCGCATCGCCGGCTCCCTTGGGTGCCGGTGCCGCTGCTGCAGCGCTGGGCGCGCGCCTACGGCACGCGGCTGCAGGCGATCGCCGCCGGCGCCGGCCGGATCGAGGATCTGGGCGACGATTTCGGCGGCGGCCTGTACGAGGCCGAGGTCGATTATCTGGTCGACAACGAATGGGCGCGTACGGCCGAGGACATCTTGTGGCGCCGCTCGCGCCTCGGCTTGCACGTCGGCGAGGACACCGTGAGCAGACTGCGCGCGCGGCTCGAGGCCCGCATCGCCCCGACCCCTGCCCCGGTGCTCGGGCCATGAGCCTGCGCCTGGAGGCCATCCGTCGGGTCGTCCGCGACGAGATCTGGATCGACGACGTCACGCTCGCGCTCGAGTCCGGCCAGCTCTACGTGCTGCTGGGCCCGACGCTCGCCGGCAAGACCTCGCTGATGCGCCTGATCGCCGGCCTGGACCAGCCCACGGCCGGACGCTTGCTGGCCAAGAGCGTCGACGTGACCGGACAGTCGGTGCGCAAGCGCAGCGTCGCCATGGTCTATCAGCAGTTCATCAACTACCCGACCCTGACCGGCTACGAGAACATCGCCTCACCCTTGCGGCTACGGGGCCTCGCCGCCGCCGAGATCGACCGGCAGGTGCGCGACACCGCGCGGATGCTGCACATCGACCATCTGCTCGACCGCCTGCCCGGCGAGCTCTCGGGCGGTCAGCAGCAGCGCCTCGCCATCGCCCGGGCGCTGGTCAAGCAGGCCGAGCTGCTGCTGCTCGACGAGCCCTTGGTCAACCTCGACTACAAGCTGCGCGAGGAGCTGCGCTCGGAGCTGCGCGACCTGTTCGCCCGGCAGCAGACCACCGTCGTCTACGCCACCACCGAGCCGCTCGAGGCGCTGATCATGGGCGGCCGGGTGGTGGTCATGGACGCGGGCCGCGTGCTGCAGACCGGCCCCACGGTCGAGGTCTACCATCGCCCGGCCTCGCAACGGGTGGCGGCCGTGTTCAGCGACCCGCCGATGAACATGCTGCCCGTCACCGTCGCCGCCGGCATCGCGCGCAGCGGCAGCGGGCATGCCCTGCCCCTGTCGCAGCACCTGGCCGGCCTGCCCGACGGGCCGCACGTGCTCGGGGTGCGCGCCAACCATCTTTCGATCCGTCGCCCGCGCACGGGCCACGTCGCCATCGACGCCCAGGTCGAGCTCGCCGAGATCTCGGGCTCGGAGACGTTCGTCCACGTGCACAGCGGCGAGCTGCACTGGGTGGTGCAGGAGGAGGGCGTGCACGAGCACGGGCTGGGTCAGCCGGTGAAGGTCCATGTCGACCCCGCCCGGATCTACGCGTTCGGCCCCGACGGCGCGCTCGAGGTGGCGCCGCCGCGGGCGCCGGGTCGGGGCTGAGGAGGCGGCGGATGGCCAGGATCGACTTCGAGACCGTTGCCCATGCCTATGCCGCGCAGCCGCAGGGCGCGCAGGACTACGCGCTGAAGCCGCTGCGCTTCGCGTTCGAGGACGGCGGCGCCTACGCGCTGCTGGGGCCCTCGGGCTGCGGCAAGACCACGCTGCTCAACATCATCTCCGGCCTGCTCGTGCCGAGCGAAGGGCGGGTGCTGTTCGACGGCAAGGACGTCACCCGGCTGCCGCCGGCGCAGCGCAACATCGCCCAGGTGTTCCAGTTCCCGGTGATCTACGACACCATGACCGTGGGCGAGAACCTGGCCTTCCCGCTGCGCAACCGCGGCCTGGCGGACGCGCGCATCCGCGCCCGGGTCGCCGAGGTCGCGGCCATGCTCGACCTCGAGCCGCTGCTGAAGCGCCGCGCCGCCCGGCTGACCGCCGACCAGAAGCAGAAGATCTCGCTCGGCCGTGGCCTGGTGCGCGAGGACGTCGCCGCCATCCTGTTCGACGAGCCGCTGACGGTGATCGACCCGCACCTGAAATGGCTGCTGCGGCGCAAGCTCAAGGAGGTCCACAACCGCTACCGGCGCACGCTGGTCTACGTCACCCACGACCAGAACGAGGCGCTGACCTTCGCCGAGAAGGTGGTCGTCATGTACAACGGCGAGGTCGTGCAGCTCGGCACGCCGCAGGATCTGTTCGAGCGGCCGGCGCACCGCTTCGTCGGCTACTTCATCGGCTCGCCGGGGATGAACTTCCTGCCCTGCCGGCTGGCCGGCGACGGCGTGCGCATCGACGGGACCGAGGCCGTGCTCGGCGAGCCCTGGGCCAGCGCCGCCGCCGGCGCGGCACGGGCCGAACTGCTGCTCGGCGTGCGGCCGGAGTTCGTCACCCTGGCCGCCCGCGCCGGCGACCGCACGCTGCCGGCGCGGGTCGAGCGGGTCGAGGATCTGGGCAACTACAAGCTGGTCAGCGCGCGGCTCGGCCCGCATCTGCTCAAGGCCAAGCTCGCCGAGGAGGCCGAGGTCCCGGGCGAGCTGGCGCATCTCGGCCTCGCCCCCGCCCGCACGCTGCTCTACGCCGACGACCGGCTGATCGGTTGACGATGGACAAGACCCAGAACAACGCTGCCTGGCTGCTGGTCCTGCCCGTGTTCGTGCTGGTGGCGTTCAGCGCGATCATCCCGCTGATGACCGTGGTCAACTACGCCTTCCAGGACATTTTCGGGCCCAACGACCGGGTCTGGGTCGGCACCGACTGGTTCGCCCAGGTGCTGGCCGACGCCGATCTGCACGGGGCCGTGCTCCGCCAGCTCGTCTTCAGCCTGACCATCCTGGCCATCCAAATCCCGCTCGGCATCGCCTTGGCGCTCGCCATGCCGGCACGCGGCGTCGCCGCCTCGGCGACGCTCGTGGTGATGGCGCTGCCGCTCCTGATCCCCTGGAACGTGGTCGGCACGATCTGGCAGATCTTCGCCCGCGGCGACATCGGCCTCGCCGGCTGGCTGATCAACGGCATGGGGATCAACTACAATTACACTGCCGATCCCTGGGCCGCCTGGATCACCATCGTGGTGATGGACGTCTGGCATTGGACACCGCTCGTGGCCCTGCTCTGCTATGCTGGGCTACGCGCGATCCCGCCCGCCTACTACCAGGCCGCGGCCATCGACGGCGCCTCGCGCTGGGCGGTGTTCCGCTACATCGAGCTGCCGAAGATGCGCGGTGTGCTGCTGATCGCGGTGCTGCTGCGCTTCATGGACAGCTTCATGATCTACACCGAGCCGTTCGTGGTCACCGGTGGCGGGCCGGGCAGCGCCACCACCTTCCTGTCGATCCACTTGGCCAAGATCGCGGTCGGCCAGTTCGACCTCGGCCCGGCGGCCGCGATCTCGATCGTCTACTTCTTGATCATCCTGACCTTGAGCTTCGTCTTCTACAACGTGATGACCCGCATCGGCACGGGAGACCGGGCATGAAGGTGCGCACCTACGGCCTGCTGATCTACTTTCTGTTCCTGCTCCTGCCGATCTACTGGCTGGTCAACATGTCGCTGAAGACCAACGAGGAGATCCTGAGCGGGCTCACCCTGGTCCCGGCGGCGCCGACCTTCGCCAACTATATCCGCATCTTCACCGACCCGGCCTGGTACACGGGCTACATCAACTCGCTGATCTACGTCGCCATCAACGTCGTCTTGAGCCTGGGCGTAGCCCTGCCAGCGGCCTACGCGTTCTCGCGCTACCGCTTCATCGGCGACAAGCACATGTTCTTCTGGCTGCTGACCAACCGGATGTCGCCGCCGGCGGTGTTCCTGCTGCCGTTCTTCCAGCTCTACCAGACGATCGGGCTGTTCGACACGCACATCGCGGTGGCGCTGGCGCACTGCCTGTTCAACGTGCCGCTCGCGGTCTGGATCCTCGAGGGCTTCATGTCCGGCGTGCCCAAGGAGATCGACGAGACCGCCTACCTCGACGGCTACTCCTTCCCCCGCTTCTTCGTCCGCATCTTCCTGCCGCTGATCAAGTCCGGCGTCGGCGTCACCGCGTTCTTCTGCTTCATGTTCTCCTGGGTCGAGCTGCTGCTCGCGCGCACGCTGACCACGGTCAACGCGAAGCCGATCGCGGCCACGATGACCCGCACGGTCTCGGCCGCGGGCATGGACTGGGGCACCCTGGCGGCGGCGGGCGTTTTGACCATCGTGCCGGGTGCGCTGGTGATCTGGTTCGTGCGCAACTACATCGCCAAGGGCTTCGCCCTGGGCCGAGTCTGAGGGGTAGCGGCCATGCAGGGCGGCTTCTTCGCGCGCTTGGACAAGCTGGTCGCGTCCATGGCCTGGACCTGGCCGACCGCGGCGTTCTTCGGCGCCGTGCTGGCGCTGCTGCTGCTGATGACGGCCTGGGAGGTGCTGCAGCCGACCACCGAGCGGCGCGGCTTCCTGCCGATGGCCACCACCCGCGGCGACCGTCTGTTCATCGGCCTGCTCGGCGCCGCCTGGATCCATCTCGGCTGGCTGATGCTGTCCGAGCAGGCGCTGTGGCTGGGCTCGATCGTGGCCATGGCCTGGTTCGTCGCGGTGCTGCGGTTCGGCTGAGCCCGGGCGGCACCGCGGCCGGCGGGAAAGGGCCTCCGGCCCGCCGGCGAGAAGGCTGGGGGCATGACAGGGAGTGCAACAACGTGACGAGATGGCATGTCGGTCGCCGCCGGTTCCTGCAGTCGACGGCGGCGGCGGGAGCTGGCCTGGCGCTGCCGGGGATCATCCGCGCCAACGCCGCGGATGCTACGATCAACAAGTGGATCGACGAGTTCCAGCCCTCGACCTTGTCGCGCGACGCGCAGATCGAGGAGCTGACCTGGTTCCAGGCGGCGGCCAAGCCGTTCAAGGGCATGGACATCAAGATCGTCTCGGAGACGATCGACACCCACGTCTACGAATCGCAGGTCCTGGCCAAGGCGTTCTCCGAGATCACCGGCATCAACCTGACCCACGACCTGATCCAGGAAGGCGACGTGATCGAGAAGCTGCAGACCCAGATGCAGTCCGATCAGAACATCTACGACGCCTACATCAACGATTCCGACCTGGTCGGCACCCATTTCCGCTACGACAAGGCGGTGCCGCTCAGCGACTGGATGGCCGGCGACGGCAAGGACGTCACCTTAAAGACGCTCGACGTCGACGACTTCATGGGCAAGTCGTTCACCACCGGCCCCAACGGCGTGCTGTGGCAGCTGCCCGACCAGCAGTTCGCCAACCTCTACTGGTTCCGCTACGACTGGTTCACCGACCCGCAGCACAAGGAGGCGTTCAAGAAGGTCAAGGGCTACGAGCTCGGCGTGCCGGTCAACTGGTCGGCCTACGAGGACATCGCCGACTTCTTCACCAACCACGTCAAGGAGATCGACGGCGTCCGCGTCTATGGCCACATGGACTACGGCAAGAAGGACCCCTCGCTCGGCTGGCGCTTCACCGACGCCTGGCTGTCCATGGCCGGGATGAGCGACAAGGGCATCCCCAACGGCCTGCCGGTCGACGAGTGGGGCATCCGCATGGAGGGCTGCCGGCCGGTCGGCTCCTCGATCACCCGCGGCGGCGGCACCAACGGCCCGGGTGCGGTCTACGCGCTGCAGAAGTACATCGACTGGCTCAAGGCCTACGCCCCGCCGGAAGCCGCCGGCATGACCTTCTCCGAGGCCGGCCCGGTGCCCGGCCAGGGCAACATCGCCCAGCAGATCTTCTGGTACACCGCCTTCACCGCCGCGCTCGCCAAACCCGGCCTGCCGGTGGTCAACGGCGACGGCACGCCCAAGTGGCGCATGGCCCCCTCGCCGCACGGGCCCTACTGGCGCGAGGGCGAGAAGCTCGGCTACCAGGACTGCGGCTCGTGGACCCTGATGCGCTCGACCCCGGTCGACCGGCGCAAGCCGGCCTGGCTCTACGGCCAGTTCTGCGTCGCCAAGACCACCTCGCTCAAGAAGGCGCATGTCGGCCTGACCCCGATCCGCGATTCGGACATCCGCCACGCGAGCTTCACCGAGCGCGCGCCGCAGCTCGGCGGCCTGGTCGAGTTCTACCGCAGCCCCGCCCGCGTCGCCTGGACACCCACCGGCGTCAACGTCCCCGACTACCCCAAGCTCGCCCAGCTCTGGTGGGCCAACGTCGCCGAGGCCGTCACCGGCGAGAAGACCGCACAGCAGGCCATGGACAACCTCGCCAAGCAGCAGGACCAGATCCTGGCCCGGCTCGAGCGCGCCGGCATCGGCGGCGAGTGCGCACCCAAGCTCAACCCGGAGACCAGTGCCGAGGACTGGTTCAAGAAGTCCAACGACGGCGAGTTCGAGCCCAAGCCCAAGCTCGCCAACGAAAAACCCCAAGGTGTAACCGTCGACTACGACCTCCTCCTCGGCGCCTGGAAAGACAACAAGGTCATGCCCGAAGGCATCAAAGGCTAGCCGGCCCGGCCGCTGGTCGGCGGCGCCGCCGACCAGCGGCCGCGTCTTCCACGCCCGTGGCGCATGCCGGCCATGCGGCAGATCCGGTTGTCAACGCCAAGGGATGGGCGACAATTCTGCTGCATTGCAGCACCCTCCCCTTTCGGACCTGCGGGAGCTCGTGTCTCGATGTGGCCCGGTCGCTGCCCAGCGCCGGGCCACTGCACCTGCAGACGACGGCAACGCGACGTTAACCCCTCCTCGCCATGCTGACCCCGCCGCCCGTCCCGACGCGGCGCCAGCAAGGAGAGGCTCGATGCCGATAACATCCCTCACGGCCCTGCGCGCAACGGCCATCGTCCTGCCATTGTCGGTGATGCCGTCGGTCCATGCGGCGGAACCCGCATCGGTGCCGCGGCTGCCGGCGCTGCTCGCGGCTCTCGATGCCGATCAGGACGGGCGGCTCACGCTGGCCGAACTCGAGGCCGACCGCGAGCGGCAGTTCGCCCGGTTCGACCAGGACCGCGACGGCCGATTGACGGCAGCCGAGTACGAGGCGCTGTGGCTGGATGCGGCGCGCGAGCGGCTGGCGCGGCAGTTCCGCGCCGACGACCGCGACCATGATGGCAACATCACGCTGGCCGAGCTGAAGCAGCGCTCGATGGATCTGGTCCGGCGCCGCGACGTGGACAAGGACGGCGCTCTGACCGCCGAGGAGCTGCGCCGCCACCGGCCGGCCGGCAAGGCCGGCTGACACCGGACACCATCCCGTCAGGCGCTCGCCGCACGCGGCAGGATCACCGCGACCCGCAGCCCGGCCGTGCCGCCATCCGCGCCGGTGCGGTTGTGCAGCGCGATGTCGCCGCCGTGCCCGCGCACGATGGAGCGTGCGATGGCGAGCCCGAGCCCGATCCCGCCGGTTTCCGGCGAGCGGGAGTCCTCGAGCCGCACGAACGGCTCGAACACGCGCTCGACCATGTCCATGGGGATGCCGGGACCGTCATCGTCGATCAGGATGCGCACGTCGTCCGGCCCGGCCTGGAGTCCGATCCGCGCCCGGTCGCCGTAGCGGACCGCGTTCTCGATCAGGTTGCGCAAGGCCCGGCGCAGCGCTACCGGCCGACAGGCATAGGCGAACTTGGCGGGGCTGGCGAAGGTCACATCGGCACCGAGGTCGGCGAGGTCACCGACGGTGCTGTCGATCAGCGCGGCCAGATCGACCACGCGCGTCGGCTCGGCCGCCGCCTCCTCGCGGGCGAAAGCCAGGGTGCCCTCGATCATTTCCTGCATCTCGCCGAGCGTGGCGAGGATGCGCTCCTTGGTCTCCTCGTCGTCGATGAACTCGGCCCGCAGCCGCAAGGAGGTGATCGGGGTACGCAGGTCGTGGCTGATCGCCGCCAGCATGCGGGTGCGATCGTCGACGAACCGGCGCAGCCGGGCCTGCATGCGGTTGAAGGCGCGCACGGTGCGCCGGATGTCGGCCGGTCCGGCCTCGGCCAGCGGCTCCGGCGCCTCGCCACGGCCGAGGGCGTCGGCCGCCGCCGCCAGCTTGGTCAGCGGCCGGGTCAGCCGCCGGACCGCCAGCACGACGCCGCAGCCGACCAGGGTCGCCGACACCGCCAGGGTGAGGAGACTGGGCACCGCCCAGGCCGGCGGCGGCGGCGGGTTGGTCAGCGCGCTGAGCCAGCGGCCGTCGGGAAGCTGCACCGCCAGCTCCAGCGCGACCGGCGGGCCGGGCGGCCGGCGCCAGAAACGCGGTCGCCCGGTCGTCTCGTCGACCGGATCGAAGCCGATCATGTTGCCGAGGCGCCGGTCGTCACCGGCAAAGGCGAGCACCGGCCGGCCACCGTTGCCGTCGAGCAGGGCGGCGAGCTGCCGCGCCAGCCGGCTGCCCGCATGCCCGTGCGCGTCGTCGCTCGCCTCGTCGTCCCGCTCGACGATGCGGAAGCGCAGCAGCGGGCTGCTGCTGGTGGACAGGATGCGCTGATGCAGCTCGACCGGCGTCTCCTCGAGCAGGCGGACGAGGCCGGCGGTGCGGGCCAGCACCTGCTCGCGCCCGGCCGCGCGCAGCGCCACGCGCCGCTCGTCGGCGAAGATGAGCAGGCTCAGGCCCTGGGCGAGGAGCAGGGCCACCAGCACGATCAGCACGAGCTGGCCGGCGAGGCTCCTCGGCCCGTACCGGGTCAAGCTTGCGCCACCTCGGCCGCGAAGCTGTAGCCGCCGCCCCAGTGGGTCTTGATCAGCTGCGGCCGGCGCGGGTCGAGCTCGATCTTCTTGCGCAGCCGGCTGACCTGGTTGTCGATCGAGCGGTCGAACATCGCGGCGTCGCGGCCGCGGGTCAGGTCGAGGAGCTGGTCGCGGGTCAGGACCATGCCCGGCCGCTGCAGGAACACGCTCAGCAGCAGGAACTCGCCGGTGCTCAAAGGTACGGCGACGCCGTCCTCGGCCATCAGCTCGCGCCGGGCGACGTCGAAGGTCCAGCGGTCGAAGCGCAGCCGGCGCGCCGCCGGAAGCTCGGGCTGCGGCGGCAGGCTGTGCGCGCGGCGCAAGACCGCCTTGATGCGGGCGACGAGTTCGCGCGGGTTGAAGGGCTTGGTGACGTAATCGTCGGCGCCGAGCTCGAGCCCGACCACCCGGTCCGTCTCCTCGGCCATGGCGGTCAGCATGATGATCGGCACCTCGCTCTTCGCCCGCAACTGCCGACACAAGGACAGCCCGTCCTCGCGCGGCATCATCAGGTCGAGCACGATCAGGTCGATGCGGCTGGTCTCGAGGACGCGCCGCGCCGCGGCGGCACTTTCGGCCACGCTCACCCGGTAGTCGTGCTTGGCCAGGTACTTGGCCAGCGCGTCGCGGATCTCGCGATGGTCGTCGACGACGAGAAGATGCGGGGCTTCGCTCATGCTGCGCTCGGGGTCGGGCCTGGCCGCACTATGCGCGTGCGGCGGCAGGCGCACAGCCCGCAATTGTAACAGCCTGTCGCAGCCGGCCGGACCCGCCGCACTCGGCGACAAACCTCGGCCACCCCCGGCAAAGTTGTGCGATGATTGCGGGCTCTTCTGCGCCGGTCACCCAAGGAAAGGTCGATCATGCAACTTCCCAGAAAGAAGCTCGTGCTGGCCGGGGCCCTCGGCGTCGCGGCCCTGCTCGGCACGGGCGCCGCCATGGCCGACGGCTGGTGCGGCCCCGGCGGCCCCGGCGGGCATCATGGGCCGCGCGGCCCGGGCGGCATGCGGCTCATGGACCAGTTCGACACCAACAAGGACGGCAAGCTCACCCAGGACGAGATCGACGCCGCGCGCAAGGCGCAGATCGCGAAATACGACGCCAACGGCGACGGCGTGTTGAGCCTCGAGGAGTACCAGGCGCTCTGGCTGGACGCGATGCGCCCGATGATGGTGCGGCAATTCCAGGCCAACGATGCCGACGCCAGCGGCACCATCACGGTCGAGGAGTTCACCGCCCGGTTCGCGACCACGGTGCGCGACCTCGACCGCAACGGCGACGGCGTGCTGACCATCGACGAGCTGCGCGGGCCCCGGCGCGGCCCCGGACCGATGCATGGCCCGGGACCGATGCATGGCCCCGGCCCCGGACCGATGCAAGGGCCCGGCCCCGACGACGACAACTGAGCCCGTGGCCCGCAGGGACCGCTGACCGCCCGCCGTCCCGGTGCTAGACCGGGACGGCGGCAGCGGCTGGAGGACCAGGATGCGGTTTCAGGGCAAGACCATCATCGTCACCGGCGGGGCCAACGGGATCGGCCGCGCCTGTGCCCTGGCCTTCGCCGCCGAAGGCGGCGCCGTTGTCGTCGCCGACGTCGCGGCCGAGGCCGGGCAGGCGCTCGTGGACGAGATCGGTGGCCACGGCGGCCGAGCCCTCTTCGTGCGCACCGACGTCGGCGATGCACGCGAGGCCGGCGCCTTGATCGATGCCACGCTCGAATGGGCGTGCGGGCTCGACGTGCTGGTCAACAATGCCGGCATCATCAAGGCCGCGGGCTTTCTCGACCTCACCGAGGCCGAGTTCGACGCGGTGCTCAGGGTCAACCTCAAGGGCGCCTTTCTCGTCGGGCAGGCGGCAGCGCGGGCCATGGCCGCCCGTGGCGGCGGTGCCATCGTCAACATGTCGTCGGTCAACGCCGTGCTGGCGATCCCGAACCAGACCCCCTACGTCGTCAGCAAGGGCGGGCTCAACCAGCTGACCAAGGTCATGGCCCTGGCCCTGGCCGAGCACAAGATCCGCGTCAACGGCGTCGGCCCGGGATCGATCATGACCGACATCCTGGCCACGGTCATGGAGGACGACGCGGCCCGCCACCGCATCCTGGCCCGCACGCCGCTCGGCCGCACCGGCGATCCGGCCGAGATCGCACGCCTGGTGCTGTTCCTCGCCAGCGACGACGCCAGCTACGTCACCGGACAGACCGTCTACGCCGATGGCGGCCGGCTCGCGCTCAACTACACCGTGCCGGTCAAGGACTGACGCGCGAGAGGGGCCGGTCCGCGCGAAGGCGGCCCGGCCCCTGCCCGTCGCGTGCCGCTGTCGGGCGGCGTGATCAGAGCGGCGCGATCACGAAGCTGTAGGGCGCTCCCGGCGCACCGCCATAGGCATAGAAATTCAAGAAGTAGTATCCGGTGTAGGCCGCCGTGAAATCGACGACCCTGGAATCTCCCACCTGATAAGTGCCGACATTGGTCATAATATCGATGTAGCGATCGCTCATGCTGGCATTGAGCGTGACGCGATACCGCTGCCCGACCTTGACCGCGACCTTCCACCAGTCGCGGTCGTCGTACCAGGCGAAGGTGCTGTTCTTGGTCTCGTTGACGACCGCCGCGCAGTTCGTCTTCACCGTGTTGTCGCACTCCTTGGTGGCGAGGAGCCGATAGGACACAGGCAGCGTCGCGCCGTCGTAGAGACGCTCCAGCTTGACGCCGACGAAGCGGTCCGCCGTCGCGGCGGCGGTGAACTCGTACCCGGACGGATAGTTGGCGCTGTAGCCGTAGGTCGTGATCCGGGTCTTGCCCAGATCATCGATCAGCGTCTGCTTGTAGCGGCCGTCGGTGTTGGGAATGAGAACGACAGCATAATGATCCCCTTTGGTAATGCGGAACTTGTGCCAGTCGGCATCGAGCAATGTCTCGAAACTACCGACCAGACCAGCCTGTCCAAGCGGCAATACCGATTTGGTATTCTTGTTGGCCGGTACATCGGCTGCATTGGCAACGAGCGAGCACATGGTCAATCCGGCCAGGAAAGAGCCGACGATCTTGATGAGCATTTCTTTCTCCGTGAATATATGGCGACGGCGTAACAATTGCCTGCTTCCGCCACAAGGAGATTTTCAGCCGGGATCGACCTATGCTAGGTTGAGAGAGAAGATCTGGGATCGCCAAATGTGCAGCCTTTTCAAGCGCATGGCTGCGACACCCATCACGCCGGCCGGTGGGGTCGCACGAGCTTACAGATATACCCGGATATGTGCGCGCCGCCGCCGGCAGCGTTCCGCCAGCCGCGGCAGGGAGCAACGGACGAGCGCGGACGTGGTCAACGCATCGTGGAAGCGGCTAGAATACGAACCGCATGACCCGGGCGGATGCCGTTCCGGTCGGCGCGGGCATGCGGCGGCGTCATCTGCCGGGAGGCGAGCGTGATGGACAGGGATCCGTTCGATCTGCAGCGCTTCGTCACGGCGCAGGAAGATGTGTATGCCCAGGCCCTGGCCGAACTGCGCGGCGGCCGCAAGCGGTCGCACTGGATGTGGTTCGTCTTCCCGCAGATCCGCGGGCTCGGCCACAGCCCGATGGCCATGCGTTACGCCATCGGCTCGCTCGAAGAGGCCACGGCCTACCTGCGCCACCCCGTTCTCGGGGCGCGGCTGCGCGAATGCACCCGCGCGGTGCAGGCCGTCGACGGCAGGACCGCCACCGAGATCTTCGGCCAGCCCGACGATGTGAAGTTCCGCTCGTCGATGACGCTGTTCGCCGCGGCGGGCGACGACGCGGCCCCGTTCGCGGCGGCGCTGCAAAAGTACTTCGCCGGCCATCCCGATCCGGCGACGCTGGCGAAGCTCGGCCGCTGATGCGAGGACGGCAGCCCCGGCGGCCCGCGCCGGTGCCGGGCCTGTGGCTTGACGGCTTCCTTCGCCACGCCTAACTGCGGGGGCTCGACTTCGCTGCGCCGCCTGCGTCGCGCCGTTACGTTCCGGGAGTATCGAATGGACCGCCCCTTGATGCCGAAGGCCACGGCCGTCTGGCTGGTCGAGAACACGGGCCTGACCTTCGACCAGATCGCCGATTTCTGCGGCCTGCACCCGCTCGAGGTGAAGGGCATCGCGGACGGCGAGGTGGCCACCGGCGTGCGCGGCCTCGATCCGGTCGGTGCCGGCATGCTGACCCGGGCCGAGATCCAGCGCGCCGAGGGCGATCCCAGGGCGCGGATGAAGCTGGTCCGCTCGATCGCCGCCGACATCAAGCCGCCGAAGCGCAAGGAGCCGCGCTACACCCCGCTGTCCAAGCGCCAGGACCGGCCCGATGCGATCGCGTGGCTGCTGCGCCATCATCCGGAGCTGAACGACCAGCAGATCTGCAAGCTGCTCGGCACGACCAAGGCCACGGTGCAGGCGGTGCGCGACCGGACGCACTGGAAGAGCCAGGACATCCGTCCGCGCGACCCGGTCCTGCTCGGCCTGTGCGGCCAGATCGAACTCGACGACGCGGTGCTTCGGGCGAAGCTCGAGCAGAGCAAGAACGGGACCGCCCCGGCCCCGCAGCCGCCGATGCCGGCCTACGAGGACGACTTCGGCGCCTGAGCCGGCTCCGCGTCGGGCGCGCTGCCGCGCCGGCGCCAGTACAGCGGCGACAGCAGGCGGCGGTCGCGCTCGATCATGGCGGCGATACGACGCAGATCGCCGGCCGCCGTGTGCGGCAGCGTGCCCGGGCTGACCATGACCCGCACCGGCGTCGCCGGCAGGAGTTCGTGGGTCAGCGCGACACTGGCCGGGCGATTGGGCACCGAATCGCCGGCGCTCTCGAACGACACGAAAGCGGCCGGCTCCTGCCGGCTGTAGCGCTCGAGCAGATCGTGCGCAGCCGGCTGGCCCGTCGGGCGGCGCGTGACGCAGGCCGCCGACAGCTCGCGGCGCTGCTCGCGCGGCAGATGGTTGAAGATCCGGCGCGCGTGACGCAGATGGTCGAGGTCGTTGCTGCGCAGCGCACGCCGAATGGCGTAGGCCAGAATCGACTCGGCGCCGCAGATGCGCGTCGCTGCCGGCCGGAGGTCGTCCAGGAACAGGCCGAGGCCGCGCCGCTCACCCGGGTAACGCTCTCTCGCCATGCCGACCGCCGTGCCGTCCAGACGCTGCTTAACCCGATCTTAACGCGTCCGTGATCCAGGTAAACTGGGGATCATGCTTTACTTGCACCCCCAGGGGTGATGCGTTGGAACGATTTTGCGCGTTATGGTTAAACTGTCGGCTCGGCGGCGGTGCCATTGCGCGAGGGGCGTCGCCGCGTCCGTACCGATCCCTGATCGAACAGACCGGCCTGATTGCCCAGCCGGTCCCAGCCCGGGCGGCCGGCGCGGGCGAACAGCTCGAGATAGGGACCGTCGACCAGCCGCTCGATCCGCTCGTAGGTCAGGTCGGGCTTGCGCGAATGCTCGCGCCGGGCGGCGAGCACCAGCTTGGCCACGTCGCCGTGCCGACGCTTCGGCTTGCCGCGCGTGCCGAGCAGGCAGAGCTCCGGGTTGGCCCGGGTCCAAAAGCCCATGCCGGTGAAGAAGTCCCGGGCCGTCAGGATCATGCCTTCCCGGCCCTTGTTCAGCTTGACCCAGTAAAAGGCCACCGTCTTGTAGGCGAAGCCCCAGGCGGCCATGACCTCGAGCGCATGCGGCAGCATCGGATCCGTGGCCCACAGGAACAGGACGGCGTTCGGCGCGGCCCAATCGGCCACCGGCATCGCCTTGATCTCGGGCAGGCTCATGCAGTCGTAGTGCGCCTCCGCACTCCGCCCCTTCCCCTTGTCGGAGTAGGTGGCGAAGCGCCACGGCGGATCGGCGTAGATGGCGCCGTAGCTGCCCGCCCGGGGCGGTGGCGCGGGTGCGGTCATGCCGCCCTGGGCAGCAGCCGCTCGACCAGCCGGGCCCAGTAGCTCACGCCATAGGGCAGCGCATCGTCGTTGAAGTCGTAGTAGGGGCTGTGCAGCGGCCGATTGGCGCCGTCGCCGCCGGTGCCCATCCAGATGTAGCTGCCCGGGCGTCGCTGCAGCATGAAGGCGAAATCCTCCGAGCCCATGAACGGCGGCGGGTCGCGCTCCACCCCGGTCTCGCCGACGATCTCGCTGGCCGTGTCCGCACCCGCCTCGGCCTCCGGCAGGGTGTTGACCGTGGCGGGATAGCCCTCGAGGTGGCGCACCCGGCCCGTGACCCCCTGGGCCGCGGCGATGCCCTGCACCACCTGCTGCACCCGCTGCACGAGGTAGGTGCGGGTGCTTTCGCGGAAGGTCCGGATGGTGCCCCAGAGCTCGACCCGCTCGGGCACGATGTTGTACGCGTCGCCGCCGGCGATCCGCGTGACCGAGAGCACCGCCCTGTCGACCGGATCGACCTCGCGCGCGACCAGCGTCTGCAGCGCCTGCACCAGGACGGCGGCGGCGACGATCGGATCGCGGCCGAGATGCGGGGCCGCGGCGTGGCAGCCGGTGCCGGTGAGCTCGATCGTGAACTCGTCCGACGCGGCCATCGCCGGCCCCTTGCACATCGCGAAGCGACCGAGCCCGATCAGCGGCCAGTTGTGCAGCCCGAACACCTGCTCGGCCGGAAACCGCTCGAACAGCCCATCGGCGACCATCACCCGGCCGCCGCCGCCGCCCTCCTCGGCGGGCTGGAAGATCAGGTAGACCGTGCCGGCGAAGTTACGGGTCTCGGCCAGGTACCTGGCGGCGCCGAGCAGCATCGTGGTGTGCCCGTCATGGCCACAGGCGTGCATCCGGCCCACGGCCTTGGACGCCCAGGGCAGGCCGGTCTCCTCCTGGATCGGCAAAGCATCCATGTCGGCCCGCAGACCGATCCGGCGTCCGGGACCGTTGCCGTGGACGACCGCCACCACCCCGGTGCCGCCGATGCCGGTGTGCACCTCGTCGACGCCGAAGCTGCGCAGCTTGTCCGCGACGAAGGCCGCGGTCACGTGCTCCTCGAAGCCGAGCTCGGGGTGCTCGTGCAGGTAGCGGCGCCAAGCCGTCAGCTCGTCCTGATACTCGGCGATCCGATTGACGATCGGCACGCAATCTCTCCCGGCCGCTCACCGCGCAGCACGAACACTGGTATGCCGGAATCCGCCGCCTTTGAACAGGCGAGCAGATGGCGGCTCGCGCAAACGAGAATCGGGCCCGCAGGCCCGATTCCCCTCCTCAGCATTCCGACGTGACGGCGGCTCAGAGCTCGCCGTACTGGCCGTCCTTCCAGACATACATCACGTACTTGGGCTCCTTGACGTCGCCCTTCTCGTTGAAGCCCAGCGTGCCCAGCACGGTCTCGTAGCTACCGTCGCGCAGGGCCGTGGCCACCGCCTCGACATCGGTCGAGCCCGCCTTCTTCACCGCGTCGGCATAGGCCTGGATCGCCGCGTAGGTGTAGAGCGTGTAGCCTTCCGGATCGTAGCCGCCGGCCTTGAACTCGGCGACGACGTCGGCGGCGGCCGGGGACTTGCGCGGGTCGGGGGCGAAGGTCATCAGGGTGCCCTCGCCGGTGGGACCGGTGATCTCCCAGTACTGCTTGTCGACGAGCGCGTCGCCGGACATCAACTTGGCGTTCAGGCCCTGCTCGTGCGCCTGGCGGGTGATGAGCCCGGCCTCGGTGTGGTAGCCGCCGAGGTAGATCAGCTCGACGCCGCCTTCCTTGAGCTTGGTGATCAGCGCGGTGAAGTCCTTGTCGCCGGCGGTGATCGCCTCGTACATCACCTCGTTGACGCCGCGGGCGTTGAGCTGCTTCTTGAACTCGTCGGCCAAGCCCTTGCCGTAGGCGGTCTTGTCGTGGAGGATGGCGATCTTCGTCGCGACCTTGTTGTCGACGACGAAGTTGGCGGCGTACTGCCCCTGCACGTCGTCACGGCCGCAGGTGCGGAACACGTTGTCGAAGCCCTGCTCGGTCAGGGTCGGGTTGGTCGAGGCCGGCGAGATCTGCAAGATGCCCTCCTCGTTGTAGACCTGCGAGGCCGGGATCGACGAGCCCGAGCAGAAATGCCCGGCCACGAACTTCACGCCCTTGTTCACGAACTGGTTGGCGACGGCCACGGCCTGCTTCGGGTCGCAGGCGTCGTCGCCGACCTCGAGCACGAGCTGCTCGCCGTTGACGCCGCCCTTGGCGTTGATGTCCTTCACCGCCATCTCGGCGCCGTGCTTCATCTGCTCGCCGAACACGGCGTACTGGCCGGTCATCGGGCCGGCGGTGGCGATGACGATGTCGGCCCAGGCGGCGCCGCTGCCGAGCAGGGCCAGCGCCGAAGCGCCCAGGAACATGGTGGTCAGACGACGCATGTCGATGTTTCCCTTGCGTGACTTCGCTTCTGCCGAGGGCCGGCGGGCACGCGGCCCGCGCGCTCTGGTCGGCACCGATTATCCGTGGGCGACCAGGAGGTTGACAAGCAGCATTCCATGCCGGGGCCGAACGGCTGCCGCGGCTCAGCCGCTCTTCACCTCGGCATAGGCGAACGGCGACGTACGCTCGTAGCGCCACGGGTACTGCCCGACCATCTTGCTGACGCGGGCGATCCGCCAGGAGGCGAGCCCGAGCGCGGCGAGGACCACGAAATGCACGAGGATGCCCCACGGCGCCACGAGCGTGCCCTGGAAAAGCGCGTAGATCAGGAACCGGTCGGCCAGGGCCAGCCCGAAGCAGGCCGCCACGACCTGCCATGCCGGCTTCCAGTTGCCGCCGATGGCGCGCCCGGTGAGGACCGCCGCCCCGCCGACGAGAATGACGGTGAGGCCGAGGAAGATCGCGGGCGTCGTGCCGAGGAGCGAGGTCAGCGTCTCCATGCTCAGTGACCGCCTTCGAGATAGGCCGTGCGAATCTCCGGGTTGGCCAGAAGCTCGCGGCCGGTGCCCGACATCAAGATGCGCCCGGTCGACAGCACGTAGCCGCGATGCGCGATCTTCAGGGCCTGGTAGGCGTTCTGCTCGACGAGCAGGATGGTCAGGCCCTGGGTGCGGTTGATCTCGACGATCGCCTTGAAGATCTGCTGGACCAGGATCGGGGCGATGCCGAGCGACGGCTCGTCGAGCAGCAGCATCTTCGGCCGGGCGAGCAGGGCGCGGCCGATCGCCAGCATCTGCTGCTCGCCACCCGACAGCGTGCCACCGCGCTGGTGCAGCCGCTCCTTGAGCCGCGGGAACAGGGTGAAGACCTTCTCGACGTCCTCGTCGAACCAGCGCCCCTTGCTCGGCACCGCACCCATCTGCAGGTTCTCGAGCACCGACATCCGCGAGAAGATGCGCCGGCCCTCCGGCGACTGGCTGATGCCCAGATTGACGATGTCGTAGGTCGGCAGGCGGGTGATGTCCTGGCCCAGGTAGACGATGCGTCCCCTCGAGGCCCGAGGGCTGCCGCAGATGGTCATCAACAAGGTCGACTTGCCGGCCCCGTTCGAGCCGATGATGGTGACGATCTGCCCCTGCTCGACCTCGACGTTGACGCCCTTGAGCGCCTCGATGTTGCCGTAATGGGTGTGGATCCCCTCGAGCCGCAGCATCAGCCGATCCCCTCGGCGGCGAGATCGGCCGCCACCTCCGCGGGCAGCTCCTCCTCCTCGGCCTCGCCGAGATAGGCCTTGATCACGGCCGGATCGGTGCGGATCGCGTCCGGCGCGCCATCGGCGATCTTCTTGCCGTAGTCGAGCACGACGATATGGTCGGAGATGCGCATGACCATGCCCATGTCGTGCTCGATCAGCATGATCGAGACCTTCTGCTCCTCGCGGATGCCGAGCAGCAGCTCGGAGAGATCCGCGGTCTCGCGTGGATTGAGGCCGGCCGCGGGCTCGTCGAGGCACAGCAGCAGCGGCTGGGTGCACATCGCGCGCGCGATCTCGAGCTTGCGCTGCTCACCGTAGGGCAAGGCACCCGCGTTCCAGTCGGCCCGCGGCGTCAGGCCGGTGCGGTCGAGCCAGAACTTGGCCAGATCGATCGCCTCGCTCTCGGCCTGCCGGTAGGCGCCGACGCCCAACAGGCCCAGCACGGTGTAGCCCGACGCCTGCATCAGCCGGTTGTGCTGGGCCACGATCAGGTTCTCGAGCGCCGTCATCTGCGCGAACAGACGGATGTTCTGGAAGGTGCGGGCGAGGCCCTCGCGCGGGATGCGGAAGCCGTCGAACTGCTCGAGCAGCGCCGGCCCGTTCTTGCCGTGGAAGGTGAGCTGGCCGACCGTCGGCCGGTAGAAGCCGGTCAGGCAGTTGAACACCGTGGTCTTGCCGGCGCCGTTGGGGCCGATGATCGCGGTGATCTCCTGCTGGGCCGCGACGAAGTTGAGGTCGTTGATCGCGACGAGGCCGCCGAAGCGCATCGTCAGATGCTCGACCTCGAGGATCGGCGCCACGCTCATGCGCTCTTCCTCCCGCCACCGGACGGATTGAGCAGGATGGTCGGATCGCGCCGGCCGAGCAGGCCACCCGGGCGCCAGACCATGATCGCCACCATGGCCGCGCCGAAGGCGAGCATGCGGTACTCGGCGAAGCCGCGCGCGAGCTCGGGCAGCACGACCAGCAGCGTGGCCGCGAGCACGACGCCGATCTGGCTGCCCATGCCGCCCAGCACGACGATGGCGAGGATGGTGGCGCTCTCGATGAAGGTGAAGCTCTCGGGGCTGATGAAGCCCTGCCGCGTCGCGAAGAAGGAGCCGGCGAAGCCGCCGAACATCGCTCCCAGCGCGAACGCGGTGAGCTTGGTGTTGGTCGGGTTGATGCCCAGCGCCTTGCAGGCGATCTCGTCCTCGCGCAGCGCCTCCCAGGCCCGTCCGATCGGCAGCCGGCGCAGGCGCAGGACGACGAAGTTGGTGAGCAGCGCCAGCAGCAGGATCAGGAAGTAGAGAAAGATGATCCGATGCTGGCTGGAGAACGGGATGCCGAAGAACTGGTGGAAGGCGGTCGCGCCATCGGTCGGGTTGCGCTCGAACTCCATGCCGAAGAAGCTCGGGCGCGGGATGTTGGACAGGCCGTTGGGACCGCCGGTCACCTCGTACCAGTTCAAGAGCACGATGCGGATGATCTCGCCGAAGCCCAGGGTGACGATGGCGAGATAGTCGCCGCGCAGCCGCAGCACCGGGAAGCCCAACATCACGCCGAAGCTCGCCGCCAGCACGCCGGCCAAGGGCAGGCAGGTCCAGAAGCCCAGGCCGAAGGTCTGCGCGAACAGCGCATAGGAGTAGGCGCCGACCGCGTAGAAGGCGACGTAGCCGAGATCGAGCAGGCCAGCCAAGCCGACGACGATGTTCAGGCCCCAGCCGAGCATGACGTAGATCAGCACGGTCGTGGCGATGTCGACCACGTAGCGGCTGGAGAACGGCAGGAACGGCAGCACGAAGGCGAAGACCAGCCCGGCCGCCCCGAACCACCAGGAGCGCTCCGCGAGCGCCGCGCCGATGCGGGCGAGCCCGGCCGTCGGCATCGCCGTCGTCGTCGGCCGCGCCCGCCACGCCGCCAGCAGCAGGCGGCCGGCGAAGACGATGGCGGTGGCGATGAACACCCAGCCGAAATGGTACTCCAGCGTCATGCCGGTCGGGCCGCTGGTCGTGCGCATGCCGAGCAGCGGCGCCAGCATGACGAAGGTCACCAGCGCGGCGAGCAGCGCCTCCTTCAGCGCTGGCTGGTGGCTGCTCATCCGCGCGGCGGCGGCCGAGACGGTGCTCGCCATGGCTCAGACCTTCTCGATCTCGGGCCGGCCGAGCAGGCCGGTGGGCAGGAAGATCAGGACCACGACCAGGATGCTGAAAGCGGCCACGTCCTTGTACTGGATGCTGAAGTAGCCGGACCAGAACGCCTCGACCAGGCCCAGCACCATCCCGCCCAGCATGGCCCCCGGGATGGAGCCGATGCCGCCCAGCACCGCCGCCGTGAAGGCCTTGGTCCCGGCGAGGAAGCCGATGAAGAAGTCGACGACGCCGTAGTAGAGGGCCGCCATCATGCCGGCGACGGCGGCGAGCGCGGCGCCCATGACGAAGGTCAGCGAGATGGTGCGGTCGACGTTGACCCCGCACAGGCCCGCCATCTTCAGATCCTGCTCGCAGGCGCGCTGCGCCCGGCCCAGGGGCGTGCGGGAGATGAGCAGCGAGAAGCCGGTCATCAGGACCAGCGTGAGCGCGATCACGAAGATCTGGGTGTAGCCGATCTGGACGGTGAAGTCGGAGCCGACGCCGAACAGGAAGCCCCCGGAGATCTTGGGCGGCAGCGGTTTAACGTTGGCGCCCTGGACGATCTGCACGAAGTTCTGCAAGAAGATCGACATGCCGATCGCCGAGATCAGCGGCGCCAGGCGGAACGAGCCGCGCAACGGACGGTAGGCGACGCGCTCGATCGACCAGCCGTAGGTCGCCGTGACCAGCATGGCCACGATCAGGACCGTCAGCAGCGCCAGCGGCACCCAGGTGAGCCCGATCATGCCCAGAAGGGTGAAGACGATGATCGTGAGGAACGCACCGATCATGTAGACTTCGCCATGCGCGAAGTTAATCATGCCGATGATGCCGTAGACCATGCTGTAGCCGATCGCGATCAGCCCGTACATGGAACCGAGCGTCACCCCATTGACCAGTTGCTGCAAGAAGTAGTTCATCGCTGATCGTTCTCGCAGATGAAACCGGGCGCGGTGTCCAACAGCGCGGATGCCGGTTACGGCACACGGTTATTGTGGCACTAGCGGAATTCGTGCCAAGTCGTCGCGCTGCCAATACCCTGCAAGGAACTGCGCCAACTGTGACGGCTTGTCAATCGCCAGCGAGATGCCCGACCGGGCGCCGGTCTCACGGCGTTGTGGCTTGGGTCGGCATCCCTGCTCTGCGAGCGTTCCGACCCGGACGAACGGACGGGGACCCGACCCATGGCGCGCTTGGACGCCCGTGGCGAGCCGTTGACGGCTGGCGACGACGCTTCACCGGCCCGGCTGGAGGCGGCCCTGGCCGACGTGCTGGCCTACCGCGGCGACCCGCTCGGCAAGATCGAGGCGGCCCTCGCCATCGATCCCGACCTCGTGCTCGGCCATCTGCTGCGGGCGCACACCTATCTGCTGGCGCTGCAGCCGGGCTTCGCCGCCAAGGCCGCGGTCAGCCTGGCGGCCGCGGCGAGGCTGGCCGGGCGGGCCAACCCGCGCGAGCGGCTGCACCTCGCGGCCGCCCAGGCCTGGGCGCGCGGCGACCATGCCGGCGCCGGGGCGGCGTTCGACGCGCTGCTGGCGGCACATCCGCGCGACCTCCAGGCCCTGATGTTCGCGCACCAGATCGACTTCTTCGGCGGCACCGGCGCCGACATCGCCGCGCGCCCGGCACGGGCGCTGCGGGCGTGGACCCCGGATTTGCCCGGGTACGGCTTCGTGCAGTCGATGCTGGCGTTCGGCCTCGAGGAGGCCGGCGACTATGCCCGGGCCGAGGTGCTGGCCCGCGCCGCGGTCGAGCGCAACCCGCAGGACGTCTGGGGCATCCATGCGGTGGGCCACGTGCTCGAGATGCAGGGTCGCGATGCCGAGGGCATCGCTTGGTACGAGGCGCGCGAGGCGGACTGGCGGCCGGGCTGCTACTTCGCTGTGCACAATGCTTGGCATCTGGCCCTGTACCACGTCGATCGCGACGATGCCGATGCCGCGCTCGCAGCCTACGACCGGCTGCTGCGGCCGGGCCCGCGCAGCATCATGCTCAACCTGTGCGACGCCGCGGCCCTGCTGTGGCGGCTGCAGCTCGCCGGCGTGGCGATCGGCGCGCGCTGGGACGAGATCGCCGACGCGATGGCGCCACACACCCTGGATCGGGTGCACGTGTTCAACGACGTGCACCTGGCGGTGACGCTGGCGGCGGCCGGGCGCAGCTTCGCGCTGCGCGAGCTGCTCCGCTCGCTCGACGAGCAGGCCAAGGCTGCGGACGCGTCCGCCGAGGTCGCCCGTCTGGTCACCCTTCCCGCCGCACGCGCCATGGCCGCGTTCGCGCACGGCGCCTATGCCGCCGCGGTCGACCTGCTGCTGGCGCTTCGGCCACACCGCTGGCGGATGACCGGCAGCGCGGCGCAGCGGGATCTGCTCGAGCTCACCCTCATCGAGGCGGCCCTGCGCGACCGGCAGTGGGCCCTCGCGCGCGATCTGCTCGCGCCCCGCCTGGCATGCAAGCCCGACAGCGCCTGGATTCGCCGCGACATCGGCCGCGCCGGCGTCAGTGGACGACCCGTGTCCGGTACCAGTGGCTGACGGCCGGGGTCAGCCGGTGGCCGGCGCAGGTCAAGGCCTCGGCCAGCCGCCGCGCCTCGCCGATCAGCGCCGGCGCCCGCGCCGTTCCGACCAGCTCCGTGGCGAGCCGGTCGAGGCGCGCGCGGTCGCCACGCTGGGCGGCCGACAGCAGCGCCAGACAGGTGACCTCGTCGCGGCTGACGACGGCGCAGTGCAGCGGGCCGACGCCGCACTGGCCATGATCGTCGAGCGTGTCGAACAGCCGCTCGAAGCTGCCCAGCGCCAGCTCGACCCCGGCCAAGCCGCAGGCGAGCAGAAAGCCCTGGACGAGCTGCGGCGTGGTGCTGCCCCGGTCCGCGCGGCGTTGCCGCAACGCCCACAGCAAGAGCTGCTCGGCCGTGCCTAGCTGGCTGACCACCACGCTGGAGAGCCCCGTCATGTCGTCGTCCCATGCACCGTCGATGTGCAGCCATGGGTAGCGCATGATCAGGTCGGCATGAAGAGGTGTTACTTTAGTATCACTTTGGAGAACATCCAAGTTGACTGTCGGGTGCTTCGCAGAGCTGTGACGATCCTACATCGTCTGGAAATGGATGCGCGCAGCATTGGCATAGCGGTCGGCCAGCATTGCCAGTGCGTGCGGCGGGAAGGTCGGGCCGGCACCGTGGCACCAGACCGCGTCCGGCCAAGCCGGATCGCTCGCGAACCGGCCGATGACGTGGACGTGGAGCTGCGGCACGACGTTGCCGAGCGTGGCGACGTTCGTCTTGTCCGGGCGCGCCACCTCGGCCACCAGCCGGCAGGCGGCGAGAATCTCGGCGCTGAGCTGGAGATAGTCGGCCTCGGCAAGCTCGGTGAGCTCGGTCACGCCCTGCCGACGCGGCAGCAGCAGAAGCCAGTGAAAGCGCGCGTCGTCCTTGAGCCGGATCTGCGACAGCGGCCAGTCGGCGACGTGCACGCTGCCGTCCTCGATGCGCCGGTCGACCACGAAGGCCTGCGTCATCCTCTTCTCCCCTCGGTGCTTCGTCCAGGCTCTAGCCCAGGCCGGCCGATCGATCCACGGGCCGGGAGGCGGGCGCGATTTCGGGGGTCGCGGCAACGGCCGGGCCAGCGTATGCGTGGCGCACGCATCGCACTAGCCCGGGAGGATCACGTGCTCCAGATCGACTGCGTCCTCGACGCCAAGGCCCTGGTCGGGGAAGCGCCCATGTGGTGCGAGCGCGAGCAGGTCCTGTGGTGGGCCGACATCGACGGCCGTGCCCTGCATCGCTTCGACCCCGCGACCGGCCTCGACCGCAACTGGACGCTGCCGTCCCGCCTGGGCTGCTTCGCGTTCCGCGAGCAGGGCGGCTTCCTCGTCGCGCTCGAGAACGGCTTCCACTTCTACGACCCGGACAGTGGCCGGCTCGAGGCGATCGTCGATCCGGAGGCCGACAAGCCGGGGAACCGGTTCAACGACGGCACCACCGATCCGGCCGGCCGCTTCGTCGCCGGGACCATGCCGCTCGGGCCACGCAAGCCGGTGGCCGCGCTGTACCGGCTCTGGCCCGGGGGCCGCTGCGAGAGGCTGTTCGACGGTCTCACCGTGACCAACGGCTGCGCCTTCAGCCCGGACGGGCGCACGTTCTACTTCTCCGATTCGGAATCCAGCATCCGCACGATCTGGGCCTGCGACTACGACCCGGACGACGGGACGATCACCAACCGCCGGGTGTTCGTCGACACGCACGGACTGGCCGGCCGGCCGGACGGCGGCGCCGTCGACGCGGACGGCTGCTACTGGATGGCCGGCGTCGGCGGCTGGCAGCTCGTCCGGTTCACGCCCAAGGGCGAGGTCGACCGCATCATCGACTTCCCGGCCGAGAAGCCGAGCAAGGTGGCCTTCGGCGGCGCCGATCTCGACGTTCTCTACGTGACCACGATCGGAGCCGGCCCGACCCCGGGCACGGAGGCGCGGCAGCCGCACGCCGGCGGGCTGTTCGCCCTGCGGGTACCCGGGGTGCGCGGCCTGCCGCCGGTCCGGTTCGCCGGCTGAGCGGACAGCGGCATGCGACCGGAGAACGCCGATCTGCGCCACGCGCTGATCCTGGCCGCGCCAGCGGGCGTCGTGCTGCGCCGGGCGACCGTGCCCGCCTGCCTCGTCGATTCCGATCCGGGCGCCGACGGGTTGCGCGAGGTCGACATCGGCCTCGCCGACGGCCGGATCGCCGCGGTGACGGCGGCCGAGGCGGGAGCCCCAGGGATCGACCTCGAAGGCCGCATGGTCTGGCCATGCCCGGTCGATCTGCACACCCACCTCGACAAGGGGCACATCTGGCCACGCGCGGCCAACCCGGACGGCACCTTCGCCGGCGCCCTGGCCGCGGTCGAGCGCGACCGGACCCGCCACTGGCACGCCGCCGACGTCAAGGCCCGGTTCGAGTTCGGGTTGCGCTGCGCCTACGCGCACGGCACCCGCGCGATACGCACCCATCTCGACTCGATCCCGCCACAGGCGCCGGTCAGCTGGGCGGTGTTCGCCGAGCTGCGCGCGGCCTGGGCCGGCCGCATCGACCTGCAGGCCGTCAGCCTGGCCATGCTCGAGCACTATCGCGGCGCGGCCGGCGCGGAACTTGCCCGCCTCGTCGCCGGGCACGGCGGCGTGCTGGGGCTGGTCCCGCAGATGGGGCCGGATCTCGCGGCCGAGCTCGACGGTTTCCTGGGCTTGGCAGC
This sequence comes from Geminicoccaceae bacterium, assembly GCA_039808865.1. Classification (GTDB taxonomy): domain Bacteria; phylum Pseudomonadota; class Alphaproteobacteria; order Geminicoccales; family Geminicoccaceae; genus Benzoatithermus. Next base: position 34,075 of record JBDHTW010000013.1, read on the forward strand.
CACGTACGGCCTCGACGTCGACTGCCATGTCGACGAGACGCTGGATGCCGCCGCCGAAACCCTGCTGGCGCTGGCCGACGCGGCGGTGCGCTGCCGGTTTCCGGGTCGTATCGTCGCCGGGCACTGCTGCTCGCTCGCGCACCAGACGCCGGACGCGATCCGGCGGACGCTCGACCGCGTCGCGGAAGCCGGGATCGCGATCGTCAGCCTGCCGATGTGCAATCTCTACCTCCAGGACCGTGTCGACGGGCGGACGCCACGCCATCGCGGCGTCACCCTGGCGCACGAGATCCGGGCCCGCGGCATCGACCTCGCCTTCGCCAGCGACAACTGCCGCGACCCGTTCTACGCCTACGGCGACCACGACATGCTGGAGGTGTTCCGCGAGGCCGTGCGCATCGCGCATCTGGACCACCCTTTCGGCACCTGGCCCGCCGCCGTCACCACCGTCCCGGCCGCGGTCATGGAGCTTGAGGCGGCAGGCCGGCTGGCTACGGGCGCGATGGCCGACCTGATCATCCTCGAGGGCCGCGACTGGTCGGAAGTCCTCTCCCGGCCACAGACCGCGCGCATCGTGCTGCGCGCCGGACAGGTCATCGACACGACCCCACCGGACTATCGGGAGCTGGATTTCCTGCGTCGCGCCGGCTGACGGAAAAGATCGGGCGAGTTGGCGATGGCCTCGAGCTGCGCCGCGTCGACGATCCTGATCGCCTTGAAGCCGAGCGCGATCGCGCCGGCGTCGGCGAGGCTGCGCAGCGCCATGCTGACCGATTGACGCGACAGGCTGGTCATCAGCGCGAGGACGCTCTGCGAGATCGCCAACGGCGCATCCGCCGTCGACGGGTCGGTCGCGACATCGAGATCGCGGATGCTGAGCAGCTTGGCGGCGACCCTGCCGACGGTGCTGGGCCTGCTGGTGTGCTCCAGCGCCTCCAGGGCGCGCAGGAACCGGTCGTGCGCGAGCCGCGCGACGGCGTCGTGGAGCGCCGCATGCCTGGCGAGCAGCCGCAGGCTCTCGCCGCGCGGAACGAGAAACGTGGTCGTGTCGCTCGCCGCGGTCGCGATCAGATCCACCGGTCGGTCCAGCAGCACGCCGACCGTGCCGAACCAGAAGCCCGGACGGGCGACGTAGAAGACGATCTCGTTGCCGACCGCGCCGACCTTGCTGAGGGCGACCATGCCGCGCAGCACGGCCCCCAGCCCCATGCTCTGCTCGGCGGCGACGATGATCTCGCCGCGCCCGTGATGCTGGACCTGGCCGGCGGCGATGAGGAGCTGCGCCAGCGATGGCGACAGGCCCGCGAACCACGGGCTCCGCCGCAGCAGCGCTTCGATGCGTGCGTGCGGCCAGGAATTGTTCGAGGCGGAGCTTGCGAGCTTGGGTTTCCCGATCATTATCGGCGCACTTCATCTATTCCAGGGACAACAATGGAGCCAGCCCGTCGCTGCAAATGGCCGCCTTGTGGATCCGCGCCATGATTCCCAGCGCAACCTGGGAGAATAGCAGCATCGATGGTTTGCATCCTCAGGCGCATCATATGCGCGCCAGACGCGCGGATCTGTCAAAGAACTGACATCTTCACGCGAGCAGCTGTGCTAAATACGCATGGATTCAACACCGAACGGGCGCATTAAGCAATACAGGCAATTCCGACCGCTCGGCGGAGCTTGCCTGCGAAAGTTGTCATCGGGGGCTCCATAAGGACGAAAAATGCCGAACAGGCATCCACAGCAAAGAACCGTCCAGCGGTCAGGACGATTAGGCAAATGAGGATCGGCAAGCACGGTACCGGGCTGCCGGCGCGCCGGACCGAGCAGGCGGCGGCGGGCGTGGAAGACGTCACCAGCCGCGAACAGATCGCTTCGGCCGCACGGCTGTTGCGCAGCATCACCGTCAGCAATGGCGAGGTCGAGATCATGCTGCACGAGATCGCACGGGCCTTGGAGCATATCGCGGACCCGAACGGGTGGCGGTATACCGCGGCCTCGCTGCCCGCGGTGCTGCGCCATGCCTGGAGTCACGACCGAACGTAAGGTGCGGGGCGGTGTCTTCCCCCGCCATGGTCCGCCACCTATCCTGCCACCGTCGTGGCGTTGACAGGCGGAGGAACGGATGGGCGCGATCGACGGCGTGCTGCGCGACCTCGACGGAATGGCCGTGGAGACCCAGCCGCAGAAGGTGAAGCGCCGCAGCCGCGACTTCTACTGGTACAGCCCGGTCCTGAGGCGCCGGCTCGACCACGTCACCGCCGATGCCGTGGTGACGCCGCGCGACGAGGCCGAGGTGGTCCGGCTGGCGGCCGCCTGCCATCGGCATGCCGTACCGCTCACCGTGCGCGGCGGCGGGACCGGAAACTATGGGCAGGCGATGCCGCTGCGGGGCGGAATCGTCGCCGATCTCGCGGAGCTGACGGCGATCCGCGCGATCGGACCAGGCCGGGTGCGGGTCGAGCCCGGGATCAAGCTCGCCGATCTCGATCTTGCGACCACGGCCGACAGCCGGCAGGAGCTGCGCCTGCATCCCAGCACGCACAAGACCGGCACGGTGGGGGGCTACGTCGCCGGCGGCAGCTCCGGGATCGGTTCGATCACCTGGGGGCTGCTGCGCGATCGCGGCAACATCCTGATGACCCGGGTGGTGACCATGGAGGCCGAGCCGCGGATTCTCGAGCTGCGCGGCGCCGACATCCAGAAGGTCAACCACGCCTACGGTACCAACGGCATCATCACCGAGCTCGAGCTGCCGTTGGCGCCGGCCTATCGCTGGGTCGAGGCCCTGATCGCCTTCGACGACTGGCAGAGCGCCGCCCGCTGCGCCGACGTGCTGGCACGCGAGGATGCGATCCTCAAGAAGCTCGTCAGTGTGATCGCGGCACCGGTGCCGCATGCGTACCTGTTTGCCGAGCGGGTCGCGCCGGGCGAGAGCGTGCTGATCGTCATGGTGGCCGAGTTCGCCCAGGACGCCCTGCACGACGCGCTGCGCCCGTGGCGATGCCGGATCGCCTACGCGGGCTTCGTCGACGCGCTCCCGGCCGGACAGCTGCCGCTGTTCGAGTACACCTGGAATCATACGACGCTGCACGCGATCCGCCACGATCGCACGATCACCTACCTGCAGACCCTGTTCCCACCGCCCCATCATCTCGCCAAGGTGGCGGAGATGGTGGGACGGTTCGGCGACGAAGTGCCGCTGCATCTCGAGTTCGTCCGCTTCGGCGGCGAGATCGCCTGCTTCGGCCTGCAGCTCGTGCGCTACCGCTCGGACGAGCGCCTGCAGGAAATCATCACCCGGCACGAAGAGAGCGGATGCCCGATCTTCAACCCGCACGAGTTCACGCTCGAGGGCGGCGGGATGAAGAAGGTCGACCAGCTGCAGCTCGCCTTCAAGCGCGAGGCCGATCCGCAAGGACTGCTCAATCCTGGCAAGATGCTGGGCTGGGATGATCCGGCCTATGACGAGAGCTCGGGTCGCCAGTTTCTCTACGGGGACGGCTGACCCGCTCGGGCAGCCGAGCGGTGGAGCGACGGGCGCGGCAGGTTTCCGCGCGCGCACGACGATAAGCAACCAACAGGAGGACTGCATGCAATTCTTGCGAGCATCCCGCTTAATCTTGCGCTAGGTTCCGCCCCACAACTAGACCTTATGGACAGGGAAGGACGCCATTGCGCCGGGGCTCGCGTGTCTTCGTGCTGGCCGCGCTCGTGGGTGCGCTCGGCGGCGCGGTCTCGTCGAGCCAGATCGGCTTCGGTCTCGAGGAGGAGATCGGGCTGAACGCCCTGTTCCGGCTCCGTGGCGCGCGTACCGCGCCCGAGGAGACCGTTGTCGTCCGCTATGACCGCGATACGCTGGCGCGACTGCGCAGCCTGCCCTTCGACCGCACCGCGTGGCCGGAGCCGATGGCGGGCTGCGCGGCACGGCATCGGGAACTCAGCGGGCTCGACGACGCGGTCACGATGGACCGGCTGCCGCGCACCGTGCAGACCTGCCTGATCGAGGAGCTGCATCGGCGCGGCGCCGCCGTGATCGCGTTCGACATCGGCTTCAGGAACGATCCGACCCGCGAGGCCGCGATACCGGGCATGGCGGCTGCCATCCGCAACCATGGCGGCGTCGTGCTGCTCGAGCAGGCGGTACGGGTCTGGTTGCAGGCCGCCCGGGGCACGGCGACCGCGAACACGGCTTTGCAGGCCGACCTGCTCGAAGGTCCCGACGCCGCCTTGGCCGGCGCCGCCATCGCCACGGCCCCCTTCCTGCTGCCGCGGGGCTCCGAGCAGGTGCACCAGTTCTGGGCGTTCAACCCCGCCCTGCCGATCCCGACGCAATTGCCGACCCGGGCGCTGGAGGTCCTAGCATTGCCGGCCCTGGTACGGCTGGCCGACACCACCGGGGAACCTCTGCCCCTGTCCGGCCCGCGGGCGGAGCTGCTCGGGCGCCAGACCGCATGGTTCCGTGCCCAGACGGCCGCCGGCGACGGCGGCATCAGCACCGCCGAGTTCGATGGCCTCGCCCCCGCCGATGCGGGGCTGCTGACCGCGCTGCAACGGGTCTATCGCGGACCCAACAGCTACTACGTGAACTTCTACGGGCCGCCGGGTTCCGTGCCGTCGGTTTCGGTGGCGGATCTGCTCGTTCCCGATCCGAACGTGCCGGCGGACGCGGCCGCCATTCCCGACCTGCACGGCCGGGTCGTGTTCGTGGGCTTCCAAGAGCTCGGGATCACCGGGGCCGCCGACAGCTTTCCGACCGCCTTTCGCAGCGTCAACGGCGTCGATCTGGCCGGGGTCGAGATCGCGGCCACCGCCTTCGCCAACATGCTCCACGGCGAGGCGCTGCGCGCCCTGCCGGAATGGGCGCGGATCGGCCTCGTCGTGCTGCTCGGGGCGGCGCTGACGCTGGCCAGCTGTGTCGGCACGGTCTGGCGCGCCTTGGCGGCGACGACGGCTCTGGCGATCGGCTATGGCGTGGCCGTCGTCGCCGGGTTCGTCGGCTGGCGGCTCTGGCTGCCATGGGCGGTGCCGCTGCTCGGGCTGCTCCCGCTCAGCATCGTGCTCGGCCAGGTCATCCATTATCTCGGCGCAGCCCGCTGGCTCGGGGTCTACGCGCCGCGGCAGGTGAGCCGGGAGCTGCTGCGCGGCGGCGACTTCGGCGCGGGCGCCGCCCAGCGGCGCGAGGTGACGGTCCTGCTCACCGACATCGTCGGCTTCACGACGATGGCCGAGCGCAGCTCACCCGAGGCAGTGACCGCCTTCGTCAACCGGCATTTCACCATGCTCACGCGCTGTGTCGAGGCGGAAGGCGGAACGGTGGCGCAGTTCATCGGCGACAGCCTGATGGCTTTCTGGGGCGCGCCCCAGCCGCAGCCCGACCATGCCGCCCGGGCCTGCCGGACCGCGCTGGCGATCGCCGCGGCGATCGAGGTCGAGAACGAGCAGCGGCGCCAGCGCGGCGAGCCGCCGGTGCAGCTGCGGATCGGCATCAACACCGGCCCGGTGACGGCCGGCAATGTCGGCGCGCCCGGCCGCAGCAACTACGGGATCGTCGGCGACACGGTCAACACGACGCAGCGCATCGAGCAGCTCGGCAAGCTTCTCGGCGCCGACACGGCAGCGGTCGTGGTGCTGACCAGCGGCCGCACCCAGGCCCTGGCCGGATCGACGTTCCATTTCGCCGATTCCGGTACGCACGCCGTGAAGGGCCGCGACGAGCTGGTCCAGATCTACCGCCTCGACACGACGATAGCGACCACCCCGGCCCATGCGGCGAGCGAACCGCTGCCGCGCCGTCGGCCCCTGGTGGCCCGCCATGGCTGAGCGTGGGGCATGGCGGCGCGGCGGGGGGCTCCGCCTGCTGGCATCGGGCGCGCTGCTCGTGCTGGCGGCACCGGTACGGGCGGAGGAGCCGTGCGCCGGACCGGATGGCAAGCCTGCACCCGCGGTCGCCCATCTGGTCTCGATGGTAGGCGACGTGCGGATCAGCGGCCGGCCGGTCACGCCGAGCGGGCTGCCCAACGGCGTCATCTGCCCCGGCGAGGCGGTGATGGTCGGCTCGGACAGCCGTGCCGCGGTCTACCTGATCGGCGCCGACACGCCGTTGCGCCTGGACGAGAACACGGTGAGCCGGTTCGAGCCACCGCCCGAGCCCGGCAGCGGCATCATCGATCTGGTCCAGGGCGCCATCTACTTCCTGAGCGAGGTGCGGCGCACGCTGTCGATCCGCACGCCCTACGTCAATGCGGGCATCGAGGGCACCGAGGTCTACATGCGGGTGGGCCAGCCGGGCCAGCCCACCGCCCCCGAAGCGACGATGATCGTGCTCGAGGGCAAGGTGGCGGTGACGCCGGGCCATGCCCGGACCGCGGATCTCGTCCAGTCGCACGTCACCACCGGCCAGCGGCTGGAGGTCGCCGCCGCGGGCGGGTCCACGGTGGCGGCGCTGCCCGGCGACGGCAGCGAGTACGGCCCTTTGCGGCGGGTGACGGTGGGCGAGATCGCCTGGACGCTGTTCTATCCCGACGTCATCGTCGATGCCGATGCCGGGGCCTACCCGCGCATCGCGGATGCCGCACGCCTGCTTGCCGCCGGCCAGCGCCAGGCGGCCGAGCGCGTTCTCGCCGACGTACCGGCTATCGGCAGCGAGGGCGGGCTGAAGAGCGCACTGCTGGCGATGATCGCCGTGGCGCGCAAGGACGCGCCCGAGGCGGCGCGATTGGCCGAGGCGGCCACGGCCCTGGCACCGAACGCGGCCGCGGCGGCACTGGCGCTGTCCTATGCCCGCCAGCTCGGCGGGGACCTGGACGGCGCCGTCGCCGCGGCCGAACGGGCGGCGAGCCTCGCCCCGGATGCGGCACTGGTCCAGGCGAGGCTCAGCGAGCTCTACCTGATGCGCGGCGACGTCGCCGCGGCACGACGGGCAGCCGAGGAGGCCGCGCGGCGCGGTGATACCCCGCTCACCGACATCGTGCGCGGCTACGCCGATCTTGCCACCTACCGCGCGGCCGAGGCCGAAGCCGCGTTCCGCCGCGCCCTGGAGCGGCAGAGCCAGGACCCGGCGGCCCTGCTCGGGCTCGGGCTCGCGCTGATCAAGCGTGGGGACGTCGCCGCCGGCACCGTCCAGCTGCAGAACGCCGTGGCGGCGGACCCGAGCAGCTCGCTGCTGCGCTCCTATCTCGGCAAGGCTTTCTTCACCGAGCGCAACGACGCCTCGGCCGGCAAGCAGTACGCGATCGCCAAGGAGCTGGACCCGAACGATCCGACACCGTGGTTCTACGACGCGATCCTGAAACAGCTCAGCAACCAGCCCGTGCAGGCGCTGCGCGAGCTGGAGCGCTCGATGGCGCTGAACGACAACCGGGCGCCGTTCCGTTCCTCGCTGCTGCTCGACCGCGACCAGGCGACGCGCGGCGCCAGCCTGGCCCAGATCTACCAGGATCTCGGCTTCACCCAGCTCGGCATCAACGCGGCCACCCGGTCCTTGATGCTCGATCCGGGAAGCTCGGCAGCTCACCGGTTCCTCTCCAACATCTACCAGGGCGAGCCTCGGCTCGAGGTTGCCCGGGTCAGCGAGCTGCTGCAGGCCGAGCTGCTGCAGCCGGTGGGCCTCAACCCGGTCCAGCCGAGCCTCGCCTTCAGCGATCTGAACGTGATCGGCAACGCCGGTCCCGCCCAGGTCGGGTTCAACGAGTTCACGCCCTTGTTCCAGAAGGACGGCTGGCAGTTCGCCGGCACGGGCATGGTCGGCACCCAGGACACCCGGGCGATCGAATCGACCGCGACCACGCTGCAGGGCCGGACGTCGATCAGCGTCGGCCAGTATTTCTACGATAGCGACGGCTTTCGCCAGAACGACCACCTGCAGCACAAGATCTACACCGCGTTCGGTCAGGTGCAGGCGACCGACAATCTCAGCCTGCAGGCCGAGTACCGCCGGCGCGAGAGCAATCTCGGCGACCGGAGCATGAATTTCGATCCCGACGCCTACGACCCCAATCTGGATCAGAGCATCGATCAGGACATCCTGCGCCTCGGCGGCAAATGGACGATCACGCCCGCCACCTCCGCCATCGTGTCGGCGGCCTACAGCAATCGCAACGAGCGCGACCGCACCGGCAACACTTTCGATATCGGCGATGGCTCCTTGTTCGAACAGAAATTCCGTGACGAGGACAATGCCACCGGCACCCAGCTCGAGAGCCAGATTCTGAGCAGCACCGGCCCGACCAAGCTCGTCGCCGGCTTCGGCGTCTACCATGTCGACGACGAGCTGCAGAGCGAGGAGACCGACACCTTCTTCGGCGAGACCTTCCAATCGGATCTGTTCTCCAACCCGCATCGCAACATCGATTCGCGCAAGGCCTACGCCTATTCGTACACGCGCTGGCCCGCGCCCGTGATCTGGACGGCCGGGCTGGGTGTCGAATCGACCGACATGCCCGGCCGGCGCGAGACGGAGGTGCTGCCGAAACTGGGCATGGAGTATCGCGCCACCGACTGGATGACGTGGCGCGCGGCGGCGTTCCGCACCGTCAAGAGCCAGCTCGTCGCCCAGCAGACGATCGAGCCCACCGTCGTTGCGGGCTTCAACCAGCTCTTCGACGACATCAACGGCACCAAGGCCGACCAGGCCGCCACCGGCTTGGACTTCCGCCTCTCCCGCGATCTTGCCGTCGGCGTGCAGGGGATCTACCGGCAGCTGTCGACGCCGATCCTGGACGTCGGCAGCAGCGACACCGACGTCCTGCTCGGCGACGCCGACGAGACGGCGGCGCAGGGCTATCTCTACTGGACCGCCACCGACCGGATTTCGGTCAGCTTCGAGCTGCGCGGCAACTGGTTCCGGCTGCATCAGAACGGCAGCGACGGCCGTCCGCAGAGCATCGACGCGCTGCTGGCGCCGTTGTCGATCCGCTATTTCGATCCGAGTGGCTTCTTTGCCGTCGCTGGCGTGGAATACGTCAACCAGTCGGTCAGCCAGCAGGATGGCAGCGGCGGCAAGGACGAGGATTCCGCTGACGCCTGGCTGGTCGACGCGTCGATCGGCTACCGGCTGCCCGGAAGACACGGCATTGTCAGCCTCGAGTTCAGCAACCTGCTGGACCAGAAGGTGCAATGGCAGGATGATACCTTCCGCAGCTCGGAGCAGCAGACTCGGCGATTTATTCCTGAGCGGGCCGTGATGGCTCGGCTCAGTTTGGATTTCTGACGCAGCGTGGGGAACACTTCAATGACAAGAACCAGCTTCGACCGGATCAGGATCTGGACGCGTGGCGGCGTGGCGGCGCTCGCGACGGGCGCCCTGCTGGCGCTCGCGAGCGCAGGGGGTGCAGCCGCGGCGGCGGAGGCAGCGCCGGCCGAGCTCGTGCTGGCGGCGCTGCCGCTGGTGGATGTGGCCGGGCCGGTCGCACGCCAGTCGGTCATTCCGGTGCAGACGGGCTTCTGCGGCTGCGAGAACGGCAAGCAGAAGATCTGGAAGACCATCGGTGGCACCCAGGTCTGCACCGTGACCAACCTGCCCTGCACCAACCCGTAGCCCTCGGCCAGCTCGCGGCGCCCATCCCGACCCGGGCCTTGCCTTCGTGCCCGATCCGCGCGAAGTCGCGCGGATCGGAGATGGGAGACGGTGCTTGGGGCTGCGGATAACCACCTGGAACGCCAACTCGATCCGCCTGCGTGCGGCGAGTCTGGCCCGGATCGTGGCCGAGATCCGGCCGGACGTGCTCTGCGTGCAGGAGATCAAGGTCGAGGACGACCGGTTCCCGGCCGATCTGTGCCGCGAGCTGGGCTTCGCGCATCTGCACGTGCACGGCCAGAAGGCCTATCACGGTGTCGCCGTGCTCTCCAAGGTGCCGCTGGACGGCTGCCATACCCGGCGCTGGTGCGGCATCGAGGACAGCCGGCACGCGATCTGCACGCTGCCCGGCGGCATCGAGCTGCACAATTTCTACATCCCGGCCGGCGGCGACATTCCCGATCCCGAGGTGAACCGGAAGTTCCGCCACAAGCTCGACATGCTGAGCGAGCTCACCGGCCATTTCGGCGGGCGGCGCGGCGACGGGGCGCGCATGGTCCTGGTCGGCGACCTCAACATTGCCCCCCTCGAGACCGACGTCTGGAGCCATCGCCAGCTCTTGAACGTCGTCTCGCACACCCCGGTCGAGACCGAAAGCCTGCTGCGGCTGCAGAACGCGTACGGCTTCGTCGACGCGGTGCGCGCAGTGGTGCCACCAGAGCAGAAGCTGTTCACCTGGTGGTCCTATCGCAACCGCGACTGGGAAGCCTCGGACCGTGGCCGGCGGCTGGATCACGTCTGGCTGTCGCCGGAGCTGGCCCCATATCTGGTCACGGCCGAGGTCACCCGCGCCGCGCGCGGCTGGGACGATCCGAGCGATCATGTGCCGGTGACGGTCGAGCTGGCCGTCTGACCATGGCCACCGCTGGTGCCCTGCCGCCGCTGGCGGTGACCATGGGCGAGCCCGCCGGCATCGGCGGCGAGATCCTGCTCGCCGCCTGGCGGCGGCTCAAGACCCAGGGACCGGCGTTCGTCGCGCTCGACGATCCGGCGCGCCTGCGGGCTCTCGCCGGCGATGCGCCGATTCACGTGGTGGCCGAGCCCGCGGAAGCCGTGGCGGTCTTTGCGCACGCATTGCCGGTGCTGGCGCTCGGGCACACGATCGCCGTCCGCCCCGGCGTGCCCGAGCCGCGGCACGCCGGGGCCGTCATCGCCAGCATCGCGCGCGCCGTCGCCCTGACCCGGGCGGGCGTCACCGCGGCCGTGGTCACCAACCCGATCCACAAGGCGACGCTCTACCAGGCCGGGTTCGGCTTCCCGGGCCACACGGAATTCCTGGCCGAGCTGGCCGGCGGGGTGCAGCCGGTGATGATGCTCGCCGGTCCGTCGCTGCGGGTCGTGCCGCTCACCGTGCACATGCCGCTCGTCGAGGTGCCGCGGCGGCTCGACACGGCGCTGATCGTGCGCCAGGCGCGGATCGTGGCCGAGGCGCTGCGCCGCGACTTCGGCATCGCCAAGCCGCGGCTGGCGCTGGCCGGGCTCAACCCGCATGCGGGCGAAGCCGGCGCCATGGGTGACGAGGAGGTGCGGATCATCGTCCCCGCCCTCGCCGAGCTGCGCGCCGCCGGGATCGACGCGCTGGGCCCGCTGCCGGCCGACACGATGTTCCATGCCCGCGCCCGCGCCGGCTATGATGCGGCCTTGTGCATGTACCACGACCAGGCGCTGATCCCGGTGAAGACCCTGCATTTCGACGAGGCGGTGAACGTGACGCTGGGGTTGCCATTCGTGCGCACCTCGCCCGATCACGGCACCGCGCTCGACATCGCCGGCCGGGGCGTGGCGCGTCCCGACAGCCTGATCGCCGCGATCGAGCTGGCGGCCGCCATGGCCGCCGGGCGCCGGGCCACCACGGAGATGGTATGATGAACGCAGCGCCGTTGCGGCTCGGCCTGAACCTCGACCATGTCGCGACCTTGCGCAACGCGCGCGGTGGTCCGCACCCCGACCCGGTGCGGTTCGCGCATCTGGCGCTGGAGGCCGGCGCCGACAGCATCACCGTGCATCTGCGCGAGGATCGCCGCCACATCCGCGACCGTGACGTCGAGCGCATGCTGGCGGAGATCGCGGCGCCGCTCAATCTCGAGATGGCCGTGACCCCGGAGATGGTGGCGATCGCCAGCCGGCTGCGTCCGCACGCCACCTGCCTCGTGCCCGAGAAGCGGCAGGAGGTGACGACCGAGGGCGGCCTCGACGTCATCGGCGGCGGGCCGGGTCTGGCCGAGGCGGTGGCGGCCCTGGGCGCCGCCGGCTGCCGGGTGTCGCTGTTCGTCGATCCCGAGCCGGCGCAGCTCGATGCCGCCCGCGCCGTCGGTGCCCCGGTGGTCGAGCTGCACACGGGCACCTATTGCGACGCTCCCACCGACGCGCAGCGCGCGCACGAACTGGACCGACTGCGCCGGGCGGCGGCGCATGCGACGTCGCTCGGGCTCGAATGTCACGCCGGGCACGGGCTCGGCTACGCCAACGTGCGGCCGGTGGCGGCGATCGCCGAGATCGTCGAGCTGAACATCGGCCACTTCATCATCGGCGAGGCGGTGGCCGTGGGCCTGCCGGAAGCGATCCGGCGCATGCACGCGGTCATGGCGGCCGGCAGGCGCGACTTGGCGAGGGCGCAGCCATGAAGATCGCGATCATGGGCGCAGGCGGGGTCGGCGGCTATTTCGGCGCCAAGCTTGCGGCGCACGGCAACGACGTGACGTTCATCGCGCGCGGGGCGCATGCCGACACGATGGCACGGGACGGGCTGCACGTGCTGTCGGCCGCCGGCGACCTGCACGTGCAGCCGGTCAAGCTGCACCGCGACCCGATGACGACGGGCCTCGTCGACATCGTGCTGGTCGCGGTCAAGATGTACGACCTCGATGCCGCCGCCGAGGCGATCCGCCCCCTGATCGCGATCGACACCGCGGTGGTGCCGTTCCAGAACGGGGTCGAGGCCGCGCCCATCCTCGAGCGCAAGCTGGGACGACGCCAGATCTGTGGCGGGGTCGCCTATATCGGCGCCGGGATCGAGCGGCCCGGCGTGATCCGGCATGCCGGCACGATGGCGCGGCTGCTGTTCGGCGAGCTGCGCCCGAGCGAGTCCTGGCGCCTGGAGACGCTGCAGGCCGCCTGCGCCGGGGCCGGAATCGACGCCGTGCTGTCGCCGGCGATCGACACCGAGATCTGGCGGAAGTTCCTCTTCCTCGCTCCTTTCGCGGCCAGCACGTGCGCGGCGCGGGCGCCGATCGGCGTGGTGCGCGACGAGCCGCGGCGCTGGAGCCAGTTCGAGGCTCTGGTAGGCGAAGCCGCCGCCGTGGCCCGCGCCCGCGGGGTGAGCCTGCCGGAAGGGATCGTGGCGGAGCGGGTGCGGTTCGCCCATGGCCTGCCGGCCGAGATGCGCTCGTCGATGCTGCAGGATCTCGAGGCCGGTCGCCGGCTCGAGCTCGACTGGCTGACCGGCGCGGTGGTGCGGCTGGGCCGGGAGAGCGGGGTCGCGACGCCGGTGAGCGAGGAGGTGTACGCGATGCTGGCGCCGTTCCGGCACGGCCGCGACGCCGGCCCGCGTTGATCGAGATCAAAGCGGGCCGAGCGTTTCCGCCCTAAGGCGGATGCATGGATCAGGTTATCGCTCGCTACGCGGAGCTACGCGTACCGCGTTATACCAGCTACCCGCCCGCATCGCGGTTCGGCGCCGACGTCGACGCGGCATGCCATGCCGGCTGGCTTGGCGCTGTCGAGCGGCGCGAGCCGGTGGCGCTCTACCTGCACGTGCCGTTCTGCCGGCAGGTCTGCTGGTACTGCGCCTGCAACATGAAGCTCGCGGCGCGCGAGGCGCCGGTGCGGGCCTATGCCAGGCTGCTGCAGCGCGAGATCGCGCTCGTGGCGGCGCAGCTGCCAGGGCGGATGGTGGCGAGCGCGGTGCACTGGGGCGGCGGCACGCCGACCGCGCTGCCGCTCGACGCGCTGGCCGCGGTCATGGCCGAGCTGCGCCACGCCTTCATGCTCGCTGCCGATGCCGAGATCGCGTTCGAGATCGACCCGCGCACCTTCACCGCCGAGATGGCACCGGCGCTGGCCGCGCTGGGCGCCACGCGCGCCTCGCTCGGCGTGCAGGAATTCGACCCCAAGGTGCAGGCGGCGGTCAACCGCGTCCAGCCGTTCGACGTGGTGCAGGCTACGGTGGCGCGGCTGCGCGAGGCCGGCATCGAGGCGATCAATTTCGATCTGATGTACGGCCTGCCGTTCCAGACTCCGGCGAGCCTGGCCCGCACCGTGGCGCAGGCGGTCGGGCTGGGTCCGCAGCGGATCGCCCTGTTCGGCTACGCGCACGTGCCGTGGCTGGCCAAGAACCAGCGCCTGGTGCCGGAGGCGGCCCTTCCCGGCGTCCAGGCCCGCTTCGAGCAGGCGGAGACGGCGGCCCGGCTGCTCGTCGCCGCGGGCTATCGGCGGATCGGCCTCGACCACTTCGCCCGCCCCGACGATCCGCTGGCGCGGGCGGCCGACAGCGGTGGCCTCGTCCGCAACTTCCAGGGCTATGCCGTGGCCGCGGCGCCGACGCTGCTCGGCTTCGGCGCGTCGGCGATCTCCGCCCTGCGCCAGGGCTATGTCCAGAACGTCACGGCCACCACGACCTACGGCCGGGCGGTCGAGGCCGGCCGCCTGCCCGTCGCCCGCGGCTACGCGCTGACGGTCGAGGACCGGCTGCGGCGGTCGGTGATCGAGCGATTGATGTGCGACCTTACCGTCGATCTTTGCGCCCTGGCCAAGACCTACGGCCGGCCCTGCCACCATTTCGCGCCGGAGCTGGCCCGGTGCCGGCGCTTCGTGGCCGAGGGCCTCGCCCGCATCGACGGCAACCGGCTCGACGTGACCGAGGCCGGTCGCCCCGCGGTGAGGGTCATCGCGGCCGAGTTCGACGTCCATCTAGCCGCCACCGACGGGAACGGGGCACGCCACGCGCTGGCCGTCTAGCGACCGGACCGCGCAACGAATTGCATCATTCATGCCGCTTCGCCGTATGCAGCACGCAACATCGCCGCTTTGCTCGGCCGGGTCCGGCGGGCATCATGACGACCGAACTCATGGCGTGACCATCATGCGTATGCCCGGGATTTCGCCCTTGAGCACGCTGCCGCGCCTCGACCGGCGACGTCGCCTGCCCATGGCACCACGGACCGGAACCGGCACCTGCTTGCGCCGACTGGCTCGCGCCTGGCTGTGCGCCGCCCTTGGGGTGCTGCTCGCGCAAGCCGCCGGCGCCGCGACGGTCGTGCCGCTTGCGGGACAGACGCCGGAGCAGCTGGCCACGGATCAGCAGCAATGCGGTGCGCAGGCGACGAGCCAGTCCGGCTACGACCCCGCCACCGCCGCGGCGACGACGACAGCGAAGCCGCAGGCCGGCCAGCGCGCCGCCGGTGCCGTCCGCGGCGCCGCCGCCGGCAAGGTGGTCAGCAACGTGACCAAGAACGAGACGGACGCGGCGATGGAAGGCGGCGCCAAGCTCGGTGCGATGGCCGGGGGCAGCCAGCAGCGCCGCGCCAACCGCGATTCGCGGCAGCAGGCGCAGACGCAGCAGCAGAAGGCGAATGCCTACAACGGCGCGTTCGCCGCCTGTCTCCAGGCCCGCGGCTACGCCGTGCAATAGCTGCCGTGACGAGGCGGGCCGCGAGCGCGGCGGGTCGCGATCGCCCGATCGACCGGCCCGGAAGCCAAACCGGTCCAGCGCCCGGATCGCCGTCCGGCGCGCAGAACCGGTCACCGTATCGTGGCTCGTCCCTGCGGCCGTCTCGGGCCATGCTCCGCCCTGGTCGGTCTGCCGGGAGGACGGCGATGGCGCGAATCGGACGCGGACCATGCGGCGGTGCCGTAGCCGCCCTGTTGCTGGCTGTCATGTCGGCGCGCGCCGACGCCCAGACACCGGTCGACCTGGAGCTCGTGCTCGCCGTCGACGTCTCGGGCTCGATGGACATCGACGAGCAGGCGATCCAGCGGCGCGGCTACGTCGAGGCGTTCAGCCATCCCGATCTGATCAGCGCCGTGCGCTCGGGACCGTACGGGCGTATCGCAGTCACCTACGTCGAGTGGGCCGGCCCCGGCACGCAGAGCATTGCCGTGCCTTGGACCCTGATCGAGGACACGGCCTCGGCCGCCGACTTCGCCGCCGGACTGGCCGAGGTGCCGGTCGAGCGCAATCGCGGCACCTCGATCTCGGGCGCCCTGCTGTTCGCGGCTCCCCTGTTCGACGCCAATGCCTTCGAAGGCATGCGCCGGGTCATCGACATCTCCGGCGACGGGCCGAACAATGCCGGCGTCCCGGTGCTGCCGGTGCGCGAGGCCGTGGTGGCCACCGGCATCGGCATCAACGGCCTGCCGATCGCGCTCAAGGTCCCGGGCTATTCCGGCATCGGCGGCAGCGATCTCGTCGCCTACTACCGCGACTGCGTGATCGGCGGCCCAGGTGCCTTCGTCATCCCGGTCACCGCCACCGACCAGCTGGTCGAGGCGATCCGGCGCAAGCTCGTGCTCGAGATCGCGGGCGTGCGACCGCAGCTCATTCCCGCTGCGCAGCCGGCGGCCGAACTCACGGCCGACTGCGGCATCGGCGAGCGGCTGCGCCGGAATTGGGAGCGCGAGCCCTGAGCCGTCCCTCAGGAAGCGGCCACGATCACCTCGACCCCGGCATCGGCTAGTGCCACGGCGATCGCGCCCTCGGGCATGCGGTCGATCACCAACCGGGCGATGCGCGCCAGCTCGCAGACCAGGAACAGGCCGCGCCGGCCGAGCTTCGACGCATCGGCGACGACGGTGACCGTCTGCGCCTGCGCGATCATCGCCCGCGCCAGCTCCGTCTCGCCCAGATCGTAGTCCATCACCCCGGCAGGCTCGATCGCGCCGACCGTGAGCACCGCATGCGCGGCGTGGAAACGGCCGATCTGCTCGACGGCGAGCGCGCCCAGGGTCTGCGCCGCCTCCTCGCGGTACTCGCCGCCGACCAGGAACGCCCGACCGCCGCCGCGGGTGACGAGCTGGGCGATGGTCGCGGAATTGGTGACCACGGTGACGCCACCGACGCGGGCCAGTTCCTCGGCGAACGCCACGGTCGTGGTGCCGGTGTCGACGAACAGCGTGTCGCCGGCGCCGAACAGGCCCGCGGCGCATCTGGCGATCGCCCGCTTCTCCGACGGATGCTCGCTGAGGCGGACGTGGAAGGCCCCCTCGCCGTCGGACTCGGGCAGGCTGGCGCCGCCATGGAACTTGCGGATGACGCCGCTCCTGGCCAGCACGGCCAGATCCCGGCGCACGGTCTCGGCCGAGGCCGCGAACTCGGCGGCGAGGAACTCCACGCTCACCCGCTCGCGCTCGCGCAGCAGATCCACGATCCGGTCGCGCCGCTGCCCCGGCTCCAACATGCGCGTCTTCATCGATTGATCATTCGGTCAAACATGCCTACCGTTCGGTCACGTCCAGCAGCGCAAACAGGCAAAGCTTGGCCGACGCTAACCAAGATCGCGAGCGCATGCCATTCGATATCGCGGTGATTGGCGCCGGGGTCGTCGGCTGCGCCGTGGCCCGCCGGTTCACGCTCGAAGGGGCGCGGGTGATCGTCTTGGAACGCGCGGCCGACCTGCTGGCCGGGGCCAGCAAGGGCAACAGCGCCTTGCTGCACACCGGCTTCGACGCACCGCCGGACAGTCTCGAGCTTGCCTGCATGCGCGCCGGCCGGACCGAATACCTGGCGATCCGCGACGCCCTGAACCTGCCGCTGCTTAAGACCGGTGCGGTCGTCGTCGCCTGGAGCGAAGCCGAGCTGGCCGCTCTCGACGCGATCGCGGTGCAGGCGCGCGCGAACGGTGTCGACGACGTGCGGCGGCTGGATCTAGCCGAACTGCGGCAGCGCGAGCCGTTCCTGGCCCCCACCGCGCGCGGCGGCCTGCTCGTGCCGGGCGAGCACGTGATCGACCCGTGGTCGGCGCCGCTGGCCTACCTGCGCCAGGCGGTCGAGAACGGCGCCGAGGTGCGGTTCGACGCGGAGCTGCTGGGCGGCACGCGCGAGGGTGCGGGCTGGCGGCTCGCGACCGCGGCGGGTCCGGTCGCGGCGCGCCTGATCGTCAATTGCGCCGGCCTCTACGGCGACGTGGTCGAGCAGCGCCTGCTGGGGGACGCGTCGTTCACGATCCGTCCGCGCAAGGGCCAGTTCGTGGTGTTCGACAAGGCGGCGGCCGCCCTGTTGCGCGCGATCGTGCTGCCGGTGCCGACCGAGCGGACCAAGGGCGTCGTCTTGACCCGCACGATCTTCGGCAACCTGATGGTCGGCCCGACGGCCGACGAGCAGGAGCAGCGCGATCGGGCCGCGGTCGACCGGGACAGCCTGGAGAGCCTGATCCGCCGCGCCGAGGCGATGCTCCCGGCCCTGGCCGGCGTGCCGGTCACGGCGACCTATGCGGGCCTGCGCCCGGCCACCGAGCGCAAGGAATACCGGATCCGCTTCCTACCCGACCGGCAATGGCTGACCCTGGGCGGCATCCGCTCGACCGGGCTCACCGCGGCGCTCGGGTTGGCGCAGCATGCGTTCGCGCTGTGCCGCGAGACGTTGCCGGCGATGACGCCGCGCGCGGCCCCGGTCTGGCCCCGTCTGCCGAACCTCGCCGAGCATCGGCCGCGCGACTGGGCGCGTTCGGGCAACGGCGGGATCGTCTGCCATTGCGAGCTCGTGACCCGGCGCGAGATCGAGGCGGCCCTCGCCGGCCCGCTGCCGGCCCGCGATCCGGGCGGGCTGAAGCGGCGGACCCGCGCCGGCATGGGACGCTGCCAGGGCTTCTACTGCCAGGCACGCGTCGCGGCGCTGAGCGGGGACAGGCTCTCGCCGCCCCTGTCGGTCGGTGCGAGCCGTGGCTGAGGCGGCAACCGATGTCGCGATCGTCGGCGCAGGCCCCGCCGGCCTCGCGGCGGCGCTGACCCTGCGCCGTCGGGGTGTCGCCCGGGTGAGCGTGCTGGAGCGCGAGCCGGTGGCGGGCGGCGTGCCGCGGCATTGCGGGCACCCACCGTTCGGCATGCGCGAGTTCGGCCGCATCCTGACCGGCCCGGCCTATGCCGGCCGCCTCGTGGCGCAGGCGACGGCGGCCGGCGTGCAGCTGTGCGTCGGGCACACGGTCCGCGCGCTCGAACCCGGCGGCCGGCTTCAGCTCGTCACCCCGGACGGGCCGGCCACGCTGACCGCGGGGCGCGTCGTGCTCGCGACCGGCGTGCGCGAGACGCCGCGCTCGGCCCGGCTCGTCGGCGGTGACCGGCCGCAGGGCGTGCTGACCACCGGCGCCCTGCAGGCCTTCGTCCATGTCGAGCGGCGGCTGCCGTTCCATCGGCCGGTGATCGTCGGCAGCGAGCTCGTCGCCCTGTCGGCCGTGCTGACCTGCCGCCATGCCGGCATCCGCCCGGTGACGATGCTGGAGGCGGCGCCGCGCCCGACCGCGGCCGCCGCCCTGGCTTTGTTCCCGGTCCTGCTCGGCATTCCCGTCCGTTACGGCACCGAGCTGGTGGAGATCCACGGCCATGGGCGCGTCGAGGCCGTGACCGTGCGCAGCGCCGACGGCGAGGCCACGCTCGCCTGCGACGGCGTGCTGTTCACCGGCCGGTTCGTGCCCGAGGCGAGCCTCGTCCGCATGAGCCATCTCGAGCTCGACCCGGGCAGCCTCGGCCCTGCCGTCGACCAGTTCGGGCGCTGCTCCGACCCGGCCTACTTCGCGGCCGGCAACCTGCTGCGCGCGGTCGAGACCGCGGGCTGGTCGTTCCGCGAAGGCAGCCGGATCGGCGGCTGGCTCGCGGACGACCTCGCCGGCCGGCTGTCGCCGGCCGGGGCGGCGCTGGCGATCGAGCGCGGGCCCGGCATCAAGCTGGCGGTGCCGCAGCGGCTGTGCCTGCCTTCGGGTGAGGCCGGCCTGCGGCAGCTGCAGCTCCGCGCCGTCAGCCCGATCGAGGGCGAGCTGCAACTCACGCTCGACGGCGTGCCCGTATGGCGCCGTCGGCGGCGGGCGCTGCCGGAGCGGCGGCTCCTGGTGCCGTTGCCGGTGCTGCCCGCCTCGGCCGCCGGCCGCCTCGCGATCGGCTTCGCCGGCGCACCGCCATGAGCGCCCGCAGCGACGCCGGGCCGGCGATTTACGAGCGCGCACCGGGCATGGTCCTTGCTGGGCTGGAAGCGCGCGTGGCACGGATGCGGACAACCAGAACGTAGAGGGACTGGGATGGACGGAAGGCTCACCGACGCCGAGAAGCGGATGCTCGAAGAGGACGCCAAGGTCCTGCATCACATGGGCTATGCCCAGGAGCTGGCCCGCCGGATGGGCGGCTTCTCGAACTTCGCGATCTCGTTCTCGATCATCTGCATCCTGGCCGGCGGCATCACCGCCTTTCCGGTCGCCTTTTCCGCCGGCGGCCCGTTCTCGGTCGTGGTCGGCTGGCTGATCGGCGGCCTGTTCGCGCTGATCGTCGGCCTCGCCATGGCGCAGATCGCCTCGGCCTACCCGACCGCGGGCGGCCTCTACCACTGGGCCTCGATCCTCGGCGGCCGCGGCTACGGCTGGGTCTGCGCCTGGATCAACCTGCTCGGCCTGATCTTCGTCGTGGCCTCGGTCAATGTCGGCGTCTACCTGCTGTTCAAGGATCTGGTGCTCACCGGCGTGCTCGGCATGGACACCTCGGCCTGGGGCTACCAGGAGCAGGTGATCGCGGTGTCGCTGATCGCGCTGACCCAGGCCCTGTTCAACCATTTCGGCATCAAGACCACGACCGCGATCACCGACTTCTCGGGCTACCTGATCCTGGTCGTGGCCGTGCTCCTGACACTGACCTTCCTCGCCTGGGGCGCCACCTTCGACCTGTCGCGCCTGACCCAGTTCATCAACAACACCGGCGATCCGGGCGGCGGATTCTACGTCGAGCCGCGCACCGCGTTCGTGGCCTTCCTGGTCGGCCTGCTCTACCCGGTCTACACGATCACCGGCTTCGACGCCTCGGCCCACACCTCCGAGGAAACCAAGAACGCACGCCACACCGTGCCGCGCGGCATGCTGCACTCGATCTTCTGGTCGCTGGCCTTCGGCCTGGTCATGGCGATCTCGTTCATCCTGGCGATTCCCGATCTGGCCGCGGCGGCGAAGGACGGCGCGAACAGCTGGTTCAACCTGTTCAACAACCTGCCCGCCCCCAAGCTGCTCAAGGACTTGCTGGCGATCGGCATCGTCGTCGCCAACTATTGCTGCGCCCTGGCCGGCCTGACCTCGATCTCGCGCATGGTGTTCGCGTTCGCGCGCGACGGCGGCCTGCCCGCCTCCGCGATGCTGCGCAAGGTCAGCCCGACCTACCGCACGCCGGTGCCGGCGATCTGGACCAGCGCCATCCTCTCGATCGCGGCCACGCTCTACTCGCCGGCCTTCGCGGCGCTGGCCGCCGGCTGCGCGATGTTCCTCTACATCTCCTACGCCATGCCGATCGCCGCCGGCCTCGTCGCCGAGGGCAAGACCTGGACCGAGTTCGGGCCGTTCCGGCTCGGCATCTGGTCGAAGCCGGTGGCGGTCCTCGCCCTGGCCGGCGTCGTCCTGGTCGCCTATGCGGGCATCCAGCCGCCGTTCGACATCCTGATCAACTACGCGGTCGGCCTCTTGATCCTGCTGCTCGTGATCTGGTTCGGCTTCGAGCGCCGCCGCTTCAAGGGCCCGCCGATCGGCGACATGATCGCCAAGCGACAGGCCGAGATCCGCGCGGCCGAGCGCGCGGTCGGCGAGGCGGTGGGCTAGGCGCCGGCGAGGACCGGATGCGGATCGCCGCCATCGACCAGGGGACCACGAGCACCCGCGTGCTCGTGGTCGAGGGCGCGGCCGCCCGGATCGCGCACGCGGTCCGCCACGATCAGCATCATCCGCAGCCGGGCTGGGTCGAGCACGATCCGCACGAACTCCTGGCCAACGTGCGCAGCTGCATCGCCGCCGCCGGCCCGGTGGCGGCGCTCGGGCTCGACAACCAGGGGGAGAGCTGCCTCGCCTGGGACGCCGACAGCGGCGAACCTCTGTCCCCGGTCATCGTCTGGCAGGACAACCGCACCACGGACGTGATCGAAGACCTGCGCGCGGCCGGGGCGGAGGCGGTGACGCTCGAGCGGGCCGGCCTGCCCCTCGATCCCTACTTCTCCGCGGCCAAGCTCGCCTGGATCCTCGCCCGGCTGGCGCCGGCGCAGCGCCGGCGGGCACGGCTCGGCACCACCGACGCGTGGTTCCTGCAGCGGCTGACCGGGCTCTGCGCCACCGACGTCACCACGGCCTCGCGCACCTCACTCATGAACCTCGGCACCTGCCGCTGGGACGAGGAGCTGTGCCGGCTGTTCGGCGTGCCGCTCGAGTGCCTGCCCGAGATCCGCCCGACCGTCGGCGCGTTCGGCGATGTGGGCGGGGCACCGCTGACCGCCGCCGTGGTCGACCAGCAGGCGGCCCTCTACGGTCATGGCTGCCGTGCGCCGGGCGACGCCAAGATCACCTTCGGCACCGGCGCGTTCGCGCTGGCGGTGACCGGTCCCGCGATCGTGCGCGCGCCCGAGCAGGGGCTGTTGCCGACCGTGGCCTGGGGGCGCGGCGACCGTACCGTCTACGCGGTCGACGGCGGCGTCTACGATGCTGGGGCGGCGGTCGAGTGGGCGGGCCGGCTCGGGCTCTATGCCGACCTCGCCGCCCTCGACACGTTCGCCGCTCCACCGGCGATCGGGCGTGGCCTCGTCTTCGTCCCGGCCCTGTCCGGCCTCGCCTGCCCGCACTGGGACCGCAGCGCCGCCGCCTTGTGGCTCGGCATGACCGCCGCGACCAGCCGGGAGGATCTGTGCCAGGCGCTGCTCGAGGGGGTGGCTCTCGCCACGGCCGAGGTCGTGGCGGCGATGGCCGCGCGGGTACCGCTGGGCGAGCGGCTGTCGGTCGACGGCGGGCTCGTCCGCAGCTCCTATTTCTGTCAGTTCCTCGCCGACGTCACCGGGCGGACCATCGTGCGGCCGGCGTTCGACGAGCTGACCGCCTTCGGCTGCGCCGCCCTCGCCGCGAGTGGTCTCGGCCTCGCCCTGGCCCGGCCCGACCAGGGCGAGGCCGTGTTCGTGCCGCGCAGCCCGGAGGGGCCGCTGTGGCGGGAACGATTCGCCGAGGCCGTCAGCCGGGCCCGGCGGTGGCGTTGAGCGGCACCGGCGCCCACAGCACCTGTTCGATCGTCGCGGCCCCGGTCGCCAGCATCACCAGCCGGTCGAAGCCGAGCGCGATGCCGCTGGCCGGCGGCATCAGGGCCAGGGCGGCGAGGAACTCCTCGTCCAGCGGGTAGCGCTCGCCATAGAAACGCTCCTTGACCGCCATCTCCGCCATGAAGCGGCGCCGCTGCTCGACCGGGTCGGTCAGCTCGCCGAAGGCATTGGCGAGTTCGACGCCGCAGGCATAGACCTCGAAGCGCTCGGCGACGCGCGGGTCGTCCGGCTTCGGCCGGGCCAGCGCCGCCTCGGCCACCGGATAGGCGTCGAGGATGGTCGCCCGGTCCCGCCCCAGCCGCGGCTCGACCTTCTCGACCAGCACCCGACTGAACAGGTCCGACCAGTCGTCGTCCGCGGCGACGCGCACGCCGGCGGCCCGCACGGCGGCGGCGAGCCCGTCCCGGTCGGTGCCGCCCTGCGCGTCCAGCGTGGCGAGGAGATCGATCCCGGCGAAGGCCTCGAACGCCTCGGCCACGCTGACACGTTCGGGCAGCGCGAACGGATCGACGTTGCGGCCGCGATGCTGCAGCCGCCTCGCCCCCACCGCCTCGGCAGCGGTCGCCAGCAGGACGGCGCAGTCGTCCATCAAGCTCTCGTACGGCCTCTCGGCACGATACCATTCGAGCATGGTGAACTCGGGATGGTGCAGCCGCCCGTGCTCGCGGTTGCGGAACACGTGGGCGAAGGTGAAGAGGCGCGTCTCCCCGGCCGCGAGCAGCTTCTTGCAGGCGAATTCGGGCGAGGTGTGCAGGTAGAGTGTCGACCGGAGCGCGCCGTCGATGGCGACGAGGTCGGTCGCGAACGCATGCAGGTGGGCCTCGTTGCCGGGCGAGGCCTGCAGAATCGACGGATCGACCTCGACGAAGTCCTGCTGGGCGAACCAGGCGCGAAAAGCGGCCTGGATGCGGCCGCGGCCGAGCAGGAACGGGCGACGGTCGGCATGGACGTGCGGCTGCCACCAAGGGGATGGATCGGTCAACGGCTCACTCTCGCTGGACCAGGGGGCCGGTTTCGGGTTAGACGCTCGGCCACGTTCGCTGGCGGCCGCCCGCCGGCGCCTTTTCCCGTGACGCTAAGGAACACCATGGCGAAGGTCATTGCCAGCTCGCTGCGCAAGGGCACCGTCGTCGACCTCGACGGCAAGCTCTACGTCGTGCTGACGGCGCAGAACATCCATCCCGGCAAGGGCACGCCGGTCACGCAGCTCGACCTTCGCCGCATCAGCGACGGGGTGAAAATCTCCGAGCGCTATCGCACCACCGAGCAGGTGGAGCGCGCCTACGTCGAGTCCCGGGAGCACACGTTCCTCTACGGCGACGACGAGGGCTACCACTTCATGAACCCGGAGACCTACGATCAGGTCGTGGTGCCGAAGGACGTGATCGGCGATCAGGCGATCTACCTGCAGGAAGGCATGGCCTGCATGCTGAGCCTGCACGAGGGCCTGGCGATCGCGATCGAGCTGCCGCAGCGGGTCACGCTCGAGATCGTCGAGACCGAGCCGGTGACCAAGGGCCAGACCGCCTCCTCGTCGTACAAGCCGGCGATCCTCGCCAACGGCGCGCGCACGATGGTCCCGCCGCACATCACCACCGGCACCCGCGTCGTGATCATGACCGAGGACGGTTCCTACGTGGAGCGGGCGAAGGACTAGCGGGGCGGCTCTAGGAGCACCGCATCCCGCCGGAGCGTTCGACTTGGCCCGCGGGCAGGTCGTGGTCATGGTCCCATTCCGGCGGCCAGATGGGGATTTTCAGAACGGACCGAACGGATCGGCCGTGATGCAGATCCACCCGGCGCGGCAGCGCAGAGCCCCTCTATGCGCCCAGGCGTCTGAATGCCGCGCTGCCGATGATGTCCACCTTCGGCAGCGGCGCGGTCAGCGTCCTCCGGCGGCGACGGGCTGCGAGCGGGCGGGGACTGGCGCTCGCCCCGTGTCTTGCCGAGCTGGTCGCATTTCTGCGCGGCGTTCCGGCATGCGACCGGGCCCAAACCGTACGCATGGCTGACCAGCCTGCGCCTGCAGCGGGCGTGGCGGCTCTTGCACGAGCCGGGGCGCCGATCACCGACGTGACGCTCGCGGTCGGCGATCAGACTCCGTCGACGTTCAGCGCCACGTTCCGACACCACAGCGGCATCGCAACGTCCGATCTTCGGCCCGGCGTCTAGCCGTCGCCGCGGCGTGGCTGACCGATGCCTCCTGGCGCGGCCACGGACTCGCGCTCGATCAGCTCGGCCGGCAGGACCCGGCGCCGCGGCGGCCCATGCTCGCCGGCGATCCGCTCGATCAGCATGCGCGCCGCCGTCACGCCGAGCTGGTAGGTGGGCTGGGCGACGACGGTCACGGCCGGGTCGACGGCGCTGGTCCAGTCGGCATCGTCGAATGCGACCAGCGAGAGCTCCCGCGGGATCGCCAGCCGCAATGCCTTGGCCGCGCGCAGGACCTCGAGCGCGATCTTGCTGTCCGAGGCCAAGATGGCCGTGGGCCGGCGCGATGCCGTCAGGATTTCGGCCAGGATGCGCTGCGCCTGCCGGGTGTCGGTGGCGCCGAGGCCGATCTGGCGATCCGCCTCCGTGAGGCCGGCCGCCACGGCGACCTCGAGAAAGCCCTCGATCCGGCTCAGCACGGTGGTGAGCTTGATCTGCGCCGGCGCCGTGAAGTGCCAGTCCGGCGCCGCCGTGGCGGTGACGTAGGCGATGCGCCGATGGCCCGCCTCGATCAGCAGGCGCGTCGCCGCCATGGCGGCCGCGCGGCCGTCGACCAGAGCCGCGTCGACCTCGAGCCCCGCCACCTCGCGGTCGAGCAGCACGAGCGGCCGGCCGCGCCCGAGCAGGGCCGCGAGGTGCGCGCCCGCATGCCGCTCGCATGGCGCGACGATCAGGCCGTCGACGCCCTTGGCCGTCAGCACCTCGACGGCCGCCTGCTCCTCGGCGACGTCCTCGGCCGAGTTGGAGAGGATCACGTCGTAGCCCGCCGCCTTGCCGGCATCGCTGATGCCGCGCACGGCGAGCCCGAAGAATGGGTTCTCGATGTCGCCGACCACGACGCCGAGCGTGCCGGAGCGTCCGGTGGCCATGGTGCGGGCAAGCTCGTTGGCGCGGTAGTCGAGCTGGCGCGCGGCGGCCAGCACGCGTTGCCGGACCTCGGCGCTGACCGCGCCGTAGCTGCCCAGCGCCCGGGCCGCCGTCGCCTTGGAAACCTGCGCCGCCCGCGCGACGTCCGCGACCGTCACGGGCCTGGATCGCGTCGGCCGTCTGTCCATGCCAGCGCCTTAGCGCATCGCCAGAATCGTCGTCAAGCATGGGTTAATACTTGTGAGACCGGTATCAATAGCTTATGAGACCGGTCTCATTACAGAGTAGAATGCCGGTTTGGTGCCGGGGTGGCCGATGCAGGCGGCCATCGCGGACCACAGCGGATCATCATGCTCTGCCTGGGCAACGACGAGCGCGCGGCCCCCGCCGACGCAGGAATGGGAGATGGCGATGATGTGCAGGATCGATCGTCGAACGATGCTCGCGGCGGCCCTGTCGGCAGCCACGACGCTGCTGGCCCTGGCCGGCGAAGGTCAGGCGGCGCCGGCCGGCAACCCCTACAACCTGATCGATCCCTCGACCATCAGCGTCGGCAGCATGGGCGACGCCAAGCCCTATACCTTCACCGACACCAACGGCGAGTTCAGCGGCTTCGACATCGAGCTGTTCCTGGATGTCGCCCGTCGCCTCGGCTTCGATAAGGAGCACGTCACCTTCACCGGGCAGGACTTCTCGGCGCTCCTGCCCTCGGTCGCCAACGGGCGCTTCGACGTGGCCGTGGCGGCGATCGGCATCACCGAGCCGCGCAAGCAGACGGTCGACTTCTCCGACGGCTATCTCGCCGGCTACCTCACCGTGCTGGCCGCGGGCGACACGATCAAGGACGCGAGCAACCTTGCCGGCAAGCGCCTCGGCGTCGTCCAGGGCACGCTGCAGGAGGCCTATGCCCGCAGCCACTTCACGAGCACCGACATCGTCAACTTCCCGGACAACAACTCGGCCATCTTGGCGCTCAACAACGGCTCGATCGACGCGCACTTCCTCGACTACGAGGCGGCCAAGCAGTATGGCGAGCGCTATCCCGGCCTCGTGCTCGCGCTCAACATCCCCTCGTTCGACGCCCCGGCCGGATTCGCCATCCACAAGGGCAACGATGCCTTCCGCGCCGCGCTCGACGAGGCGCTGCACGCGGCCATGCAGGACGGCACCTGGAAGACGCTCTACATGAAGTGGTTCCCGGGCTCGCCGATGCCCGAGCAGTACCTGCCCAAGTCCTGAGCCCGCTGCCGGCGCGGGTCGATCCCCGCGGCCCGCGCCGCACGCATCCGCGTCCGCGTCCGACCGCGCGGCGACCCATCCGGCTTGGGAAGGACATGCCGTGAGCTGGCTCGAGATCATCGGCCGCAGCTTCTTCGACTGGCAGGCCATGGTGGCGGTGCTGCCGACCATGCTCCTGGTGGGGCTCAAGAACACGCTGATCCTGGCGGCCGCCTCCACCCTTCTCGGCATCGTCATCGGCATGCTCCTGGCCGTGATGGGCATCTCGCGCGCGGCTTGGCTGCGCTGGCCGGCCCGGGTCTACACCGACGTCTTCCGCGGCCTGCCGGCGATCGTCACCATCCTCCTGATCGGACAGGGCTTCGCCCGCCTCGGCCGCGAGCTGTTCGGACCTTCGCCCTATCCCTTGGGCATCATCGCCCTCGGTCTGATCGCCGGCGCCTACATCGGCGAGATCTTCCGCTCGGGCATCCAGAGCGTCGAGCGCGGCCAGCTCGAGGCCTCGCGCGCGCTCGGCATGTCCTACCCCAAAGCGATGCGGCTGATCGTGATCCCGCAGGGGGTGCGCCGCGTCCTGCCGGCCCTGGTCAACCAGTTCATCGGCAACATCAAGGATTCGAGCCTGGTCTATTTTCTGGGCCTGCTTGCCGCGGAGCGCGAGCTGTTCCGGGTCGGCCAGGACCAGGCGGTGGTCTCGGGCAATCTCTCGCCGTTGATGCTCGCCGGGTTGTTCTACCTGTTGATCACCGTGCCGCTCACCCATCTGGTCAACGCGATCGACCGGCGCCTGCGCACCGGCCGCCGGGCCCAGGTCGCGACCAGCGGGCTGAAGGAGGTGAGCGAGGTCGACGAGGCCGCACTCGGCAGCGAGCTCCAGCCGAGCGCGGCTGCGGCATCGGCTGCGCCGGCGCAGGCCAGGGTCCGGCCGGCGCACCATCGTGGCGCGAGTCTCGAGCTGGTCGATCTCGACATGGCCTACGGCGACTTCCAGGTGCTGCGCCAGGTCAGCCTCAAGGCGGCGGCCGGCAGCATCACCTGCGTGATCGGCCCTTCCGGCTCCGGCAAGTCGACCCTGCTCCGCTGCATCAACCGGCTGGCCGAGCCCCGCGGCGGCGACATCCGCCTCGATGGCCAGAGCGTGCTGCGCATGCCGCCCGATCAGCTGCGCCGCCACGTCGGCATGGTGTTCCAGCACTTCAACCTGTTTCCCGACCATACCGCGCTGGGCAACGTCATGCTGGCGCTGCGCAAGGTGAAGGGCCTGCCCTACGTCGAGGCGCGCCGCGTCGCCGAGACACGGCTGGCCGAGGTCGGCCTTGCCGCCCGCCTGCACCACCGCCCGATCGACCTCTCCGGCGGCCAGCAGCAGCGCGTGGCGATCGCCCGCGCCTTGGCGCTGGAGCCCGCGCTGATGCTGTTCGACGAGGTGACCAGCGCCCTCGACCCCGAGCTGGTCAAGGGAGTCCTCAAGCTGATGGCCGGGCTCGGCCGCAGCGGCATGACCATGGTGGTGGTGACCCACGAGATGAACTTCGCCCGGCGGGTCGCCGACCAAGTCGTGTTCATGGACGAGGGCATGGTGGTCGAGGCCGGCCCGCCCGATGCCATCTTCGGCGACCCGCAGAGCCCGCGCCTCAAGCGCTTCCTCTCCGAGATGCTCTGAGCCGGCCCGTCGGGAGCACGCCACGAGGCCGCTCCCTCCCGCCCCAACCACGAAAGCTCGTTGCCATGCGCTCTGCCAGCTCCTCCATGCGCGTCGCGGTGCTCGGCGCCGGCATCTTCGGCGTCTCGACGGCCCTGCACCTCGCCCGGCACGGCGCGGACGTGACGCTCGTCACCGAGGGCGCGCCGGCGAGCGGCGCCTCCGGGCGCTCGCTCTCCTGGCTCAACTCCTCGCGCCGGCGCTCGGCCGCGTACCACCAGCTGCGCATGGTCGGCATCGACCGCTACCGCACCTTGTCGGCGCGGCGTCCGGCCGCTCCCTGGCTGCGCTTCGACGGCGGCCTCACCTGGGACGCCGACGATGCCGGCAACGAGATCGCCGAGGTCTATGCGCACGAGCGGCGCCTCGGCTACGATGCCCGGCTGCTGGCACCGGACGAGGTGGCGGCGGTGACGCCGGGCGTCGATGCACGCGCCATCACCCGCCAGGGCGCGATCTTCAATCCCGGCGAGGGCTGGGTCGATCTGCCCTCGTTGATCGTCCTCCTGCTCCAGGAATACACCGCGCTCGGCGGCGTGCTCGTCGGCGGCGCCGGCCGGGCCTCGGTCGAGCTAGCCGGCGGTCGCGCCACCGGCGTCCGGACGGCTTCCGGCGAGCATATCACGGCCGACGCGGTGCTGGCGGCGGTGGGGCCGGCCGTGCCCGAGCTCGTGGCCGAGGTCGGCTGCCACATTCCGGATGCGACGCCGATCTCGCTTCTGCTGACCACGCGGCCGGTGGCGACCGGCCTGCGCGCCGTGCTCAACACGCCGCGGGTGGCGGTCCGCCCCGGCCCGGGCGGTGCGCTCGCGCTGGATGCCGCCTGGTCGGAGGACGAGGTCGACGTCCGCCCGGATGGAACCTACGCGGTCCGGGAATCGACCATCGCCGGGCTGTTGCGCGAAGCTTCGGCCGTGCTCGCCGGCAACCCCGAGCTCAAGCTCGCCACCTACGGTGTCGGCCCCAAGCCGATCCCCGCGGACGGCGAGCCGGTCCTGGGTGCGCTGCCCGGCATCCAAGGCTACCACGTCGCCTTCAGCCACAGCGGCGCCACGCTCGGGCTGATCGTCGGCGAGCTTCTCGCCGCGGAGATCCTGAGCGGCGAGCCTCATCCCCTGCTTGCCACCTTCCGGCCCGACCGCTTCGCCTGAAGCTGGCCGGCGCGCCGCGGGCCCTGAGGACTTTCGATGCCGAGCGCGACGAGCTTTTGCGCACGATCATGCCACGCTCGGGCGGCGATCCACAACCTATAGTGGGATGCGCTGGCGCAAGTGCGCATCGCCAGCCCCGAACAATATCTGGATGACGCGGAAGGCGATCTGAGCCGCTCCGCGCCATCGAGCACACTAAATCCGCAATTTCTGCAAATCTTTCGCAATTATTGGTTATCCCGATGAACTATTCTCCTTGCACATCGCGTAGGGCGACGGCGATGGTGGCCGGAGAAACAATCTCGCTCCTTCAAATTGCTTGCCGGACAATCCGACGCGCCTTAAGGCTCAGGCGCCGTTCGCCAAATCTTGCCCACGCATCGAACCACAGTATCCAGGGCATGCCTGGACAACATAGCCGGAATGACAAGGGAAGTCGCAATGGCCGAAAGAACACGCATTTCGTGTGCTCTCGCACTGGCTCTGTCGCCGGCGTTCTGGCTGCTACCGGACGTCCGGCCAGCCGATGCCCATCCTTCGGGCGACCCCGCGTGCTATTTGCCCCCCTTTTCGCTCCTGGTCAGCCCGTGCGTCCCGCACGACACCCCGGCCGGGCCGAACGCCACCGTTGCCCAGCTCGCGTTCTTCGCCTGGCAGGAATTCATCGCCCTGAACTGGGTCGCGATG